>NZ_PVWN01000010.1 GCF_003003885.1 Chlorogloea sp. CCALA 695 | reverse complement strand
TGCCTCCCCCAAACCCCCTGCAAAATGTCTCTCAATAAATCCGCAAGTCTTCTGCTTTCAACGGTTTTTAGGTGATGATTTATATTTAGCCAATATGTATAGTAAATAATTCTATTTAAACTAATGTTAGAAAACAAATTTATAGCTCAAATTGTTCCAAATATTCCTACTTCGGCAATTATTCGTCTCGAAAATATTTCTAAGGTCTACGGTGCTGGCGAAACTGAGGTACGCGCCCTAGCTGATGTAAATCTAACTGTCGAATCTGGGGAGTATTGCGCCATTATGGGCGCTTCGGGTTCTGGTAAGTCTACTGCTATGAATGTGATTGGCTGTCTCGATCGCCCGACACGCGGACACTACTATCTCGATAATGTTGATGTCGCTGCTTTGGATGACGGCGATTTGGCTAGTATTCGCAATCTCAAAATTGGCTTTGTCTTTCAACAATTTCACCTCTTAGCTCAACTTAGCGCCCTAGAAAATGTCATGCTGCCTATGGTTTATGCAGGCATTAATGCTAAAGAAAGACGCGATCGCGCAACTATTGCTCTCCAACGTGTCGGGCTAGAAAATCGGCTCAATAATCGCCCCAATCAATTGTCTGGCGGTCAACAACAACGGGTTGCTATTGCCAGGGCGATCGTTAATCGTCCTGTCTTACTCCTAGCAGATGAACCTACAGGCGCTCTCGATTCTCGCACTACTACTGAAGTTATGGACATCTTTAGTGAACTTAATGCTACAGGAATTACAATCGTTATGGTTACTCACGAATCTGATGTTGCCCGGCAAACACGCCGCGTAGTCTGGTTTCGTGATGGGCAAGTTGTCCACTCCCACCTCACTCCAGCAGAAATTGGACAAGTAGCAGGGTAGGTAATGGCTAATTCATTAATATTACCCATTACCCATTACCCATTACCATTTTTAAAAACTTGAAGTCTTCCCTGTCTGCGCCTGAGTTTCAATTGGCTGCACGTCGCTACAACCCATGTCTCCGGCAATTGTTCGCAATACGGAAATTTGATCGTCAAAGCTCAATGCTTCGACCTGCGACAATACACCATTTAGAGCTTGCGTTCTTTCATAATTTTGCGGCATTCCTACCACTGTATCCCCCATCCCTTGCGCCCAAGCATACCAAACCATTAATTGATTATTCTCTTTCAACGCTCCATAGGCACGAGAATAATCTGTGTCTTCGCAATTCACAATCTGCCGCATAATTGCCAACTGATCGTCTTTTGAATAGTTGTAATAATCACCCAACAATCTTGGCGCTAATTCTGGCTCTGTTGCTGCTGGAGCGGCTGGAGTAATTGACTCTCCCATCTTTTCGTAAATAAAATAAAATACAGCTAACTTAGCATCGGTATCCAAGTTTTCAAAAGCTTTTACTGCATCTTGGGTTTCGCTAGTAAGTGCTTGAGGCTGATTTGCTGCATGACTTGAAGCCATAATTTATCTCAACTTTAAATTAAATTACCTGTTGCTTAGACTTAACAGAAATTAATTCTTTAATTCGCCCTCCAATAGAGAGATTTTTATTATTTGCTCATTGATTTTATCCTCATCGAAAAATCTATCTTAGTGGGGTTATGGAAATAGGCGCGTACTTTATAAGATAATTTCACTAATAAAAATTATTCTCGGATTTATTGCTATGACTGACGAAATTAAACCCGATGCTACCCAAGCTACAACTCAAGATGCTCAATTAACTGCTGAAAGTATGACCGAAGGCAAAGAAAAAATGCCCTCTGTTGATATTGATGCAGACTACGCCGCCGCCCAGCAATTTAGCGTTAGCGATATTGATCACACTCCCGAAGGTGCTGAAGCTGCGGATAAAGCTACTGCTCATCAGTTTGCTACTACAACTCCATCGGAAACAAAATCAGAAACCCCGTCTACAGGCGATCCTAGCGATTATATGGCTATGGCAAAAGATGTTGGCGCTCCGAATGACGCAGTGGGCAATGTAGATGACGATCTCATGAAGAAAGCTCTAGAAAAAGGTCAGCCTGATAAGTAAGAATCCCTAATTGCGCTTGAAAACGTAAAAAATCAGCGCAATTATTACTTTATACTAAGCTATTGCTTTTTAACAATATCTATTAATTCGCTTGGTTGCTCTATCAAATAATCTGGGTTCTGCCTCATTAATACTTCTTTAGTGTTAAATCCCCAACTTACTGCGATCGCAATCACTTTACTTTTTTTCGCCGACTCTATATCTCTAGTCTCATCCCCTACATAGATAACATCTTTAACATCAATATTCTCTTGCCGGATAAATCTGTTAATTACTTTGTCTTTTCCAAAAATAGTTGAGCCAGAATAAATATAATAAAATTTATCTATTAAAGCATTGTGTTCTAAAAATGATACAATATTGGGCTTTGAATTAGAACTAATAATTACTAGCTTGTTACCTAACTGATGTAGTTCAATTAAAGCTTCTTTCATCCCTGGAAATAAGCTCAATGTTTTAATTTCAAAACTCAATTCTGCTTTAACTTTTTTAACTAGAAAAGGCACTTTAAAAATAGAAATGCCAGACTGTTTAATAATTTCTCTAGAAGTTAAGTTTTGGATTTGAGCAAGTTCAGCAATGCTAGTTTGTTTGTAGCCAAATTGCACAGCCAAACGATTGCTAATATTAACAAGCGCATCTAAAGAATCGGCAATAGTACCATCAAAATCAAAAATAATTACTTTTGGATTCATGGTTGATGAAAAAGGTGTTAATCGTTCTTTGGAGTCGCTGATGATAAATTTGCCCTTGCATTACGTCGTAACATCTCTGGTTTAATTCGTCGCAGCGCTGAAGCTGTAAACCGTCTATCCCACTCCTCATCAGAAATCTCTGCTAAATCGGTCAACTTAGGTGCAACATTTTCCGCGTAAGGTTGAAACTCGACTATATCAGTTTCTTTAGCAAAACGCTGATTCCAAGGACAAACATCTTGACAGATATCGCAGCCACTTACCCAACCTTGGAGGTGAGCAGAAATCGCCTCCGGTAACTTTTCCTCCCGGTTCTCAATTGTATGATAAGCAATGCAGCGATTGGCATCGACAACAAAAGGCGCGGCGATCGCACCTGTTGGACAAGCATCAATACAACGAGTACAACTACCACAGTGTTCAGTATGGGCGATATCGGGCGTTAAGTCTAGGTTTGTAAGAATTTCACCCAAAAATAGCCACGAGCCATATTCTCTTGCTATAACATTGCCATTTTTGGCAATCCAGCCAATTCCAGCTTTCTGCGCCCAAACTTTATCTTGAATTGGTGCAGTATCCGAGACGTAACGCGATCGCACATCGGGATAAGTTTGCAGCCAGTTATTTAAAGCTTTCAGCTTCTTAGCCATCACCTTATGATAATCTCGTCCCCAACCATAGCGGGAAATTTTGGCATATTGGGGGCTATTTGGGCGTTGGTGCGGGGTGTAATAATTTAACGCCACACAAATAATACTTTGCACTTCAGGCATAAGTGCGCGAATATCTTGGCGTTTGGGGTCATTCATCCATGCCATATCTGCTTGATAACCTCTGTTTAGCCACTCTTGCAAGTGCTGCACTTCTACATCAGTATTATCTACCTTGGCAATTCCTACTTTATGAAATCCAATTTCTAAAGCTTTATCTTTGATTTGCGTACTCGTGAGGATAGGGGATGCTGTCATTGCATTGTGGGGTTGATTGTGTCAATGTCAGTGTGTTAGCTAGGAAGTAAAGGCGCGATCGCACTGGCTCAGTTAGTAATTGCCGTATCATTGCAGTAGGTACGATCGCCTTTCCACTTAATAGATCCCCTCAATCTCTCTTTAGGAACTAGGTTTTACCCTGACTTTATAGATAATCTAGAATTTATCTATTTTTTTCCTAGAGAAGATTCTATGCAAACCGATGTATCTACTCAAACTATTGCAGGCATCAACAACCCGACAATCTCACACTACTTTGAACTATTAAATGCCGGGGATTTTAGCTCAGTAGCGGCTTTATTTGCCCCCGATGGCGTGATGTACGCACCTTTTGAGTCGGGTATCGTGGGCAAGGATGCGATCGCATCTTACCTCCAGCAAGAGGCGCTAGGACTCAAAGCTGAACCCCATCAAGGAATTATCGAAAGCCAAGAAAATGATTTAGTCCAACTTCGCGTCAACGGCAAAGTTCAAATGCCTTTATTTGGCGTAAATGTATCTTGGCTATTTATCCTCAATTCTCAGCAACAAATTGTTTCCATAACTGTAAAACTTCTCGCTTCTCCCCAAGAATTACTCAATCTCCGCCGTTAAATATTTCCCCTCTTTTTTTATACATATTTCCCCCCCTTTTCTAAGGGGGGCTAGGGAGGATCTTCCTACATTAACCTACTAAACCAGAACGCAAAGCCCTTACCGCCGCCTGGGTGCGGTCATCAGCGCACAACTTATTGAGAATATTCCTAACGTGAGTTTTCACTGTGCCTACAGTAATATAAAGCTTCTCGGCAATTATGGCATTGCTACAACCTTCAACAATTAGCTGCAAAACTTCTAATTCCCTTTCTGTTAGCGGGTAAGCCGCAATCATTTGATCGTACTCCGCATCGGCGGCATTAATAGAAACAGTTTTGCCGTCAGCTACCACGCTTTCTGTACTTCCTTCGGGGGTTTGCTGGGCTTGTTGTAGAACAATTCGGGCGATCGCTGGATCGATCCACGCATTGCCACTATGAGTGACGCGCAAGGCTTCGAGCAAATTATCAAAACTAATATCCTTCATGCAATAGGAGTCAGCCCCCGCCGCAAAAGCTGCTAGTACCGCCTCTTTGTTGTCGCGCAGGGTCAAAATCAAAACCTTAGTTCTTGATTCGTCATTAGCATCTTGACTAGCTTTTAATTGCCTTGTTAGCTCAATTCCATCTTTATCTGGTAAGCCAATATCAACAATGGCAATATCTGGGCGTTCTGCTTCTAACAGTTTTAGCCCGTCACTAGCATTAGCTGCTTCCCCCACTACTTCAATCTCTTGACGCTGCTGCAATGCAGTTCTAATCCCTACACGGGTGAGATCGTGGTCTTCAATTAATGCAACGCGAATCTTACTCATTATCAACGTCCGCCGTTTACTATGCTTTACTTTAAAACAATCGAATTTACAGAAAGTCGATTGGCGATCTATTCTCTATTTAAGCAATACAATCTATTTGCACTAATCTTATTGGTATTTTAATAATACAGAAAATTATTACTCCTTTAGCTTTTAGGAGTAGATCGCGTCTACTAGAGTATCAAATTTAGAGTATATATAATTATTGCTCTAAAATCGCCTTAACTAAAAATCATAAAAAGTGTTTAAGTTTTGCCCTTTATAATCCATATTTCTGATGAGTAGCGAGCAACTAAATGAATTGGAGTTATTAGGCTGGGGATTTGAGCGGAGTTTGCACCCCGAAGACCGCGATCGCCTGCTGGCAACTAGGCAACAAGCTATCAGCAATAATCAGCACTATCAAATTATCTACCGTCTCCAAGCGCCTGATAGTAGTTATAATTCTTTTTTAGAGCAAGGTACACCTGTAAAAGATAATTGGGTAGTCTGTTGTCAGCCCAACTTTAGTTTGCTCGACCCCTTGCCTCAACATCATTTCACCGCCTTACAGCAAACTCCTCTAGCAGTAATTGAGTGGAATCTAAATTTTGAGGTGGTCAAGTGGGATGCTGCCGCCGAAGCAATTTTTGGCTACTGTAGCCGCGAAGTCATTGGTCGTCATGCCGCAAGTTTGATTATCACCGCAGGTAGTTTAGAGCAAGTTAACCAAATTTGGGGCGAAATTGTCCAACAAAGAGGCGGTACTCGCAGCATTAACGAAAATCTCACCAAAGAAGGGAAAGTAATTGTTTGCGAATGGTACAACCAACCCTTAATTAATAGCAATGGTAATATAGTTGGCGTAACTTCTTTAGTTACAGATGTTACCAGTCGTACTAAGGCGATCGCCGGATTGAGCGTTTTTAATGCCGAATTAGAACGACGAGTACGCAATCGTACAGCCCAAGTAGAGGAATTATCTGTTTTAGAGCAAGCCTCCAGAGAAGAAGCCCTTGCTAGTAAACAGTCTCACTACAACTCCCTAGAAGCCCTGCAACAAAGCGAAGAACGCTATCGATCTTTAGTCATTGCTACTTCGCAAATTGTTTGGACAACCGACGCGCAGGGGCAAGTTGTAGATATGCCCCACTGGAGAACTTATACAGGTCAAAGTCAAGTAGAAGTTAAAGGCTGGGGCTGGTTAGCGGCGGTGCATCCAGACGACCGCGATCGCACCACCAACGCCTGGAATCAAGCTTTGCAAACAAAAAGCCTCTACGATACCGAATACCGGATTCGTGCCACAGATGGCAGCTATCGTTACTTTGCTGTGCGGGGTGTGCCAGTGATAACTAATGATGGCACTATCCGCGAGTGGGTGGGGGTCTGTACTGATATTCAAGAGCGCAAAACTACCGAGGCGGCGCTAAGTTCTCGTGCTAGTGAATTAGCTTATTTAACAGCTACTTTGACTAAAACTAATACCGCCTTAGAAAAGCGCAATCAGGAACTAGATCAGTTTGCTTACGTCACTTCTCACGACCTCAAAGCACCTTTACGGGCGATCGCTAATCTTTCTCAGTGGATTGAGGAAGATATTAGCGATGTCCTTACTGACGAAACTCGTCATCAAATGGACTTGCTACGGGGGCGCGTTCATCGCATGGAAGCTTTGATTAATGGTTTGCTACAATTTTCTCGCAGTGGGCGATCTACAGACAAATCCTCCGTTTCTGTTGCCTCTGTCCTTGCCGAAATCCTTGACTCTCTCGCTCCTCCCGAATCGTTTACTATTGAAGTTGCCCCCAATATGCCAACATTAGTTACCGAGAGATTGCCCTTAGAACAAGTATTTTCTAACTTGATTAGCAACGCAATTAAGCACCATCCCCGTTTTGATGGTAAAGTGCAAATTTCTTGTCAAGACTTAGGTTCGGCTTACGAGTTTGCGATTGCCGATGATGGGAAAGGTATAGCGCCCGAATACCACGAAAAAATCTTTGGCATTTTTCAAACTTTAGAAGCGCGCGATCGCACTGAAAATACTGGTATCGGTTTAGCTATTGTCAAAAAGATTGTCGAAAATCAAGGTGGCAAAATAAAAATAGAGTCTACCGAAGGCAAAGGAGCAAAGTTTAGCTTTAGCTGGAATAAATAACCCAAAAAGAGCAAAAATTGGCAAAACAAACTTAATTTTACTTTAAATATTTTAAAGTACCAAAACATTAACCTGTCTAATGATTGATTGCTTTTATTACTTTATTCACGATAATCAATAACGTAATACTCAAAATATAATGACAGACAAAATGATGAACATCCTGCTTGTCGAAGATGACGAAGTGGATGTAATGAACGTGCAAAGAGCATTTAAAAAAAACAACATTACAAATCCACTTTTTTTTGCTTCTAATGGACTAGAAGCTTTATCTATACTAAGAGGTAGCAACGCCGAAAAATTTATACCCCAAGAAAGAAGAATAATTTTACTAGATTTGAATATGCCAAAAATGAATGGCATAGAGTTTTTACGCGTCTTGCGTGCCGACGATCAATTGCAATCAATTCCGGTAATTGTTCTAACTACATCAAACGAAGATAAAGATAAAGTAGAAGCTTATAAGCTCAATGTAGCTGGATATATTTTAAAACCAGTAACTTTTTCAAGCTTCGTCGAAACTGTAGCAACTATGAATAAATATTGGAGTTTGGTAGAAATACCATAAAGCCAAATAATAACTTCTATAAAAAAAGCTATTAGCTAATAGCTAAAAAGCATGGACGAGATTGTCAAAATACTGGTAGTAGACGACGACGAAGTAGATCGCATGGCGGTAAAGCGATGTCTCTCTGCTGCGGGGGTAGAAATGGAATGGCAAGAAGTAACCGAATGCAGCAGCGCGATCGCCATTCTCAAAGCGCAAACCTTTGATTGTATTTTTCTTGATTATCTACTGCCTGATGGCAACGGTTTAGAATTAGTCCAGCAACTCCGCGCCTTGGGTATTACTACTCCGATAGTTGTACTCACTGGGCAAGGTGACGAAAGAATCGCCGTAGAAGTTATGAAAGCTGGAGCTTTTGATTACTTACCCAAGTCAAGAATTACCCCCGAAAACTTATATCAAATCCTCCGTCAAGCTATACGTTTGTACCGTGCGGAGCAAGCCGCGACTGTTGCTAATGAACGACTAAGAGAAAGTGAAGAACGCTATCGTTTAGTATTAGAAGGGGCAAACGATGGGATTTGGGATTGGTATTGTTCTACAAACGAAGTGTATTGCAACGATCGCCTGTTAGAAATTATTGGCGAGGAACGAAATCAATTTAACCTTACTCCCCCTAATTTAATGGCACGAATGCACCCCGATGATGGGTCAAAAATTCGTCAAGCCATTACCAATCACTTGCAAAACGGAGCAAAATGCGAAGCTGAGTTTCGGATTTTACATTCGTCGGGATCATATCGTTACTGCGTCGCTAGAGGAAAAGCCCAACGCGATCGCGCTGGTTGTCCGTTGCGAATGTCAGGAATTATTAGCGACATCACCGAATCGAAGCAACTACAATTAGCCTTAGAAGCTAGTGAAGTGCGCTTTAGACGTTTAGCCGACGCAAATATCATTGGCATTATTGTCACCGCCCAAGGCAGAGTAATTGAAGCTAATGCAGCTTTTTTAAGTATGGTGGGCTACAGCGCTGAAGACTTGCGCTTGGGTCGATTGCAGGGGTCAGTAATTACCCCCAACGAGTACGAAAAAGCCGACAAAAAAGCCGCTACTGAGCTAAAAGCACAAGGTGTATTTGGGCCTTACGAAAAAGAATACATCCGCGCTGATGGCAGCCGCGTACCAGTATTGATTGGCGGGGCGCTAGTCCAAGGCGTTGAACAAACAGCAATTTGCTTTGTAATCGATTTAAGCGATCGCAAACGCTCCGATGCCAAAATTGGTAAACTCAATCGAGACTTAGTGCGCCGAGTAAGTGAAATGCAGACGCTACTTGACGTAATTCCGATTGGGATTGCGATCGCTCTTGATCCCCAATGTCAGCATATTAAAGTCAATCAAGCTTTAGCAAAACTACTCAATTTACCAATAAACGCAAATGTTTCGTTAAGCGCTCCCCTCGCCCTTCGCCCAAGCTACAAAGTTTACAGCCAAGGTAGAGAGCTAGAAGCAGCCGAATTACCCATGCAACAAGCTACCGCCAAGGGCATTAGTATAATTGATAGCGAAATGGACATCATCCTTGCTGAAGGCAAAGAAAAAATTAAGTTAGTCGCTAATTCTGTACCTTTGTTTGACGAACAAGGCAAAGCTAGAGGTAGCGTAGGGGTTTTTTGGGATATCACCGAACGCAAGCGCATTGAAGAACAAGAGCGATTTTTAGCCGAAGCCAGCGCCTTATTAGCCACTTCTTTAGATTACAAAACTACTCTTACCAACTTGGCAATGGCGATCGTTTCCGGTCAAGCCGATTGGTGTACTATAGATGTCCTTGACCAAAATTCGACCCTGCGCCCGGTGGCTTCAACCCATAGAGACGGCGCAAAAATGCCCCAGTTAGCGCAATTGCGGAGTTATCCAGTCAACTTGAGAGCGAAAGTTGGTGTATCTCAGGTAATTAAGAACGGTCAAGCACAACTATACTCAGAAATTAGCCCAGAAATTAAAAAGGCAATGGCCGATACTGAGCAACGGCAAATTATGGAGAGTTTGGGCTTCAATTCGCTGTTGTGCGTACCCTTGAAAGTACGCGGACGGACGGTGGGGGCGATTAGCTTAGTACGCGGAATCGGACAAAGGCTCTATGATTCAAACGATTTAATCTGGGCGGAAGACTTAGCCCGTCGTGCCGCCTTAGCCGTCGATAACGCCCGTCTTTATCAGCAAGCTACTGATATTGGGGAAAATTTGCGCCGAGCAATTATTATTTTAGGCGAACAACAGCAACAATTAAGAGTATTGCAGCGCATCACAAACCTATTAAACCAGCGTTTGACCAACTTGCCGGGATTATTGCAAGTAATGGTGGCAGCCGTTTGTGATGGCATTGGTGAGGCAGAGTTTGCAATAATTTCTCTCCACGATCCTCAAAGCCAGCAGTTAGAACTCACGGCTACGGCGGGTATTGAAAGAGCAAACTTACATTTATTATCTACTCAAGCTAATTTACTCCATCGCGTGTTTTCTACCGGAACCGCCCAATTAGTCCAAAAAAGTAAAGTATCCCCAGCCCAGTCACTGCAAGAACCTGCGTCTATTTATGCTGTAGCTATTGAGTCGGCTGCATCCGGGAGACTGGGAGTAATGTTGATTGGCAATTGGCGCAATACTGAGGCTTTTGATGTGGAAGATCGCAACCTTTTAGAGGCTGTGGGGGAACAAGCCGCGATCGCCATTAACAACGCGCGGTTAATTAATGCCCTCGAAGAACGAGAAGAACGTTTAGGTTTGCAAAACGAAATCTTAGCCCAACAAAACCACGAACTAGAAGCAACTCACAATCAAATTGCCCAGCAAAACTTGCAGCTAATTGAGGCGGCGCGACTAAAATCGCAGTTTTTAGCTACCATGTCTCACGAACTGCGTACCCCCATGAATTCAGTGATCGGCTTTGCCCAAGTGTTGTTGCGACAGCGTACAGCTACCCTTTCTTCAGCGCAAGCCGACATGGTAGAGCGGATTTTGAATAATGGCAAAAATCTTTTAGCCCTAATTAACGACATCCTGGATTTATCTAAAATCGAAGCTGGACGTTTGGAATTAAAGCAAGAGGAATTTGACTTAAATAAATTAATTGCCACTACTATCGCCGAACTTCGCCCCCTTGCCGAGCAAAAGCAGCTACCTATTGTGTTTCACCGCCAGCTTAGTAGCCCGATAGTAATTAATGACAGTGCGCGAGTGCGGCAAATTTTAGTTAATTTGCTTTCCAACGCCATCAAATTTACCGATTTAGGCAACGTCGAAATTAGCCTCAGCGAAACGGCGACAAACGAAATATTAATCGGTGTCCAAGATACAGGCGTGGGAATTGCTGAGTCGGACTTAGAACATATTTTTGAAGAATTTAGACAAGTCGATCAAACTACTACCAGACAATACGGAGGTACAGGATTGGGACTTGCGATTATTAAATCCTTAGTCGATATGATGCAAGGTTCAATTACTGTAGAAAGTACCCTAGGGCAAGGCTCAACTTTTTACGTTTGTTTGCCTCGTCAGATAGAAATGCAACCGCCAATAACTGTTCTAAAATAGTACAAGTTAAAACTCTAGATTAGGTTAGTCTTAATTTAATTAAGGCAAATTAAAGGAAAAATTAAG
The DNA here is from genome assembly GCF_003003885.1 of Chlorogloea sp. CCALA 695. Classification (GTDB taxonomy): domain Bacteria; phylum Cyanobacteriota; class Cyanobacteriia; order Cyanobacteriales; family Chroococcidiopsidaceae; genus Aliterella. The sequence goes on along the minus strand of NZ_PVWN01000010.1, from coordinate 110,719 downwards.
AAAATGTCTGGACATGACATTATTGTTGTTGGCGCTTCTGCCGGGGGAGTAGAAACGCTCTGTCAACTGGTAAGTAGCTTACCTCAAGACTTAGCCGCCGCCGTGTTTATTGTGCTGCATATTCCCGTTCATGGCAAAAGTATGTTGCCCACAATTTTGAACCGGGCGATCGCCAAACAGCACGGAGAATTGTCATCGCTGCAAGCACGTCATCCCACCGACGGCGAAGTAATCAGCCCAGGAAGAATCTATGTAGCCCCTTCTGACAAACACTTATTAATTAAAGATCGTTGTATTCATCTAGCAAGAAGTGCGCGGGAAAACAGCCATCGCCCCGCCATTGATCCATTATTTCGTACCGCCGCCCGTAGTTATGGTCAAAGAGTTGTAGGTGTAATATTATCGGGCTTGCTAGATGACGGTACGGCAGGATTAGCAGTAATTAAGCAACGTGGTGGAGTAGCGATTGCTCAAGATCCAGAAGAAGCATTATATTCAGGAATGCCCACCAGTGCGATTGAAAATGTTGATGTAGATTACATTCTTAAAGTAGGTGATATTGCTAAAACTTTAACCTACTTAGCTGACCAACCTGTTGTAGAGTCAAAAGCGCCCATACCTCAGCTATTGGAAATGGAAGCAAATATTGCCCACTTTGACTTAGACACTATGCAAAACCCCAATCGTCCTGGCAAACCATCGGGCTTTGCTTGTCCTGAATGTAGCGGTACATTATGGGAATTGCAAGAAGGCAAGCTGGTTCGTTTTCGCTGTCGTACAGGTCATGCTTACTCAATTAATAGCTTACTTGCTGAACAAAACGACGCTTTAGAAGTAGCTTTATGGAGCGCCTTGAGGGCGTTAGAAGAAAAAGCCGCCCTCACCGATCGCATGGCTAAACGCGCCCAGACCAACAGTCAAACTATCTCAGCCCAACGTTTTCAAACCCAAGCCCACGACAGCCAACAAAGTGCGGTGCTTGTCCGCCAGATGCTTTTAAGCTCTGATACTAGCGAAGAATTGGCTGTTGTCAACGATCAATTAGAACAGCAAAATTTAGTAAGCTCAGTTTCTCCCTCAGAATATGCCAACGATACTAATAAGCACGTAATCGCGATCGCTCTGACCGCCGATACCAAGGATCTAAAAGAAGTTTTAGCCCAGATAGAAGGGATTGAAAGTGCGATTATTGTGACACAGCAAGGCGACCAAGATCAGGAGTTAGTAGCTAACCTTAGTAGTGGTACTAGCTTTAATGTCAAACTTGCAGCATCAGGAGATATATTGCGACCGGGGACAGTTTATATTGCCCCTAAAAGCCACCATATATTAGTTAATCCTGACGGTAGTTTGGCATTGTTGCCGTCTAAATTAGTGCATTTTGCAAAGCCATCGGCTGACTTGTTGTTTGAATCTGTCGCCGGAAGCTTTCGAGAAAAAGTCATCGCTTTAATACTTAATCCCACAGGCAAAGATGGCATCATGGGTTTAAGGGCAATTCGGGAAACCGGAGGTTATGCGATCGTGGTACAAGGAGAAGAAACCATACATCAAGAGTATGTTGACAACGCTCAAGTATTGCCCCTGGCAGAAGTTGCTCAAACTTTAGTTAAGTTAACAAAAATTAAGTAAGTAGCAAAAAGGCAAAAATAAAAAATATTTCTCCTTCCCTGCCTGTAAAATAAATGCTTACAAAACTCAGATTGCCCAAAAGTGTAGCCACAAAGATACTTTTGCAGAGTTTCGGGGGGCTACAAACTAAACCCCCAAGTCCTGGTTTTTTTAAACAAGCCCTCATGAACACCCCCGAAATAGACCCCGAATTTGAAGCATTGCTTGAATACATCAAACACAATCGTGGGTTTGACTTCACAGGCTACAAACGTCCCAGTCTAATGCGTCGCGTCCAGGTTCGGATGCAAAATACCGACATTCAAACCTACGGAGAATACACCGATTATTTAGAAGTACATCCCGAAGAATTTTCTTACCTATTCAACACAATTTTAATCAACGTTACTGCATTTTTTCGCGATCGCGCAGTGTGGGAGTATTTAGAAAAAGACGTAGTTCCCAAAATTGTAGCGCGCAAAAATTTATCCACAGACCGCATCCGCGTATGGTGTGCAGGGTGTGCTTCGGGGCAAGAAGCCTACACCCTAGCAATGGTACTCGCCGAAGTTTTGGGGCTTGAGGAGTTCCACCAAAAAGTAAAAATTTATGCTACCAATGTAGACGAAATAGCCCTCCATCAAGCGCGCCAAGCTACCTACAACGCCAAAGAAGTAGAAGGCATACCCCCACCCTTGTTAGAGCGATACTTTAATCACAGCAATGGCTCTTATACTTTTTGTCCAGATTTGCGCCGCTCGGTAATTTTTGGTCGTCATGACTTGCTGCAAGATCCGCCGATTTCGCGCATCGATCTATTATCTTGTCGTAATACATTAATGTATTTTCATGCCGAAACTCAAGCAAAAATTATCTCTCGGTTTCATTTTGCCCTCAATGAAGGCAGTTTTTTAGTATTAGGCAAAGCCGAGCTATTGCTTACTTCTAACATTTCTTTCGTGCCGTTAAACTTGAAACAGCGCATATTTATCAAAGCTGGTCTTGCTCGTAGCCGGGAATATTTTATGGTAAGCAATTATGATAAAGATCAAGACCCCAATTTTATAGCTAATAACAGTCTTTTGCGCGATGCAGTTTTTGATATTGGTAACTACGCTCAAATAGTTGTCGATGTTAATGGTTTATTGATTTTAGCCAACGAGCAAGCACGACTATTATTTAAACTTAGTTCAAAAGATATTAACCGCCCTCTGCAAGACTTGGAAGTTTCTTACCGCCCGGTAGAATTGCGATCGCCTATTGACGAAGTTATTAATACCCATCGTGCTGCTGCTCTTAGTAGCATTGGCTGGGCGATCGCTCATAACAACGTTAACTACTTTGATGTTCAAATTACTCCCCTTTACGACCTGCTCCAAAACTTGCTAGGAGTTAGTGTTGTCTTTGTCGAAGTTAGTCGCTATAAAAAGCTGCAAGAAGAAATTGAAAACGCCAACCAAGAATTGGAGATGGCTTACGAGCAATTGCAGTCTACTAACGAAGAATTAGAAACAACTAATGAAGAATTGCAATCTGCTAATGAAGAATTAGAAACAACTAATGAAGAATTGCAATCTACCAATGAAGAATTAGAGACGATGAACGAAGAATTGCAATCTTCTAACGAAGAATTGCAGACAATCAACGCAGAGTTGCGTTTGCGAAGTGAAGAACTCAATCAAGCTAATGGCTTTTTAGAAGCAATTTTTAATAGCTTGACGGGTGGAGTTGCAGTTTTAAATCGAGAATCAATAATTCAAATTTGGAACGAAAAAAGTGAAGATTTGTGGGGGTTGCGGAGTCAGGAAGTTGTGGGACAGCACTTTATGAATTTAGATATTGGTTTGCCCGTTGAGCAATTGCGCCAGCCAATTCGTGACTGTTTAAGTGGAGATATCAAAACTGTAGAACTAAGCTTGAGTACCGTTAACCGTCGTGGTAAAACATTTCAGGCTAAAGTTACCTGTAGTTCTTTGGTGGGTAAATTGGATAAAATTCGCGGCGTAATTGTTTTGGTTGAAGCAATAAATACACCAGAATAGCAAAATATTAAAGTTATCGCTTCTGACTCCTTCTTAGGTAGTACATAATATATAGGCTCTAAAGTAGATTACAAAATAATTATATAGCTTACTATTTAAATAAATATAGCTATAAAAAATTATATCAAAATTAACGTTTTTCCCTGCAATACCTAACGGTAATACTAAACAATAATTTTAGAAATCAAGTTTAAGGTCTGTGAAAGAAGCAATGGACAACTTAGATGAGTTTGGGCGAAAGCTTAATATAGTACGCGATCGCGCCGCAAAATTGCAAAATCAACATGGTCAATCACCTAGCCAGCCGCAACCAATAACCTCCCAAGCTTTGGCAGAATTAGAAACGGCTTTAGAAGAACTCCGGGTAGCGGAAGAAGAAATGAGGGTGCAAAATGACCAACTAGCGATCGCAAACATTCAAATTAAAGCCGAAAATCGACGTTATCATGACTTATTTGAATTTGCTCCCGATGGCTACTTAGTGACCGATTGTGTAGGACTCATCCGGGAAATTAACTACGCGGCGGCAAAATTACTCAATACCTCTCAAACTTATTTAACTGGCAAACCAATAGCTAACTATATTCAATTAGATCAGCGTCAAGCTTTTCGCGCTCGGTTGAATCAACTGCACCATACCGATAAATTGACAGAATGGGAAGTGAAGATTAGTCCGCGCCTTGCTGCTACAATTGATGCCTCTTTAACCGTATCAATTATCCGCGACAATCAAGGTAGACCTACAAGTCTGCGCTGGCAAATGCGTGACATTACAGCACGTAAAAAAGCCGAAGAAACTCTGCGTGAAGTTCAGTTGCATAATTTACAACTCCAAGAAAATGCGCGTTTAAAATCCCATTTTTTGGCGATTATGTCTCACGAATTGCGTACCCCCATGAATGCAATTGTCGGGTTTTCTCAACTACTACTGCGTCAACAAAACTCACCGCTTGCCGAAAATCAACAAAACATGGTAAAGAGAATTTTTAGTAATGGCAAGCATTTACTAAAGTTAATTGAGGACATTCTGCAAGCTGCCAAAATAGAGGCTAATAGTTTAGAACTTATCCCGCAAAAATTTAATTTAGTTGAACTAATAAATGAAATTAAGGCTGAGTATGATTCCTTAGTAAAGCAAAAAAACTTAGATTTTGATGTACACTTAGACTTAGCTAACCTGATCGCTATCAATGATAGCGATCGCTTACGTCAAGTATTAGTCAACTTGCTATCTAACGCTATTAAATTCACCGATGTTGGCGGCGTAAAAATAAAAGCCTGGGAGTTGCCTTTAGACCAAATAGCGATTTCTATTAGCGATACAGGGATTGGGGTCGCTGAGGAAAATACTAAAGATATTTTTAGAGAATTTCACCAAGTAAACCAAACTATTACCCGTCAGCACGGCGGTACAGGTTTAGGATTAGCAATTAGCGATCGCTTAATAAAGCTAATGGGAGGAAAAATAGAGGTAGAAAGCAAGCTTAATCAAGGTTCAACTTTTACAATTATCCTACCCCGCTCTGTTAATCAGTAATTAAACGCGATCGTTTAAATCTTGCCATAGCCAGCATTAATAAGCCAAAATCTAACCCAAGCAGCACGACACAAGCCCACAAAAAAATTGTTTCGCTACCACTTTTAGCCGATATTGTCAAGTTTTCCTGTAACTGCATTGGCAGCAAACTTAGAGCAAATAACGGTAGCCAAGTAACAGCAATCGAAGCAAAAACCAATTGTTGAGCCGCCTGTTTTACTGTAGCCGCGCGTAAAGAAACAAGTACGCCAATACTTGCAGACAAGGTTGCAGTTAGTAAGCCTAAAATGCCCCCACCAAAGGCAACTTCTACAGGGTAAAGCAATATACCATTGCCATCAACAACATTAACCGTAATTAAAGCCACAAGCAGCATAATCAGCGCCAGCAACCAAGCATAGCTTACCGCCGCGCCTACTTTACCGAGTAATATTGCTTGTTCCGATAAGGGACTAGCCAAAAGAGTTTCTAGAGTATGGCGCTCTCTTTCACCCGCAAAAGCATCGGCAATTATCGCCGTTACAGGGAGCATTGCTAGCCAACCCCACAATACCATTGACATCGGCGAATCTACCCACACGCGCCCGACTTGAGCAGGTAACAAAATGCCGAATATTAATACTGATGGCAGTAAACTTAATAAAATTGACCGTAAATTGCCACGACTAAATAGTAATTCGCGCCATTCCTTCCACATTACCGTCCAAATATCGGCAAAGTCTGCCTTAATGTTCATTACTTATCTAATACTTTCACAGCTAATAAATTATGGTGCTACGAATTAGAACTAGACGGGAGGAATTTATAGAGGGAAACAGTGGTGGATATGTATATGGTGAGATCCAGAGACAAAAAAGCTTCCCTGTATACGTCGAACTAGGTATAGAAGAAGAATACACGCCTTCCTCGCAAGACAATTCTAAAACTGAGTACAGGTTGTTTAGAAATTGTATAGTGTCCGTTGCTGAAACTGATGAGCAGCTTGATAGAGGAGAGTATATATATTCTCTAAGTGATGTGACAGTAGTTATTTACTGCTAATTAGTTGGAATAACTACCGCAGTGCGTCGCTTTTCCATCTTTTTCTGTCGAACTTGAATGCGATCGCGGTTTTTCTCTAAAAACTCCTCTAGTTCGTCTAGTGGAACTTGCAAAGTATCCCCATTTTTAAGTTGAACTGTAAACATATGATTATTCGTTAATACATATTTTACTCATTATATTAACGGAAAACACTTTTAAGTTGAACCGTAAACCTAATAATTTTTACCTGAAAGGCTACCTTGGTATCTATTCTAGAGATTCTAATTATCTGCCCCCATCAAATTTAAAAATACTTCTTCCAAACTGGCGCTATCTTTACGGACTTCTTCTATTTTTACTCCTGCTTGCACTAACAAATTTACTAATGGCGCAGCGCTTATCGGTTTTTCTAAATTTATCGTCAAAACTTCCCCAGCAATATTTACTTCTGTTACCCCTGGTTGGGTTTGTAAAAAGCTTTGCACTTCGTGCGTAAACCCACTACCTACAACTTCAATCCGGGGAACGCTGGCTTTAGCTCGTAACTCCTGGGGATTTCCTACTGCAATTAACTTTCCTTGACGAATTACCGCCAAAAGCTGGCACAATTTTTCGGCTTCTCCTAAGTTGTGAGTAGTTAAAAACACCGTTACTCCTTCTCTTTCTACCATTGTTTGCAATTGTTCCCGTAAAGCCGCCGCCGCCACCGGATCTAGTCCCGCCGTTGGTTCATCCAAAAAAATCAATGGGGGATTGTGTAGCATTGCTCTAGCCACCGCTAAACGCTGTTTCATACCACGACTCCAATTACCTACACTTTCGTTTCGGCGTTCCCACAATCCCAAATTATTTAATAATTCTTTAATGCGCGATCGCCTTTTAGCTGTTGGCAAACGCCAAGCTCTGCCGTAAAATTCTAAATTGTCCGCCGCGCTCAAACGTTCGTATAAGCCGGGATGTTCTAACAATGCCCCCGTGCGACGGCGAATAGAGTTAGCTTGATTTTTTGTATCGTAGCCCAACACTTCGGCGCATCCGCTTGTTGGCTCTAATAACCCCAATAGCAGCCGAATTGTTGTAGTTTTTCCCGAACCATTAGCCCCCAAAAAACCAAAGACAACTCCTCTGGGTACTTGCAAACAAAGATTGTCTACCGCTTGGACTTTACCAAAATTACGGCAGAGATTTTCAGTATTAATCGCGTTTTCGGTCATTGGAAGCTGATTTTAATGGGCATAACCCCTATTTTACGGCGACTCAGCTTTACCTAGGTGACAATACTCAAAGTGTCACTCCCCTCGATCCCCTCCCTAAGCATCCAACATATATTTATCTTGTGTGAGGAGCGAACAGAATCGAAAAAGCTCTTGGGGTCGAAACACGGCAAGACTCCCAGGAGTTTTTTTGTGTGGATTTATCGGCGATCGCCTTCCTAGCATTAAGAATTGTAAAATTGAGAGCCAAATAGCTAGAATCCTTGTTGCTCAATAGATAGACTAGGCAACAGTGCATATGTACTGTTTTGACCCAAGGTAGATGGCGCTTGAGCTTGGATGATTCCTGTACAACTAACTTTAAAAAACTTTTTGAGCTACAGCGATGCCACCTTAGATTTTAATGGGTTGCATACAGCTTGTATTTGTGGTGCTAATGGTGCGGGTAAGTCTTCTCTATTAGAAGCGATAACCTGGGCCATTTGGGGAGAAAGTCGCGCCTCTAGTGAAGATGATGTAATTCAAACCGGAGCTAAAGAGGTTCGAGTTGATTTTGTTTTTACAAGCTTCAACCAAATATATCGAGTAATTCGCACTCGCTACCGGGGACAAAGTAGCTCTTTAGAGTTTCAAGTTGATACACCGAGCGGATTTAAAGCTTTAACCGCTAAAGGTGTGCGCGCTACCCAGCAAGAGATATTAACTCATATCAAAATAGACTACGACACATTTATCAATTCGGCATACTTGCGCCAAGGTAGAGCCGACGAATTTATGCTCAAGCGTCCCAACGAGCGTAAAGAGATATTAGCAGAATTGTTGAAACTCAATCAATACGATGATTTGGAAGATCGGGCTAAAGATTTATCTCGCTCTTTTAAAGCACAAGCAGAACAAGTTGAGCGCTCCATTGAATCTATGCAGACTCAGTTGCAGCAACGCTTAGAAGTAGCGGCTTTAAGCACTCAGTTAGAAGAAAAAGTTAACTATCTGCAACAACAACAAGCTTACGACAATGTAAAAGTACAAAGCTTGCAAGTAGTGCAGCACCAAAGGCAAAATTGGGAGCAACAATTAGGTTTTTTGCGCCAACAACATCTTAACTTAAGTCAAGAAAGCAGCCGTTTAACTCAAGATCGAATCAACGTAGAAGGACAATTAGAAGCGATTAGAGAGCTATTAAGTCAAGAAAAGGCGATCGCATCTGGTTATCAAGAACATCAACGCCTGCAAGCTACCGAAGAAACCTTAGCAAGCAAATTTCACGAGCATTCCCGCGCCACCGTAGAGATGCAGCAATTGCAGCAGGAGAAAGCAGAGCAAATCAACTCTATTAATCGCCAGTTGCAAAACTCCGAAGGGCAATTAGTAGCTTTACAGCAGCAAGAGCAAGAAATTAACCAAACTTTGAGTAAAGCTGCTGAAGTTCAAAGCGCTTTAGCGCAACTTGCGGAAGCCAAAAATCGGTTACAGCAATTAGATAATTTACAACTGCAAGTATTGCCGCTTTTGCAACAACGCGCAGCGCTGCAACTTCAACTAGAACGACTGCAAGCGCGACTAAGTGCCAAAATAGAAGAACTCCAAGCTTCAGAAAGACAATTAAATACTAAACAACAACGTCAACCCCAACTGCAACAAGCGGTAACAGAAATCGGAAAGCAGATTGAGGTATTAGAGAAAAAACGGGTTTATTTAGAGAGAGTGCGCGAAAAAGGACAAGAGCGCCGTCAATTTATGGAGCGCCTGTTAGCCCGTCAAAGCGACTGTGAGAAGCTAATCGGGGAATTAGAGCAAAAAATGCAAATGTTGCAAAACCCTGATGCTAGTTGCCCATTATGCGATCGCCCTTTAGACGAACATCACTGGAATCGCGTAGTTCAAAAAACTCAAACCCAACAGCAAGATGTGCAAGAAAAGCTCTGGGTAGGTAAAGAGCAAATGGCAGCTTCAGACAGTGAAATTCAAGTATTGCGCCAAGAATATCGAGAATTAAATCAACAATTAGCCGATTATGATGCTTTACGAGAGCAAAGAGGACAATTAGCTGCCCAATTAACTGCAACTGGCGACGAAAAAGAGCGATTAAGCCAAATTGCCGTAGAAAAGCAGCAATTAGAAACAGCTTTAACTACGGGAAATTATGCCCCAGATCAGCAAATAGAATTGCGTCAATTAGAGGCGCAATTGCAAAAACTCAACTACAACGAGCAAGATCACGCCCTAGCACGGAGCGAAATCGAGCGGTGGCGCTGGGCGGAAATTCGTCAAGGGCAAATCAAAGATGCTCAAAAAAGGCAAGCGCAAATCGCCGCCCGTAAGCCAGAAATAGAGGCACAAATTGCCCAGTTGCAAGCCCAAATCGCTATTCAAGCAACTAATTCACCCATTGCTAGAAAAATTGCCACTTTAGAAAGTTCAATTCAAGAAATTGGTTACAATACCGAGCAACATAACGCCGTGCGAGTAGCATTAAGAAATTCTCAAGCTTGGCAATTGCGCTTTCAAGAGCTAAATTCTGCTCAGAAACAGTATCCCGAACTTCAAGAGCGGATCAAAGAATTAACTAAGGCGACAGAATCGAGACTTACAGAAAAGCAACTAATAGCAACACAAATAGACAGCCTAACTAAACAATTAGAAACTTCGCCTAATACTACGGTAGAAATTCAAGAATTAGAACAAAAGTTAGCCCAAGGGCGCAGGGAACTTGACGAAAACTTAAGCAAACTCGGCGGATTACAACAATTAGCGGCGCAACTACAAGCTTTGCAAGTTCAGTACGAGCAACAGCAACAGCAGTTGCAAGGAATTAAGCAACAATATCGCGTCTATCAAGAATTAGCTCAAGCTTTCGGTAAAAACGGCATTCAAGCGTTGATGATTGAGAATATATTGCCGCAATTAGAAGCAGAAACTAATCAATTACTGGCGCGACTAAGTGCAAACCAATTGCACGTTCAATTTGTGACTCAAAAAGCCGGAAAAGGTAGCAAAGCCGCCAAGAAAACAGCTAAATTGATCGATACCTTAGATATTTTAATTGCCGATGCGCGGGGAACAAGAGCTTACGAAACTTATTCAGGGGGAGAAGCTTTTAGAATCAACTTTGCTATTCGCCTAGCTTTAGCAAAACTCCTTGCTCAACGATCTGGTGCATCTCTGCAAATGTTGATTATCGATGAAGGCTTTGGGACGCAAGATCGGGAAGGATGCGATCGCCTAATTGCAGCAATAAATGCGATCGCTCCTGATTTTGCTTGTATTCTAGCCGTTACGCATATGCCGTATTTTAAAGAAGCCTTCAGTGCGCGAATTGAAGTGTATAAAGCGCAAACTGGCTCTCAAGTTAGATTGTCTACATAACCAGCCCATAAAGAGATAATAGAGTTTTAATAATTGTAAAATGTTAGAAGCAGAAACAATACTACAAGATCGTTATCAACTCAAACAAAAGTTAGGTGATAATCCTGCGCGTCAAACCTGGTTAGCCATAGATTCACAATTGCCAGACAATCCGCAAGTTGTAATTAAACTCTTAGCTTTTGGCGGACAAATACAGTGGGAAAACCTCAAACTATTTGAACGCGAAGCACAGGTACTCAAACAACTAAATCATCCTCATATTCCTAAGTATAGAGATTACTTTTGCATAGACGAGCGATCGTTGTGGTTTGCGCTAGTAGAAAACTATATTCCTGGTGCTTCTTTAAAAGAATTACTCAATCAAAACCAGAGATTTACCGAAAAACAAGTAACTAAAATAGCCTTTGATATACTAAATATTTTGCTATATCTGCATCAATTAAACCCTCCAGTATTGCATAGAGATATTAAGCCTAGTAATTTGATTATGGGAGAAGACGAGCAAGTTTATCTAGTAGATTTTGGAGCAGTACAAGATAGCGCCGCTAAAGAAGGAAGAACATTTACAGTAGTTGGAACTTACGGATATACACCAATTGAACAGTTTGGCGGTAGAGCAGTTCCCGCCTCAGATTTGTACGCCCTGGGAGCAACTTTAATTCATTTACTAACAGGTATTGCTCCGGCGGATTTGCCTCAAAAAGATTTTCGGATTCACTTTAGCGACAAAGTAAATATTAGCCCCGGTTTCGTGTTTTGGCTTGAACAATTGACAGACCCAAGTTTAGAAAGAAGATTTGGCAGTGTTAATCAAACTCTCGAAGCCTTGGCAAATCCTTCGCTGGGAAATCAAAGCAATTTGAGACGGCAATCATTTTATTTGGGCGCAAAAGTCCAGCGCCCAGACAACACTCAGGTTAAAATAAATAAATCTTTTTCACATTTAAAGATTCAAATAAAAGCATTAGGGGAAATACAATATCCAATTTTTATATTTTTAGCTCTGTACTTGACTACTGGAGTATTTTTCAGTTTTATAGCTGGGCTTGGCTCTCCAATATTATTAATAATAATTGGATTACTCTTTATTACTCCTGTTACTGCTAATACCATCAGCTATTATTTTGGCAACACAAAAATTGACTTTAATCCTGAAAGTTTAGAGATAAAAAGAAAATTATTTAAAATAACTTATCTTAAACACACAGAATTTATCGCCCATATTCAAGATATTTATGTAACCTACAACGGAAAACAAAAAGGTATAACTATTGCCTTCGGCCCTTACTTGAATCACTTTGTTAGACGTTCTTTTGGACGGACATTGAGCGAAGCTGAACTTATTTGGTTAGCTCAAGAGATTCGGGACTGGTTAGAGCTTCAGAAACAACGGGAAGCGAGGCATTAACTAAGTTTAATAATGGGCCTAGCTGCTCTTGTCCATTTACAGCTAATTCGCTATGACACAAGTAAACTCGCTCCTCCACCCGCCCTAATAAATCGCGGATAATTCTTTGCAAACGCTCCTCATCAGCCTCTCTAGCTTCCTCAGCTGTCCAAGGACGCGCAAATCGATGTTGCAAAAATAAATTAGCACCAAATAAAGTCGCCGCTCCACCACTCAACCACAAAGGAGAACCCGCATCTAACCAAAATTGCCAGCGATGACGCTGACGACTAGAGCGATATTGAAAGATAGTTGCTAAAGTAACAGCGCGACTTGCTGCACCAATAGGACGCACGGGGTAAGGATTGGCGGTAATAGTTCCTCGCCTAAGCAAGCTAATAAATTGAGCTATGGTAGCGTTTACGGGCGCGTCGCCCCCTTCAATTTGCCTCAATCTCATATCAACTTCCCAATAATGTTGAGCCGTCTCTAATAGCTCTCGCAGCGCTGCTACAAGGTCGTAAGGAAGATTGCTACCAGGCCATAAAAAATCTTGAATTGCTCGGTCTAGTAGCGAAATTGGACTAGGTAAAAGCCGCATCTCGTACTGAGAGCGCTGTTTTTCTATCCATGCCAATAGTTGCTCGTAAGCAGTAGTTGTAGTGTAGCCCAATCTATCCCAGCGATCGTAGGCTGCAAAGGGCAGCAAGTTCGGGCGATCGGGGTGAGGTTCAAAACACGCATCGGCAATTAAACCAGCCCTTATCGGGTCGATTTTGTAGGTGTTTTGAGTAGTTAAATCGGGACTGAGGACAACTAACATTTCGGCGATCGCATCTCTGTCTACCAATCGCCCTAAACCTGGGTAAACTAAGGTCAGCAAGGTTAGTAAGCCGCGAATTGCTGGATAACTATTTAAAGGACGCTGATCGTTTGTAGGCGCTACAGCAATGCCTTTTTTACGCAGAATTTCAACTAAACTATAACGGGCGATCGCATCTAAGCCCGGAGCAATTATCGCTATTTCTTGCGCCTGTACTACTCCCGATTCTACAGCGCGGGCGACTTCTTCCCCAGTTTCTCTAAGCAATTCGGCGCGGGAAGTAGTCGCAATTGTTTGTACACAGCTAGGTAAACTAACAAGCGTTAGTGGTTGGCTTACAACTTCCGTCATCAGTATAGCCACTTCTGCTAGAGTCTTTACGGGTGACGCTATTAAGGTTTCTACTTTTTTACAACGCGCAGCCAAACCCCCTAAATACTCAGGATCGGAGCCTAACCCCAATCTAATCGCCCCGTCAGGATTATAACTAAAAGCGCCTACAACTCCTCGATCTAGCAAAAAGTCAAATAAATGCCGCGCTACCCCCGGATAATCATCAACATCATCTGCTAGTAGATAACGATAGCGCCGTAATAAATGCTGCTGGTAATTTGGATCGGGTAATAAATATTGATAGTACAATTCGGTAATTATGCCGTAGGTTAATAAACCTCTCTCCATGCACCAACTCCGCCAATGTAGCAATAATTGAGCGTAGTCTATTCCCTCTACTTCATCTTCTAAGCCTTGGGCTAAAACTGTGGCAATATCTGACGTTGGCGTACCGCTATAAGCTGCTAATTGCAATAAGTCCAAAATGCGCCGCACCAACCGATACTCACCCACTCCCGCGATCATTCCCTCATCTAGTTTCCACAGTTTAGTTGCTAATTCTTGCTCGGTTTCTGGGCGCAGTCTTACAGGAAATTGCGCCTTGAGATTCAATAACCCAATCAACAACGGCCAATATAAAATTACCTCATCTTGCAAAAAACCCAAGGGTGTCTTGGCGCGAATAGGATATCTCCCACCAGTAGCGGCGACAAGGCGCTCTACTAAATCTTGGCGGTTGTCGTTATTTGCAGCAAAAACTAACACTGCTGGCTCGGTTTTTTGCCAATCTAACTTTGGCGGGATTTTTAGCGCTTTTTGCTTTGTGGGGTGAGATTGGCTATAGTTTTCGGCTTTTGACTCCATCCACAGACAGAATTGCTCTACTAAGCGCGTAGTTTTACCCGTATTACTCGAACCTGTTACCCAAACAGAATCTAATCGTACCAACTGTTACCTCGTAGATTTGCTAAGATCCCTCGTACATTAATGTAAGCTTAAAAATTGCCCGAATAAGGCTGGATAATTTTCTGCGATGAAAAAGTCTAGTTTGCTTTCTAATATATCTTCCTACTTACACGCTCTTTATCAACGCTACTTGCAAACTACCGAGCGAAGTCTCAACAGGGCCCATGAAGCTGCTTCCCTAATTAAGGCTATGGAAGACGAATACTTTAACGGTGAGCAGATCCCCGCTCAACACGCCTTGTATGGTAGCAGTGTGATGAATTATCTACACTCGGAACTTAACAAGTTTTTAAAAACTGTCCGCATGAGCTTAACAGAGTTTAATTTTAGCCGCTCGTGGTTTAGTAATTTTAATCAAAAAACCCTCAAACTAGCAAGAAATAATGGTTTGTCTATAGTTAATAATACTTTGGACATTCAATCTAAAACCTATGCTGATGCTGTTTTAGACAAACTAACTTTTATCGACCAAGTAGTAGGAAAATACACAGATATTAAAGAATATTCTGTAGATGTACCTCCGCAAGTTACCAATATTGAACGAATCGCTACTGATAATATTCCGCAAAAATCACCTCCACCTAAGTTAACTAAGCGCTCAGAGAGCAAGGCAGAAGAAACCAGTGTTTTGCCCCGCTCGATCCTCCGCACCCTCAATCGCTTAAAGATTGAATTAGACCCTAAATCTGAGGAAGATGTTGTCCAAAAGTTTCGTTATTCTCAAAGGCGAACTTTTGTATCCATAAAATTAGTTTTATTGCTAGTAATAGTACCTTTTTTGACTTTTCAATTATCAAAACATTTAATTGTTAGCCCAATAGTTGAGCGAGTAAGAAGCACCTCCGCATCAGAGATATTTCTTAATTATGAAATGGAAGAAAAAGCTTTAGAGCAAATGCAAAAATATGAGGAAAAGCTAAAGTTTGAGCAACTCTTAACTGGTACCGAATTTTCCCCACCATTTTTAGAAGAAAAAATTAAAGCTAAAGTAGGCGATATTGCTAAAATGTATCGGCATGAAAGCACCGATGCCATTGAAAACGTATTTGCTGATTTGTGTGCTTTAGCAGCTTTTATCTGGCTACTTATTACTAGCAAACGCGAGATTGCCATTCTCAAAGATTTTATCGACCAGGTAGTATATGGCTTAAGCGATAGTGCCAAAGCATTTATTATTATTTTATTTACAGATATTTTTGTGGGCTTCCATTCTCCTCACGGTTGGGAAGTAATTTTATCTGGTGTATCTCGTCATTTAGGACTACCTGAAAATCACAGTTTTATCTTCTTGTTTATTGCTACCTTTCCGGTAATATTAGACACTATATTTAAGTATTGGATCTTTCGCTATCTCAACAGAATTTCTCCTTCCGCCGTCGCTACCTATCGCAATATGAACGAGTAAATATTTACAGTGATTTAAGGCGGGTTTCTAAGTCGTATTTGCGGTTGAGTAATTGTAGTAGCTTTTCGTAACGGGCGATCGCTAAACTTACACTAGGCAACTGTTCAATAGGGCATGGATAAGACCACTGTTGACCTGTTAGACTTACACCATTGAGACGGTAGCAAGAGCGTGGAGCTTCACAAATTACCTGATCTTGTTGCAAGCTCCTAGCCGCCTTGACATACTCTAAAGGAGTCGCCACATCATCAACGGCTCCGTTGTCGTTACTTGGTGTCGATTCACAAGCATAGGATTCTAGCCAACCATCAACAATTGGCCCTTCCCTGTAAAGACTTTCAATTTGCTGGATAATTTGCTGTAAGTCCTGAGTAAAAGTAGGCGGCGTGGTTACTACTATAGGCTCCTCGGCTGGGGCATCTTCGCTAGTAGAATTGAATATAGGTAGATTAGGCGCTTGACGGTTTGGTTGTAGTGGTGGAATGGGTGCAGAAGCATCAGGTTGACTGGCTTTGCTCGTCTCGGAAGTAATACCTAGAGTGCTATCTAGATTTGAGGTGGCAGGGTGACTTTTAGAATTAGGGTTTTGTTCTAACTGTTGCAAGGCTGCCAAAATTTTGTTTAAATCTGCTTTCATAATTCAAACTAACCATAGCTAAAGCTTACAATTGGACAGCTATTCATGTTAATGTTTTGGCTGAATGTCTACTCGGTACAGGGTAATTTAGTTATTTTACCTTGCTATGGGTTGGTGCTAATTGTATCGAAGACGAACAATTAATTCAAAAATATTGGTAATTTGTACCTGCAACGACAATTCTATGGGCATTGTTTTAGTTACAGGGCCCGCTCGGTCGGGAAAAAGTGAATGGGCAGAAAATTTAGCACTTAAGTCAAATAATTGCGTCATCTATCTAGCCACCGCTTTAGTAAATCTTGAAGATTTGGACTGGGTAGAGCGCCTAAGCAAACATCAAAAACGTCGCCCAGAGCATTGGTTGACTTGGGAAGTACCCGAATTGCAATTAATCAGCGCGATCGCAACTTCTCCCGCCTCTAGTTGCCTATTGGTTGACTCTTTAGGTACTTGGGTGGCTGCTTTATTAGACAAAGACGCTACTCAATGGGAGCAAATTGTCCAAGAGTTGTTACTTACTTTGCGCGATCGTTGTAATCAAGAAATAATTTTTGTCGCCGAAGAAACAGGCTGGGGTGTCGTACCAGCCTATCCTAGTGGTAGAACCTTTCGCGATCGCCTGGGTAATTTAGTCCGACGCATAGGCGCGATTTCTGACAGCGTTTACTTAGTTACTGGGGGCTATGCGCTTAATCTCACTACTCTCGGTTCCCCCTTAATTAGTAGTCAAGACTAAATAGGTATTTGGCTCAAAGTCACTACCCGCGTTAAAATTCTGGGGCTAAAACGATGCGCCTTTACTATGACAATTATTTGGGAAACTGCCAAAACTTACGAAGATATCTTGTATCACAAAACTGATGGGATTGCCAAAATTACCATCAACCGTCCCCACAAGCGCAATGCCTTCCGCCCAAAAACAGTATTTGAGCTATACGATGCTTTTGTTGATGCTAGAGAAGATACAAGTATTGGTGTAGTTTTATTTACTGGCTATGGTCCCCATACCGATGGCAAATACGCCTTTTGTTCGGGGGGCGATCAAAGCGTGCGCGGTGATGCTGGCTATATAGATGATGATGGCATTCCCCGCCTCAACGTTTTAGATTTGCAACGTCTAATTCGTTCTATGCCCAAAGTTATAATTGCCTTAGTAGCAGGCTATGCGATCGGTGGTGGTCACGTTTTACACCTAATCTGCGATCTTACTATTGCCGCCGATAACGCCATATTTGGGCAAACAGGCCCTAAAGTTGGTAGTTTTGATGGTGGTTTTGGTGCTAGTTATTTGGCGCGGATTGTCGGGCAAAAAAAAGCGCGGGAAATTTGGTATCTTTGTCGCCAATACACCGCTACTCAAGCTTTGGAAATGGGTTTAGTTAACTGCATCGTACCTGTGGAACAATTAGAAACCGAAGGCATCCAATGGGCAACAGAAATACTAGAAAAAAGCCCGATCGCTATTCGTTGTCTAAAGTCTGCTTTTAACGCCGATTGTGATGGACAAGCAGGGTTACAAGAACTCGCAGGCAATGCTACTATGCTCTACTACATGACTCAAGAAGGTGCGGAGGGCAAACAAGCATTTTTAGAAAAACGTCCCCCCAACTTTCGCTCTTTCCCTTGGTTGCCTTAAATCCTTACCTCGGTAACAGGTTTTGCAACTTTTGTTGCAAATAAGCCCCAAGGGGAAAATCTAAAAACTCAATTATTAACTGGGCAATAATGCCTAAATGCAATACAAAAGTTAACCCTGTCCAAAACACCGGAAACCAAGACAACGGGCTGCTAGGTACGGGCGGTCTAGCGTATACTGTGATACCAATTAAAGTAGTGGGCAAAATAACAAAGGCGATCGCGCCCAAAGTATAACCCCAACCTAGTTCTACATCTTTTAAGCGCCTGTCACTCCACGATTTGCCATTCCAGCGCCACATTAAAGGCGGCTGTCTATCAGCCATTTGCAACTGCTGGTTTTCATAGTCCGCAGTAAAAATATGACGGCAAAATTGACACGCCATAACTTCCATCAAAGGCATAGTCGAAATTTCACCTACAGCGCAAATTGGGCAAGGATAAACTTCTTGATCGCTAAGGTATCTAGCGTTGTTGAAATCTTGCATAGATAAATAATTTGGGTAAGTTCAATTATTGCGATGGTTATTATCGTAATGAATCCTCGCCCCCGCCCATTGGAGTTTTTCGCGCAAGGTTTGATAATAAGAATAGTTTTCTTCTAAAATAATAAACTTAGCTTGATGCTCAGACATCCTTACATCTACCCGTTGTCCGGGCCAAATAGATGTACCTAAAACACTATCAGTCCATAACTTAGTATTAAGCTCGTAATCGGCTAAGGGCCAAACGCTAACGACAGAACCCGCAGGCAAAATCAACGGACGGCTAGAAAGACTCATCGGACAAATAGGCGTAACGATAATGGCTTTCATGCCATCATGCACTATCGGCCCGTTAGCAGATACAGTATAGCCTGTAGTACCTGTGGGCGTAGCAATAATTAACCCATCACCTTGATACTGATCGACGATTTCCCCATCAATATCCATTTCTAAAATAGATGTAATCATCCGGTCAGCCGAGGCGGGTTTAATGCACATTTCGTTGAGGGCGAGGTATGTATCGCTCATCAATTCGGTGTTAGTGCGATCGCCTTCATAAATTGCCGCCTGCAACATCATTCGTCTTTGAATAGCATAGCGATCTTCTAATAAACGCTGCCATACTTCTTCTGAACGCTTAAATTCCTCAAAAGCCTCCGTCAAAAAACCCAAATGTCCCCCCACATTCACCGCCAAAATCGGGATATTGTGAGGGGCTAAATGTCTGGCTGCTGTTAGTACCGTGCCATCTCCGCCTAATACTATCGCTAAATCGATTGGCTGGCTTGCAGAAGCTAAAAACACTGGATAAGGGTTATCTTTTGGCCCGCTTGGCCCCATGAGAATGCGGCAATTGAGGCTTTCTAATTGCCGCGCGCATTTCTCCGCCCATTGGCGACTTTGGGTATCGGCGGCTTTATGAGCAATAATAACCTGCTTTAACTCCACCCGATTACCACTTCAAAAGGTTAAATTGCTCCATATCCACCGTGTCGCGGTTACGATAAATAGTTAGCACGATCGCCAGACCTACCGCCGCCTCCGCCGCAGCTACCGTTAGCACAAATACTGTAAATACTTGTCCTTTAATTTCTTGAGCATCTAAGTAGTTTGAAAATGCCATCAAATTCAAATTCACCGCATTTAGCAGCAATTCTATAGACATCAATACTCTGACGGCATTTCGGCTAGTAATTAAGCCAAAAATGCCAATACAAAATAAAGCCGCCGCTACTAATAAAAAGTATTCTAGTTGCATAGTTTTCCTGCTTTTTTACTGACTTGTAAGCACCTAAATTATCCGCGCCGCCCGTCGTCAAGGCTGCTAGTTTTATCGCTAGATACGCCGACAAGTTCTCTGGGACGTTCTGCCAAAGTTAAAATTGGCTGTTCTTTGTTAGGTGACATGGTTTGATCAGGCAAAAATTCGCGCCGTGCGAGGATAATTGCCCCCACCATAGCGATTAGTAAGAGAATTGAAGCAAGTTCAAAGGGCAACAAAAAGTCTGTAAACAAATGCTCCCCAATGATAATAGTTGAGCTAGTACCCGGTATCATAGTGGGCGAAAGCTGCCAAGGGGTAGCCAAAATCATTGCGCTCAACAAGCTAAATATGCCTGCACTAACTACGGCGGTTAGCGTTGGACGTAGCCAAGCATTATTTAAAGGCTTAAAAGTTTCGCGTTTGTTTACTAGCATGATTGCAAATAAAATCAATACGTTGACTGCCCCGATATAAATTAAGACTTGGGCGGCGGCTACAAAGTCAGCATTGAGCAATAAATACATCCCCGCAATGCTAATAAATACGCCTCCAAGTAAAAAGGCAGAGTAAACGATGTTAGGCAGTAGCACTACTCCCAAGGCTGCGGCAAGGGTCATTACTGCCAAAATGCCGAACGAAACAATTTGTACGCCTTCTGCTAAATTCACTTTTTTATTAGTCTCCTGATTGGCTAGTAGTTTTGAGCCTATTGATAACAGACTCAAAACTTAAAACTATTTCGTTACTGGTTTTTCTTGCGCGGCAATTTCTTCGGGCATCTTACCAACACGAAGGCTATCCTTGGGCAAATTGTGGGGTTCTAAAACGCCTTTGGGTAAGTACACAAATTCGCGCAGTGGTGTCACCATCGGATCGTCGGTGACTTTGTAAGGCAAACGGCCCAAGGCTACGCTGTCATAATTTAACTCGTGGCGATCGTAGGTAGAAAGGTCGTATTCCTCAGTCATTGATAAACAATTCGTCGGGCAATACTCTACGCAGTTACCGCAAAAAATACAAACACCAAAATCAATGCTGTAATGGTTGAGTTTTTTCTTTTTGCTGGCTTTGTCAAATTCCCAATCAACTACAGGCAAATTAATCGGGCATACTCTAACGCAAACTTCGCAAGAAATGCACTTATCAAATTCAAAATGAATCCGTCCGCGAAACCGCTCTGAAGGAATCAGTTTTTCGTAAGGATACTGTACGGTAATCGGTCGGCGCTGCATATGGTCAAAGGTGACAGATAGCCCTTGACCGATGTATCGGGCAGCTTGTACCGTTTCTTTGGCATAATCGCCAACTTGCTTAAGAAACTTGAACATAGGTAGTGTCTCTCTCTAATTTTTCCGAAGTCGGGCTAACCACCAAAAGCAACGGGAAAGGTTAATTTTAAGGCGGCGGTGAGGAGTAAGTTAGCTAAACCTACAGGTAGTAAAAACTTCCATCCTAAATCTAACAATTGATCGATGCGAACTCTCGGTACAGTCCAACGCAGCAAAATCGCCACAAATATCAAAAAGTAAGCTTTTAATACCGTCATAGTGATGCCCAAAGAAGCATCAATTAGCTGTAGCCAAGAACTTGTTTCACTGACTCCGAACAAGTTAGCTAATAATTCAATGGGAACTGGAAAATCCCAACCACCCAAATATAAAACTGCTACTAGCAAAGAAGAAAGTACCAAGTTTACATAAGAGCCTAAGTAAAAAAGCCCGAACTTCATCCCCGCGTATTCGGTTTGATAGCCTGCTACTAACTCCTCCTCAGCTTCTGGTAAGTCAAAGGGCATCCGTTCGCATTCGGCAAGTACGGAGATCCAAAAGATAATAAAACCGATAGGCTGTCGCCATACATTCCAGCCCAAAATTCCGTAACCTGACTGTTGATTAACAATGTCAATGGTACTAAGGCTATTAGACATCATCACGATCGCAAGTACCGCCAATGATAGGGGTATTTCGTAACTAATCGACTGGGCGGCGGCTCTTAACCCTCCTAAGAGGGAGTATTTATTATTAGAGGAGTAACCCGCCATTAGTAAGCCAATCGGCTGAATGCTAGATAAAGCAATCCATAAAAATATCCCTGTACCGACATCGGTAATTACAAGATTCTGCCCAAAAGGTACTACCAAGAAAGACACAAATACTGGAATTACAACAATAATTGGCCCTAAAGTAAATAGCAGAGAATCGGCTTTTGCTGGTACTACATCTTCCTTAAAAACTAGCTTTAATCCATCAGCCACCGGAGCAAGTAACCCAAAAGGGCCCATAAAATCAGGGCCGATTCGTTGCTGGGCGGCGGCGGAGATTTTTCGCTCTAGCCAGGTAGTAACTAATACCCCTACGGTTGCCCCAATAATCATTAATATCATTGGTAATGGCATCCAAATAGCTTTAGCTGTACCCGCAGGTAAGCCTAGCTGGATTAGAGATTCAATAAAGGTTCCTTGGAGGTCTACGCCTGAATTCATGTTTACGCTCTTCACATCAAAGGTTTAAGTTATTTACACTCTTAGAGCTGACGGCTAAAGCTTGTAAATTTACTTTGTGTTTGGTTGTCTAAACTAACAAAAACGAGAGTAAAGATTTTTTACACATTCCACTGCTTAGTATATCCTTGCCTAGAGAAGTTAATTACACCGTTTATCGCTGCTCAATCGGCACATAAAGTTCTTTGTGCAACCCACTATAAACTTGGCTGGGGCGAAAAATTCGGTTTTCTGCTAGTTGTTCTTTCCAATGAGCCAACCATCCCGCTACACGAGCGATCGCAAATACTGGCGTAAATAAATCGGTGGGAATCCCTAACTTTCGGTACACTAAACCTGAGTAAAAGTCAACATTTGGGTAAATTCCTTTATGACCGAGTTTTTCAGCAACTACTTGTTCCATCTCTAAAGCAAGATCGTAGTATTTATCATGCCCAAACTTCTCAAACAGTTGCTCTGCTAGGTTTTGCAAAATAGTTGCTCTGGGATCTTTGACTTTATACACGCGATGACCAAAGCCCATAATTTTTGCTTTGCGTTGCAATCGGTCTTCTATGTAAGGGCGGACGTTTTCTATCGAGCCAATTTCTTCTAACATCCCGATTACTTCCTCATTTGCGCCGCCATGTAAAGGGCCGCCCAACGTACCAACGGCGGAAGCAACCACCGCGTAAGGATCGGTCAAAGTTGAAGCTGTAACTCTGGCGCTAAAAGTTGAGGCATTCATTGTATGCTCGGCGTGCAAGGTGAGGCAAATATCTAAAATCCGCGCCGATAAGGGATCGGGTTCTTTTTCACTGAGCATATAGAGAAAGTTGGCGGAGTAATCCAAGTCATCGCGCGGGCGCACCGGATCGTTACCTTTACGCATGAGTTGAAAGGCGGCCACCATTGTCGGAATTGTGGCTAAAAGGCGCACCACCGCATCGCGGATGTAAACAGGGTTATCTAGGTCGCGGCGCGAGTAGAATAAGCCCAAAGCGGCGGCGGAGGCTTGCAACGCATCCATTGGGTGTCCGCTTTCGGGAAAACATTTCATCATGTCTCGAATCCGATACTTGATCCGGCGATGGTAACGAACTTCATGCTCAAACTCGGCAAGTTCTTGTGTGGTTGGTAGTTTACCCCAAATTAGTAAGTAAGACGTTTCTAAGAATGTACTTTTTTCGGCTAATTCTTCAATACGGATGCCCCGATATTCAAGTATTCCCAGTTGTCCATCGACACAGCTAATACTCGATTCGGCGGCGGGTATGCCTTCCAATCCGGGCTTAAATTCGCATAGAGACATAGCTACACCAGCAAAAATTAATAATCACTAAATAATACTTCGGCTAACTTATCAGAATCTGCTGCAACTATTGCATTTTTTCTTTTTAAAGTTCTAGGCGATCGCTCAAAGTCACCCATTGAGCTACACTCAAATCCTCCGCGCGAGCTTGGGGGTTGATTTCTAATTGTTCTAGCAATTGAGTAAGTTTCTCTCGCTCTACTACAGAAATCAGATTATTTCTCAACATTTTGCGCTTAGTGGCAAAACCTAGCTTTACCAAAGTCTCCAACTTTTGCGGATTAGTTGCTGGGGGTAGTGTTTGCCGAGGACGCAGCCGCACAACGGCTGAATCTACTTTTGGCGGTGGCGAAAAGCAGTGCGCGGGGACAGGACAAACTAATTCACATTCTGCCAAATACTGAACTCGCACCGATAGCGCCCCAAAAGCTCTGTTACCGGGTTTGGCGTACAATCGCTCGGCGACTTCTTTTTGCACCAATATTACAATCGAGTCAAAGTTTTGCGCGGGTGGGATGGAAATTTTCCCCAGCAACTTTTCTAAAATTGGCCCTGTAATATTGTAAGGAATATTTGCCACTACTTTATTAAGATTGGCGCAGGCGGCGTAATCTGGCAATTGTAGACTGAGAATATCTCCTTGCAACAGTAAAAAGTTGCTAACTTTACCGAGTTGCTTTGCTAGTAAACCGCACAAATCGCGGTCAATTTCCACGGCAACTACCGATTCAGCTAGAGGTAACAATTGGCGAGTCAATACCCCTGTACCTGGCCCAATTTCTAAAATGCGATCGCTCTTTGTAATTTCTGCTGCTTTAATTATTTTTTGCAGCACCTTCTCGTTTTTTAGCCAATGTTGGGCAAAAATCTTCCGCGCTCTTACCACTTTGAAACCGCCGGACAATTTTTGATATACCACCGCCAAGGTAACTCTACACCTTTAGAAAGCCCAATGCGGGTAGTTTGGACAAAACCAATCTCTCCTGTTGCCAATTTGTTTATAAATTCCTCGCTGCGATGCTCTAACCATAGCGCCGAACCTGGCTGTAACGGACAAGCATTTAAACTGCGATCAATTTGCATTGCTCGACACAATTTCCCTGGCCCGGCGGCGAACTTGTGTAAGTTTTCCCCTTCTGGTACGTTTTCCAACTGCAAAGCCCGAATTAATACCGCACTTGGCACTCCATCAAGGTCTGTAACCACATTAAAGCAATGATAAATCCCATAAATTAAATAAATATAGCTGATTCCCGGCGCGCCAAAAACAACGCCATTGCGATCAGTACGACTTTTGTAAGCATGAAAAGCTGGATCTCCCGCCGCGTAAGCTTCCGTTTCGACTATTACTCCCCGGATAATTTGCCCATTCGGTAATTGACGTACCAAAACGCAGCCTAAAAGTAAGGGTGCAACTTCTGTTGCTGGACGCGCCAAAAAATTCGGTACAATTTGATTAAATACTGTTGAATTAAGCAAAGCAAATTAGCTAAAGTAACATTGCACGGTCTAGCTCAATTGTAATAATTACAAAGCAAGCAGTACAGTTATTACGGAGACAAGCAAAAATGGATATCAAGCTGATATTAGTAGGTTTAACGGTAGTATTTACAATCTCTTGCCTATTTTTTGGGACTAAAAATGGGTTTTATGACTCAAAAAACTATCATGGCAATGGTTCGGCTCATTGAATCCAAGCTACATAAAATTTAATGTTTTTCACCCCTCACTCGTGCCAGCTTGGAGAAGAAAAGGATCTGCTAGAGCAATAATTATTATTTTCTCTGGGGCGGGTGTGGTAATGCAAAAAACCTCAAGTTGGGCGCATTTTAAGAAGTTCAGACGCGTAATATCGGCAAACTTATTAGTTGTTAGCAATGGGGAGTAATAATACATCCTCCCCTAGCTCTAATATTGGAGGAGCGGGTTCTGAGCTAGAATGCTTGCCCTACGGCGTTCATCATCAGGGAGAAGGGGTATGTTTATTAGTAAAAATGGGGCCATACCGGATTTTGTTAGACTGCGGAATTGAAGATATTTCGCCGCTTCAAAATTTAGAACACCCCATAGACTTAGTTTTATGCAGTCATGCTCACTCAGACCATGCTAGAGGGTTATTAGACCTGCATCAAGCTTTTCCGACTTTACCCATTTACGCCAGCGAAGTTACAACTCAGTTATTACCGCTAAATTGGCAAGAAGTAGAGGCTCAACAATTTTGTCATGCTTTGCCTTGGCGATCGCCCATTGAGTTCCATAACGGCTTAGTTGTCCAATTGTTCCCCGCCGGACACTTACCCGGAGCGGCGGCAATTTTGCTTACCTACACTAACGCCCAGCGCTCTTACAAGCTGCTTTATACGGGGGATTTTTTCTTATCAAATTCCCGCTTAGTGGATGGGTTGCATTTAGAAGAATTACGCGGTTTAGAGCCAGATGTGCTAATTATTGAAGGCAGTTATGGCACTTCGCGCCATCCTCACCGCCGTACTCAAGAAAATACTTTAGCAGAACGCATTGAACGCGCGATCGCCTCAAACTATTCTGTCTTACTACCTACACCTACTCTAGGCTTAGGACAAGAAATTTTAATGTTGCTCCGCAGCCACCACAATTTTACTGGGCGCGATTTAGATATCTGGGTAGATGGCAGTGTAGCCACTGGGTGCGATGCCTATTTACAACTGCTGCCCTATCTCCCGGCTTCTGTACAAAACTTTGCCCGTCATCAACCTTTGTTTTGGGATGAACGAGTTCGTCCCCGGATGCGGCGTTTGCAGCCCAATCAACGCCCGAATCAGGAAAAGCCTTGTATAGTTTTGACCGATAACACCAAAGATTGGAGCCAATATTGTCAGCCCGATACTGGTTGGTTAATCTTTTTGCCCGAAAAACCTGATTATGCGAGCATCAATCACTCTACTACCAATATTGAAACCTACTTACTTGCCCAACATAGCGATGGGCCAGGGATTACCCAACTAATCCACAACTTACGCCCCCAAGATGTAATTTTTATTCACGGCTCTCCTACTTACTTAGCGGACTTAACTAGCTTAGAAGAATTGCAAAATCGCTATCACTTACATACCCCATCGGCGGGTACTTTGGTAGAACTAAGAATTGGCGAAATGTTTTTGCAGCCCCCAGCACCGCCAGAAACAAGCTATGAAGGCGAGCTTAATGAATTAGGTAGTGTAGTCGCAATTACCCTTCCTGATGCCGTTACAACCGACCCGCGTTGGCGAAATTTTGCCGATACAGGGCTTGTTTCTGCTCGTTGGCAAGGGGAAGAATTGGTATTGCGGGGTTTATCTTCCCGCGAATTACTTAATACTGGCGATCGCGATTCTCTGGCTTGGGCTAACTTAAACTGTTGCGGTACTTGTAAATTCCACCGCAATCAACGTTGTTGGAACCAAGCTTCGCCTCTATTTGGCTTTAAAGTCACCCCCGAAGGCTATTGCCCAGTTTTTGAGCGCCTTAATGCTGACAATCCCAGCGACAGCGAAGCAGAATAATTTTTTAGTTAAAGCAAAAAAGTTCAGGAAAATTACTTTTTCCCGAACCTTTTTAACTAAATAAGTTTACCTTACTCAGGATTTGAATCGTTATGGTGGTTAGGAATTCGCTCTGCCTCTGGGCAATCATCAGACACAAGAGGATCGAAATTACCTCTAAGCACGGATGATAGTTTTTGGGATACAGCACCAATACTTTCTAAGCGCACCATTTCCTCCCAGGAGCAAACTTCCTCTTCATCGTCGATTTCATAACGTAAAGTTACTAAATCCCCTTCTATATCAATAATCCGGGCGCATTCAATCCAGCGTTGCTGATCTCTTAAGAAAATAGATACTTCACGCCCATCGCAACAAAGTTGATAAATCTTGCGGTGTAGCATGTATTGCTTCTGCCTTTTTAAGTGTGGTTAAATTTGTAATTTGATGGAGCTTGAACCTGTAATTCTTCCCTACTTGTGGCGAATTTACGGCTCTAATTTTCAGTGGCGACCAATATGTAGTTAGCGACTTGGCGATTAATAAATATTTCATGTAGATTTTGCGTCCCTAGCTATTTGTCGCTCCCGAATCTAAAACGGGTTCACTGAGATGGATGCGGATAATTTTTTGGAACTCGCGCGCTTTAACTTTCACAAAACTCAGAGCTTGATTAAGTTGAAAGATGGCGATGATTTTTATCCTTTGCCCAAAATTTCCCTCTAGCTTTCATCCTGCCGCCGGGTGCGGCTGTTTGAGTGACTTCAGCTTGGAGTACGTCTCCACCAAAGTTTGACCCAACACAATTAATATTAACTTATTCTTTAGCAGACTTCACAAAAAAGCCAAGGCTTAACTACTTTTTTGTATTGCCATATCAGCCAAACTTTGTAAATAAGCTCGCCTTTGTGCCATTTTAGGCGTATGATTCAGACCTACTCGATCTAAAATCTGACCCCAGCGATATACCCAGTCATGTCTGAGCAGAGAATTGACTACATTGTTTTTGCGTACTTCTTTTAGTCGCTCGCTCTGCAAGTTTAGGTCGGCGATGACTTCTGCGGCATTAGTTGCATCAGAGGGAAGTTCAATTACTGCATCAGACCAATCAAAGTTTTGGGTAAAAGTTTCAGTCTGTGGTGGTGTTCCCAAAATTACCGCACCTCCTGATGTTCCTTCAAAAAAGCGGCTACCTAACTCTTGTTGAACTCCAACTTCACCTTTGAGATTGAATTTTGCTCCATAACCAATAAAGTATTTACTTCTTTTGACTATATTTTGGTACAGAGTGCGATGCTCTTGATGATTTTTTGTAAACAAATCCTTGATCGTATCATACATATACAAAAAATTCTCTTTTTCTCCTAAATTCAATAGCGATTGGTGTACGGTTGGTGGACTACGACCAAAATTACAAACATCAATACTCCGTTGCGGTTGTAGAGGGTAAGGACAAAATTCTACAGCGTCAACTCCACAAGGCATATATATACAAGGTGTTTGTATTGTATTAGCAACAGCTTTGATACTAGAACTTAAGTTCATAAAAACATAATCAAACTCTTTTAATACCGACAATTGTTTTTGCTCTTTAGCAAAATTTTCCAGCCATACTTCTTCTAGCAAGCAAACAGCTTTACTACATCGACTACGCCAGTCTTTAAGAGCGCTTAAATATAATAAATCTATAGGTTCTTGACAGATAAAAAGGAATAAATCATATTGTTTTTTTAAACTATAGCGTTCATTGAAAAGATTAAATATTTGATTGCTGCTACTTATTTGAAAAATTTTTCTAGCTACGTTGTTTACTACCTTCTCAGTAAAGTTTTTATTAACATAAGGTAGCTTAAATAAATCTACATCATCAAAACTACAAATACAATTTTCAAACTCACTTATATAGGAGCGTGATATGTGAAACTCAAGGTCACGCATCGATAAAACTAAAATGCGCGGTTGGGAATTTGAGCCAAGAGGAAAAGGTGCTGTTTGCATAAAACTTTACTGTATTGAGTTAGTAAAATTACTGTTTTCTGTAACAATTTTAGCTAGTTCTTTCAACTTAGTTTTTCTTTGTATCATTCCTGGAGAAACCGGGATATCTACCGCCTCTAGGATTTTTTCCCAGCGATATACCCAATCATGGCGAAGTAAAGAGTTAACTACATTATCAGTACGAATTTTATTTAATCGCTCCGGTTGAGTATCAAGATGAGCGATTATTTCTTCTATATTGGTTGTATCTTCAGGTAAAGAAATTACGGCATCTACCCAGTCAAAGTTTTGCGGAAAAGCATCACAATTTGGGGGTATTCCTAGGATTACTGCTCCCCCGGCTGCGCCTTCAAAAAAACGAACATTTAGCTCCTCTTGACCCCCGGTGTGAGTTGTTAAGTTGAACTTGGGTTTGTAAGCAATGAAATAGCGGCTTCTTTTAACTATATTTCTATATAAACTTCGATGGTCGTTATAGTTACGCATAAATGATTTTCTCATTGTGTCATACATATAAAAGAAATTATTTTTGTCTGCCTTCTTCAGCAAAGATTCGTGAATTGAAGCTGGACGGCGACCTATACTACATACATCAATACTTCTCTGTGGCTGTGAAGGATAGGGACAAAATTTGAGCGCATCAATTCCTGGTGGTAGATAAGAGCAGGGACGCCCAATTGTCTCGGCAACTTTTTTAACACTAGAATTCAAGTCCATAAACACATGGTCGAAGTCTTTTAATGCTGTTAATTGCGGCTTAAATAGATGTACCTCTCTAGCCCATAATTCGTCTAACCAACAAACGGCTTTGCGGCATTTTTTCCGCCAGTCTTTAATGGAGTTTAAATAATATAGTTCTATAGGGTATTGACAAATAAATAAAAATAAATCATATTCTTGATTTAGAGAGAATTGATTGTAGGTTGAACCGATAGGAAGGGTTTTTCCTGTAGCCTCAAAAGTAGACTGCGAAATTTTTCTGGTAATTTTATTGAAAATAGTTGGCGAGAAATTAGGTGCAAGTACATCAACTTGCTCAAAATCACACACAGAGTACTCAAGTTCAAACAAGAAGCTGCGACCAACATGAGACACAAAGTTACGCATGGATAAAATTAAAACTCTTGGAGTTGCAGGCGTTGACCTACTTAAATCGTGGCTCATAATAGTTTATTTTCTAAGTTGGAGATATTTGTATTTAGACAAAACTAGATTATGGAGTGAAGCAATAATTAGCTAATAAATATTAATTAGTAACTTAGTTAAGTTTATTGATTGCCGAAATATAAATAAGCCTCCATTAAATCTAGTCAAACACCAAATAGATATATTTACATCTACTATTTTTAAATTAAGAAAATACCTCCAGTAATCTTATAGTCTAAATAAGAATTTAAGTAGACTTACATTGTTGAAAAAAGTAGCGAAAGTCCTCATCCTTTTTGCTTAAATTTACCCACTCCAAACCTAAAGCTGTAAGTTTTGTAACTAAGAATTTGCAAGCAGGGCGTTCGGTGGCATAATGTCCAGCATCAATCAATATTAAACCGCGATCGCGACTTTCTTGAAATTGATGAAATTTGCAATCAGAGGTTAAGTAAGCTTGCGCCCCCGTTTTGACTACGTCAGAAATGTAACTAGCACCGCTTCCCCCTAAAACGGCTACTTTGTCTATAGTTTGCTCCAAATCGGCGGTAGGAGAAATTATTAAACTTGGCGGATTTAAAAGAGTTTGAATTTGAGCGAGTAACTCCGCTAAAGTTAACGTTGGGGTTAGTTCTCCCACTCGTCCGTAACCTAAATTAGCTCCAGTTGGTACGATTGGGGTGACTTGTTTTAATTTCAACAAAGTTGCTAGTATATCGGCGGTTCCTTCTTGCACTTGGTCAAAGTTGGTGTGAGCGGTGTATATACCGATTTGATGGCTAAAAGCTAGGCGAGTTATTTCAGTAATTGCCTCTCCCGTGCGTAAAGATTTGAGCGGATTAAAAATTAGCGGATGGTGAGCAAAAATTAGATTAACTTCTGTACCTGCTTTTTGCAGCGCGATCGCTTCTTCCATTACTGCTAAAGTAGGCGTTAAGCACACTAATACTCGTGCAGACTGGTTTAGTACCCCAGGCTCAATTTGCCAGCCGCAATTGTCCCACTTTTCCTGCCAAGTCGGATTTGCCCAACCTTCAAACCAATCAATTAAGTCCGCAATTATCATACTCGCAATTCACGAATCAAGTTTTGAGTAACCCAGTAGTTCAAGCTACACTACTATCAATCCTATTCCAGAAGGTAGCAAAATTTTCTTCAACTTAATTTCTAGCGTTAGTTTAATCTCTCCAGCAACCCCCTCTGTTTAAAGGCTTAGGGAAGTGACAAGTTAGTTTTTGCTATCTATACAATCAAATAAATTATCAGCCCATCCACAAGCTAAACAATTCCAGCTTAGTACCAGTTCTTTGACTTTGGGGAAAGGGAGTCGCCTTTACTAATCAGCTTTTTACTAGCACAGACAGCATTGCTAGTATTTGTAATTTGTCGCCCTAGTTTGACAGCTATTGAGGGGAAAATTTTTCAACGCAGCGGACAAATATTTCAACTCCTATCATCAGCGCCATTTCATCAAAATCAAAGCGAGGATGGTGATGAGGATAAGCTAGGTTTTTAGTAATATTGGCAGAACCCAAAAAGAAATAACAACCGGGTACTTCTTGCAAGAAAAATGACATATCTTCGCCGCCCATTGTTTGGCATTCTGGCACAATTCCCACGGGAGTTTCTACAACGTTCATAGCTTGCTCCCTTACTAATTGAGCAATGTCTTTATTATTAATTACTGGCGGGTAAAGTTGCCAGTATTCTAAGTCATACTTTGCGCCGTAACTACTGCATATTCCGGCAATAATTTGTTCGATTCTTTGCTGGATAAACCCGGCAAATTTGGGATGGAAATAACGTACAGTACCGTTTAGCTGGGCGGTATCGGCAATAATATTCAATGCTGTACCTGCATGAAATTCGCCCACCGTTACTACAGCAGATTCTATGGGGTCGATATTTCGCGCCACAACGGTTTGTAAAGCGCTGACAATTTGCGCTGCAACCACAATAGAATCTACAGTTTGATGAGGCATTGCACCGTGTCCGCCTTTGCCCAAAATCCGCGCGCGAAAACACTCCACCGCCGCCATTAATGCACCTTCGCGCACTCCCACCGTACCCAGGGGAAGATTATTCCACAAATGCAGCCCAATAATTGCATCTACATCGGGATTCGATAACACCCCGGCGGCAATCATTGGTTTAGCGCCCCCTGGAGACTCCTCGGCAGGTTGGAAGATGATTTTGACTGTACCTGTAAACTCATCGCGGTGCTGGGCTAAGTAGCAAGCTGTAGCGAGTGCGATCGCTGTGTGTCCGTCATGACCGCAAGCGTGCATTACGCCGTCGTGCTTTGAGCAATAATCTACTTCATTTTGTTCTTGAATTGGCAAAGCATCCATATCCGCCCGAATTGCCAATACTTTCCCGACTTTGTGGCTGCGGATAATTGCAACTATTCCCGTATGGGCAATTTCTGTTTGATGTTCAATACCCCATTCTTGCAGCTTTTGGGAGATAAATTGCGCTGTTAATTGTTCTTTAAAGCCTAATTCTGGGTATTGATGAAGTTTTCGCCGCCATTGCACAATTTGCGGTTGTAATGCTCTAATTTCTGCCCGAATGCTCGATAAATCGATATTAAGCGGATTTATTGAAGTGGCAACCATGTTTTAGATTAGAGATTTAACTAAATTTTACCAAATTAGAGCAAGGCGATCGGTTTACGATTGACAAAAGGTAATGTAAGAGGCATTAATCTTTCTAGGTCTAAATTTGCCGCTACTTGAGCTAGTTTGTCTAAGTCTGTGGGGCTTTCTAAGTAAGGCAAACAGCCTAATACAGGAATATTAGTTAGAGATTGAATTAAGTCTACGGGTGTCAAATCGTTAATTTGCGCTTTTGTAACTGGTTGCACGCAGTTTAAAATTATGCCTTTAAGAGCAACGCCCGTTAGCCTAGCTAAAGCTACATTAGCTACAGCTTGAGAAATTGCGCCTAATTTTACCGGAACTACTAAAACCGTTGGCAATCGCCATTCGGCGGCTAAGTCAGCGACGGTAAATTCGTTAGTTATCGGAGATCCTAACCCTCCCAAGGCTTCTACTAACACCAAATCTCGCGCCGATATTAATTGTTGGAACTTTTGCCATACTAAACCTAAGTCTATCGTGCGTCCTTCCTTGGCGGCGGCAATAGGCGGGGCTAAAGGTGCGTCAAAGTATAAAGGATTTATTTCGTCGATAGATTGGTTGAGAGTAAATAATTGCGAATATAGTTCGCGATCGCCAATTCCGGCTTGAATAGGCTTCATAATCCCCAAACTAGGAGAAACAAACCTTTGCCAATAAGCTGCTAGTGCTGTGGTTAAAACAGTTTTACCTGTTTCTGTATCTGTACCTGTAATTAGTAGTGCGTTCAAAATATCCTGTTAATTAGTAGAGGGTTCAGAAATTAGCGGCGACGGGAAAGTTTGCGGCGCTCCTTTGTCATTTTGACTTAATAACCAACTTACAAATAACAAAGAAGTACCGCCAGCAATTAAAGCTACTGTTACAAAGATTAAAGCGATCGCCCACCAACGTTCCCAAATCGATAGCTTGGTAATTGGGTGTAATTTTTTGGTAGGAATTGGTTTAATTTCGTCAGGACGGCGACCGATCGCCATTGTATTTATTTGGGAGGGGGCAATAGTTGGGAGGGGCGAAGTTGCCTCTTTTTGCGGCAACGTAGCGACTGGTGGCGGACTTGCTGAGGCGGGTAATTTCTCTTTTTGGGACGGGGGTTCTACAACTGATTGCAGGACTTTGGCGACTTCTGCAACTGACTGATAGCGATCGCTTGGTCTGTAACTAAGCATCCGATCAAGTAGAAGTGCAAATTCTGGACTTACCTTTGTCCACTTTTGCCAATTCCAAGTAAATTGTTCGTCATCAAATAATTCTGGAGGCTGCTTGCCTGTAAGTAAAACTATAGCGCTGACTGCCAAGGAATACAGATCGCTACTAGCGTAAGCCCTCCCGGTTTGCATTTGTTCAATCGGCGCGTAGCCTAGCTTCCCTACTGTTGTAACTGAAGCTGGATTAATTGCTTGAATTTGAGTAGCTATTTCGTTGACTACACCAAAATCAATCAATATGGGCTTAGAATCGACCTCACGCTCAATAATGTTATCAGGGGATATATCGCGGTGAATAATGCCCCTAACGTGTAAATGAGCAAGTACAGGTAATATTTGCTGCAATAGTTGGATTATCTCTACTTCGGTCAAAGTTTTAGCTATCCCTTGCCTTTCTTGGAGTAATTTCCAGTAAGTTTTGCCT
Source organism: Chlorogloea sp. CCALA 695 (assembly GCF_003003885.1). GTDB lineage: Bacteria > Cyanobacteriota > Cyanobacteriia > Cyanobacteriales > Chroococcidiopsidaceae > Aliterella. The sequence goes on along the minus strand of NZ_PVWN01000010.1, from coordinate 76,285 downwards.
GCTATATAGTCTTGGACTAAAAACAGCCGCCCATCTTGCTCAAAAGTAGCTCTAAACTGCGGAATTTGGGGATGATGAATTTTGTATAAAACCGTTGCTTCTTTTTGAAACAACTGTTTTGCCTTTGCTAAAGACTCTGGCGTACTTTGAAAAGGAATTAACTCTTTGAGGGCGACTAACTCGTTAAATCGTCCTATATCTTCTGCCAAATAGGTACGCCCAAACCCCCCTTGACCTAAAATTTTAATTAAACGATAGCGATTTTGAAGAACTGTTTGCAGGGGAATGGGTGGTTGCATTACGACGAAATTAAGTGGTTTTAAAGTTTAGAAATCGCACTAGCATATTTACTTTTTATTTTATAAGCCTACCGAATAATAGTCTTAGGCGAGTCGCAATTTCCTTAGCTAATAATGAAAACCTTAAGGTAGCTAAAGGATGGATGTTGAGGTTGCTACTAAAATAAGTATTAAAGAAGATTGGGTAAATTAATGAGAAAGTTGATATTTATTTTAGCAAGTGCGATCGCACTTATAATCCTTGTCACTCCTCCAGCTTTGGCGACATCAACAAGGGAGACAGCAACACTTTTTACTAATAACTGTGCGGGTTGCCATATCAACGGTGGTAATATTGTTAGGCGTAATAAGAGTTTAAAGTCAAAAGCATTAAAAAAATTTGGGATGGATTCCACTGATGCGATCGCTCAATTAATCAAAAATGGTCAATATGCTATGCCAGCTTACAAAGGTCGTCTCACACAACAGCAAATTGTTGATGTCTCAGCCTATGTATTAGAGCAAGCCGAGAAAGGCTGGAAGTAATATGTTTAAGCATTTTCTCACCCTAAAACTCTGCATTCTTTGCTGCTGTCTGCTGTTAAGTGGATGTGCAACAGTAGCCGCAACCACTGATAATATTTATCAATCCAAAACTATCCACAGCCCTGATGGTATCGGCAAGTTTTACCAAGGTAGAGAGATAGCTAAGGTTATGGGGCATACTGAGGCACTGTGGTTAGAACGTCCATCGCGGGAAGTTGAAGAACAGCCGCAGCAGCTAATAGATGCTTTGAATCTTGAACCTACAGATGTTGTAGCGGATATAGGCGCAGGTACAGGCTATTTTAGCTTTAAGTTAGCACAAAAGTTATCTTTAGGCAAGGTCTTCGCTGTAGATATTCAGCCAGAGATGTTAGACATTATTGAGTTTTTAAAAAATGAAAATAAAATTACTAATATAGAGCCTATTTTAGGAAGTCTTACTAATCCTAACTTGCCGGAAAATAGCATTGATCTAGCAATTATGGTTGATGCTTATCACGAGTTATCGCAACCCCGTGAAGTAATGCAAGAAGTTGTTAAAGCCCTAAAACCAAAAGGCAAAGTAGTATTAGTTGAATATCGGCGAGAAAATCCGTTTATTGCGATTAAAAAGCTACACAAAATGACTCAAAACCAAGCAATCAAAGAGATGTCAACCGTAGGTTTAAAATGGGTAGAAACTAAAAGCTTTTTACCATCTCAGCATTTGCTAATTTTTGTTAAAGTTTAAACTATATCTGCTGCAAATTTACCTAAATTTTCCTGTCTCCATTTTGCATCTAATTTACGATTAGTTTGTAACTCTAAAACTCTAACTCCTGAACTTGGAAGCTTTTTTAATCTTTGCTGCAATTGTTCCCAAGAATTAATCAATTCATGTTCTACATTGTAAGTTGCACATAGTTTAGCAAAATCAATATTTTGAGGAGTAGCAAAAAAGTCTTCAAAAGGTGGTTCAAATCTAGAAATAGGTAACATTTCAAAAATACCGCCACCATTATTATTAACTAAAATAATTGTTAGATGTCCACTAAATTTGTTATTCAATAAAAATCCATTAGTATCATGCAACAAAGCTAAATCTCCTGTTAACATCACACTACTTTGCTGACGATGCGCTATACCTAAAGCTGTTGACAAAGTACCATCAATCCCATTTGCACCGCGATTAAAAAAGGTTTGAATGTTTGAATTGTTAGGTTGCCAGAAAAACTCTACATCTCTTACAGGCATACTATTAGAAATAAATAACGGTGTTTTTGCAGGTAGGGCTTTTGACAATAGCCAAGCAGTTTTACATTCAAATATTTGCTCTATTTCTACCATTGTACTATCTACATTCGCTCTAGCTTTAGCTTCACATTCGCACCATAATTGTAAATAAGAGTTGTAAGCTTTGGGGGAAAAGTTATAAGTTTCTGTTAATTGCTCTATAGAAGTTTGCCAATGAGTTGTTTTCCCATGAAGTGGATCTAAATTATGATTACTAGAGTCAATAATCCATCTTTCAGTTTGAGAAGAAGTTAGCCAGTTTCGTAACTCTTTACTCGTAGGTAGTTCGCCTATTTGAATTACAACTTCTGGCTGAAGCTGCTTAGATAACTCAGAGTTTCTTAGCAGTAAATCGTAGGTAGAAATAAGATAAGGATTTAAGTCTGCGTAATTTCTAACTGGGGATAAACCTTCGGCTAATACGGGAAACTGAAGGAGTTTAGATAAATGAGCGATCGCATTTACATACTCTCGCGCATTTTCTGGTTGTGCAACCCCAGCAATAATAATACCGCGCTGAGATTTCTGCCATTGCACCGGAAAATTAGGCACGTTGTACATATGTTTAAATGATTGCTGAAAAATGCTACTAAAAAATTCCTCCTCCAACAAGTTATCTGCAATCCCGTCAGGAAGCGGCGCTAAAGGATCTCGAAAAGGGACATTTATATGCACCACGCCAGCTACAGGATAAAGCGCCCTTTCCCAAGCATGAATAATTGTTTGGCGCAAATATGCCAACATTCCCATGTCCACCGATGGTAAAGCAAGTTCTGTTTGCCAATTTGGGTAAGTACCGTACAATTTTAATTGATCGATAGTTTGTCCCGAATGACAGTCTCTAAGTTCTGGCGGGCGATCGCAAGTTAAAACAAGTAATGGTACTCTACTTTCTTTAGCTTCAATGATTGCAGGGTAAAAATTTGCTCCCGCCGTACCCGAAGTACATACCAGCGCCACCGGAAGTTTGCATCTACGGGCTATTCCCAGGGCAAAGAAGGCAGCCGAACGCTCGTCAAGGACTGGTAAGGCTTCTATACCTATTTGGCTGGCAAAGGCGATCGCAAGGGGCGTAGAACGCGATCCTGGACAGATGACGGCGGTAGTTAATCCTAGACGCTTTAACGTTTCTGTTAGTACAGAAGCAAAAAGTAAGTTGGTGTTTCTATAATCAATCATCAATCGGGGATAAACCCCATCATTAAAGTAAGCTCATACTATTTTAACTATTGGTTTGGGGAATACTATGGACTCGATTCAATTGACGGGGATTCGCAGCTATGGCTACACTGGCTACTTAGCGGAAGAACAAGTTTTAGGACAATGGTTTGAGGTTGATGTGACGCTGTGGTTAGATTTGTCTGTAGCGGGTAAAAGCGATCGCATTACAGATACCATCGATTATCGCAGTATTATTAGCAATGTTCAGCAGCTAATTAAAACTTCTAAGTTTGCTTTGGTGGAAAAGTTAGCCACAGAAATAGCACAATCTATTTTAGATGTGGGTGGTATCGCGCAAGTTAGAGTTCAGTTAAGCAAACCTGCGGCTCCGATTCCTGACTTTAGCGGTAAAATCACTATTGATGTAACTAGAAACAATTAGTTGTAATCGAAGTTAAAAGTCTAGTGCTGCAAAGATTTGGGTGTAGTGGGGTTGTAAGTAGCTAATAAGTTTTCTTGATGTGTTGTAAATGTTCTGTATTTACTCGCCGCAAAGCTTGGGTAATAGCTGTTTGTATTTACTGATGATAGTAGCGAGAAAAAATTACTATGCTTTTATTTTTTACCTAACCCATTCTTACCAATTCCCGGATGCAAATAGGAAAAATGCGATCAAAAATAAAATTTTGCGGCATATAACTAATGAAAATTTTGAGCAGATTTTGTAGTTCCGTCTAAAAACTGTTCAAAGTCAATACCATTTTTGACTAATACATTAGCCGTTGCGATCGCACTTACATTTGCTGGCATTGCTTGGTAATCGTGTTTTGTACCTGGTGGAATTAAAATCTCTACTTCCTCTCCAACTACGGCTTTTGTAAACCAGGACATCGGCAAAAAGGTTGTCACTACTCTAAGCTTGGGTGCTGGAGATGGTTGCATTCCTTGGGAATAAGACTGGTTGCAGCCTGCTAAAGCTGACAATATTAATCCTGTTATCAGTAAATTTTAACTTCGCATTTTGAGCAGTAATTAAATGAGATTGATTATCATTACATTTGGTATAATGATAATCAGTCTCATACGCAAGCCAGCTTTTGCTCGTAAATGCCAGCACTTGTCAAATGCCCTCTTGGGGCATTGCATTCTAAAACAAAAATACAGCACAATCTGCCTAAGATTTGGCTGCGAGGAGCGAGAATCGCTCTTTCCAAATTGTAATTATTGTTTGAGGAGTATTTAAGAATATGAAACGAGTTTTTGCCCTCTGTCTAATATCAGCAATTGGCTATATATTTGCTGGGTCATCAACAGCATTAGGTCAATTCAATCGAGTTAGAGACGAAGGTACAGTTTATTCGCCTAATGCTTTTAAAGTTCCGTACCTTGGTGTAGATGGTGCTTTTACTGTTGATACCAAGGAAATTTCTGCTATCGATCCGCGTAACCCGAAGCGAATTGTTTTCCAGAAAATGGAATTCTTTTCTTTTTATAAAGATTTAGAAGGATTTACGCCCATAGCTGAACAATGCCGTTACGTCTATAAAGGTGCAGCAGGCGACCCGTTTTATTACCCACAGCAATCTAAAACATCTATTTGGGATTTATTTGAATTGGCATCAGGAGACGCGGCTTGCAATAACTTTTATTATGTGATTATGCGAGCGCCTCACGGCGAGCCAGTTCATATGCACATGAGATATGCAAATGCTAAATCTAGCTTCAATGAGCTATTAAGGATGAGTAATGCTCCAGAAGACAAGACAAAGGTAGATCCTTGGTGGAGTGTCTACTGTGCTGCGGGTGTATCTGGCTGCGATTAGTAGATAGATGTCCTAAGTCAGGGGGTGACTGCCTGACTTAGGCGTTAAAAAACCAGGTTGTAAGAATCGTTCAAGAACAAACGAGCAACCTAATGTAAATATGATTGAGCAACTACTTCAAAAATTTGAGACGTGAATTCTATCTGTTTTTTGGACTTGTCCAATGGGGATCGGATTGATTGGTTCAAATTCTCGAATTGTTCGTCTGGCGGTTGAGGCGTGAAAGTAGTTTTAAAGAAGTTAGGTAGTGAGGAGTAAAAAAAATGCACAAAAGTCTATTGAAATTTTTGTTAGTGAGTCCAGTTGTTTGCGTAATAATGCTGGTGTCGAGTCGTGCGATCGCTCAAGAACCAGCCGCAAACGACACAATGGCGCAAGTTACGTCAGTTTCGCAATTATCGGACGTTCAACCTACAGATTGGGCATTTCAAGCATTGCAATCGTTAGTAGAGCGTTATGGATGTATTGCAGGGTATCCTGACGGCACTTACCGAGGGAATCGAGCTTTAACTAGATATGAATTTGCTGCCGGGTTAAACGCTTGTTTGGATAAGGTAAACGAGTTAATAGGTACTGCTACGAGCGATTTAGCAAAAAGAGAAGACTTAGCCACATTACAAAAATTGCAAGAAGAATTCGCCACCGAATTAGCCACTCTGCGCGGACGAGTTGATTCAGTGGAAGTGCAAGTAGCCGAATTAGAAGCAAATCAATTTTCGACTACAACGAAGTTAAGTGGGGAAGTAGTAGCTGGGGTAGCTGGGATTGTTACAGGAGATGATATTGATGGTAATGATCTTGATACATCCGCCGTACTTGTAGACAGAATGCGGTTAGAATTTGCCACAAGTTTTACAGGGAGAGATACACTGCTAACACGGCTTGCTACCGGAAACTTTGCGGGGTTTTCGAGTGTGACAGGTACAGCCGAGGGAGAGTTAGGCTTTACTCAAGATGAGAGTAATCAGATTGGCTTAGAAGTGCTGTTGTATAGCTTGCCTATTGGTGAGAGTACAGAAGTTGTTTTCGGTGCAGTAGGTACAGCCTTTGATGACTTTGCAAGTACCGTTAATTTTTTGGATGGAGATGGCGGATCGGGGGCGTTGTCTAGCTTTGGTACGCGCAATCCTATTTATTATTTGGGAGATGGTGCGGGTTTAGGGATTAGAAAAGAGCTAGGGGAAAGATTAGAACTTAGTTTAGGATACTTGGCAGGAGACGCTAATAGCCCAAATGAAGGCGAAGGTTTGTTTCAAGGCCCTTACAGCACTTTAGCGCAAGTAGTAATTAAGCCCAGCGAAAGATTGAATATTGGTTTAACTTACATCAATTCCTACAACGCTGATGATACTGGTACTGGTAGCGGTCGAAATAGCTTTGCTCGGTTTGATGATACATTTTTTGAAGACTTGGGTTTAGAGTCGGTCGATGTACCAACTAGCAGTAATTCCTATGGTTTGGAATTATCATGGCAATTGAGCGATCGCTTTGTTTTGGGTGGTTGGGTTGGTTATACCAATACTCAGTTACTTTCTACAGCAGGAGGATTATTTGATCGCGGTGATATCAATATCTGGAATTATGCTGTAACTTTAGCCTTCCCAGATTTGGGTAAAGAAGGCAACTTGCTAGGTTTTGTGGTAGGAATGGAACCAAAAGTTACTGATTCTAGCATTAGTTCCACAAACCCAGACATTGATGCAGAATTAGGAGCAGATGAAGATAATTCCTTTCATATTGAAGGATTTTATCAATTTCAAGTGACAGAAAATATTTCAATTACACCAGGGGTTATTTGGATTACCGCCCCTGGATTTAACCAAGATAACAACGATATCGTAATTGGAGCGCTCCGAACTACTTTCACTTTCTAATTGCAAATAATCAGGGGAAGCCTTACAAGCTTCCCTTTAACTATCGATGCTACTCCCTACACCCGTACAAGTTTCATCTACCCAAGACGCAATATTACTAACTTTACTTGCAGGGGATACGCGCACTTCCAAACTTGATTCTGAAAGCTTTGGCGCAGAAACATTTTTGCTATTTGTCTGTACTACCGTACTGTTATAAGTCAGTCCATTGGAACTTGCATTAATTTCCGTATTATTTGCTGTAGCAGTAATTTCTGCATTATTTACTGATTCCGTTAGCGCTCTAATCTCTACTTCAGGGTTAAAGTTTAGTCCCAAAGCTGCAACAATTTGGTCAGGATGATTGCTCAAAGCCACAATAAAGGGAAACATTTGGATTAGTTGCGGTTCCAAATTTACTAGAGTTGCCAAAATAAAACTAGATGAAGGGCGACGCTGACCGTCATAGGTTCCCCAAATGCGTAATTTTGTCATCCAAGGACGATTGCGCCGATAGTAAAGAAGCCATTTAACTTTCAATGATTGGCGTAGTTGCTGAATATCCACTCAATTTACCTCAAATACCAATAACAAAACCTTCTAGCCCTAGGATCGCCAAACTGGGTAATTTTAGTCAAGAGTTAGAGGTCACATTGTCGTTTCTGGATCGATGCCTAATTCTTGCAGTTTTTGTAGCAAGAAGTCGGCTCTTTGGCGCTCAGTTTCGGCTCTTTGGCGCTCAGTTTGTAACTCTGCTTCGGCTTGAGTAGTCCTTTGATTACTTATTACTTCTGCTTCCTCTGGGATTAAAACTAAATCTCCCTCCGGCGTAAAAAACCGTAATTGTTCGTTAAGAATGCCTAGATATAGCTGTAATTCGTTACTCCACAGCCAGCCTTGATCGTTAGGAGAAATCGCCTCGTATTGACAATAATTAAGTTGAAACCCCGCAAATTCGAGGGTATAAGGGTCAAACCAGAAGTAATCGGGAGTACGAAAAATATCTTGATACAGTTGCTTTTTCAAACCTCGGTCAGTTTTAGCAGTGGAATCGGACAGAATTTCTAAAATAAAGTTGGGATACTTGCCATCTTCCGCCCAAACTACCCAGCTTTTGCGCTCCTTGCGTTCGGTGTCTAGAACTACAAATAAATCTGGCCCTCGCACATCTTCAGATTTGCGTTGACGAGTGCTGTAATAAATACTTAAGTTAGCCCCAGCAAAAAAGTCCTGACGTGCTTGCCACAGGCGTTCTAGGCTAGTTAGTAGCAAAATGATTTGTTTGAGGTGGCGGTAAGTTTCCAAGGGTGGTTCGTCGCTCAATAAGTCGCTGGGGGGAAATATTGGGGTATCAGTTTCGCTGCTTTGTACCATAATAGTTGCAGTCGTTGGGTTGCTTCCAGTTTATCTAACTTAGAGTCTATGCAAAGAAAAGGGCAAACGAACGTTTAAAGTAATGCCAGAAGATAAAGAAATTGCTGTGGAGTTTGATAATGTTACTTTTAATGTGGGACTTCGCTCTTTAGTATCTAGTCTCAATTTTTCTGTGTATCAAGGTGAAGCTTTAATACTTCTTGGGCGTAGTGGTAGCGGGAAAACTACTACCATGAAGCTAATTAATGGTTTACTTGCACCCACGCAAGGCGAAGTTAGGGTACAAGGGCGATCGACAAAGGATTGGGATTTAATTAAGTTGCGGCGCACTATCGGCTATGTTATTCAAGAAATTGGTTTATTTCCCCACTTTACGATCGCCCGCAATGTTGGTTTAGTTCCGTTTTTAGAAGGCTGGAACCCCAAACAAATCAAAGCACGGGTTTATGAGCTATTGCAATTAGTTGGTTTAGATCCGATACAATTTGGCGATCGCTATCCCCACGAATTATCAGGAGGACAACGCCAAAGAGTCGGCGTAGCAAGGGCAATAGCTGCCGATCCGCCGATATTATTAATGGATGAACCTTTTGGCGCACTAGACCCGATTACGCGCTTAGAATTGCAACAGGAATTTCATCGGCTGCAACAGCAATTAAATAAAACCGTTGTTTTTGTGACTCACGATATTCAAGAAGCTTTTGTTTTAGCTTCTCGCATTGGTTTAATGGAAGCTGGACGCTTGGTAGTATTAGAAACACCCGCAGAATTTTTAAAATCTTCCCAAAGTGAAGCGATCGCATTTTTAGAATGTTTAGGGATGTTCAAGCCATAAATGAATGTTAGATTTTTTCTTATTTAAGTATGCCGCAGAGATTATTCAAGCAACGGGCAAACATTTATTTTTAGTGGGTACGGCGATATTTTTTGCCACAATTATCGGTATTCCTTTGGGTATTGTTATTACTCGTCGGGAGAATCTGCGTCAACCAATTTTAGGTATTGCTAATATCTTGCAAACAATCCCTAGCTTGGCATTGTTTGGTTTTTTGCTACCTATCCCGTATATTGGCGGTATTGGCGATCGCACAGCAATTATTGCCTTAACTTTATATTCTTTTTTACCGATTATCCGCAATACTTACACTGGAATCGTTAATATCGATCCGGCTATTCGTGAAGCGGGTAGAGGTATGGGGATGACAAGCCGTCAGTTATTATTGCAAGTAGAAATTCCCTTAGCTTTGGGGGTAATTTTGGCGGGGGTGCGAGTAGCGGCGGTAATTGGTGTTGGTGTAGCGACGATTGCGGCGGCGATAGGTGCGGGTGGCTTAGGTGAATTTGTGTTTAGAGGGATTGCGACATTAAATAACGAACTAATTTTAGCGGGTGCTGTTCCGGCTGCTGCGATCGCTTTATTGTTAGATGTAGCTATTGGTTGGCTTGAAGGGCGTACAAAGGTAAGTAGAAGATGAAAAGGTTTTTGGCGTTATGCTTAGTCAGTTTTGCTTTAATAATTGGGATTTATAGTTGTTCTGCTCCTAACAATACTATTACGATTGGCTCAAAAGATTTCACCGAACAAGATATTTTAGGCGAACTTCTAGCGCAGCATATTGAAGCAAATACTAAGCTAAAGGTCAATCGTCGCCTGCATCTTGGCGGGACTTTTATTTGTCACGAGGCGATTAAGTCTGGACAAATTGATGCTTATGTTGAATATACAGGCACAGCTTTTACTACGATTTTAAAACAAAAGGCAATTACTGACCCCAAGAAAGTTTATCAGCAATTAAAACAAGCTTACTCAAAGCAATTTCAGCTAGAAGTTATGCCGCCCTTGGGTTTTCAGAATACCTTTGCTATGATTATTCGTGGCGATGAGGCTAGGGCGAAAAATGTGCAAACAATCTCTCAAGCAGCTAAATATACTCCCCAGTGGCAAGCAGGCTTTGGCTACGAGTTTAGCGAAAGAGAAGACGGTTTACCAGGACTGAGTAAAACTTACAATCTCAAGTTTACCAAACCACCTAAAATTATTGATTTAGGTTTGCTCTACCAAGCATTGCAGCAAAAGCAAGTAGATATAGTTGCCGGAAACTCTACCGATGGGGCAATTCCCCGCTTAGACTTGGTTGTACTGACTGACGATAAGCAATACTTTCCCCCTTACGAAGCTACGCCAATTGTGCGTCAAGCGGCTTTAAAACAGCATCCAGAATTAGGTAATGCGATCGCGCAATTAGGCGGTTTAATTGATGAATCACAAATGCGGCGTTTGAATTATCAAGTAGAAGGCGAAAAGCGTGATGTAAAACAAGTTGTTAGGGAGTTTTTACAAGCAAAAAAGCTGAGTAAATAAGAGAGACGGGGCTTGACTTCGGGGGCTTTTTGGTTTAAAATTTATGTTATAATGGGAAATATTGACATTAATAATATTTTTGCTGATATCTCCATTATAAAATAATATGTCAATGAGTAGAAATACGCAAGCGTAAATCAGAAAAGAATTAAAATCTTTACAAAAATACACAATATTTTAACTCATCATAATAGATATAAAGATTAATACTGGAAAGCCATTTAATGTTAGTTGAAGCAACTAAACAACGTAACTGGAAGCCAATAATTAAGCAATTCGAGGCAATTGTTGGTAAAAAAGGGGTAGTGCAGCGCCGGGAAGAATTGATAACCTATGAGTGTGACGGGTTAGCCAGCTATCGCCACCGCCCAGAAGTAGTAGTATTGCCAAGAACCACAGAGCAAGTAGCAGAGATAGTTAAGGTATGCGATCGCAATTCTATAGCATTTATAGCGCGTGGCGCGGGTACGGGCTTATCAGGTGGCGCATTGCCTACAGAAAATTGCGTACTAATTGTTACAGCTTTAATGCGGCAAATAATTGATATTGATTTAGAGAATCAGTGCGTCACTGTGCAGCCGGGAGTCATTAACAACTGGGTAACGCAAGCTGTAAGCGGTGCAGGATTTTACTACGCGCCTGACCCTTCTAGTCAAATCATTTGCTCTATTGGTGGTAATGTAGCAGAAAACTCCGGGGGCGTACATTGCCTCAAGTATGGCGTAACTACTAACCATGTTTTGGGACTCAAATTAGTATTGCCAGATGGCTCTATTACTGATGTTGGCGGACAAATACCAGAGATGCCTGGTTACGATCTTACCGGAATATTTGTAGGTTCAGAAGGCACGTTAGGCATTGCGACAGAAATTACTTTAAAAATCCTTAAAACTGCCGAATCAATTTGCGTTTTACTAGCAGATTTTACCAGTATTGAAGCGGCGGGGGGGGCGGTTTCCGATATCATCAGCGCGGGGATAATTCCGGCGGGTATGGAGATGATGGACAATCTCAGCATTAACGCTGTAGAAGATGTAGTAGCGACAAATTGTTATCCCCGCGATGCGGAGGCAATTCTGCTCGTAGAAGTAGATGGTTTGCAAGTAGAAGTAGACGAAACTAAAAAAAGAATTGCGGCTATTTGCAAACAAAACGGGGCGAGAAATGTTACTTCAGCAAGAGATATAGAAACGCGCAATAAGTTATGGAAAGGGCGCAAAGCTGCTTTTGCGGCGGCGGGAAATCTTAGCCCAGATTATTACGTCCAAGATGGGGTAATTCCTCGGACTAAGTTATCTTTTGTACTGCAAGAGATTGAAAATTTAAGCAAAAAATACGGCTTCAAAATTGCTAACGTGTTTCATGCCGGAGATGGCAACTTACATCCATTAATTCTTTACGATAATGCCGTACCTGGAGCGTTTGAAAAGGTCGAAGAATTAGGCGGCGATATTCTCAAGCTTTGCGTAAAAGTAGGGGGTAGTCTTTCTGGAGAACATGGCATTGGCGCAGATAAAAAGTGTTATATGCCGAGTATGTTTACAGAAATAGATTTAGAAACTATGCAGTATGTACGCACAGCATTTAACCCGAAAGGTTTAGCGAATCCAGATAAAATATTTCCTACTCCCCGTACTTGCGGAGAAGCTGCAAATGCTCAAAATCTGAAGCAATTTGAGAAAGTAGAGTTATTTTAGTAAAACCTTAGTTTGTCCAAGAGATTTTAGTTGTTAGAGTGGGATTTAAACCCCACTCTAACTATTACTTTTTAGCAGGTGCTAACACAAGTAAGCCGTCATATTGTTCTTTTTTGCTGGTAGTGGTAGTTGTTGTACTGTAGCTACGCACGCTACCAATAACTTGCTTAAAACTTTGAAAGTTTGGATTATTAAATGTTGTCGGTGCGAGACTATATATCCACGACAAAGAAGAACCCATATTGATGTAAGAGTAACCTTGGTTAGGAAAAGGTAAAGAACTTGTAGCCGTAGCAAAGTTATAATCTTTTGCTAGTTGTTGCTGAGGCTGGGGTAATAATTCTGTAATTGCGCCTAATCCCGTTGAAATCAATAGAGTTTTATCATCTATCCAAGTATGAGCAAATACACTTTGTTCGCCAATTTCCCAAGTATTGATATTGAAACCATCTATATTATCATGAGTATTAGTAGATAAAGCGCCGCTAGAAATAGTCTTGATAGATTCACCTAATTTGTTTAAAGTAGATTCAGCTTTAGGGCGATTTGTGGTTTGGACAAAAAAGCCTAGCCCCATATTTAATTCCCTACTTATTAAGCCTTGTTTGGTAGGATAGAAAAACAAAGCATATTCGCCATCCATCCAGCCTAAAATATCTTTACTTAGGTCTAGTTTGGTAATGCTGGTAATACTTTGATTAAACTGCGCTAATACATCTTTAAATTGTGGATTGCTGTTTAGCACAGTTACTAACATTTGCCACTGACCATAAATATTACTTCCAGTCGTTGCACCGTAAGCTGGTGCAGGAAGGCGCGGAAGTAATTGCGTGGTATTGGGAGCTAAGACATTAGCTAAACTCGGCTGTTTGCGGTAGGCGTTAAGTTGCAAGCGTAAGCCTTCTGGTTGCTCCCATACTAAACCGCTTATCGAGTTATATTGCTCTACTTGGGCGGTATTAATGGCGCTAAGAGGAATAGGAAAAGGTAAACTAGGGTCAGTAGAAAAAGACTTGAATAAAGAGAGAAACTTATTAGGGTCTTGGTAGAGTGTAAATAATGCTTGACTATATTGAGGATGCTGGGTTATTTGTTTAAAATTGGGGTTTTGGGCTAAATTAGCACCTCCTGGAGGCTTGTCTAGTAACTGTTCAATAGGTTTAGCGGTGCTGGCTATAACTATGTATTTTGGTAACAGTGCGATCGCCATACCTTTGTTTTTGATACTATCTGGTTTAGGTACTGGTAATCTGGGTAAGTCTGAGATTGCAGCCATAAATGACTTTGGTAGTTTAGAAGTTTTTAAGGGCAATGTAGATGGGGGAGTATTTTTTGGCAAATCAAGTGCAGAAGGCTTCCATTCCAAAATTTGTACGCCCTTATACTGTCTTGCTGTTACTTCTTGCGAACTTTTCTCCTTGAATCTTTCAATAAATGCTTGCAATTGTTGTTTATCTTTCACCGCCACTAGAAGCAGAAAACTATCATTTAAACTAACTAGCTTTGCCTCTTTTCGGGGCATAAATGCAAAGGCTGCCTGTTCTCCTAACCAGGGTTTAATATCTGTTTGATAATTTAAACCCCTTTGAGCAGGTAATATATTTTCTACGGCACTGTAAATTTGAGCAAATAATTCAAATCTGCTTAAACTTTGCCATTTTTCAGTTTTGGTATCGACTAACCCTAAGACGGGTGTATCTGAGGGGAGAAATTGGGCAATAGGTGCAGGCGATAATAGTTTTTGCGGGAGGGAGGGAGAGTTGAGCGAGACGCTATTTATTGCTAATAATGACGAAGTAAAAAGTGCTAACAAATTCTTTTACCTAGTATTTAAAATATCAATATATATTTTACCTTAGCTGGCTAAATATATTAAAATTACTTTTCACTATCATCAGATTGTTGAAAATAAAAGTTAGTATAACTGTAAATGTAGTGCCTACTTCACTGTTAACTGTAATTGTGCCGCCGTGCAAGTCTACCTATTGTTTAAAAATTGACAATCCTAATTCCGTACCTGAATTGATTTAACATTACTACCCCGGTGAAAAGAACTAAACAACTGTTCTTTATCTTTGGCAGGAATACCTATCTCACAATCTTTAATCTCAAAAGTTGCTTGATGAGCCTCGCAAGTTAAACTAAAATCAACTTTCCCGCCTTGAGGAGAATATTTAATAGCATTAGAAAGTAGATTAATAAAAAAAATATGATGTGTTAATTTTTTATCTAAATAAGCATTGCTATCATCACCTCGAATAACACAATTAATAATATGATTGCTACCTGCGCTCTTTGTGTTTCTTCTGCTAACTGTAGACAAAAACTAATTAAATCTAGGTGAGTTGAATTAAATTGTATTTTCCCTGCTTCGGATTTGCCTACGAGTAAAACGTCCTCTAGCAATTGATTCATAGAATTTATTATTTAAAGCGATTGTCATTAATCAAAAATTATTTATTAATTTGTCAATATGCCTTAAATAGTTGCAGATTTAAAAACTAATTACCAATATAATTGTTTGGCTTAGGGGTTAAAGCAAGATAATATAAACTAAATCAGTAGATTTACTGCTGCTATTAATAGATAAATTAGGATGAATGCGAATTTCTCTCAAATCCAGACCCTAGTTAGTCAGGAGAATTTTTGCCTGTGGGAAAACCTCGACTCTACCAAACAAAAAGAAATAACACAAAACTTCGCATCTCCTGATAATCCACAGTGTATTGTTTATCCCCAAAATCAGCTAGAAATAGCCGCAGTCATTGCATACATTCACGATAACAACGGGAAAATTTTACTTTGTAGCGGTGGTAGCAAACTTAGTTGGGGTGGATTGGTACAAAATGTAGATGTAGTTGTCAGCATCGAACGCTTAAACCAAGTAATTGAACACGCTGTAGGCGACTTAACGGTAACGGTAGAAGCTGGCACAAAACTTGCTGATTTGCAGGCTGTTTTAGCAAAATCTGGGCAGTTTCTCCCCCTCGACCCCGCCAGCCCCGAATTTGCTACTATCGGAGGTATTATCGCTACGGCGGATGCTGGTTCGCTGCGCCAACGCTACGGTGGGGTAAGAGATTTGTTGCTAGGGATTACTTTTGTCCGCGCCGATGGACAGATTGCAATAGCTGGAGGACGAGTAGTAAAAAATGTCGCTGGCTACGACTTAATGAAATTATTTACTGGCTCTTACGGCACACTAGGCGCAATTTGTCAAGCAACTTTGCGAGTTTATCCGCTCCCAGAAGCTTCCATAACTGTTGTATTGACAGGGAATGTAGAAAACCTTACTCAAGCGGCAAAAACCCTCCGCGCTTCGGCTTTAACCCCTGCTAAATTTGATTTATTATCACCAGAATTAGTTACAAATTTGCGTTTAGGTGAGGGGATGGGATTAGTTGCTAGTTTTGCCAGCTTAAAGGAAAGCGTAAAACAACAGTCAGCTACTCTAGTCGAAGTAGGGAAACAGTTAGGGTTGTATAGCTCAATTTATATAGATAAAGATGAAGCTAGGCTCTGGCAAGAATTACAGCAACAAATGCGCCAAACTGATACAGAGCAAATTACTTGCAAAATCGGTGTATTACCAGCCGCCGCCGTGGAGGTAATGTTGCTTCTTGATAGCGTAAGCCGGGGAATGAGCTTAATTCACGCCCTTAGTGGGTTAGGTGTATGGCGATGTCCAGCCGATACTACAGTAGCAGAGATTTTAAGGGTGCGATCGCTTTGTCAAAGTAGGGGCGGTTTTCTTACAATATTAGAAGCACCCATTGGCTGCAAGCAACAGTTAGATGTGTGGGGTTACTCTGGTAACTCTTTAGAATTGATGCGTAAAATTAAATATCAATTTGACCCCAAAAATGTACTCAATCCTCACCGTTTTGTCGGCGGAATTTAGATAAGTTTTAAATTTATGCAAACTTCCGAAAATCTTCCAAGTGAAATTGCTACTCTAAGTAATATTAATGGCTTTGACGAGCAAAACCCACCCAATCCTCAACTAATTGATACTTGCGTCCACTGTGGATTTTGCCTTTCTACCTGTCCAAGTTACAGAGTAATTGGTAAAGAGATGGATTCGCCTAGAGGCAGAATTTATCTAATGGATGCTATTAATGAAGGAAAAATACCTTTAAATGAAGCTACGGTAGAACATTTTGATTCTTGTTTAGGTTGTCTTGCTTGCGTTACAACTTGCCCATCTGGGGTACAGTATGACAAATTATTAGTAGCAACTCGCCCACAAATTGAGCGCAACTATCCCCGAAGTTTGCCTGATAAATTAATTAGACAAATCATTTTTTCTTTATTCCCTTACCCGAATAGATTACGCTTTTTACTTGCGCCTTTATTGGTGTATCAAAAGCTAGGCTTACAAAAAATTGTCCGTTCTACAAACTTACTTAAAATAGTATCCCCACGCCTAGCAGCGATGGAATCAATTTTACCAAAAGTTACTCTTAAAGCTTTTCAAGATAACTTACCTACAATTATTCCCGCTCAAGGAGAAAAACGCTACCGTGTAGGCATGATTTTGGGTTGCGTACAACGTTTATTTTTCTCGCCAGTTAATGAGGCGACGGTAAGAGTTTTAACTGCTAATGGTTGCGAAGTTGTCATTCCCAAAAGTCAAGGCTGTTGCGCTGCGCTTCCCGAACATCAAGGACAAACGGAACAGGCGCAAAGCTTGGCGAGACAGATGATTGATAGTTTTGCAGATACGGAAGTTGATGCCGTAATTATTAACGCTGCTGGATGCGGACATACTTTAAAAGAATACGGTCATATTTTACAAGATGACGCAGAATACAAAGAAAAAGCTCAGGAATTTGCAAGTAAAGTTAAAGACGTTCAAGAGTTTTTAGCAACGGTGGGATTGACAGCTAAACTGCTGCCAATTACTGAGGAAACCTTAACTCTTGTCTATCAAGATGCGTGTCATTTATTACACGGTCAAAAAATTAGCGTCCAACCGCGTCAATTGTTAAAACAAATTCCCCAAGTCAAGTTAGTTGAACCTATTGATGCGGCTTTATGTTGTGGTAGTGCAGGGGTTTATAATATGCTGCAACCAGAAATTGCGGAGGAATTAGGCAATCAAAAAGTTCAAAATCTCCTCAATACTGGTGCAGATTTAATTGCTTCGTCTAATCCTGGTTGTACTTTGCAAATAAATAAACATTTAGAAATGCAAGGTAGAAAAATTGATGTAATTCACCCTATAGAATTATTAGATTATTCAATTCGGGGAATCAAATTGCCAAAATAACTTATGAACTGGCAAGAAGTTTGTGCAGACACAGCATTGCAAAATATTCCCTACAAAATTGAGCTTAATCGCTGGGGACAAATTGTTATGAGTCCAGCGAAAAATAAACACTCAGTTTATCAAGGGGTAATTCAATCAATAATTCAATCGATGATTAAAGAAGGCTTAACTTATCCAGAATGTCCAATTCAAACAGAAGATAATGTAAAAGTAGCTGATGTGGTGTGGATTTCTAGAGAGCGATATCAAAAAATTAAAAATGACGATGTTTGCTCCATTGCTCCAGAAATTTGCATCGAAATAAAATCATCTAGCAATACTCAAGAAGAAATGAAGTTTAAAAAAGAACTTTATTTCAAAGCTGGTGCAGCAGAATTTTGGTTATGTAATGAAAATGGGGAAATGAGTTTTTTTAACTCAGATGGACAGATAATAAATTCAGCAATTGTGCCAAATTTCCCTATTTACGTTGAGCTTTAAAAGTAACTTGTGGGAGCGGTAAGATCCCCTTAAAAAGGGGGGGGAATATTCTTTATTAACTACCAATCAAAAGACTTTCAAAATATCCTCTTAACTTATTGGCTACTAACAAGTTCTTTAGAAGTATGACGCTGCGTTGCAACTAACCACTTACCGCCCGAAGGTGCGAGGGTTATGCCACGACGAACAGGTTTTACTGCTTGACTTCCAGAAATCGCCAAACTATAGCGAGACATTACAGTTGCCAGCACCAATTTCATCTCGTATAAGGCGAATGCCATGCCAATACAGCGCCGATTGCTGCCCCCAAAGGGTATGTACTCGTACTGGGAAAATTGCCGCTCTAAAAAGCGCTCTGGCTTAAATTGGTTAGGTTCGGGGTAAAGGTCTGGGCGGTGGTGCGTAAGATAAATGCAGGGAGTAAGCAACGTATCTTTGTCAAATTGCCCCATAATACTAATTGGTGAATTAGAAATACGGAAAAAAGCCAGCATGGCGATCGGATAAATTCGCAGCGTTTCTTGACAAACGGCATTTAGATAAGGCAGTTTTGAAATCGCACCAAAATCTAGATTTCCTACCGTAGCTAAATCATCTAAAAGTTTGCGCTTAACTTCTGGCAAATGGTGAATCCAGTACAAAGCCCAGGTTAGAGCAGAAGCCGTAGTTTCGTGACCAGCTACAAGTAAAGTCAGCAACTCGTCACGTAATTCTACATCGCTCATTAATTCGCCGTTTTCATCTGTAGCCGCCATCAACAAACTCAGAATATCTACCCGCGACGAGTCGGGATGCTGGCGGCGATCGCTTATTTCGGCATAAATAATCTCATCTATCTGCGCTCTTTGGCGCACAAAACGCCCCCAAGGACTCCATGCACCCAAGTCTTGCTGTAATGCTTTAAAGAAAACTAAAGTAGAACTCAATGGCGAAGCAGTCATATCGAGCAAGTTTGTCAAAAGTTGCTTAAGTTTTTCGCTGCGATCGCCTGGTTGTAAACCGAACACCGTTTGTAAAATAACTGATAAAGAAATTTCCTGCATAGCCGATCTCACGGAGAACGCTTCGCCAATTTGCCAAGCGCTAATTACGCGCTCAGTAATACTACAAATCATCTCGCCGTAAGACTTCATGCGATCGCCATGAAAAGGCGGTGTAAGTAGCTTTCTTTGCCTTTGATGGCTGCGTCCATCTAGTAAGAGTAAGGATTTATCCCCTACCCAAGGTTGTAAAACAGAATTTGCTCTACCAGAATCAAATTGCCCCAGATTGCTAGTAAAAATTTCTTCAATTGCTTGCGGATTGCTAAAAAACACCATTGGTTTAAAGTTCGCCAACCGGACTGTAAAGCAATCACCGTAACGCTGACTGCAATTATCCATAAATTCCAAAGGATTCGCAATCCACTGAAGCATTTGGATAAACGGCAAAGTTTTGGGCCCATCAGGTAGTGTCATAAAATCGCTAATTTACGATAATTTTTAACTCTATTATTGCCGTAATCTGTCTTAAGTAGATTTAGAGCAAAGAGACTTCACTATAAACTCATGAGGAGCGGCTCACTTGTTTGTCAGGCAAAGTTTCTATGGGTTTGGATTTAGACATATATCTTATCAATTTATTCGTAATTGGTCTATTGCTACTATTGGTTACTTTAGGATCAGGCTGGATTGACAAATTACCGATTTCTTTTGCCTTAATTTATTTGATTGTCGGAATTACTTTAGGCCCCTATGGGTTCAAAATTGTTCAATTAAAACCAGATGCTAATTTTCTGGAGCGATTAACAGAATTTGTCGTAATTGTCTCATTGTATAGTTGCGCCTTGAAGATGAATCGGCCGCTAAACTTTGGGGCTTGGCGTTCGACAATACGGCTGATTGGCTTTTTGATGCCAATTTCAATTTTTGCGATCGCAGCAATAAGTCATTGGGGTTTAAAAATGGAGTGGGGACCAGCTATATTATTAGGCGCAATTCTCGCCCCTACAGACCCCGTACTAGCTTCAGAAGTCCAGCTAGCTGATACCGATGATAAAGATGAGTTGCGCTTTGGCTTAACTTCCGAAGGTGGTTTAAACGATGCTTTAGCCTTTCCCTTTGTATATTTTGGGATTCATTGGCTAGAGAAGGGCAATAATTGGCAAGATTGGTTTAAAGAATGGGTGGCTGTAGACCTAATCTGGGCAGTAGTTGCGGGGGTAGGAATGGGTATTATTGTCGCCAAAGCTGTAGTTTTTCTAGAGCAAAAGTTAGAAAAACATACCCCAATAGACGATTTGATGGCAGATTTTATTGCTATCAGTACAATTTTACTTACTTATTCCTTAACTGAATTTATTTACGGCTACGGCTTTCTAGCGGTTTTTGTCGCAGGTATAGCAGCACAGAAGCAATACGAAGACCAAGAAAAACGTCATTCTCAACTTGAATTTACCGAGCAAGTTGAGAAATTAATGGAAGTGGCGACAATTTTAATTTTGGGTTCGATGTTGCGTGTCCAAGCAATTTGGCAGCATTTGGGCGAAGCGCTGCTAGTTGGAGGCTTATTGCTATTTGTAATCCGTCCTGTAGGTGCTTGGATTAGTACCATAGGGGGTAATTACAAACCAATTACCCGCGCTTTATTTGGCTGGTTTGGGGTTCGCGGTGTAGGCTCTATGTATTATTTGTGTTATGCATTCGGGCATGGATTGAAAGACTCCTTGGGCGAACAAATTGCCTGGATTACATACATTACTATTGTACTTTCGGTGATTTTACACGGTATTAGTACAACGCCGCTCATGAATCGTTACGAGCGATTAATTAGTCGCCGCCGAAGAAAGTTGAATCAGCCGACTGTAGCAGGGGGTGAAGAAGCTTAAATTACTAAACACGTCTTTCTGTTACAGAAAGACGTGTTTAAATAAATACTTTTAGCAGTCAGCTTTAGCTATAAGCAACTGGATGTAACCCCTAGACGGGTATCAAATTTATTACTGCCAAACCAAAACTTTAGCTTCATAAGGGCCAATATCAAGCATAATGCTATCATCTCCCGCTTCGACATAATAATTGCCTGTCCACTCATGCCATGTTCCAGCTTGGGGGAAGTTAGGAACTTGATACCCAGCGAGGAAGTTTTCCGAGAAGTTGGCTACGACAACCACCCGCGAACCTTCACCATTCCAACGACTGTAGGCTAGAACTTTTGCTTCTGGGTTTTCGTGGATGAAGTCAATGTTTTCTGTGTAGAGGGCGTGATTGTGTTCACGCAAGTTAACTAAACCTCTGTAATATTCAAACAAGCGACGATTTGAATCATTACCTAACAGCATCCAATCAATTTTGGCTGAATCAGGTGTTTTAGCTTTATATTCGCCAAACTCGTCACCCATCCAAATCAAAGGTATACCAACGGCTGTCATCAGGATGGCAGCACCAAGCTTGATGCGTCTGAAGGCTTCTTCATCAAATATCTGGCGATCGCCCAAATCTACCATGACATGATTGTGGTCGTGATTAGTCAGATA
Source organism: Chlorogloea sp. CCALA 695 (assembly GCF_003003885.1). Lineage (GTDB taxonomy): Bacteria > Cyanobacteriota > Cyanobacteriia > Cyanobacteriales > Chroococcidiopsidaceae > Aliterella. Next base: position 54,653 of record NZ_PVWN01000010.1, on the reverse strand, counting down.
ATTTACTACATTAACCGTACCCATAAAGCCTTGGCGCTTACAATCGATTACACTTTTCAGCCGTTCTAAATCAAAGGTGTCGCCTTTAATATGCTCTAGAATACAGTGATAAAAACTATCGTGCCAGCAACCATCCATTGGCCCGTCTACACCCGTAATGCTAGGCGTTTCTGGAATATGTTCGGCAACGGTATAAAAAGGCTTCATCCCAGCAGTTGTCTTAGCTTCTTGGACTATCCAGTGCATGAAGTCATAGTTAGCAATTTGCCGCGCTGCGTCAAAGCGAATGCCGTCAATATGAAATTCCTGAATCCAGTGGCGGAGGTTATCGCCAGTAAACCGCCGTGCTGGGTATGTTTGCAGCTTTTCGTCGTAAAATTCGTAGTTAAACTCTGGGCCCCAATTGTTATCAGGATCGCGCGGTGAATGGTGGTACCAGTAATCGTGGTCAATCTGCGTTAGTGGCGCTCCGGCTTCCGAGTGGTTATAAATACCATCGATAATCACGCGAATGCCTCTACCATGACACTCATCAATTAAGTTTTTTAAGCCTTCGGTTGTACCATAACTAGATTCCGTCGCAAAAAAATGGCGGGGGTTATATCCCCAACTGCGATCGCCTGGATATTCTTTGACTGGCATTAATTCAATTGCATTGATCCCAAGGTCGCAGAGATAATCTAATTTTTCGACAACGTGTTGATATTGTCCCCGCGCGTCTGAATCTGCTTCACCACCAGAGAAGTCACCAACGTGCAGTTCATAAATGACTAATTCGCGGTCTTCTGGCAATGGTTTGTCGTCATGTTGCCAAACATAAGTGTCAACAATTCGTTCGCCATCTTTAATCCGTAATACAGCATTTTGTGATGGGTTATCAATATCAGTTGCATAAGGATCGACAACTTCTACCCATTGATCGGGTTCAAAAAACCACGATTTAGATTGAACGCGAAATTTATACTGATAAGAGCCATCTTCTAGTTTTACAGTGGTACGAAAGTAACCATCTTCGCCTTTTTCCATTGGTACATCTTTCCAATCGGAAAATTCGCCAACTAATGCGGCTCCTTTATTATTCGGTGCAAATAAATTAAATTCTATGGGAGTTGCCATGTAAGTAGTCTAAGTATAAAAACACAACATCCATATTTTCTCAAGATGTCCGCCATCAAGCAATCGTTCTAGGGAGATAACTTAGCCTAATGGCTGCGGAGCTTAGCTAAATAGCTATAAAAGCGATTTAAAGTAAAATTTGGCTAATAATGGCTAATAATTAGCTTAATTGCTCAGGTGTGCGATCGCCTGACGAATCCAATCTTCGGCATTAGCATTTTTTGCCAACCCTACTTGTTGACTCACCGCTTGCAAAGCCTTAGAAACTTCACTAGGGCTGTAACCTAGAGCAAGTAAGGTCATCTGCACATCTTCTAAAATGGCAGGACTAGGGCCACCTGTAGGGGCAACTAAGCCCGGAATATTAGTCCAATCTGCCAGCTTTTTCCGCAATTCCAAACAAATCCGCTCGGCAGTTTTTCCGCCCACGCCAGGAGTTTGAATCAATAGTTGAGTATTGCTAGTAACGATCGCGCTAATTAGATCGGGTACAGGTAAAGTATCGAGTAGGGCGATCGCATTTGCCGCCCCAATCCCCGTAACACTAATCAATTGCCGAAATAAATCTCGTTCCGCTAAAGTGCTAAATCCATAGAGTAAAGGTTGTTCTTCTCTAATTTGCAAATGAGTAAAAATCTGGACAGTTTCGCCAATAGGAGGCAATTGCTGCACCAATCGGGCGGGAATTAGTAAGTCGTAGCCACAATTATTGACTTCTAAAGTCAAGGTAACGCGACCCGTAGTAGTTTTAGAAATGCCTGCAACGATGCCTTTAAGATAGCTAATCATGCAATAAAACCGAAATGATTTAAGCCCTCTAGAATACCACCCGCACAAAAAGCTTGAGCTAAATAATGATAGTTTGCCGGGTTCTCGTTATGCCATTGCAATAGTTCAGACTTCGCATTACCGACAATAATGCCGCGTTCTTCATTGTACGAAAATAGCGAAATATCATTGCCAGAATCACCACAAACAACGCTCTGCGTTGCGTCTATTCCCCATAAAGAGCGCAGATATTGCACCGCTAAACCTTTATCACCATGACGAGGCAAAATATCTAAGTCTACACCCGCGCTGTAGATTAATTTAGTATCCAAGCCTTGCTGTTGTAACAAAGATTTGAGTTGTGGTAAAACTTCTTGGGCGGAGTCTTCTGTAAGCCAAAAGCTAACTTTGTACGGGCGCTGTTCGGAATCTGGCTGCATTACTAAGTCAGCAAAATGAGCGGTAGCCGCAACTACAGTATCTCGATTCCACTGATGCGAAAGTTTATCTGACCAAGTGCGATCGCTTGTATTACTACCTTTGAAATAAATTTCTGTACCAACGGAAGCAATTAAGGCATCCGGTTCTAGAAGTTGCTGTTCGTTTTGGAGTTCGGCAAATAATATAGGCGATCGCCCGGTGGCATAAACTATTTTTGTACCGTGTTCCTCTCGATGCTGTTTTAGCTTTTCATTCAGCACGGCTAAGGCGCGACTTTCTCCCACGAGGGTATTATCTAAATCGGTTACAAATAGAAATGATTTCATGACGACTCGTTATAGCTAACAATTCATAAGGTTAGCAAAAGCAATAGATTTCGCCATGACTTACGACAATATCTGCAAATATTTAGCTGAAGAATACCCCCTTAATTTTGCCCGTTGGCTATTTCCCACCCAAGCAACAGAAGTTGAGGTACTAAAAACCGAATTAAGTCTAGAACCAATCCGCGCTGATTCGGTGACATTGTTGCAAAGTTCTAACCAAATCTTACATCTAGAGTTTCAAACTTTACCAGTATTAGAACCGCCATTACCCTTGCGGATGCTTGATTACTGGCTACGACTATATCGGCAATATCGATGTCCAATAGAACAAGTTATTATTTTTCTTAAACCCACAACTTCCGAAGCTGTATTTGTCAACGAATTTACCGCTACTAACACTTGGCATCGCTACAGAGTAATTCGGCTGTGGGAGCAAGATCCCGCCCCACTACTCGCCGATAATGCTTTATTACCCCTAGCTGCCCTTGCAAGGACAGACTCGCCGAGACGTTTATTAGAGCAAGTAGGCGCGCAAGTCGCTAGGATTGAATCAACGCCACAAAGACAAAATGTGGCTGCAAGTGTAGAAATATTAGCGGGTTTGAGATTCGAGCAAAATTTAATCAATCAATTATTTAGAGAGGACATTATGAAGGAATCCGTTATTTATCAACAAATTCTCCAAGAAGGAGTCAGACAAGGACAACAATTAGGTAGACGGGAAGGAGAAGCGACTTTGGTTGTACGCCTACTAGAACGCCGCTTTGGAAGTGTTGACGCTACCATTTTAGAGCAAATTCGCAGCTTAACAAGCGATCGCCTAGAACAATTAGCTGTAGCTTTACTAGATTTTGTGGCTATTACCGATGTAGCCTCTTGGCTGCAAAGTGAAAACTAATACCTGCCGCGATCGCGTTCCAAGTCAAAAATTACCTTTTCTACCCACCAATCAATAGATTTATCGGGATTCCTAGCTTTTGCTAGGGCGATTAGTCTCTTTGCGGTATGGCGATCATTATGCAGTAACCTTAAGAGTTTTATTTGCAGATTTCTGGAAGCTTGCGGTTTATTATTTTGACTAGGCGAAATAACTTTTGCCTTGTACCTGGGTTTAGCTTTAGTTTTACGCCCATAAAGAAAATATAAAAAACACAGTATTGCTATTGAAATAAATAACTTTAGGATTAAAAGAGTCATTGGATTTACAGAAATTACCCAGAAGTGAGTTGAGTAAACGTTTCTGCATTTAGAGTTCCCTAATTAGTTGCTTAAATCACTCAATAATTCCCTATATGTCTAAAGATTGAATGAAGTTTTCTCCAAAAAATAGCTTATTTCCCTGGATGCCGCAACTAAATCCTCAAGTTTGGATTTTGGCATTTGGGCGTTTTTTATCAGAAGTCGGTACAGGGTTTACTTTATTTTATGCCCCAATATTTTTTGTCAATCATGTAGGGCTATCGGCAACGGCGGTAGGTTTTGCGTTAGGTAGTGCTTCTATCTCTGGGGTAGTGGGGCGCATTTTGGGCGGTTCGTTTTCTGATTCGCAGTATTGGGGACGGCGTAAGACTTTGCTGCTTTCGGCGGCGATTAGCGCGATCGCATCTCTTGTACTTGCCAGCGCCAATAATTTCACCGTTTTAGTTATGGGCAACTTGCTAGTTGGTTTCGGACAAGGCTTGTATTGGCCGGCTAACGAATCAGTAGTAGCCGATTTAACCGTTCCCGAACAACGTCATGAAGCTTACGCCATTACCAGACTTGCAGATAATCTAGGATTAGGTATGGGCGTTGTCTTAGGTGGGGCATTAATTAGCACTACCGGGGCTTATCGATCGCTCTTTATAATTGATGCAATTTCCTTTGTGGTGTTTTTTGGCGTAGTGTATTTTGCCATTAAAGAAACCTATAAACCCGTAGATGCGAAAGTGGCTATTTCTCTAAAATCTAGCTGGCAAATAGCCCTAAGCGATCGCCGATTATTAATTTACGTTTTAGTCAATATTATTTTCACTACTTATATTTCCCAATTGCAAAGCACTTTACCCTTATATTTAAAGAATTTTGTTGCTTTAAACGCCTCAGGTGCAGAATTTACCGAAGGCACAATTAGTATAATTTTTGGCTGGCATTTGGCTGTCGCTATATTTACTCAATTGCCTGTAGTTCGTGGTTTAAAGCGTTTTACTCATCCCCAATCGCTGATGTTTTCGGCTGTAATGTGGGCAATGGGATTTTGTTTAATGTGGGTAACAGGAGTTGCCACAGACTATCAATTATGGTGGGCAATTGCGGCATTAAGTGTATTTGCAATGGCGATCGTTTCTTATACTCCCTCGGCTTCAGCTTTAATTACCGAATTAGCGCCCAAATCCCAATTAGGGGTTTATTTTTCCATTAGCTCTTTATGCTGGGCCGCAGGCTATTTTATTGGGCCGCCCCTAGGTGGCTGGGCGTTAGATCAAACTCCAGCATTTGCCGATAATTTTTGGCTAGGGTTAGCAGCAAGTGTAACGGTATTATTGGGAATTTTGGATTATTTAGACCAAATGCTTAAAGATAGAATTTAGCGCCGACGAGCTTGCAATTTGCGGTAAACGTCTTTGATATCAACTTGATGGTGAGCTAGAGCAACCAGAACATGATACAGCAAGTCTGCCGCTTCCGAGGCGATCGCATCAGTATCATTATCTTTACAAGCCATCACTAATTCCACGGTTTCTTCACCGAGCTTTTTTAATATTTTGTTATCCCCATCAGCAAATAACTGACAAGTGTAAGAGTTGTCTGTAGGATTGTCTCGGCGATCGCCTATAACTTTAAATAATTCCGATAAAGTATCCCCAGGAGGGGCGACAACTTCCCCATTTGCATCAGAGTAAAAACAACTGCGTTCCCCGGTGTGACAAGCAATATCGCCAATTTGTTCTACTCCCACAAGTAAGGCATCGCGATCGCAATCGTAACGAAAACTTTTTACTTTTTGAATATGCCCACTCGTTGCGCCTTTATGCCATAGTTCCCCCCGCGAACGACTCCAAAACCATGTCTCGCCAGTATCTAGAGTTTTTTGTACTGATTCAATATTCATCCACGCCAGCATTAGCACCGTACCATCTAGATAGTCTTGAACAATAGCTGGAATTAAACCGCGATCGTCGTAGCGAAGTTGAGACAACATAGTTTGAGCAGAAAAATTGTGTTGTACGGAAGACATAGTTGCGGGGATTTTAGGCAATAACTCATTGGCTCAAGGATACCATTAGCGACTTCTTCAGCCTATTGCTCAAGAGTTATACCAGTACAGTTAATTCTTTAGTAAAATACATTTCTATACTCTTAGCGGCGCTTCAACAAACCTTAATTGTTTAAATTAAGCAGTAATATAGCTACTACATCCTGTTATACATCGCATAATTTTATTTTTGTGCTAGGCATAAATTGACTAATATAAGAATTCTAAGCCAGGCACGCTACCGTTTTAGGAGAAAACTTTGGTTAATACCACTATTAAAACTACCAAATCTGAGGAAATCTTTGCCGCCGCCCAGAATTTAATGCCTGGGGGTGTAAATTCTCCAGTAAGAGCATTCAAATCTGTCGGCGGACAACCGATTGTCTTCGATCGCGTCCAGGGGTCAAAAGCTTGGGATGTAGATGGCAATCAGTATATCGACTACGTAGGTAGTTGGGGGCCGGCTATTTGCGGTCACGCCCACCCAGAAGTAATTAGCGCCTTGCAAACCGCCTTAGAAAAAGGTACTAGCTTTGGTGCGCCCTGTTTCCTCGAAAACGTCCTTGCAGAGATGGTAATTAATGCCGTTCCCAGCATTGAAATGGTACGTTTTGTCAATTCGGGAACCGAGGCTTGTATGGCTGTTCTGCGCTTGATGAGAGCTTTCACCGGACGCGATAAACTTATCAAGTTTGAGGGCTGCTATCACGGTCACGCGGATATGTTTCTAGTCAAAGCTGGGTCGGGGGTTGCGACTTTAGGTTTACCCGATTCCCCCGGAGTACCCAAGTCAACCACAGCCGATACTTTGACCGCGCCTTACAATGATTTGGAAGCAGTTAAAGCTTTATTTGCCGAACATCCAGGTCAAATTGCTGGAGTCATTTTAGAACCAATAGTAGGAAATGCGGGTTTTATTGCTCCTGATGCTGGCTTTTTGGAAGGGTTGCGCTTAATAACCAAAGAAAATGAAGCGTTGCTAGTATTTGATGAAGTAATGACTGGGTTTCGGATTGCTTACGGTGGCGCTCAAGCTAAGTTTGGAGTTACGCCAGACTTGACAACGTTGGGTAAAGTTATTGGCGGTGGGTTGCCTGTAGGAGCCTATGGCGGTCGTAGAGATATTATGTCTATGGTTGCGCCATCTGGGCCAATGTATCAAGCGGGGACGCTTTCGGGAAATCCTTTAGCAATGACGGCGGGGATTAAAACTTTAGAATTGTTGCAAAAGCCTGGTACTTACGAGTATTTAGACCAAATTACTAAAAAATTGACTGATGGGTTGCGGCTGATTGCCAAGCAAACAGGTCAAGATGTTTACACAGGTCAAATTAGCGGGATGTTTGGTTTATTTTTTACTTTAGGGCCGGTTCACAACTACGAAGATGCGAAAAAGTCGGATTTAAGCAAGTTTAGCCTTTTCCATCGCGGAATGTTAGAGCGGGGAATTTATTTAGCCCCTTCACAATTTGAGGCTGGGTTTAGCTCCCTCGCCCATACCGAGGCTGATATTGACCAAACTTTAGCCGCCGCAAAAGAAGTAATGTCTAACCTCTAAGATTACTCAGATTTTAGCTAGTTCCCTAGGCTCCCAACTCTTTTGTTCTAGGGGTTGGGGGCTTTGTTTGATGCTACTATTTTTGCCAAAAGTAGCGATCGCCTAATCTGTTGTATAGTACAATTGCACTAACTTAAAGGCATGAGCGCCAGAATTTGATCGACAAACTCTTGATGGTCAACCACAGGCTTAGAAATATAGCCGTCAGCACCACTTAGACTAAGAAAGCTCTGGCGATCGCCTTCCATAGCGTGGGCGGTAACTAAAATTACAGGCAAAGAAGCCGTTTCGGGGTTAGCTTTTAACATTTGGGTAATTTTGATACCATCAACAGCCTTACCTTGATACACACTGCGAGAGAGAGAAACATCCATCAAAATAATGTCTGCGAGTTTATTCAAGGCAATTTGCATTACTTCTTCGACATTTTCTGTATGCTTTACCCCTAAACCTGCACGTTTGGTCAAAATTTTGGCAAAAACACGCGCATTAATCGGATCGTCTTCCACAATCAAAACCGTTTTCATACTTTATGGGGTGCAAGCTATTGAATATTAATAGTTAAAAATATTGAAGCTATGACTAAAATTAACGCATCCTCAAAAAATAAGTAAATTCATTTACTTATCGACACCAACAAGTAAATGCTGGGCATTACCCCACAACTTGCGCTGGTAAGTTGTCAAAAATGATTCTATACTCTTAAAATTTCTTCGTCTAGACAGGAAAACATCATGGCAAAACAGTTAAACCTTCTCCCTACGGGACAGGTAATCGCCACCGCCCTGCATACAGAAATGCAACGGTCTTATCTTGAGTATGCCATGAGTGTAATTGTCGGGCGGGCATTACCGGATGTCCGCGATGGGTTAAAACCCGTCCATCGCCGGATATTGTACGCCATGCACGAACTAGGATTGACCCCCGATCGCCCTTATCGTAAGTGTGCGCGGGTAGTAGGAGACGTACTAGGCAAGTATCATCCTCATGGAGATCAATCGGTCTATGAGGCTTTAGTTAGGCTGGTGCAGGATTTTTCTAGCCGCTACCCATTACTAGCGGGACATGGCAATTTTGGCTCGGTAGACAACGATCCCCCGGCGGCGATGCGATACACCGAAACGCGCCTATCGCCCATTAGTCACGAGGCAATGCTGGCAGATATCGGCGAAGAAACTGTTGAATTTATTAGCAATTTTGACAATTCGCAGCAAGAACCTACGGTACTACCCGCCCAACTACCTTTATTACTATTAAATGGCTGTTCGGGCATTGCTGTAGGGATGGCGACGAATATTCCGCCGCACAATTTGGGCGAAATAGTAGATGGTTTGATTGCCTTAATCGACCAGCCAGAGTTAGCCGAGGAGAAGCTATTAGAGTTAATTCCGGGGCCAGATTTTCCTACGGGGGGTCAAATAGTCGGGACTGGGGGAATTAAGGAAGCTTACACCACAGGGAAAGGAAGTATTGTGTTGCGCGGAGTGGCGGCGATGGAAGAAATTCCTGCCACAAAAAACAGCAGGCGGCGGACAGCGATTGTGATTACAGAGTTGCCTTACCAGGTCAATAAAGCCGCTTGGATTGAGAAAATGGCAGAACTTGTAAACCAAGGCAAGTTAGAAGGCATTTCTGATATTCGTGATGAAAGCGATCGCGAAGGGATGCGAGTAGTAATAGAATTGCGACGCGATGCTAACTCCCACGCCGTGTTGCAAAGTTTATATCAGCAAACAGCCTTACAAATAAATTTTGGGGCGATTATGCTGGCGATCGTCGAAGGACAACCGCGACAGTTAAAGTTGCGGCAATTATTAGAGGAGTTTTTAAAGTTCCGCGAACAAACTCTTAGCCGTCGCTACTCTTACCAATTAGCGGAAGCGCAAGAGCGAATTCATACGGTGGAAGGGTTGAATTTGGCGCTTTTGAGGCTAGATGAAGTTATTGCTATTTTGCGCCAAGCAGCCGATGGAAGTACAGCAAAAATAGCTCTGCAAAGCGACATTGGATTGAGTGAAGTACAAGCCGATGCTGTGCTGGCAATGCCTTTGCGCCGATTGACAGGTTTAGAAAAGCAGAATTTACAAGCAGAATTTGAGCGCTTAAGAGCGGAAATTGAAGGTTTAGAAAGGCTTTTAAGCGATCGCCGCGAGTTATTAAAGGCGTTAAAAAAAGACTTACGCAGCCTCAAACGCAAGTACGGAGACGAGCGCAGGACTCGGTTTGTAGACGAAAAGTTGTTGCGTTTAGAAAGAGAAAACAACAACCGTAGAGACGCAGAGAACGCCCAGAAAGAAGAACAAGGCGAGGAGGCGGTATTAGAAGTTACTTTGCGCGGCTATGTGAGAAGGTTAGTCAATGGTCAAAAGCCAGGGAAAAAGTCTAACAGCACCGTAGATAATGATTGTGTGGTGCAGGTAATAAGTGCCAATACTAAGCAAGACCTAGTAGTGCTAACCAGTAATGGCAAAGTTTACCCGGTTAAGGTGGGGGATGTGCCTTTGTTATCAGGTCGCCTATCGGGACGGGGTGCGCCGTTGATTGGTTTACTTCCTAGCGCTACAGAAAGCTTAGTTACTCAATTTGTGTTACCAAGCTTTCCGGCGCAGATGGTTTTATTAACAAAGTTGGGGCGCATTAAACGTTTAGCTTTAGAGGAATTGGCAGGGTTAAACGGTCGCGGTTTGACGGTAATTAAGTTTAAAGATGACGATCAATTATTGGCTTGTCGAATTACAGGAGCGGGGGAAGAAGCCATATTAGCGACGGCGGGGGGGCGGTTGCTGAGATTTAGAGTAGATGATGAGCAATTACAGGTTCTAGGGCGCACGGCGGTAGGCTTGCAAGCTTTGCGATTGCGGAAAAATGAAAAATTAGTAGGCTGCGTTACAGGAGCCGATTTAGAGGAGAATTTAATCCTATTTTCTCAGCTAGGATACGCTAAACAAATGCCGATGCGATCTCTGCGGCGTAGTAATCGCGGCGATATTGGCACTCAAGGAATATCTTTTACAAGTAAGTTTGATGCTTTGGTGAGTTTAGTTTTAGCTCCAAGTTCGGCAATGTTGGCGGTGACAACCAATCAACGCTTGTTACAGTTGCCTGCAAGTGCTATTAGTGTTACGGGCAAAGAAGGTACAGGAAGTAGGATTGCTGAACTTAAGGGCGATGAGAAGATTATTGCCGTAAATGTTTTGGCAACTGGGGCTAGATAAATTGCCTGGAAGTAATTGTAAACAGTTTCAGTGATAAAAAAGCTTGTGGCACAGGTAGTTTTAGAAAACATTTATAAAAGCTTTCCCAACGCTGGGAAGGCAGAAAAAGTAAAGTCTCCGTTGCAGCCATTAATTGCCTCGGTGGAGGAAACCGCACCAGACTTAAATAGCGTTAACGTTTTAAGGCGCATCAATCTTACGGTGGCGGATGGGGAATTTATGGTACTGGTGGGCCCTTCTGGGTGCGGCAAAAGTACCCTATTGCGGCTGATTGCAGGGTTAGAAGAAATGACTGGGGGCAATATCTGGGTGGGGGATGCCTTAGTCAACGATTTGCCTCCCAAGGCGCGGGATATTGCGATGGTGTTTCAAAGCTATGCTCTTTATCCCCACATGACAGTTTATGACAATATCGCTTTTGGGCTACGTCGCGGGGCAAGCGGGGAACAAAACAAGGATTTAGCAAGTTGGGGTAAAAATGCCCTCTCTGGCATGACACGGCGTTTTCCTGCACCTCTACGTTACAAGAGCGATCGCGAACAAGAGGTAGATAAGCGGGTAAAAAATGTTGCCTCTTTACTTCAAATTGAAGCGTTATTACTGCGACTACCCAAACAACTCTCTGGCGGACAAAAGCAGCGCGTAGCTTTAGGTCGGGCAATTTCGCGCAATCCGCAAGTTTTTCTAATGGACGAACCACTTTCTAATTTAGATGCCAAACTCCGCGCCGAAACTCGCGCCCAAATTGTTAAATTGCAACGCCAGTTAGGGACGACAACTATTTACGTTACTCACGATCAAACCGAAGCAATGACTATGGGAACTCGCATTGCGGTCATGAATTTAGGTCAATTACAACAAGTTGCTCGTCCTCTAGAACTCTACAATCGCCCAGCGACTAAGTTTGTCGCCGAGTTTATTGGCTCCCCACCAATGAATTTTTTAGAAGTAGAGTTTCAATCGCCTCTAGGAATTTCTCACCCTTTGTTTAGCTTCAATCTCCCCAAAGTCTGGGAAAAAGCTCTCAGCAAATACGATCGCCAACCGCTAATCCTCGGTATACGACCAGAACATTTGAGTCAAGGCGATGCCGCACCCAGCAATCTCCCAGTACAAGTAGACCTAATAGAAGCCCTAGGCAACGAAACTTATCTTTCCGTTAGTCCTACTAATTCAGCGAATGTGGCTTCTATGCAAGTCCGCATTCCCCCTGATCGCCCAGTATCATACCAAGATCGGCTATGGCTGTCTTTTCCCCCCGATAAGCTGCATTTCTTTGACCCCGATACAGGTAAAGCAATTTGGCATGACTAGAAGAATTGAGAATTGGTCATTGGTTATTGAAATTAATACCCATTACCCATTACCTACCCTAAGGTATAGACAAATTGTAAATAGGGGTGTTACATTAGTTTACATAGAAGGAAACATAAATTAACAAACTAACAGGAACAAACGCTATGCAAAGCACAACTAAAGTAGTTACACCCCCAGTAATGGAAGACCGCAACGCCTGGCGCTACGGCTTTACTCCTCAAGCAGAAATCTGGAATGGTCGTCTAGCAATGATTGGCTTTCTAGCCGCCGCCGGAATTGAGTTATTTTCTGGACAAGGTTTTCTCCACTTCTGGGGCATCATGTAGTACCTAGAAAGAATAATCAAAGTATCAAAGACAAGGAATTTATTGACCTAGGAGATCACAAGAATCTCCTAGGTCATTTTTTAAGCAAAAAACGCTAACAGCCGTAGCCATCAGCGTTTGAGCGAATCAAAACCTAAGTTGCTTTACCGGATATATTCTTTTAAAACACTATTACGATTTGGATGGCGTAATTTGCGTAAAGCTTTAGCTTCAATTTGCCGGATACGTTCACGAGTAACGTTAAATATCTGTCCAATTTCTTCCAACGTCTTCATCCGACCGTCATCTAAACCATAACGCAGGCGCAATACATCGCGTTCGCGGGGGCTAAGACCGTCTAAAACTTTCTCTAAGTCTTCGCGCAACAGATTTTTAGAAACTTGGTCTTCTGGTGTTTCTCCATCCGACTCAATAAAGTCTCCCAGGCGAGAATCTTCTTCTTTACCAATGGGAGTTTCTAAAGAAATTGGCAATTGAGCAGATTTAGCAATAAATCGCAGCTTCTCAATAGTCATTTCCATGCGAGTTGCAATTTCTTCTTCTGTTGGCTTGCGTCCCATTTCCTGAGAAAGCAGCTTGGTCGTCTTTTTAATCCGGGAAATAGTTTCGTAAAGGTGGACGGGTAAACGAATTGTCCTTGATTGATCAGCGATCGCTCGCGTAATTGCTTGACGAATCCACCATGTAGCGTAAGTTGAAAACTTATAACCCTTTTCGTGGTCAAACTTTTCCGCCGCCCGAATTAGTCCTAAACTTCCTTCTTGAATCAAGTCTTGAAAAGATAGACCGCGATTCATGTACTTTTTGGCAATCGAAACTACTAAACGCAAGTTCGACTGCACCATTTTATCTTTAGCGCGTCGTCCGACATGGAGGCGATAACGAAAGGAATTTATCGGTAGCTGTACCGCTTCCGCCCATTCTGTGTCGTGGGGATCTCGTTCTAACTGTTCGCAAAGCTTCTCCCGCGCCCGCTCCATTTCCAACAATTCGGCAATTTTCCGAGCTAGTTCAATTTCCTCATCCGCTCTTAGCAGCCGAATTCTACCTATTTCTTGCAAATACAGGCGAATTGAATCTTCTGTATAGTGCTTCTTTTTAGTTTGCGCCCGACGACGAGACTTGACAACTTTCGTAGATTTTGCTTCTTCAGGTTTGGTTTCTATCAATTCATCTTGTTCGTCTAGGTCTAAAGGGTCAAATTCTTCTTCAATCAAAACGCCTAAAGTGCCTTCAGGCTGATTAAGGGTTTTGATTTCAGGCTGATTAATGGTTTCGAGTACGTTGTTAGCCTGGTTCATGCCGCGTTCCTCATGCTCCTTGAGTCAACTATCAATCTATCAACATTTATTTCGTACTCTTATTAACAGTGCTAGTAGCTTATTTAATAAGAGTTTTAATTGCTTGTATTGTTAAGGGCAATTTCAAATAGACCAGGCATAGATATTAAAAATTATCAATGCGATCGCACTATTTATTTACCTAAAACAAGACTTTATTCTTGTATAAATCTAATGCTTAATAGTGGCTTTAAAAGCTGCTATTAATGCTTGGAGTTGCTAAGACCCCTCCGATTGTAGCCTGTTTCACAGAAATTGCCTGCATTTAATGTTTCGATTGTAAAATCTACAACAGTCCTTAGTTTAACTTGTTTTTTTGAGGGCAATGTAATACCCGGAGGCAATTAAATTAATGGCTCCGAAGGTTTTAACTGCTCTCATACTTGTTTAATATTTTAAACTTGCTTAGCTTAATTGCCATCAATTCCCGGTTTTTGAGTGGAATAGTTAGCATTTTATTGGTTGCTTAGGCATGGAGGTTTTCAGTCATCAAGCTTGATGTTTTCTACCTTAATTGAGTTTCGGATAATTTGCTATCAATAAAAAGTGTTGGGAACGTGAGTGTAAATTACCTCAAATTCAAAGTCAGAGGTTCTGCACTATGGCTCATTAACACTAATTTTTGATTAACCTAAACTTAAACTTGCTTGTCTTTGTCTAAGTTAACTGACGATTGCTCAAATTTCAACCTCAGAGAACTTGACAAATCACCGAAGTTCTCTCGCTATTGTAGTGAATAAATATCTGTAATTACACGTAGGACAAAAATAATTTGCAAGTTTGGATGCATATAACAAATTATTACGGTTTCAAATAGCTGTTGCGATCGCGCCAAAAGCTATCAATATTAACAAACTTATAGCCGCGCCGCAAAAGTTCGGGAATCAAGATTTGGGTAGTTTCGGCAACATCAATACCGCCACACGCCCCGTCATGTAAAACAATTGTCGAGCCATTTTGCACTTGTTCTAAGACGCGCTGCACGACAAGATTAATTCCTGGTCGTACCCAATCTTCAGGAACTACACTCCACATTACCGAGCGGTATTGCCACTTAGTTAATAATTCTAAAGTTTGGGGAGTAAATAACCCGTTAGGAGGGCGAACATCGCGGATATTTGCCCCATTTATGCCGATCGCAGTAGAAATTGCGCTTTGAGTTGATTCTAAGCTTTGTTGCAATTCGGCAGTGGTAAGGAGGGGAAAAGAGCGATGATCGTAGCCATGTAACCCAATCGCGTGTCCGCAGTCGTACACCGATTTAGCAACGGTGGGGTAGCGATGGACGCAAGCACCCAACCAAAAAAAACTCGCCTCGATGGAGTAGTAGTCTAAAACTTTGAGCAGTTGGGGAGTGTAAACTGGATGAGGGCCATCGTCAAAGGTTAAAGCAATTTCTTTAGTGTAAGAATTGCCTGACCACAGACAATTAGGAAAAGTAGGCTGTAAAATGCGGTAGAGAACGGGAAAAAATGGAGCCAGTTGCATTTGATATTTTTATAGGCGGAAATTGATGGCAAGTCCTAACTTTAGCAATTATTAAATGATTAACGCGATCGCTACTAGAGGCAAATTAATCTTTTTATTAAGTACAATTTTCCTTAATAGTTGTTCTACCGTAACGACTACCGAATACGAAGCCACAGCGCGGACTACTTACACTTGGCAAGTTGAGTATTTTGTCAACCAAAGTAACGATAATTTAACTCGCTATGAAACTTTTGCTTCAACGTCTTTAGTCAATCGTAATGGCATTAAGCCAGAAAATGCCGTGACAGGCCCCGACGACAAAGGTTTGTGGTGGGCGGCTTTACCGCCAAGACCAACGGTAGACGAAATTGACCAACGAAGAAAATCCGATCAAAAACCTGGTAGTCCGCAACTGATTAAATCAGTAGATTATCAACTAAGTTATACCGCAGGAACCACAGTGCAAACCTTGCCTGCAAACTACCAAGTTTACCGCCAAGTAGTTAAAGCTTATCCTCAAAAAGCAGCTTTACAACTAACTTTAGGGGTGAACGATAAAACGGTAGAAAAAGCTCAATTAAGCTCTGATTAAGTCGTTTAATATTAAGGTGCGTCAATGTTTCAGCCGCTTGGATTTGAACAAAAGTCTGTACTAACTTCTTTAGGCAGAATGGTATATTACACCAATAGTGGAGTACCTTGGAGCGATTTTGCTCAAGCAGAAACCTTAGTATTTTTGCATGGTTTCGGCGGTGGTTCTTCTGCCTACGAATGGTCTAAAGTATACCCAGCCTTTGCCAGCGAGTATAAAATTATCGCTCCAGATTTGATTGGGTGGGGAGAATCGGAGCATATAGAGCGAAATTATCAAATTGAAGATTATTTAACTACTATTGGCGAATTTTTAACCCAAATTTCCAGCATTCCTGTAACAGTCGTTGCTTCATCGTTGACGGCAGCCTTTATAATTAGACTTGCGATCGCTCGTCCTGAGTTATTTAAGTCATTAATTCTTACTACCCCGGCGGGACTGGCGGATTTTGGCAATGATTATTCAAGAAGTTTCTTTGCTCAATTGATTAGTACGCCCATTCTTGACCGGATACTTTACAGCACGGGATTAGCAACAGCTAACGGCATTCGCAGCTTTTTAGAACAACGACAATTTGCCCGTCCTAGCCGAATTAGCGAAGAAATCGTCGATGCTTACTTAGAATCTGCTAAACAACCCAATGCTGAATACGCCGCGCTATCATTTGTACGCGGCGACCTGTGTTTTGATTTATCTACTTATATTGGGCAGCTAACTACGCCGACAGCAATAATTTGGGGACAAAAATCTCAATTTACAGGCCCGGAAATAGGTCAACGTCTTGCGGCGACTAATCCCCAAGCAATTAAAGTCTTTCAGCAATTAGAAGACGTGGGACTAACACCCCAGCTAGAATTACCCGCCGTTACTATTGGCTTAATCCGCCGATTTTTACCTTTATTGGCGTAGACGAGTTATTTGCTGTCATTGACGCGGACATCAATCACTGTGGCATTGAAGTTATAATTAAAGCCTTCAAGTTCAATGGGATTACCAATTTTTAGTTTGCTATTGCTAATTACTGCGCCATCGGGTCTAATTGTTGCCTTGCCGACTAAAGTTAACAGCATATCGGTACTAAACTGGTTCGGTCGGGGGTCAGTGTACTCTTTTAAAGAGCCATCAGGTTGAGCTACTAATATGGTTCTAGGCAACTGCTGCACAGATTTAATCTCAAGACTTCCGTGGGGTTGATTGCGGATGACAATGTTTGTTTTGCCGCCTTTGGTAAATCCTTGAGAAAATAGTTGTTGTGGATCTTTGATATTCAACCCGCGTACCACTAAATCAACTTCAACGGGTTTAGTCGCCTCAGTATTTTGAGCAACAGAACCAGAAGTGCCAGGATATAAGAAAATGCCGATGATGACTAGGACAATTACTAAAACAGCACCCAAATCGAGCAAATTTATTTTGCCGAATAAACGACCTTGAGAATCTAAAATAGCCATATAAATTTTTTTAGATAACAGCAACAACGATCTAATCTGGTGTCAGCTTATCATAGCTATGACAAGGGCAAAAACGGCGGTTAAAGGTAGAGACTTTACTAATTAATTGCAACAATTGCCCGGTCAAACCGTCTAATTATAGATAAGTCCTCTTTTCCTAATTACTGCCGTATGTTGAAGTTTTTTTCTTTCCCTGATCGTGGGCGGCGTTGGTTTTACCCAGTGTTGTCAATATTTGTGGCGCTTGGTATTACTGTAAGTTCAATGCCATCTCAAGCAATTTCTGTATTTGATTTGCTCCGCCAAGGCGTGCAGATAATTCAATTGTCGAATATTTCCGCTCGCCAAGAAGTACAACTTGGCAAGCAAATTGATCAGCAGATAAAGCGAGAGGTACGAATCTATCGCAATCAAGATATAAATTCTTATGTACAGCAAATTGGCAGACAGTTAGCCGCCGCAAGCGATCGCCCAAATCTGCCTTATACTTTCCAAGTAGTTGATGATAAAGGCGTTAATGCCTTTGCAACGGCGGGAGGTTTTGTTTATGTCAATACGGGTTTGCTTAAACTAGCTGATAATGAAGCGGAACTTGCTAGCGTTATGGCGCACGAAATCGGGCATATTACCGGGAAGCATTTAGTAGAGCAAATGCGGGAAAGCGCCCTCGCTCAAGGTGTTTCACAAGCTGCGGGTTTAGAGCGCAACGCGGCGGTGCAAATTGGGGTAGATTTGGCGTTGCGTCGTCCTAATAGTCGTAAAGATGAATTAGAAGCCGATCAAGTCGGTTTAAGAAATTTGAGACGGGCGGGTTATGCTGAGTCTGGGATGGTTTCGTTTATGAAAAAGCTGCTAAAATCTCGCTCAACTCCTACTTTTTTAAGTACCCACCCAGCAACGGGCGATCGCATTGTGGCCCTAGAACGCGCGATCGATCCCCAAAGGGCAAATGTAGGTAATGGCTTAGATAGCAATGCTTACAAGTCTCAAATCCGCTCTCTAAGCTAAGGTAATTGCTATGGGTACAGGCTATTCAAGTTTGTACCTATCATTAAACTAATGTTGCATTAATGAAAGATTTGCCCTGATTTTTACGGAATTATCCTGATAGGAGGTGATGATACCCATAAGGTTTTAGCTGCACGTCCAAGGAAGTCCGACGAACCCTCAATCTGCACAACTTGCTCTCACTACCATTTTGCGGCGCAAAGGTCGGGTTCTCAATGCTCTAACCGACAGCCTACAAGCCCTGAAAAGTCGCCTCAACCCCAAAGACAAAGTTCTCCTCGATAAGCTGGCAATGGCTCGTTCCCAGCTTGCAGCATTGACGTTTAAAGGCGCAGGCAACACACCACTAGAGCAATTCGGCAATTAAATCACAACTCTATTCCAACAGGAACAGACAATAGAAGCTGCTATCAGTCGTCGCAGTGCAAAATTTCGTACCCAAAATCAAAGCGTTACCATTGAAGGAGTACAAAAACTAATTCCTGCTAATGCCGCCTTAGTAGAAATTGTCCTTTATCGACATTACAATCCTAAAGCAAAATATGGCGATCGCTTTGGCAAACCTCGCTACGTCGCCTACGTCCTGCAATCTCAAGGAGAACCAACATGGATAGAACTGGGGGATGCGGAAACGATCAACAAAGCTGTAACTGAGTTTCGCCGCACAATTCGCACCAAAATCGGTGATCAAAAGCCCTTCAAAAAGGCGGCGAGAACTTTAGATGCAATGCTGATGCAGCCCATCCGCAAGCAATTGGGCAATAAACGTAATATTCTGCTTCCTCCTGATAGTCAACTAAACCTCATTCCCTTTGCAGCTTTAATTGATGAAAAGAACCAATATCTGCTAGAAAACTACGAAATAACTTACCTTTCTTCGGGACGAGGCTTAATCCGGCTGCAAGCTGACTTACCTAGTAAGGAAAACCCTGTAATAGTCGCCAATCCTCTAGCTGATTAGATGTATGAATTTTGGCAACGAGACGTTGCATTCAACGTCTCTACATTGGTTTTGAAATCACGCGAAATCATTTTCGCGCTCTAAATCCAGCAACGCCTAATTAGTTTGTGGTTTTGATAAAAGCGATCGCTTGTCGCCAAATAGTAATACTCTGTTCGCTGGTATCAACTAGACATATACAGGTTTGATCTTGCCATAGTAGCCTACCACTAAGTAAATCGCCACTTAGCAACTTTACTTCTACAGCTTTAGCTTCTTTGATCAGCATCTGTACTTGCTTTATGCTGGGTGAAGCTACATCAAAATCACTTTTCATCAATTAATTCCTAGCAAATACTGTAATTAGTTGGGTAAAAATAGGTAAATATCATTCAACTATAGTATTTTGCCTGCTACTTTCGGGAGAAATCAAAAACGTGTCTATCGAGTTTGTTAAATATCAGGGACTAGGAAACGATTTTATCTTAATTGACAATCGCTCGTCATCAGAACTTATCGTTTCGCCAGAACAAGCAATTAAGTTATGCGATCGCCATTTTGGCATTGGCGCAGATGGGGTAATTTTTGCCCTTCCAGGTCTTGAAGGTACAGACTACACAATGAGAATCATCAATTCCGATGGTTCAGAACCCGAAATGTGTGGTAACGGAATTCGTTGTTTAGCTGGATTTATCGCTGATTTAGAAGGAAACCACGATAAAGAAGTTCAATATCGCATTCATACTTTAGCAGGCGTTATTTGTCCTCAGTTATTGGCAGATGGTCAAGTAAAAGTTGATATGGGTTTACCAAAACTCCTAGCAAAAGAAATTCCTACTACCTTAAGTTCTCCAGAACAAAAAGTAATAAACGAATCCTTAGAAGTCGCGGGGAAAAATTGGTTAGTTACTTGTGTAAGTATGGGAAACCCTCATTGCATCACCTTTGTTGAAGATGTTGCTGCAATAGATTTAGCACTAATTGGTACTCAATTCGAGCATCATTCCGCCTTTCCGCAAAAAATTAATACCGAGTTTATTCAAGTTATCGGACGCGATCGCCTAAAAATGCGCGTTTGGGAAAGAGGCGCAGGTATAACCTTAGCTTGTGGTACTGGTGCTTGTGCGGCGCTAGTAGCTGGCGTACTTACTCTTAAGTGCGATCGCAAAGCGACAGTAGAACTCCCCGGCGGTGATTTACTGATTGAATGGTCAGAACCCGATCAAAGGCTCTACATGACTGGAGCGCAAGAGCGAGTATTTGCTGGCACAATTGATTAAGCTCGTAATTGACTAACTAAATGCTCTATTTCCGGCAAAATCAACTCATTCATAGCTAGTTTGACGGCGTTGCTAGAACCTGGAACAGAAAATACTAAGATATTTTGGTATGTACCAGCGATCGCTCGTGATGCGATCGCTCTTGAACCAATTTCTTTGTAACTAAGATACCGAAACAACTCCCCAAAGCCTGGTAAAGTTTTCTCTAACAAACTAGCTATAGCATCATAAGTTGTATCTCTAGGCGCTATCCCCGTTCCACCATTAAAAATTGCGACATCAATGTTATTTAGTGCTTGTAATTGGCTTTTAATCTGCGTTGGTTCGTCTTTAATAATGGTGTAATATCCCACCGCGCGATTGGCATTTAAGAGCAACTGTTGGATTAACTGACCGCTTTTATCAGTTTGGTGCGATCGCGTATCGCTAACAGTAATTACCGCACAGTTAATTACTATCTTGCCTGTATCGGGGTGGGGTTGCATATTACGATTTGTTGAAATCTAGCTCGTTTTTCTCGGCGTAACGTTCCATAAACCGGAGAAACCGCTCCCATTCGCTCGTTGAATTCATAATGTAAAATACTTCCAAAGCTTCTGGCTTGCCATTAACAAACTTACCTTTAACTTCGCGGGTAATTATTTCCCCTTCCTCATCAATCATATACATTCCCGTAATATCATCGGCGTTACCACCGTTTAAAACTGAGGGATTTTGGAAGTAAAACGTTGCTGTACTTTGCTTTCCATCCCGCGAACGAGTCAAACGTACATCGGGGGTTACATCTTCATCAGTACCTTTAGAAAACTGAATTGTTGCCATAGTTGCCTTGCATTTAAGTTTTTTTCTATCTTCTCATTAATTAGACAGGACTGTTAACGTCTCCTTAAATGCAAGGATTTTTCCCTTCCCTGGAAAGTTTTGGCGGTTTTTGCGATCGCTGCTCAGAAATTAAAACGAGGATTCACGCTCTAATAAGAGTATAATCCGCGCCCTACTTGTATCAAATTATTGCAACCCATAGATGCTTACAGACAAGTCATTAATTGCATTAACTCTGTAGACAAGTTTTCTTGGCTACTACTACTCTGCTTTGTAAATAATACACCTGCTAATAGATAGATATTTTTAGAATAAAAAGCCATATTATCTTGCTTCAATTCTTCAATTCTATTTTTAACTTTTGGCTCTGAGCTATAATAACCAAATTTTAAAGGGGAGATAATAAAATCTGTAATATGATAGCCTTTAGTTAGGGCGTAATCAATTGCACCTACAGGATTAGAATAACTAGCAATCATTGCTAAGACGTTTTTATAACCCAAAGATAATAACTGTTTTGTAACTGTTATTCCGTCTATACCACCGTGCAAAAATGGCTGATATATTTTGTTATCTATGGCTGGCAAGTAAGGAGGGTTAGATATTAGATAATCCCCTTGAGGTGTAGCCGTGTCAAACAACGAGCGATTATGAACTATATATTTTTCCCTCAAACCACAGACATTTATTCTTTCATTTGCCAAAGCGCAAGACATACTATTTATTTCAAATCCCTGGACTGTTCCAGCAAATTCTGTACTATTTAAAGAATTAATAACTGGGCTACCATCTCCAGAGCCAAATTCAATAATAGTTTCCGAACTTAAGCAATTATTTAATACTAAGCTTTGCAAGCAGTAGGAATAAAAATTTGATTCTTCTGGACAAAAGAATACATCTTTTAAGGGTTTTTGTGAAGTAAGCATTTAATCAATAAAAAAGCAACTGATACAAAATTACTGTTTCCGCGTTTCCACTGCCATCTATCGTAAGTTCTATACCGAATAAAGTAGAAAGTGCGATCGCACTGAAAGAGCATTGTAAAAAACCTAGGGTCAAGTGGGCGATCGCCTAGAAGCTAATAGAGATCCGTCTGTAGCGCTCGCTACAGCAGAAATAGTTATTTTTCTAAATTTTTTTTGAGATCAAGTCTAAACCATTAGCGGTGGATAGCGGCATACACAAAGGCGATCGCCATCGGAATTACAATCGGTAAAGCTACTATTAGCCCCCATTTACCAACTTTAAATTCTTGCTCTCCATCGCTTTTGAAAAATAAAACAACAATCGCCGTTCCCATTACTGCCCACAAACAGCCAAAAGCAATAAAAATAATAAATATTGAGTCATCCATTAGTTTTCGCGCTATCGCCTACTGCACCTTTAAGTTACAGCAAATAAATCCTAAAAGATTTCGTAACTAACCAACAAAGTAAAGTCATGTATCCCAAGGCTAAAATAAAGGTAAGAATTAGATATTCAAGCAAATTTCCTATGGAAGCTATATTAGGCGCTCTGCTTTTTCGGTGCTTCAGGATTAAAACTCGACCGGGAATATCAGCGCGGTGTCATTTTTTGATTGGGTAGAATCAAAAGCGTTAAAGGGCTAGGAATGTACTGGATAATAGCTCAAAAGGCACAATTAGACATTCATACTAAAACTGTTAGTATTGAGCCGCAAAAAACTATTGCTATTAAATAGCTCAAAAACTAAAACTTCTGGGCTATTTCTGGGGTACGTCCTTTTAAACCAGTCATTAGTTTTAAAGCAAATACTTTAATCGGCGGTACTCGACGCAATACTAATAAACCAATTCGGCGAATTATAACTACAGGCAAAAAGTTATTAGAAAATACTCGATCTAATAAATCTGTAAACCCCAAAATCGTCAAATTCTCTTGCTTGCGCCAGCTTTCGTAACGTTTGAGAATTGCCAAGTTGCCAATATCTTCACCTTGACTATAGGCTTGCTGCAATACCTGCGCCAAAGCCGCCGCATCGCGGATACCCATATTTAAACCTTGTCCACCAACGGGATGACAACAGTGGGCAGCGTCGCCAACTAAAGCAAGACGAGGCAAAACATAGCGATCGCTCTGCATTAACTGTACCGGAAACACAAAGCGATCGCCCTCTAACTCTAGCTTGCCCATTTGTGCGCCACAACGCCTAGTAAGTTCGGCTAAAAAGTCCTCGTCATTCAAAGCAACTATTGCTTTTGCTTCTGCGTGGGGTGCAGTCCACACAATCCGACAACGATTCCCTGGCAAAGGTAAAACCGCAAAGGGCCCACTACTCCAAAACTTTTCGTAAGCTGTATTATTGTGTCCTTTTTCGGGCTTGACAAAAGCAACAATACATGACTGCCAATACTGCCAGCCGCGCGTATTAATTCCCGCCGCTTGACGAATTTGAGATTTTGCACCATCGGCGGCGACAATCAGGCGGGTACGGATAGTTTTTACTTCGTTACCCACCCGGAGGCTAATTTCAACTCCAGAGGGCTGATACTGAGCTTCTAGCACTTGTGCCGGACATAAATAAGTAATATTAGGGCATCCGCTTACAAAGTCTTGTAATGGCTTTAGTAGCGCTTGATGTTCGGCGACGTAGCCTAAGACTTCTGTACCCAAATCATTAGTTTCAAAGTTGACAGATTGGGGATAATCAGCATCAGAAAGCTGAACGTGACAAAAATGAGCAATTTGGGGCAGTATCTTATCCCATACGCCTATTCCCGCAAATATGCGCCCTGAGAGGAGATGAATGGCGTAAGCTTGCCCTTTAGCGGCAGCGATAGATTGGGGTTTTGCTTCAATTACAACAACTTTTAGCCCAGAATTATTTAAGGCACTAGCTAAGGTTAAGCCGATAATGCCACCGCCAGAAATCGCTAAATCGTAATCATAGGTTAGCGGTGGGTTTGAAAGAGTTGGCGGAGAATCAAGCCTTACCATTGCACTACATGAGAATTGTTACATTTCTTCATTTTTACTATAGCAGTTCTAATGAGATCAGACTTTATTTGCCACCAGTAAAAGTTACACCTTGAATAAAGTAGCGGTTAAAAAAGGCATAAATAGCCAATGCAGGTAAAGTAAACATCATCGAAGCCGCCATTATATAATTCCAGTAGCTTATATATTGACCTTTAAATATGTTTAAACCTAAAGGTAGCGTAAACATTGTTGAATCTGACAAAATCATCAATGGCGATAAAAAATTATTCCACGCACCCATAAAAACAAATATTGCTTGGGCAGCTAGGGCAGGTTTTGCTAAAGGTAAAACTATTTGAAAAAAGGTTTCTAAGTGTCCCAAACCATCTAAAGCTGCTGCTTCTTCTAAGTCTTTAGGAAAATTTATAAAAAATTGCCGCATCATAAATATAAAAGTTGCATTGATCGTACTAGGCACAATCAAACCTTGGTAAGAATTCAACCATCCTAAGTTTTTTAAAATTAAAAAAGTAGGAATTAAAGTAACTTGTCCCGGAATCATTAAAACTGCCAAAATCAGGAAAAACCAAAACTTATTTCCTGGGAAATGCAGCCTAGCTAAAGCATAACCAGCCATTGAATTAAATAGCAAATTAAAAGCAGTTACACTAACAGCAACTACGACACTATTAAATAACCAACGTCCAAATAATGGTTCTTGACTAAATATTTGTTGATAGTTTGCTAAAGTAAACTGTTGCGGAATAAAACTATTTCCACCGCCGACAATTTCTGCTAAAGGTTTAAAAGAAGCAGAAAGCGCCCATATAAAAGGAATAATAGTAATGAGTGCATACAAAACTAAAATTAAATACAAAGCTGCTTTTGTGGCGGAAAAACGCATAATTAATCAAATCTTTCTTCTTTAAATAAATAACGTTGCATTAAAGTTACAGTCATAATTACTAGAGTTAGCAGCAAAGCCAAAGCCGCAGCATAACCCATATCTAGATTTTTAAAAGCATACTGATATATCAATAGTACCACCGTTAAAGTTGAATTATTAGGACCGCCAGAGCCACGAGAAAATATGTAAGATTGATCGAATAATTGAAAAGTGCCAATAATACCCATCACAAGTACAAAAAAAGTAATTGGCTTTAAAAACGGTAAAGTAATCCAAATAAACTTATCAAACCAATTCGCACCGTCAATAGTAGCAGCTTCATACAAATTTTCAGGTATATCTTGCATTGCTGCTAAATAAATAACCATAAATAAAGGAGCCGTTGACCAAATATTCATCAGCATAATTGCTTTGAGAGCAACCTTTGGATCTCCTAACCAATTGTAGGTAGGTAAATGTATAAAAGCTAGGAAGTTATTTAGCAACCCATTAGAGTTACATATCCACATAAAAATTAGTGTTAATACGGCGGATGATGTAACTGTTGGTAAAAAAAATAAAACTCTAAATATATTTTTACCCTTAATTTGAGCATTTAATATTAAAGCTAAACCTAGAGCAAGAATTGTTTGAATGGGAACAACAATTAATACATATTCGACAGTATTTTTAAGGGCGATCGCAACTCGTTCATCTTGGGTAACCCGAACAAAGTTTTTCCAACCCCTAAAAGCATAGCTAATATCGCCTAAAGGTTGTACTTTATACAAAGAAAGTCCAATAGCAAGTAAGATTGGCAATACTAAAAAAATTGCCAGAATGATAATTGTAGGACTCATAAATATATAAGCACTAACTAAATCTGTAAACTGCTTATTTGATTTTTTTAAAATATTTGCCATCGGTAATTTACTGTAATAGTTTAATTTCTTTATTGGCAGTTTCTTGGGCTTTTCGCATTGCAGATTCTAGCGATTGTTCACCGATAATTGCACTAACAAACTGATTATTAAAATTATTAACTATCAAAGGTAAGTATTCCCCGGCTTGCCATATAGTTGCATAGTTTACACCCGCAACAAAGGGGGCATATAAAGCATTTTTGTCATAACTTAACTTATTAGCTACAGAGGCGCGAGTTGGTAGCGCCAAACCAGTTTTTGTCCAAGCTGTCATTCCCTCTTTTCCAGTTAAATAAGCAATCAACTTCCAGGCGGCTAATTTATGCTGTGATTTTTTATTCATGACATAGGCAACAGTGTAAGCCATTGTACATTTTTTACCTGCTATTGTTGGCACTTCCGCAACTCCATATTCAAGGCTGGGAAACGTCTCTTTTAAGTAAGAAATAATCCAAGGACCTTCAATTACCATCGCCGCTTTACCTTGTCCAAATATTTCTCCCCCAGAAGTTGTACCGACATCACTAGGTTGCGCCGCCGACTTATCTTTAACGTACTGATCGACAACTAATTGCAAACCTTTTAAACTTTCTGTTGACGCAAAAATAGCATTATTATTAGCGTCAACTAACTCGCCGCCAAAAGCTTTCATCATAAAAACTTGCCTAGCTAATTCTGGAGAAATACCTAAGCCATATTGTTCAATTTTGCCATCTCGATTGTGATCAATAGTTAGCTTTTGGGCATCCCTGCGTAACTCATTC
The DNA here is from genome assembly GCF_003003885.1 of Chlorogloea sp. CCALA 695. Classification (GTDB taxonomy): domain Bacteria; phylum Cyanobacteriota; class Cyanobacteriia; order Cyanobacteriales; family Chroococcidiopsidaceae; genus Aliterella. Next base: position 27,935 of record NZ_PVWN01000010.1, on the reverse strand, counting down.
CAATTACTAGGCGGTTGAGTTAAATTAGCCGCAGCAAAAGCTTGTTTATTATAAAAAAGTGCCAAAGTAGAAACATCTTTAGGTAAGCCATAAATTACACCGTCGCGCACAAAGGCTTTAAGCAAGTTTGGGGCAAAATCTTGCAAGTCAAAATCGGCTTTTAAATAATCATTTAATGGTTGAAGCACACCCGGAGAAATCATCGCTGGTGCTTCCAACGCATCTAAGTAAAATACATCCGCCGCCGTATCGCCAATTAGCCGGGTTTTAAGTACATCCATGTACTCATCAGCGATCGCATCATACCTAACTTTTATAGTCGGATTCAACGCTTCAAACTTCTCAACCACCTGCTGTAAAAGCTGTTTTTCTAATAAATTACTCCAGCCGCTAAGAGTTATAGTAACAACACCATCATTATTTGCTTGTCTGCTACTATTACAGCCTGTAAAAATCCCTGTGCTAAAAATAACCAACACCAAAACCAATATAAGTTTTTTCAGCATAAGTAATATTTCCCTACCTAACTATCTGACTTGGGTAAATTTGTTTAGTTTCCTCCGCAAATGTTCTGTAATATTACTACTTACAACCGTACTGTTTTTAACTGGATGTCAAAACTTAATTGAAACCCCAAAATCTACCGACGTAACTAAGATAACTTTATGGCAAGGAGTAAACCCACCATCAAACCGCGATGTATTGCAAAAGCTTGTAGACAGGTTTAATCAACAACACCCAGATATTAAAGTAGAATCGCTGTACGTAGGACAAGCCGAACAACAACTACCAAAAATATTAGCCGCCGTAGTTGGAAATACACCCCCAGATTTATTATGGTTTAATGCAACTCTTACCGGGCAATTAGTCGAACTAAACGCTATTCTTCCCCTTGAAAATTGGTTGCAAAACATACCAGAATTTAGCCAAATCGATCCGGCTTTATTTGAGTCAATGGAGTATCAAAAACATACTTGGTCTGTACCTTTTGCTACAAATAATGTGGGTATATTCTACCGTCCCAGCTTATTTAAAGCGGCAGGAATTACCGAATTACCTCAAACTTGGGAACAATTGCGCCAAGTAGCCCGTAAATTGACTATAGACACTAATGGCGATCGCAAAGTAGACCAGCACGGGATATTTTTACCTTTAGGGAAGGGAGAATTTGCTGTATTTTTGTGGCTACCGTTTATGTGGAGTGGTGGCGGCGAATTAGTAGCTAAAGACAACCAAACCCCAGCAATTGTCAACGAAGGGGCAATTTCGGCAATGGAATTTTGGCAGAGTTTAATCGCCGATGGTTCCGCCGTGCTATCGTCACCAGAAAGAGGTTTCGAGATTGACGACTTTTTAGCAGGGAAAGTTGCAATGCAAATTACTGGGCCTTGGACTTTGGGACAATTAAAGGCAACCGGGGTCGATTTTGATGTTTTTCCTATCCCAACTAAATTAAGACCTGCCACCGCTATCGGAGGGGAGAATCTGTTTGTTTTTAAGTCTAACCCTAAGCAAGAAGCCGCCGCCTTGAAGTTTGCCCAATTTGCGATCGCCGAGGAATTTCAAACCCAATGGGCGATTAATACAGGTTACTTGCCTATAAATCTTGCAGCTAGACAAAGCCAACAATACCAAACTTTTGTAGCCGAGCAGCCCGCCGTTAAGGTATTTTTAGACCAGGCAAAATATGGGCGATCGCGTCCAATTTTTCCTCGTTACAGTCGCTTGTCTGAAAGCTTAGGCAGGGCTTTAGAATCGGTACTATTAGGAAAAAGTACCCCTAATTCTGCCCTAAAAACTGCTCAAGATCGGCTAAATCTAATTTTTCGTTAGTTTAAGCAGTAATTTATTAACGGTTATTTTAGTTAAGAGTTTGCAGGGAAAAATCCTAAGTTTGTTGAAAAACTTAACTAAAGCGCGATCGCCCAAATCGCAAATTACCAAACAAAAATTTACAAATGCGATCGCACTTATCCTCACCTTACATAAAAAGTAAGTGTTTAAATAATCAAACTTACCCGCAAACATAATCAACGAAAAAACTAGAGCTTACAACAATATCTTAATTTTTAATTCACCTCTTAGAGGTTGACAAGCTGTAGAGTAATATGTATTAGCTAGTCTATTTATGGTAGACATACAAAACTTTGATACAAAAGTTATATTTAACTAAAATCTGTCTAAACATATACCGTTGATAGATAAGATATAGTCTTAAGCCTATGATAGAATTTTCAACAAAGTAATAAACAAAATAAGCAAGGATTTATAGGAATGTCAGCAGCCGTACAAGTTACAGACGCATCATTTAAGCAAGAAGTATTAGACAGTGAAGTTCCAGTTTTGGTTGATTTTTGGGCTCCTTGGTGCGGCCCTTGTCGGATGGTAGCCCCGGTAGTTGATGAAATTGCCCAACAGTACGACGGTCAAATTAAAGTTGTTAAACTTAACACTGATGAAAACCCTAATGTTGCCAGCCAATACGGTATCCGCAGCATTCCTACCTTGATGATTTTTAAAGGTGGGCAAAGAGTCGATATGGTTGTTGGAGCAGTACCCAAGACAACTTTATCTAACACTTTAGAAAAGTATCTTTAAAAGTAGTTTTAACTATAAATTAAATAACGCACCTTGGATCTAAGTAATCTAAGGTGCTTTTTTATTGGTAAAGGAACTACAGCTACTCGTCCAAAAATCGGTACAATAGAGTGCCAGTTGGGCAATGGCACTCATGAATCTAATACCATCCTCTGATCCCCTTGATTCTCTTCCCGAAGATGTTACCCAATTAATGGCGCAACTGCCAAACTTGCAACATCGGCAACTCATTGAGCAAACGTTAGCAACAGTTGTCCGTCTAGCTAGTAGCGACATCGATCGCTTGGATTGGAAAATTTTATCAGCATCTCTAGCGGATATGGAAAAAGGATTGCAGTTATTTCGTACTTACCGCCATGTCCGCAAAGTAACGATTTTTGGATCGGCTCGTACCTTACCTACAGCACCGGAATATCAAATTGCGGCAGACTTTGCTCGTTGCGTAACCAAATTAGGCTTTATGGTAATGACGGGTGGTGGTGGTGGGATTATGCAAGCAGGCAATGAAGGCGCTGGTAAAGAAAATTCCTTTGGGTTAAATATTCAGTTGCCCTTTGAGCAAGAAGCCAATCCCTTTATTGAAGGCGATCGCAAATTAATTCATTTTAAGTATTTTTTCACGCGTAAATTGTTTTTACTGCGAGAAAGCGATGCTGTAGCTTTGTTTCCTGGTGGTTTTGGCACTCAAGACGAAGCTTTTGAATGTATGACTTTGAGCCAAACTGGAAAATTTGGGCCCGTACCGCTTGTATTAATTGATCGTCCGGGCGGCTCTTATTGGCACGATTGGAGCGCTTATATAGACAAAAATCTAGTCAAAACAGGTTTAGTCAGCAAAGACGATCCAAGTCTTTACACCATTACCGATAACTTAGAGGTAGCTTGCAACGCGATTACGGCTTTTTATCAGGTGTACCACTCCAGCCGCTATGTCAAAGAAAAATTAGTGATTCGCCTGAAAACTGAATTGTCAGAAGCTCAAGTTGAACAGTTAAACACTGATTTTAGCGACATTTTAGTTAAAGGCAGGATTGAAAAGAGTATTGCTTTACCTCAAGAAGCCCAAGATGAAACGGTGAAGCTACCGCGTTTGGTGCTGCACTTCAATCAGCGCGACCTAGGGCGATTGTATCAGGCGATCGCAGCCATTAATCAAATGGGTAACACTGCGATCGCCGCAACCCATCCAGAACTTAAGTAGTAATTAGAGATCCCCCCTAAAAAAAGGGGGAAAATATTTTAAAAAGGGGATTAAAATAACTAACTCATTACCCAATTAACCAAAGTACGCACCCCGTAACCCGTAGCACCAGCGCTGTTGTAACCGTTTTCCTTGTCTGACCAAACGGGGCCAGCCATATCAATGTGCGCCCAAGGAGTTTCTTTAACAAACTGCTGCAAAAATAAAGCTGCTGTAATAGATCCACCAGGACGAGGGCCAGTATTTTTCATGTCTGCAATGGGAGACTTTAACCCTTCAAAATACTTTTCTTCCATTGGCATTCGCCAAATTTTTTCTCCTGCCTTATCTGCCGCTTGTACTAATTGATTGGCAACTTCATCGTTGCTACTCCACAGTCCGGCAATATCATCGCCTAGGGCAATGACACAAGCGCCTGTAAGCGTTGCCAAGTCAACGATCGCATCTACCCCTAATTTTTCGGTAAAAACCAGCGCATCCGCCAAGGTGAGCCGCCCTTCAGCGTCGGTATTATTGACTTCAATAGTTTTCCCATTAGAAGCGGTGAGAATGTCTCCGGGGTGAATAGCACGACCGCTAATCATATTTTCAGTTACGGCGCTAATAAAATGCACCTCAACATCGGGCTTGAGTTGAGAAATAGCTTTAGCTGCCCCTAAAGTCGTCGCCGCACCGCCCATATCCATTTTCATTGTTTCAATCCCGCTCCCTGCCCCTTTGATGTTCAGACCGCCAGAATCAAAGGTTACGCCTTTACCAATAATTGCTAGTTTTCTTTTGGGGGTTCCTTCAGGCTTATAAGTGAGGTGAATAAATTTCGGGGGCATTTCTGAGGCTTGGGCGACACCTAAAAAAGCACCCATACCCAACTGTTCGCATTCTTCGCGTTCGAGAATTTCTACTTGCAAACCATAAGAAGTGGCGATTTCTTCGGCTGTTTGCGCCATACTCATCGGGGTTACGGTGTTCGCTGGGGCTGTTACCAGTTGACGGGCTAAGATTACTCCCGAACAGATTTGCTGGGCGCGGGAAATTGCGTTTTCTTGCCCGGAAAAACCAATTAAATCTACTCGTTCTAGATTAAAATTATTTTCATCTGGCTCTGATTTAAAGCGCCGATCTTGGTACAAACCAAGTTCAATTCCTTCACAAATGGCTCCGGCAGTGGCTTCTGGATCGTCGTTCCAGACGGGTAAACTAATACCTACAGTTTGACACTTTTCTTTTTTGGCTAACTTAGCGATCGCAGCGCCGCACCGCCGCCAATTGTCTAATTTTAGTTTGTCTGGTTTGCCAAGTCCTACTAATAGCACTTTACGCACCGAACTTGCGCCACCGACTCTAGTTACAACACTACTGTTATCTTTGCCCTTAAATTCTGTCTCGGCGATTACTTCTTTCAACACACCAGCAAATTTTTGATCTAACTGGGTCAATAAATCCGATTGTTCTACAGTATCTTCAAATAAACCCAATACTAGGGCATCGCCAGCCCAATCTAATAATGGCGTATCAACTGCTCGAATTTCCATCCTTTGTATCTCGCTCAAAGCTTCTATTTCTTCCAGTATTGCGTAAAATTTTTGCTCTTACGGCGTTTTTTGAGCAATATGGAAAGCTGAGAGATAAGACAGTTGAACGCTTTTTTTGCCGTCTTGTTCTAATATTTCCTTTAGCGCAGCAAATAATTTGTCTCTTTGCTGTGGTTCTAGCTCTATGTAGGGCGTATAAGTGTTTAGTAGCAATACATAATCATCAAGGCTGTAAGTAACCTCCCACGCTATTTGTTCGGACACCAAGCCGCCAAAATGCCCAGAATCAGCAACTATCTGTCCCAACTTTCTGAGAATTTCTGTTTGAGTCTCCTTGTCTTCGTATTTTCCCAGGGCTGGAGCGTATTTTTGATAAGCTTCTTTTAACGATTGGCAAACTTCATAGGGGAGTTGCGCTGTCATATTCCAGAGCAAAATTAGATAGCCGTTATTTTGCAAAGCTGCCGCCGCTTTTGAATAAACAATTTCTGGTGTCATCCAATGAATAGAAGTTGCAGCCAAAACAGCATCAAATCTTTCCGCCTCTAGTTCCCACTCCTCAAAGGTAGTATTGTTAATCTCTACCTGTGGATAAGTCGCGCAGTTTTGTTTAGCTAACTGACAAGCAGCCTTACTTGGCTCAATACAAACTACTTTGTAACCCTTTTGAGCAAAGGCAACGGTTGCATTTCCTGGGCCGCATCCTAGTTCGAGAATTGCTGCGCTGGGGGGAAGTTGGGTTAGTTCAATTATGCGAGTTATCAAAGCTTGGGGATAACGCGGTCTAACCTGATTGTAAGCTTCTGCTACAGAACTATACCAGTTTTTGCGTTGCTCAAAAGGGTAAGCATCAGCGCCAAACTTCGGGTTATTTTGGTGCATAAGAGTCAATTTAGGAGCGATTTTGAGTGATCTTGTTATTTTAATCAAATTGCTCTTTGGTTTATCGTGCTATGTAATAGTTGGATCTTCCTTTGCCTGGGCTTCACTTTGGGCTGATGCTTTGGGCGTAAATGAAGCTCTATCTAATAGCAAGGATTTAGTATTACTAAGAGTTACAATCGCCGTTTTGGTTTTGACTTTAACTTGGAGTTTGGCTTGGACTAAAGTAGGCATTGTCAGTTGGGTTAAACTTTTAGGCTGGGGTTGGCTTTTAAGTTGCGGTATAGGTATAGTTTTAGGCTCAGTTACAAGTGGCATTACGTTTACTGTAATTTGGATATTTGTTGTTGGTACTGCTTGGGTTGGTGTTTGTAGCTTGTTAAGTGCGGAAAGTCAATTACTATTATCTTTCAGTGAATTTCACACAAATTTAATATTGGCAGGAACCGGAATTTTTGGGTTGATTGTGGGGACATTAGGGCGTTTGGTTAATTAGTCAACTCCGTAAAAATCATCTCTGTTTTGCAACACTCCGTTGCGCGGTAGATCCCCCCTAACCCACGTCAACAAAGCGATCAGGTTCAGCTACACCGCTTTTTGACTCCCCTTAAAAAAGGGGGAAAATATCTATTAGCCACCATTTTGAAGCAAGAGTATAACAATCGGGTAATAATCAAAAGACTTTTAACTCGTCCTCTAAGGTTTGATAACGCGATCGCTACTTAGTTTATTCAAAAAAAAACGCCTTTTTTCTGCGCTTATAACAACTAAAATTGGGTTTTCAGCTAATTTTTAACCACTCTTTAATTTCCTGAATTAACCAAAGACGTTCTACTTCTGTTAACGGTGGAGAAAATGAATATTTTTTGCCGACGGTTTCGATAACTAATGCCAGCCTAGAATATTCAATATTTCTTTCTAACGTTGTCGGAAAAATGTTTTGGATTTCTGAACTATAGCCTTGCTTTTGGCTGTAAGTAAAGCCAAATAACTTTAATTTAACTAAAAAATTTCCTCTGTTTAAGTCAATTTCCGTTCGTCCGCAAGAACTTTCTAACGTGCGAAACCACATAAATACAAAAGGAATTAAAATCGAACAAATAATTACCGATGGAATCAGATAAGTAATCCCCGGTTCGAGTAAAAACCCTACTGTTAGCATTGAGGCAACAGCTAAAAAGGGCGTAATAAAAACTGTTGATATGAGAAAAAAAGGTAAGCTGCCAATCTTTTTATCTATCGGCGGTATAGCTATATTTAATTCATCAATAGATTTAGTTAACTTAATTCGGGTAGCTTGAGGTTGAAAGTTTTTACTAATACTAGAAACTATAGGTTGCTTAAGTTCTAGCATTTCCAACGCTTGACGAGCGTTGCTAGGTCTGCGTTCGGGTGCAGGTTCGGTTAGGTGATCTAACCATTGAGTAAAAAATGGGCTAAGACTAACACAACTTTTAAACTGAATTTTTAGTTCTTTTTGGGGTAAATCCGCCGGACTTGTCCCTGTAACTAAATGAATTAAAGTTGCACCCAAACCATACAAATCTGTAGCGGGAACAGCGCGATCGCCAAATTGTTCCATCGGCGCATAACCATAGGTTCCTACTACCGTAAAAGTAGACCCTACAACTGCTACACGGTCTTGTACGGCTCCAAAATCTATTAGATGTACGCGATCGCCTTCCCCCAAAATTAGATTGCTAGGCTTGATATCTCGATGGAGTACCGGGGGATTTTGTTCGTGCAAATAAATGAGAATTTGCAGAATTTCTTTAGCAATATGTTCTACTTCAAGTTCGCTAAACTTTCTCCCCTGGTTTAATAATTCTTGAAAAGAAAAGCCAAGAATATAATCTTCGACAAGTACAAACTTAGGATCTGGCGCTTCATGGCAAAAATAGTCTCGATACTGAGGAATTTGGGGATAATTAAGCTGTTGGAGAACTTTTGCTTCCCGCTCAAATAACTTAACATTAGCCCAATCTACTACCGCCCCAAAAGTCAATATTTTGACTACAACTTGCTCTTGGCGGTCAGTATCCATTGCCAGCCAAGTTTGCCGTAAAGGATTATGACTTAACAGTTTTTGTAATTGATAGCGATCGCGTAATATCTGCTGTACTTCTAACATTGTCATTGAATTAATTGACCGCTTTGATACAAATCTTGCCTAACTTGAGTCGCACAAACTACTGCTACAAGAGCGATTATAACTAGGGGAGACAAACCAACTCCAGAAGTCGCTAGAATAATCAGCAAGGCGGCGGCGACAAACCGATACTTACTTCTAGTCAAAACGATTGGCATAGAATGTTGTCCCAATCCACGCCCACCAAAGGAGTATAAACAAAAATATAAAGCTAAAAAACCCTGCTATGGATACATCGATATAGCTGAATGGGTAATTGGTAATGGGTAGTAATTTCAATGAACAATTCCCAATAGGGAGCGAAGACTTATTTAAAAATAAGAAACCGCCCAATATTAATTGGGCGGAGTGTGGTGTGAGGAGTGAACGGAAAATTTTTTTTTCCGATCCTTCTTATTGTAAGCGACAGGAAATGGTTTTGCTGGATGATAGTTCCAATTGAGCAACAAGGCAATAGCCAATTTTTTGCTATTTGCCCATGCCTAATTGTTGAGCTTTTTGGTAAACTTTCCCTTCAGTGAGTAACGAAGGGGCGATCGCAACTTCTACACCTTGCATTTCTTTGAGATTTTTGGCTCCCAAAGTCCCCATACTGGTTTTTAAAGCTCCTAGCAAGTTGTGAGTACCGTCATCTAATAAAGCCGGCCCCCGTAAAATTTGCTCTAAAGTACCCGTTGTAGCCACCCGAATCCGCGTCCCGCGTGGCAAAATAGGGCTGGGGGTTGCCATGCCCCAATGATAGCCATTTCCTGGAGCTTCTGAAGCTCTTGCAAAGGGCGAACCAATCATTACCCCATCGGCTCCGCAAGCAATACATTTGCAAATATCGCCCCCAGTAATTAAGCCGCCATCGGCAATTATTGGTACATAGTTGCCTGTTTCTTGATAATAGTCGTCACGGGCTGCTGCACAATCGGCGATCGCCGTAGCTTGAGGTACGCCCACCCCCAAGACTCCACGAGAGGTACAAGCGGCTCCTGGCCCAATTCCTACTAATACCCCCGCCGCTCCAGCTTTGAGCAAATTCAGGGTAACTTCATAAGTAACGCAGTTGCCTAAAATTACTGGAATCGGCATCTCTCGGCAAAATTGCGCCAAGTCTAAGGGTGTCAAAGATTCGGGCGACAGGTGAGAAGTTGAAACCACCGTTGCTTGGACAAAAAATAAATCTGCTCCTGCTTTTGCTACCATTTCGCCGTATTTCATTGCTCCGGCGGGAGTAGCGCTGACGGCGGCAATTCCCCCTTGTTGTTTAATTTCTTGAATACGCTGGGCGATTAATTGTGGTTCGATAGGTTTGGCATACAATTCTTGCATCAAGCCGACAAATTCATCTTTGCCTACAGAACTAATGCGTTCTAAAATTGGTTTAGGATCGGCGTAACGGCACTGAATACCCTCTAAATTGAGTACACCTAGTGCGCCGAGTTCGGATAATAAAACCGCCATGCGAACATCTACAACCCCATCCATAGCACTAGCAATAATCGGAATTTCTCGCTCAATATTACCGATGCGCCATTTGGTGTCTGCTAAACTCGGATCTAGGGTTCTATTGCCTGGTACTAAAGCAATTTCATCGATTCCGTAAGCTCTCCTTGCTTTTTTACCCCGCCCAATTTCGATATCCACTTTTGTTTTGTCTCACTTCCGATTCTGTTAAAACATAGCCTATCAAATTGCGGGGGGCGATCGCCCGATACACTGCCTAGCTGTAAATGTATCCGCTAGAATAGAATTAGCTTTCTTAACGCGATTTTACAGGTAAGCCTTGATCCAATCTGAGACTCTAGAACTATTAGAATGGTCGCGCCTTTGTCAACATTTATCTACCTTTGCAGCTACTAAACTCGGATCTGTTGCTGCGCGTAATCTCCAAATACCCACATCTCAATTACAGAGCGAAGAATTATTAGCTCAGACTAAAGAAGTTTATGACTTAGAAACTCGGCTAACTACAGGGTTATCTTTTGATGGTATTCAAGATATTGGCGACTCTTTAGAAAGGGCGCAGTTACAAGGAATTTTAGCCGGAAATGAGTTGCTAGAAATTGCCACAACTTTATTTGGTGCTAGGCAATTGCGCCGCTTTATCGATAATCAACCATTTATTCCCGTACTACAGCAATTAGTCTCGCAGTTGCGAACTTATCCAGAGTTAGAGCAAGAAATTCATAGATGTATTGATGAGCGAGGAAAAGTAACCGATCGCTCTAGTCCGATTTTAGGCGACCTCCGCACCCAAATAAAACAGCTAAGAACCCAAATTAATCGCTCGCTGCAAAACATCTTACAACGCCACCCTAACGCCGTCCAAGAGCAAATAATTACCCAAAGGGGCGATCGCTTTGTAATTCCTGTTAAAGCACCCCAAAAAGATGCTATCCCTGGCATTGTTCACGATACCTCGACAAGCGGCGCAACTTTGTATATAGAACCAAGTGGCGTTGTTCCTTTGGGCAATCAGTTACGGCAATTAGTCCGCAAAGAACAGGTAGAAGAAGAAGCAATCCGCCGCACTTTAACTAAGCTTGTCGCCGAAGTTAGTACAGACTTGGAAAGATTATTAGCGATCGCAACTATTATCGATCTTGCCACCGCTCGCGCTCGTTACAGTTTTTGGCTTAAAGCCAATCCACCCCGCTTTATCAACCGCAATGATGGCGAAAGTATTAATTTGCGCGCCTTGCGCCATCCGCTTTTAGTATGGCAACAGCAGCACGAACAAGATCGCAATGTTGTACCTGTCGATTTATTTATTCAACCTAACATTCGCGTTGTCACGATTACAGGTCCAAATACGGGCGGTAAAACTGTCACCCTCAAAACTCTAGGTTTAGCCGCTTTGATGGCAAAAGTGGGTTTATTTATTCCCGCGCGCGAACCCGTAGAAATGCCGTGGTTTGAGCAGGTATTAACCGATATCGGCGACGAGCAATCATTAGAACAAAGTTTATCGACATTTTCGGGTCATATTCGCCGAATTAGTCGAATTTTAACTGCTATAGACGAATCAAGCTGCTCTTTGGTGCTTTTAGATGAAGTGGGAGCGGGAACAGATCCGGTAGAAGGAAGCGCTTTAGCGATCGCATTATTACAATACTTAGCTAACAACGCTCAATTAAGTATTGCTACAACCCACTTTGGCGAACTTAAAGCCCTAAAATACGAAGACGATCGCTTTGAGAATGCCTCAGTAGAATTTGATGAAATCAGCCTCTCGCCAACTTATCGGCTGCTGTGGGGAATCCCAGGACGTTCTAACGCCCTAACTATTGCCGAGCGCTTAGGCTTAAAACGAGAGGTTATTGAGGAAGCTAAAAAGCATTTAGGCGGTGCAAATGACGATGTAAACCAAGTAATTGCGGGTTTAGAGGCGCAAAGAAAACGCCAAGAAACCAAAGCCGCCGAAGCGCAAAAGTTAGTAGAACAAGCTGAACGTTTTTATCAAGAAGTATCGGCAAAAGCTGCCGCCTTGCAAGCACGGGAACGAGATTTACGCGCCTCTCAAGATGTTGCTGTGCAAAATGCGATTTCTGAAGCTAAAGGCGAAATCGCCCAGGTCATTCGCCGCCTGCAAAAAGGTACAGTAACGGCGACCGACGCGCAGCAAGCAACTAACGAACTTAATCAAATTGCCGCCAACTATATAGCGCCACCATTAAAACCAAAAGCAGGATTTAAACCACAGCTAGGCGATCGCATTCGCATTCCAAAGTTAGGTCAAACGGCAGAAGTTTTAAGCGTCCCCAGTGACGAAGGGGATCTAATTGTCCGGTTTGGAATCATGAAAATGACTGTAAACCTAGAAGATATTGAATCATTAGACGGTGAAAAACCAGTAGTTGCTAAAAAGAAAAAACCAGAACCAATTGAAGAAAAACCTGTAGAAACTACTCCAGTACCAGTAATTCGGACTTCTAAAAACACTGTAGATTTACGCGGGTCACGAGTCGCCGATGCGGAGAGGACGTTAGACGATGCAATTTCAACCGCTACCGGGCAACTGTGGATTATTCACGGACACGGTACGGGAAAATTGAGGCAAGGAGTGCGCGAGTTTTTGCGCCAGCATCCTTTAATTAGCCGCTACGAAGACGCGCAAAAAGTTGATGGTGGTACAGGTGTAACGGTAGCTTATCTGGTATAAAAACTATCGCTTATTTACGAGCAAAAAAAGCCTGCGATCGCAGGCTTTCTCAGTTTTAATTTCTAAATTTTTGAAGAGGCTTAAAACTTGATCTGACGACGGCGACGCATTACCGCTACACCACCTAAAGTAACCGCAGCTAATGAACCGATTACACTGCTAGGCTCAGGTACGGGTTTTGACGCAAGACTAATCAATGACCGACTGCCACCGATAACGCCTAACGAAGTAGATGCACCAGTATTCAAGTTGATGCTATATAGTTCAGAATCCGTAGCAGCAAAACCTGTATTTACACCATTATTATCAGTGAAAATACTAAATCCCCCCCTAGGACTGAAGTCGAAGCCAAGGGAACCGACGGTTGTAAGAGTGCCAGCATTAGCAGGATTCTGTTCTGTTAAGGTGTCAAGGGCAAAGTCAATGTTGTATAGCTCCGTTGTCCGAGTAGGGCTAGGAGCGCCGAGAAATGAATTGGTATAAGATGCAGCAGTAAGATTAGGATTAACCCCAAAATTGGTATCCCCTGTCGCATAAGCTAAGGTTCCGTCAACTAAAGTTAAGCCAGTATCTACATTGATGCGGAAGTTTTGATCGTTGCTACCAACCACCCGTAAGCGATCAACAACAGGGTTGAAATCTAGTCCTGATTTTACGCCTACTGATGATGCAAGAACAGAAAGCGTACTAACGAAAGTTGCTGCTCCTGTGCCAGCATTAATTGTATAAATGTTGTTGCTAGTTGCAAGCCCGTAAAGCTGACCATCGGCTGGACGGTAATCAATTCCTAGTAAGTTACCAACAACTCCTGTAACTTGGACAAAACTAGCAGAATCAGGGCTTGCAGAGTCAAAATTGACTAAAGTATTGTCTCCAGTTAAACCAGTTAAACCTACTGCCTGAACTTGAGGGGCGATCGCTACGCCTGATGTAACGGCTATTAATGCGATCGCACGTAAACTTAGCTTATTCACAAATTAAACTCCAATGTAATTTTTTATTCAAACTTTAGATAAAGTGTGTTTCAACTAACGCTTATTTTCCAGACCGAAAAATATTCGTTTTTTGCTTACTTCTTTACGTACCTTTGGTATATATTATTTCAATTTTGTATTAAAGTAAATGAGTCTTTATGTATATTTACTGAGTTAATAGCGGAATTGCTCCACTGGCAAGGAATAAAAATCACACTATGTCAAGCTTGTAAGCAAATAACTTGAGTAAGTAGAATTGTTAAGTAAGCAAACAAGTAGTAGCCTGCTCAAAACTGAAGCGCTAATAGCTGACAGGTGTAAGCGGACAGATTATGCTATTAGAAACCAAATTTACTTTAAAAGAGTCTGGTTTCAAAATAGGTAACAACTCTATCGATACCTGTCTTAGCTTATATGCTTAAAGATACGCATTCTAGCGCTGGGTCATCTCCGGTGTGGGATGAACTAAACCGCGCCCAGCCTGACACAACCCAACTTGACAACATCAAAACTCAAATAGATTTGGTGCTGTTAGCGTTGGAATCCTTAGCGGGTATTGGGTCTGAGGCTATGCTGCAAGCCGCATCAGCGCTGAACCTAGAATCAAAAATACCCGATCGCGTGACTTTGTGGCGATTGCGCCAATCAAATCCCTTACGCAAAGGTGAAGGTGGACGCAAAAAGCTGGATATAGAAGAAGCGCGAAGTCTGGTGTTAATTAGCTGCTTTCTTGCCAAACAGCACCAAGAACTAATCCGCCGTGCCATTGACTTGCTCGAACAAGCAGCCCAAAATGACAGCGAACCTCATAGAACGGCAATGCTTGGAGATTATCTTGATGCTTTTAACAACACCTACTTAGAACGCATGGAAGACGATCGCAACATTTCTACTGAGAACCTAACTCAATTAGCATTCAAACTTTTAGTAGATTTGCTGTTTTATAGTAGTCCTGGAGGTCATCGGCGTTTGTGGTTGGCACTTTTAGATCGCAGTCAAAAATAACTAGCTCCTCACCAGGAGATTTGATTAAAAAAAATTCCCAACTCACACCGATCAAAACTATTACCCACTATGTCCTTATCAAATTCGGTTCTACATCGCTATACTCCCCCTACTTGTACGCTGCAAGTTGTGGCTTATAGTTCGCCTGTATCCCGTTGGGTAGGTTCTAAAGTAGTAAAAGAAGTACAGTTTGACTTACGTTTTGACGATCCAAGATCCCCGTCCGAGAAACAATTTAGCATTACAGGCGATCGCCAGCAATTAGAATCTCTCCACACAGTAGTTACAGACTATATTCAAGAGTTACTCACCTTATCGCCAGAAAGCTTTGCAGCTTTAGGTCAAGAAACACTGTCACCACCAGTAGACGTTGAAAGCGATGTGTGGCTATTGCCTGCGGAGGATCTTCCCCCTAACCCTGCAAAGGGCGATCGCCTAATTGCTCAAAGTAATTCTTTTGCCATTAAACCAGCATCAAAAGTAGCTCATAACCTATTTCTCGGAGCTTTAGCTACACCACAAACAGGGGAACTTGTCAAACTTAGCGTACTGCAACTATTTGATTTAGCGACCGCTCTTGATGAATATAAGAACGATCTAATCGCCTTACCAACTCTTGCTCGCCACTCTCAAACTTCCCCTCTTTTAGCTTGGGCAAATATTGCGGCAGTGTTGCTGTTAGGTGTGGGCGTTACGGCGGTAGGATTGCAAGTTTTTAATCGTCCTAATCCCCAAACCGCTAATAATATCAATAATCGTCCTAAAACCACTCCTAATCCCCAAGTTGCCCTTGTCCCCTCACCTCCTAGCTTATCTCCGGCAACAACAATCTTAGTACCGTCACCCAATAGTAGTATTCCTGCTACTGGTGCGGTTTCTACACCAAGTACGGCTCCAGTCCCACAAACGGTAAGACCCGGCACTAAAATTAATCCTGTAGCTAACGGCTTACCACCCCAACCAATTGTTATTAATCCTCCGGCGGCACAAACTACCACCACTACGACTACCGTAACTGTTCCTGGAGCGACTAATCGGACAACGCCACCGATTGCTATTTTACCCAGTCCTAACTTATCATCATCAGCCACTCCTAGCCCTTCTACAACAACCACTACTGTAAAAGTCCAACAAGATAGTAATTCTAGGGAAGCGCCAACACCACCCAAGCCTACTACTACCGCTACCCGTACCGCTTTTGTTGCCAATCCTCAAGTAGCTGAAGTTAGCAATTACTTTAACGGGCGTTGGGAGCCACCTTCTAACTTGAGGAGTTCTTTAGAGTACAGCATTGTTCTAGATGTAGACGGTAGCATTCAAGTCATTGAACCCTATGGATTAGCCTCAAGAACTTATCTCGACCGCACAGGAATGCCTTTAATTGGCGAACGCTTTGTTTCAGCAAACCAAAATGGTCAAAGTCCTAGAATCCGCTTGCGGTTTAATCCTAACGGCAAAGTCCAAGCCTTTTTAGAAGCGGGTGATGCGAGGTAAAGTAAAGATTTTTTAAGTTTTGTTAACTTGGATACTAAAATACTTAGCCGTATACCCGAATATTGAGTATTAATTCTTATTGCTGTTTTGCACAAAGCAAAGTACCTGTTTTAGGTTCTATTGAATTGAGGAGTGGTTATATGGCAGGGCAAATGTGTTGGTTATCTAGACATGGCGATGATGGTGAAAAAATACTGCATTTGCAGACGCAAACAAGTAGTTCTTGGCAACCTTATACAGCTTTTCGCCATCTTGCCGTACCCGACTATCGCGTACCAGGAGGATCTAAAGGTTGGGCAACTTACCAAAAACTGCTAAAAGCAGGCTGGACTTTAGTACCTAGTGCTAGAGCTAAAGAATTTGCCCCGATGGAAGTAGAAGTTTTTAATAACCACTAGGAGAACCTTCACCGCGTGGATCGGCGGCTCCTTCGAGCTTATTGTCTGAGGTAACAACGATCGCATTGGCATTTCCCCAAGGATTTCGCACAACTATTTTATGTCCTTTTCGTTTTAGTTCGGCAATAGTAGCCGTATCTAACCCAAAGGGCTGCATTCTCAGTTCGTCAGGCAACCATTGATGATGAATGCGGGGAGCCGAAACCGCTTCCCCGGCGTTCATATCGTAGGCTAGAACGCCCAGAATAACTTGCAAAACAGTAGTAATAATTGTGCTACCACCGGGCGCACCCGTTGCCATTTTGAAGCGATTATTTTGGGTAACTATGGTGGGTGTCATGCTAGAAAGGGGAGTTTTACGTGGTGCGATCGCATTAGCGTCTCCGCCAATTAATCCGTAAGCATTGGGTACGCCAGGAGCGGCGGCAAAATCGTCCATTTCATCGTTAAGTAAAATACCCGTTCCCGGCGTAACGACTCCAGAACCAAAGCCGTAATTAATAGTAAAAGTTAAACTAACGGCGTTGCGCTGTTCATCTACAACCGTTAAATGGCTAGTGTCGGGCGATTCAGCTTTGGTAAAGCGTTCTAAAGTAGCTTTATTGACGGGTTTTACTCTAGTTGACGGGGTAGCATTGGCGCGGATTTCTTGCCGTCTTTTAGCTGCATATTCGGGGCTAATTAGCTGTTGTACTGGCACTTTGACAAAATCGGGATCGCCTAAATATTCCGATCTATCAGCGTAGGCAATTCGCATCGCTTCTACCATTAAGTGCAGTACGTCCGGGTTATGCCATCCTTTGGCTTTTAGATCGGTGTCGCCAATGAGATTTAATATCTGTAATAAGTGTACGCCCCCAGATGAAGGCGGCGGCATAGAGCAAATTCGCGCACTTTGGAAAGTTCCGCAAACTGGGGTACGCCAAATAGGTTCATAAGTTTTTAAGTCTTCTAAAGTAA
The DNA here is from genome assembly GCF_003003885.1 of Chlorogloea sp. CCALA 695. Classification (GTDB taxonomy): domain Bacteria; phylum Cyanobacteriota; class Cyanobacteriia; order Cyanobacteriales; family Chroococcidiopsidaceae; genus Aliterella. Next base: position 10,592 of record NZ_PVWN01000010.1, on the reverse strand, counting down.
CTAAACCGCCATTAGTTGCCATGTCAGATGCGATCGCCCTAGCAATATTTCCGGTATAAAAACTCTGAGGCTCGGTAGCAATTTGTTGTAAAGTTTTCGCTAAGTCCCTTTGTATTAACTTATCTCCAGCCGCGTACATTGTGCCATTGCGCGTAAAAACCTGTCGAGCGGCTTGATTACTCAAAATTTGCTTTTTGCGGCTTTCCACTGCCCCTACAAACCGCTCTGTTACGACAAACCCCTCTTGAGCGTACTTAATAGACGGGGCAACTAATTTCGCCCAAGGTAATTTTCCATACTGGCGATGCACTTGATAAAGTCCGGCGACTGTACCCGGTACGCCCACAGACAAATAGCCATCAATACTTAAATTTGGGCGTACTTTGCCTTGAGCGTCCAAATACATATCTCTGGTAGCTTTTAAAGGAGCGCGTTCGCGGAAATCTAGCGCCTTCATTTCCGTTTTATTGGCTTGATGTAAGAGCAAAAAACCACCGCCACCAATTCCCGCCGAAAAGGGTTCAACTACAGAAATAGCAAAAGTTGTTGCAACCGCAGCATCTACCGCATTACCACCACTCCGCAGTATATCAAGTCCTGCTTGACTTGCTAAAGGATGGGCGGATACTACCATTCCCCGTTTAGTTGTTAGTGGTTGGAGAAAAGCCGCAAAGGTTGGTTGAGCGGTAAAAAAAGCTATAAAAACTAATAGAGGTAAAGTTGTAAGGTTATAAATATTGGGCATTTAAGGGTAATTGGTAATTGGTGATGATTCATAATGACCAACCTATGTTACAGGCTGGGTTGTCATTTCGTATTCCGCCTAAAGCTGTGAATCCTTTGTAGTGACAAGATTGTTTTAATTTATTGTGCTGTGGGCGATCGCATAGTATTGGTTTTTACAGCAATTGCCCAAATTCCCCAACTTTTTGGCATACTTTTTCAATTAATTGGCGATCGTCCGAGTCAAACCAGGCAATTTCTGGATAAGCTCTAAACCAGGTACGCTGACGTTTAGCAAATTGGCGCGTATGCAAAACCGTTAACTTTTTTGCTTCAGACAAGCTAATATTGCCTAGCAAATATTCTTTAATTTCTTGGTAGCCTAAAGTATTGAGTAAAGGCAAATCCACACCGTATTTTTGACACAACAACTCAACTTCTGCAACTAATCCCGCCTCAATCATCTGTTCAGTACGTTGTTCAACGCGCTTTTGTAAATCTTCTAAGTTAGGACAATCTAAGCCAATTTGTAAAATTGGATAATTAGGCGGATTTTCCCCTTGTTGCTCAGAAATCGGGCATCCTGTGACATAAAACACTTCTAACGCTCGTAATGTCCGCACCCCATCGTTAGCATGGATTTTTCGCGCCGCTACGGGGTCTACTTGTTGCAACATAGCGTAGAGTTGGAGTTGACCAAGCTTTTGCAATTGACCTCGTAATTCATAATTAGGCGCAACTCTGGGAATTTTCAAACCCTGCACTATCGAGCGAATATATAAACCCGTTCCCCCCACCAATAAAGCCGGAGAAACGCCAGAATTGATTAATTCTTGGGCTTGCTGCTGATAGTCTGCTAAAGTCAAAGTCTCTGTAGGTTCGCAAATATCAATCAAATAATGCGCTGCTGCTTTTTGCTCTGCTAAAGTGGGTTTTGCCGTCCCAATATCAAACTCGCGGTAAACTTGACGCGAATCGGCGCTGATAATTATCGCCTTTAACCTTTTTGCCAAAGCTAAAGCCAAGCTAGATTTTCCTGTAGCTGTAGCGCCGCAAATTACAATCAAACTAGAATTAGAATAAATAGCTGGGTACGTCCCTTAAATAAATTGGTCTTTAGACTGCTCTAACGTCGCCCTAGAGCCTTTTATGTTAGACTTAATAACTAATTCCTTGTTTTATAAGCCAATAGGCGATTGTAACCTTATTTTGGAGAACCTGTTTTATGACGAGTAGCTACGGTGCAGATCAGATCCGAGTTCTGAGAGATTTGGAACCCGTCCGGATGCGACCGGGTATGTACATCGGCACTACCGGGCCTAGGGGACTCCATCATTTAGTTTACGAGGTAGTAGACAATTCGATTGATGAAGCTCTGGCGGGACACTGCACCCATATAGAAGCAGCACTCAACGCCGATGGTTCAGTAACCGTCACCGATGATGGGAGAGGGATTCCCACCGATACCCACCCCCAAACCGGAAGATCGGCATTAGAAACTGTAATGACAGTTTTACATGCTGGGGGCAAGTTTGGCGACGGCGGTTACAAAGTTTCGGGAGGTTTGCACGGCGTTGGTATTTCGGTCGTCAATGCTCTGTCGGAGTTTGTAGAAGTTACAGTATGGCGAGAAAAGCGCGTATTCACGCAAAGATTTGAGCGCGGTATTCCCATCGGCGACCTCCAGTCAAAACCAGACAAAGAAACACGTACTGGAACTTCTATCACTTTTAAGCCAGACACGGAAATTTTTACTGTTGGTATAGAGTTTGATTACGTTACTTTAGCTAGTCGTTTGCGAGAATTGGCTTATTTGAATGCGGGAGTAAAAATAACTTTCACCGATAGCCGCTTAGAATTGCTCAAAAGCGATGAACCAAAAACAGAAACTTACGAATATGCAGGCGGTATTAAAGAATATATCTCTTACATGAACCGCGATAAGCAACCTCTGCACGAAGAAATTATCTATGTGCAGGGAGAACGCAACAACGTCCACGTAGAAGTATCTTTGCAGTGGTGTACAGATTCGTATACAGATAACGTGCTGGGTTTTGCGAATAATATTCGTACTGTAGACGGCGGAACGCACCTAGAAGGATTAAAGGCGGTGCTGACGCGAACCATGAATGCGATCGCCCGTAAGCGTAATAAAATCAAAGACAATGAACCAAACCTTAGCGGCGAACACGTCCGAGAAGGTTTAACGGCGGTTATTTCTGTTAAAGTTCCCAATCCAGAATTTGAAGGACAAACCAAGACAAAGTTAGGCAATACCGAAGTTAGAGGAATTGTTGATTCTTTGGTGGGAGAAGTTCTCACAGAGTATTTAGAGTTTCGTCCCCCCGTCGCCGACCAAATTTTAGATAAAGCAATTCAGGCATTTAAAGCCGCCGAAGCCGCCCGTCATGCGCGAGAATTAGTTAGACGTAAATCTGTATTAGAATCGTCCCCTTTACCCGGAAAACTAGCAGATTGCAGCACCAGAGATCCCAGCGAATCGGAAATCTATATAGTTGAAGGAGATAGTGCGGGGGGAAGCGCCAAACAAGGACGCGATCGCAGATTCCAAGCAATTCTACCTTTGCGCGGTAAAATCCTCAATATCGAAAAAACTGACGATGCCAAAATCTACAAAAATACTGAAATCCAGGCACTAATTACCGCCCTCGGATTAGGTGTTAAAGGCGAGGAGTTTGATCCTACTCAACTTCGCTATCACCGTATAGTGATTATGACTGATGCTGACGTAGATGGCGCGCACATCAGAACCCTAATTTTGACGTTTTTCTATCGCTATCAGCGCAGTCTGGTAGAGCAAGGATATATCTATATTGCTTGTCCTCCCTTGTACAAAGTTGAGCGCGGACGCAATCATTACTACTGTTACAGCGAACGCGAACTTAATAACTTGACTCAAAACGAGTTTCCCGCCAACGCTAACTACACTATCCAGCGTTTTAAAGGTTTGGGTGAAATGATGCCAACACAACTGTGGGATACAACTATGAACCCCGAATCGCGTACCCTGAAGCGGATAGAGATTGAAGATGCTGCCGAAGCTGATCGCATTTTTACAGTGTTGATGGGCGATCGCGTTGCTCCTAGGCGTGAATTTATTGAAACCTATGGCCCTCGTCTCAACTTTGCCGAACTTGACATTTAAGCACATAGCTTAAACATTTCTGCCTATAGCCAGCCTAAAGTTTGTTAATTTTTAGGCTGGCTTTAGAATTTTTAACAGAAATTCTCATCAAATTGTTTTAATCTAACGATTTAGTGGCTTTTAATTTTTCCTCTCTATTCCAGAAAACTTAACCTTAAAATTTGGAAATTTACATGAGTAGCAATTTAGCAACAAAATTACGTGAAGGGACTAAAAAAGCCCACAGCATGGCGGAAAACATGGGTTTTGTGAAGTGCTTTTTAAAAGGAGTGGTAGAAAAAAATTCTTACCGCAAGCTAATCGGCAATTTCTATTTCATCTACAGCGCGATGGAAGAAGAAATGGATCGCCATAAAGATCATCCTTTACTAGGCAAAATTTACTACCAGCAGCTAAACCGCCAGCGCAGTTTAGAGCAAGACTTGAACTTTTATCATGGTGCTGATTGGAAGTCGCAAATCGTACTTTCTCCCGCAGGTCAAGCTTATGTAAACCGGATTCGGGAAATTGCTAATTCTGCTCCCGAATTGCTGATTGCTCACTCTTACACTCGCTACATTGGCGACTTGTCGGGGGGACAAATCCTCAAAAACATCGCTGTCCGGGCAATGAACCTAGCTGATGGCGAAGGTACAGCTTTTTATGAGTTCCAAGACATTCCCGACGAAAAGCAGTTTAAGGTCGGCTATAGACAAGCTTTAGACGAGCTACCTATAGATGATGCTACAGCAAGTCGCATTGTTGAAGAAGCAAACGCCGCTTTTGGCATGAATATGAAGCTATTTCAAGAAATGGAAGGTAGCTTGATTAAATCCATCGGACAAATGTTGTTTAATACTCTCACCCGTCGCCGCAATCGTGGTAGCACAGAACTAGCTACTGCTGAGTAAGCAATAAGTAGAGTTTTTGGGGCAGGTTTGGTAGTTTTTTTCGGTGAGAAGCTGGGAAAAATTACGAAATCTGCCCCTTGATTTTTGGCAAACTAGGCTAATGAAGAATGAATTTTGATGTAGAAATGTTGCTATGAATTTTAATGTAGAGACGTTGCATTGCAACTCTACATTGTCTTAAAATCGCGCGAAATCATTTTTATCCGTGAATTTAGTAACGCCAGGGATAAAGCGCGATCGCCTCCGTCAAACTAAAATACTATAACTACACCTGTATTAACTTTCTCAATGGCTGCAAAACTTCCTGTAACGGTAATCACTGGCTTTCTGGGTAGCGGTAAAACTACTCTAATTCGTCACCTGCTGCAAAATAATCAAGGGTTACGAATCGCTGTATTAGTTAACGAATTTGGCGAATTAGGGATTGATGGCGACATTCTCAATTCTTGTCAAGTTTGCCCTGATGATGCCGACGAAAAAGCAAATATAGTTGAATTAACTAACGGGTGTTTGTGCTGCACCGTCCAAGAAGAATTTTTGCCGACAATGCTGGAATTGCTCAAGCGACGAGACAAACTAGATTGGATTTTGATTGAAACTTCGGGGTTAGCTTTACCAAAACCATTAATAAAAGCCTTTCGCTGGCAAGAAATTCGTAACGCGGCAACGGTGGACTCAGTGATTACGGTAGTTGATTGCGAAGCGGTAGCTAAGGGGACGTTTGCCAGCGATCCGCAAGCCGTAGACACTCAAAGACAGGCAGATCCTAATCTAGAACACGAAACGCCCTTACAAGAGCTATTTGAGGATCAGTTAGCTTGTGCTGATTTAGTGATTTTGAATAAGACGGATTTAGTTGATGAGGCTACCCAAGAAAGCGTACTAAAGTCGATTAAACCTGAATTACCCCAAGGTGTAAAAATTGTAAAGTGCGATCGCACAGGACTTGATTTATCAATCCTTTTGGGCTTACAAGCGGCGGTAGAAGACAATCTAGATAACCGTCCCAGCCATCACGACACCGAAGAAGACCACGATCACGATCAGGAAATTAATTCAACCCATGTAATTTTAAATCGCAGTTTCAACCCTATAGCCTTACAAACCCAGTTGCAACAACTCGCCCAAGAGCAAGATATCTATCGAATTAAAGGGTTTATCTCTGTCCCAAACAAGTCTATGCGGCTAGTTTTGCAAGGAGTAGGGACACGATTTGAGCAATTTTATGATCGCCCCTGGAAACAAGATGAATTAAAGCAAACAAAGCTAGTTTTTATCGGACGCAAACTTAACCCCGCAGCTATTGAGTCCCACTTAGCCGCCATTCCCGCCTAAATTACCAATTACCAATTACCAATTACTAATTACCCATTACCCATTACCAAAATAAATACCCAAATGATTAGCAACGGGACGCTGACGCATGGGGACGCGCGTATGAATAGGTGCATTTAATACCTTTGGTTGCCCATTTTGTGCCACAACTAAGGTTGAAGAACCGCCACCGTCGAGATTCAAAACCGTGTAAACACCTAACTCTATAAAAATATCTCTTAACTGAGCTAAATTGAGTCCCTCACTGTAGAAAGGCTGACGACCATCCACCACAATAATCCACAATTTGTCCCCCGCTTCGTTAATTCCTACGGCGGTACAAGGCAAAAATTTAGCCTCCGACTCATCAATGTCTAAAGGTATCGGTTCGCCGCGTTCTACCAGCAACCTATTACCAGAGATAGCTTGAATAGTACCTTCTGGACACTTTTCGGCGCGAATTTGAATTGAGTTACTGGGAGAAATACACATTACTGGCCAAATTTTTTCGCCAGGAGAGTAGATATTGCCATTAGAAATAGCTTGACCTAATATGTTGACGCGATCGCCAACGTGCGGATAATAATTCCAAGGCGTTCGCTCGTAAAAAGGCATAAAAAAGCTGGCATTAATTGCAAGTTTTACTCCAAACTCGCTTAAAAAGTTTGAAGTTGTCCGGGCTTTAACTTCTTTGCCATCGGTACTGGGTGTTCCGGGGGTAACTAAGAACTTCAGATTAGGGGTAGTTAAGTCAATAGTGACAATGTGCAGCATAGTTTGGCGCGGTATAGAACGAAATTCACGCTGATAACTAACGCCAGTAAACAATTGTTGCTCTAAATCTGTACGGGGTGGACGAGTTAAACCTAAACCGCCGTAAATTAGTAATAGCATGGCTATAAAGCTGATTACTGCTGTTAAAAGCATTTTTCCAATGTTAGGTCTGCGCCTGCGAGTCGTGGGATATTTTTTTCTGGACATAGCTAAAATAATTACTTAGTGCGAACAGTTTGTTTAGAAAGTAGCTACTAATTTAGCTCTAGCAACAAAACTTAAACACCAAATAGCACAGCAGGTTGCAGCCCTTGTTGTAGAGTGAGAACAATTAGCCGTATTCACTGGGCGATTAATAAATCAAAGGGAAAATACTCATGGTAGAACGTGGTTCTAAAGTGCGGGTTCTCAGACCAGAATCTTACTGGTTTCAAGATACCGGAACAGTAGCTTCAATTGACCAAAGTGGCATTCGCTATCCGGTAATTGTGCGCTTCACTAACCTCAATTATGCAGGTGTAAACACCAATAACTTCGCCACCAGCGAACTATTGGAAGTAGCAAAACCAACAGCAAAAGCCAAAAAAGCCTCTACGGCGGCTCCTGGCGGTCAGCAAACCACCCTGGACGAGCGCACCCGCACCACAGGGCAAGGTACGCCTTCAAGTCCAAAAGCTTCTAACCCGGCTGCTAGTCCAGAGTCTGGCGATAGCAGTGGTGTAGTAGTTGGCGATGCTAACCAAGGTACGGAATCTCGGTAAATTGTGCCTGAACTGCCTGAAGTTGAAACAGTCCGGCGCGGTTTAGATAAAGTTACACTAAACCAAGAAATTACGGGGGGCGATGTGCTACTTAGTCGCACGATCGCCTACCCGCTTTCTAATGATGAATTTTTAAAGGGATTGCAAAAAAATGTAATCGCTAACTGGCAACGTCAGGGTAAATATTTGCTGGCACAGTTAAGTAATTGTAGCTATCTTGGCGTACATTTGCGGATGACTGGACAATTGCTTTGGGTTCATCCTACTGCGCTATTACATAAGCATACGCGAGTAAGATTATTTTTTGGAGGCGATCGCGAATTACGATTTGTCGATCAACGCACCTTTGGTCAAATGTGGTGGGTTCCCCCAGAAAAACCGATTTATTCAGTAATTACAGGACTTGCAAAATTAGGTTTAGATCCTTTCAGTGCTGAGTTTTCAGGAGAATATTTAGCGGCAAAGTTCAGCAATAGCCGCCGTTCGATTAAAGCAGCTTTGTTAGATCAAACAATTATTGCGGGAATTGGCAATATTTACGCAGATGAAGCATTATTTATCGCTAAAATCCCCCCGGCAACATTATGTAATTGCTTGCAAATTGAGCAAATAACAGCATTAAGAGCGGCGATTATTCAGGTACTAGAAGCCAGTATTGCGGCAGGTGGGACTACTTTTAGCGATTTTTTGAACGTAGAAGGGATTAACGGCAATTATGGCGGTCTAGCATGGGTTTACAACCGCACAGGCAACCCTTGTCGAATTTGCGGTACGCCAATTGAGCGAATTAGGTTAGCTGGGCGATCATCTCACTTTTGCCCCCACTGTCAGGGAAAAATCTATTTGTAGAGACGTTGCAGTGCAACGTCTCTACAGTAATCACCATTTTTTTCACTTGACTAAGTGCGTAAACGTTCTAGAATCTCTAAGTACGCATTAAGTATTAAAGCAAGTTATGGCAGTCAAAAAAGGCGATTCAGTCCGTGCTGTCCGAGAAAAGTTAGAAAATAGTTTAGAAGCGCAAGCTAGTGACATTCGTTTTCCACCTTATCTGTTTGAAACTAAAGGTCAGGTGGTGGATATTAGAGGAGAATACGCCTTAGTAGTGTTTGGACAAGTACCTACGCCTAATATTTGGCTGCGTGTAGATCAATTAGAACAATTTACCCCTTAGAGCGATCGCTTTTGTCTATGCAAGCTGCTGTTTCATCTCCTCTGGTCTGCAATCCACCCCGCGTTACTATCATTGGCGCGGGTAAAGTTGGCAGCACTTTAGCCCAAAAAGTTGTTGAGAAAAATTTAGCCGATGTTGTACTGCTAGATGTAATGCAGGGAATGCCCCAAGGGTTAGCATTAGACTTAGTAGAAGCTAAAGGCATTTCCCAGTGCGATCGCCAAATCAAAGGGACAACAGACTACGCAGATACCGTTGACTCTGATGTAGTGGTAATTACGGCAGGATTACCGCGCAAACCGGGAATGAGTCGAGATCAGTTGATGCAGACTAACGCCAAAATAGTTGTAGAAGCGGCAACCAGTGCGATCGCTTATTCTCCTAATGCAATTTTAATTGTTGTTACAAATCCCTTAGATGTGATGACGTACTTAGCATGGCAAGCGACAAAATTACCGCGCGATCGCATTATGGGCATGGCGGGAGTATTAGATTCAGCCCGGTTTCAGGCGTTTATTGCGATGGAATTAGGCGTATCGGTAATGGATGTGCAAACGATGGTTTTGGGCAGTCACGGCGACCTGATGGTTCCTCTAGCGCGTTATTCTACGGTGGCGGGTGTGCCAATTACAGAATTGATGGATGAGGCAACTATTGAGCGTTTAGTAACTAGAACTCGTAATGGTGGCGCAGAGATTGTTGAATTGATGCAGACGGGAAGCGCTTATTTTGCTCCGGCGGCTTCTATTTGTTTGATGGTGGAATCAATACTAATCAACCAATCGCGGTTATTGCCTGTAGCCGCTTACTTGCAAGGTGAGTATGGATTAAAAGATATTTTTATCGGTGTTCCCTGTAGTCTAGGCTGTGGTGGTATTGCCAAGATATGGGAACTAAATCTTACGGAGACGGAATTAGCTGCGCTGCATACTTGCGCTGAATCTCTGCGGGAAAATATTGAGAGTGCGATAGCAATTTTATCTTGACGACTATTCAAACAGTAAAGTAATAAAGTAAGTAGACTCCTTACTTAAGAACGCCTTTGAGAACTCAAAAATTAGGCATTAGTTAAATCAATTATCTTAACCAAGATTCCAAATCCGCCGTACTCGTAAAATCCAACAAATCCTCAGCCAAAGCCTCTAATCTTTCCAGACTTAAATTGCTTACCTTTGCAGTCACTTCATCTAATAGACTACCCAATTTACGAGTAAGCTGCTTGAGGACTAGCGCTTTACCTTCGGCGGTGCGACCCTCAGCCCGACCTTCACGTAAAATAGCTTGATACATTGTAGACTCACGCATGACTGGACTCCTCATCAATTGTTGGATCGTTTGCTCATTTAATTGTAAGCCAGCTAAGATACTCGTTGCCGCTACTAAATTACTCTGTTCTCTAAAGTCTGTGATTTGCTCTAACTCTCTCATGACCTGCGCTAACACCCTTTCTTTATCTGTTGCTCGACTTAGTACCGCATAAGGTAATAGTCCTGGCGTACTTAAAAACACATCTACAGGTTCTTCCCATAACCGAATTACTCTAAACTTATGAGTCATTACGGGAGTTTTATAGCTTGTTTGTCTCACTAAATCCGAACTTGTGGGTTTGAGATAGATAACTACTTGGTGAATATCTCGCTCTGGAAACTTGCGTTTTAAGCGTAGATAATAATCCGCCATCCGAAAAGGCATTGTTTCATCGCTAACCGTCTGATATCATGTCCGCATAACAGATTATGATAAAGGTGGAGAATAAAAGTATGACTCATGCCGAAACGAATTGCGGTAGC
>NZ_PVWN01000131.1 GCF_003003885.1 Chlorogloea sp. CCALA 695 | reverse complement strand
GCTAGACTTGGTAGTCTTGGCTGGGTTAGTTATGTACGGACTGTTTACCGTGATTCACTAACCAACGAATCGCACTCATAATCGATTTTCAGTCTTAACCAACTATTGAACAGCTAATTCAGGTAGTCAAAAGCGCAACTGAAGACAAAAACTACTCTACTGCGCTGCGAGTTGCCAACAATGCTATTAAGCAGTTTCCCGAATATGCAACGGCTTACTTTTATCGTGCAATTGCCTTGAGTAATTTAGGCAAACCAAAGGAGGCTAAACTAAATTTTGAGCAAGCCAAAAAGCTGTATCTTACCCAGCTAAAGAATGCTAAGATTAGCGCCCAGGAGAAAAGCGAGGCACGGAAAAAGTTGGAAACAGTTGAACAGCATTTGTTACTACTTCAGCCCTAGCCATGAGCAAATGCACCGCTTTAGAACCAGCCCCGACGCGCTTCTATGCTCCATCTGGACTATTTACTAATGAGGATTTGCGCCACATGAGCGCCAACTACTTAGGTGAAGTTATCGTCTCCCCCGGCGGCAGCTTTCGTTATCAGGTGATTTCGGACCCACTATGTCGGTTGTATTGGGAGCGCGGTAAACCCCAACCGAATGTCAACGAATCAGCGTATTGCCGAAACGCTAACGGCAAAGGCTGGAGGCGGAGTCATCCCAATTTTCTTTCCTATCAAATAGCCGACGGTAGTTTTATTACAGTGCGGTGGCAGTTGCCAGTGCAGCAAACTATTGGAGCTACTGAAGCAAATTTAGTAGCTGCTTAATTTCTTTTCCCAGTAGTGCAAATCCCCACACACACCCGTTAGTTCCAAAAGCGCGGGTAATGCTATACCTCTAGGAAATTAATGATATTTTCTAGACAAGTAGATGCTCAAGTAGCGTAAAACCCGCCATACTTTTGCTCAATCGTCGTCATCATCATCTTCTTTTTTTTGTTCAGTATTTTCCGGCGCTTCTTCAGCTTCTCCTCCCCCAAAATCGCAGGCTGAAAGAGGCATCATTAAACCCAATAGCAACAGAAAACTAATAATTGGCGATCGCATCAAAATATTTCCTCCTTTTTTGTCGTTGTCCGGGCGTGGCAAAGACGTAGAACTGTAGTATTACTACAGTAAGATTACAAATTATTCTACATCTTCATGAGCAGAGGTAGAGCAAGTTGTGGGCGCGATTGCTTCCAGCACTAACAAGAGCGGTAATCGCACAATTTGTAATATTGCCAAGCTTCCATAATTCGGACGCGAACGCGTGGACAAGCAAAAGAAAGGTCTAATACTTCACCAATATTAGCGGATGACCCCTTAATCATCAGCAAGCGCTCGGCAAGAAACATTGCTGCATCAATACCGTAATAAATAACATTTACACCCGTCAGCTAAAAACTGGCGGGTTTTATTTTACCCATAACAGGACTCAACCGAATGCCTAATTTAACCAGCCACTCGCTCAACGTAAAAGATGAGCCAGTTTTGCAGCAGTTAGAAACCCATCTGCAACATCTGAGCCAGGATAAAAAAGCAGCAATTGCAATCGCCGCCCTCTACGAAGCAACCGAACCTAGTGCCGTCGATTTTGACCATATTTGCAATTGCTGTTCCCACTTCAACAAAGCAATTGCCTTGCTTCAAAACCTATCCCACTGGGGACAACTAGCCGTTGAACGAGCAATAACAGAGGAACTAGCAGTATTAGAGCAGTTGCAAGGGGTAGGCAGATGAAACCCTACTGGTGTCCCTTTTGTCGCAGTAGTGTGTCGTTGATTGATAGCGCCAAAGTTTACGGTTGCCACTATGGGTTTATTTACCTTTGCGATTCTTACCCCAATTGTGATGCGCGGGTGGGGTATCACCCTGGCAGCATAAAGCCACTGGGGACACTAGCCGACCGAGAGTTACGGAGGTGGCGCAGCTTGGCTCATCGGAAGTTCGACCCCTTGTGGCAGTCTGGTGTTTTCTCTAGCCGTCAAGCTGCCTACAAGTGGCTATCGAAAGCTATGAAATTACCTTTGTCAAGAACCCATGTAGCCATGTTCGACATTCGGCAGTGCCAAAGGGCGTGTTCTGTGATTGAGAGTTTTACAAAGGGTCGGCAGCGCGTCAAAACAAAATCAACAACTCATTGTCAAGGAGAATTATCATGCAGCACAAACCAATTGCCATAACCCCTCGTGATGGATTCGACTTACTAGCCGTATGGGAAAAAGACGGGAAAAGATGGTACTTATTGCAACTGGCACGTCCCCAGAGTGCTATCGCCCTAGCACAAGAAAATCCTCATACGAGATTAGTTTTTCCGACATCTATCGACCCAAATTGCTTGAGTAAACAGAGCCGCCAATAAAACAGTTTAAGGCAGTAAGCACGTTTTAAGTAATTATTAATTGTAGCTTTTGGATAAAATAGCTGCCGGGAAAAAGAATATTTTGCCTGAGAAACCTTAACATGTAAACCTAAAGTTAGGAGGTGTAATAACTTGATTTGTTTGTTGATTAATGCTGTTGTATAATAATAGTTGCAGGCTAACATTATGCCAGCGAATAAAGGTTTTTATCTACTCAAGTCAAAGCTTACTAAAGTTACACAACAAGAAATTCTAGCAGCAGCTAGAGCAGTTGTGAAGCAAGCGCCATTGTTTCGACCAAATATGCCAAACGGTCAATCTTTCAATTATTCAATGACCAACTGCGACGATTTGGGATGAGTTGCGGATAGTCACGGATACCGCTATCAGCAAGTTCGTCCGCATACTTTTGAGGCATTTCCAGCTATGCCCCAGGTGATTAAAGACCTGGCAATAGCAATAGCCAAAGAAACAGAAAACAGTGATTTTCATCCCCAATCCTGTTTGATTAATCTGTATAGAAAAGGCGAAAAGTTGGGGATGCACAAAGACAATACTGAGGAGAATTTATCAGCCCCAATAATCTCGGTTTCTCTAGGGTGTACAGGAATCCTCGTTTTGGGCGGTTTTCTTCGTACTGACGAAACTAAACAATACATTGTCCAAAGCGGCGACGTAATTGTAATGGGTGGGGAGAGTCGAAACTACTTTCATTCGTTTAAGGGCATTGTCCCCAATACCAGTAATTTACTAAAGAACGGCGGTAGATTAAACTTGACAATTAGGCAGGTAAACTGAGAATCATTCATTACTAATAATTGTTAATTTTACTTTTATTAGTAATAGATAGCTTGACTTATAAATCGGTTTGTTATATTAGTAAGTCAATTAAGTATCGCATTTCTAAAAAGTTGTTAGAGCGTAGTCTCCGGGACAGAACTTTTTAAGGCGCTGCTACGCAGGAAAAATACGACATCAAAAATTACTCGGCACGGGAGCATCTCACTTTTGCAAATAGCCAGTGGTAGATATCCCTTTTCTGTCATTTTCCGGATATAATAAGTAAAAGAATCAAGAGATAAAAGGCTAAGAGGTAAGCAGAGCAATGG
>NZ_PVWN01000130.1 GCF_003003885.1 Chlorogloea sp. CCALA 695 | reverse complement strand
AAAAAAGACCTACGGATATCAAGAACGGGACGAGCAGCAGCGTCAGGCTTTCCGAGAACGGCTGAAAACGAAAACGGGGGTGTGGTCAAAAGTGGTTGGTCAGTCAGAATAGTAGATGTTTACGAGAGTTAGGTATTGAAATAAAATCCCACCGTTTTTAGCGCAGCTGACCATTTCCATAAAGGATGAAAGTCATCTTTTTTCACTGCTTATGGAGCTAAGTATGTAAGTCCTAATTTAAGCCAAGCAACACGACGCAATTAACCTGGCTTGAGGAGGGCGCAACAAGAGGTCTTAATGTTGTAACCGAGGGTAAGTAATCTCTTGAGTTAGGTCTACCAGCACTAATTATGCGTAGATTTACGTACAAACTGAAACAATACTCAATATCACTTGAAAATATTGCCGTATTATTCAGTGGTTCTACCATAACCGCTTTTATAGCCATCACAGGAAAATATAAGTATTGTAAAGTTGCTGTGAAGCAAAGGATTTGACAGTCAAACTGTTGAACACCAAGAGCTTGATGCAGCAACGGTCAATTAAGCACAGATAGGAACAATATTGACAAACGCTCTTCTCAAAACTTGTTCCCAAACTGCAAGCACAATTGTTATCCTGATTGGCTGCATAGTGATAATGGGGTGGCTATATAATATTCCCTTCCTAAAGAGTATTTTTCCAGGATTTGTCGTCGCCATGAGACCAAATACAGCACTAGGATTCATAATGGCGGGTCTATCATTAAAGTTACGATTGCTTACGAAAGAGCGCGGTAGAGGTGTGTATACTTTCTGGAGAGAATTGATAGGTTTAGGATGCTCGATGTTGGTGTTCCTGCTGGGAGGATTAACGCTTATTGAGTATTTTTTTAGGTGGGACTTACATATCGACCAATTATTATTTATCCAAACCACCGCTCCCGATAGTTTTGGTACTATTGCCCCTGGACGGATGGCGTTTAGTACCGCTCTAGGCTTTGTAATATCGGGTTTGTCTTTAATCCTGTTAAAAGCAAAAGGGCAAAAAATCCAGCCAAGCTGGCACAAGGGTCAGTCCTTGTGCCAGCTTGGCTCGGCTCAATGACATTGATTGGTTATGCCTATGGCGTTACAGATTTAATCGGGATTGTTTTCCTAGCAATGATGGCTTTGCACACAGCCGTTACCTTTATTATTCTCTCGATTGGCATCGTCCTAGCTGCTCCAAACCATACCTTAGTCCAGATAATTTTAGCAGATACGGTAGGAGGAGTGACGGCACGGCGTTTGTTGCCATCTACTATTATTATTCCCTTAGTGCTTGGCTGGTTATGTTTGCAAGGTCAAAAAACTGGACTATTTGGCACAGAATTTGGTGTAGCGCTGCTGGTGCTGTCTAACATTATTACCTTTGCCGTCTTAGTCTGGTGGAACGCCAGAATTTTAAATCAGATGGACAGGAAGCGTAAGCAGGCAGAGTTGACGGTCTTAAAAGCATATGATGATTTAGAAAACCGAGTTAGCGAACGAACTGAAGAACTAGAAGTCACAAATGTACTTCTGCAAGCAGAGATTATTGTGCGTAACTTGGCGGAGGAAGCTTTGCGGCATAGTGAAGAACGGTATCGTTCTCTAACGCTAGCAACTACACAAATTATTTGGACTAACAGTGCGGACGGAAGAATGATTGGAGAGCAGCCCAGTTGGAGTACCTTCACTGGTCAGACCTACGAAAAGTATCAGAATTTTGGCTGGTCAGCAACTATACATCCGGAGGACGTAGAGCCTACCCTAGCTTGCTGGAATAAAGCTGTCTCAACTCAAAGCTTATATGAGATGGAACACCGCTTGTGCCGCCATGACGGAGAATACAGGGATTGTTCTGTCCGTGCGGCACCAGTTCTTGACGCTGATGGTAGTATCCGTGAGTGGGTGGGGGCGCACACCGATATCACAGAGCGGAAGCGAGCAGAAGTTGCTCTGCGGGAGAGTGAGCAGCGTTTAGCTTGGCAAAGTCGCCATGACGGGTTAACAGGATTAATCAATCGATGGGAATTTGAGCAGGGTTTGGAACAGACCCTCCATAGTGCTAAAACTCATAATCAACAACATTCATTGTGTTTTCTAGATTTAGACCAGTTCAAGATTGTCAATGACACCTGCGGTCATGCCGCAGGAGATGAACTACTACGTCAAGTTACCGCTCTGCTCCAAAAACAGGTGCGTGCTACCGATACTCTCGCCCGTTTAGGCGGCGATGAATTTGGTCTATTGCTCAATCAATGTCCCTTAAGTCAGTCACTGCGTATTGCTAATGCGCTGCGTCAAAGTCTCCAAGAATTTCGGTTTAGTTGGCAAGACAAAACTTTCACGATTGGGGTGAGCATTGGTTTAGTTAGCATTAATGCCGATAGCTTAGACCTATCTAACGTTTTGAGTGCGGCGGACATGGCTTGCTATGCAGCTAAGAATGCTGGGCGTAATCGCGTACACCTCTATCAAGCTGACGACCAGGATTTGGCAATTAGGCATGGTCAAATGCAATGGATATCGCGGCTGACTAAAGCTTTGCAGTTTAATTCTTTTTGCCTTTATTACCAACCAATTGTCCCCTTAGCTCCAGCCGAGTCCCAAGGGAAGCATTACGAAGTCTTGCTACGTCTCCAGGATGAACCTAGTAAGTTAGTGCCGCCAATGGCGTTTATTCCGGCGGCGGAACGCTATAACTTAATGCATCTCATTGACCGTTGGGTAATCAGTACGTTCTTTGCTAGTCTTGACCAGCACTGTCAGGAAACTGGGTCATCTTGCCTAGAACTATACTGTTCTAATATGTACGCAATTAACCTCTCTGGGGCAAGTATCAATGATGAATCTTTCATTGACTTCTTAGAGCAGCAGTTCTCCTTATACTCCGTCCCCCCCCAAGTAATTTGTTTTGAAATTACTGAAACTATTGCTATTACTAACTTAAGCAAGGCTGGTAAGCTAATTAGCAAACTGAAGCAGCTTGGTTGTCGTTTCGCTTTAGATGATTTTGGTAGTGGTATGTCTTCTTTTGCTTACCTCAAAAATCTCCCAGTAGATTATTTGAAAATTGATGGCGAATTTATCAAGGACATTGTTGAAGATCCAATGGATTTAGCACTGACCCAAGCAATTAACCAAGTTGGTCATGCTATGGGAATTCAGACTATTGCGGAGTTTGTTGAAAATGATAATATCTTGAAGAAAATCACCGCCCTTGGCATAGATTATGCTCAAGGCTACGGCATTGCTAAACCACAGCCTCTTCAATTTAACTGATGAACAGTGGCGCGGGCAAAGCAAATCAGATATCTATAGAACCCATTTGACATCTTTTCGAGAGTTGAGCTAGTGTAAGGATAGTGATTTTAAGGATGAACAAGGCCCTATTCCAGCAGTCTCAGTGATGCCGAATGGAACGTTCTCGAACCGCTCTTAGGCGACCTCTTACCGAAAAAGA
>NZ_PVWN01000068.1 GCF_003003885.1 Chlorogloea sp. CCALA 695 | reverse complement strand
AGCAGGCATTTAAAAAATTGTCCCCGTGCAGAAAACACATCTCTTTTATCTTATATTTTATTGTAACCGTCTACTTAGCTTTTACCTGCTGCGTATTTATAACAGTCTCTTTAACGCTTTGTACAGATTCTTTTACTTGATTTGCAGTCCTCTTTGGCTCTTTTTCTGCCTGGATAACGCCAAGAGGTGCGCTCTTAAGTCCGGTGGCATCCGTTTGGTTTAACCCAATATCAAACAAGCTTAACTGGACTCCAAAAGGTGCTTCAATTTGAACTTGAGTGCTGGCAGAAGACTTCAAAGATGATTTAGGTTTAACTGGTTCTTTGGTTGCTACCTCTTGCGGTTGCAACGATGGCTCTACAACTTTTTGTACTATCGGATTACTAACAACAGTTGCGACGGTGGGTGCTTGCTCGAAGGGCTGCTCGTTAGCTTTCAGAGCAACGGCGGCGGCTTTCTCTAACTGTTGAGGAGCTTCTGTTTGCTGTAGATTCTCAACTTCTACTGGGATTTGTGCAAGTCCTGATGCTGTTTGGTGTAGATTCTCAACCTCTACTAAAGCTGGTGACTGCACCGATGCTGACTGTTGTTTGGTTTGAAATGCTGATAGTGCAGCTTTGCCAAACCCCTGCTCTATCAGGTTACGAGAGAATATTTGACCAAAAGAGCGATCTCCCTTAGTGCGATACTCGTAGCCCGTTAACGGATTTTGACTAGCCGTTTGCGTCAGAGTTAATTGTCCTTGAGCAGAAATATTAAAAACCATTTCCGCATCCAGAAATAAATCCCCATAATCATCGGCAAGATAATGAGTTAAATACAGTTCTTTTCCATGCCGCTCGATTTGCCGAGCTAGATACTCCCCCACGCTGCCGCTTAATTGCTCTACCAGTTGGTTTGCTCCTACTTCACCTTTTTCTCGCACGTCAAATAATGCGTTATCGCTCTTATCAGCAACAGGCTCAAAACCCAACTCCCGCCGTACAGCATTAATAACTTGCTCGGTGGTATTAGGTTTAGCCCCTGTCTTGGCTTGAACTTCGACTAAATACGCGGGTTTAGTGAAAAGGCTATCAACATTGGGATTTCCAAGATTAAGGACTAGCCGCGATACTGGCTCCGCTTGCAAATCTAGCTTTTGTGCCTCTAACTCGTTCTCACCCAGGGCAATTTTCTCGGTTAGTAACTCCTTATAGTCAGAAGTCAAAGTTTCATACAGCCACGCCTGCCGAGCCAACGATTGCTTGGGGGTTTTTAAATCCATCGACTCCACTTAGGGAGAAATCTAAATCTTCATGGAGGTCTGGATTTTGCTCCATTAAGTTTTGCGCTACTTCATTCCCATAATCGTTGATGAAGTCAGGCATATCTGCTAAACCGAAGCTAGAGGAGCTATTACCCGTAGTGTTAGCTTTCAGGTGGCTCATCTTCTTCATTAAGATTGCCACTGCCCTTTCTTCGGTAGGTAAATCTTGCCCTACTACCAACTTAAATGCTGGCAACCCAAACGTACCAGAATACTGCCCCCACATTGGTTGTCCTCCCTCATCCAGCTTGTCAGGAGGGTGAAGTGCTGGGTTAACTTGTCCGCTACGATGCGATCGCCCGATGGACTGTTCAACTTGGTTAACGTCCAGGTGCGGCTGCACAATGTACATTACTCTTTGCCGTTGGTCGGCGACTGTTCGTGAGGCATGGAGGGAGTACCCAGTAGTTGAATTAGTGATTACCGCGTCCACTCTACCGTTTTGAAAATCATCCATCACTTGCTTTTTTTGTGCCGTGCCGCGTTCTCTGGTTTGGTAAGTTACTACCCCCGATGCCAGGTCTTCGGCAGAGCCGTACTTGAGAACATGGGTGCGTCCAGTAATTTCGCCAATGGAATGTCCAGCGTCTTCGATTTTTTGTTTGATGTAGTCAATTGGTGAGATTGGTAGCTTGCTCCAGTCTGCTGTTGCGATCGCCGATTCTGCTTTATTGAAAGCGGCAACGCCTTCGATTCCTATCTCTGTATCAGTTAAGCGGTGAGTACGAGTTACTTGTTTTCCCGTTAGCTCATCCAAGTACAGCTCGGTAATTTTAATCGACCTTGCTTTTTCCAAGTAGCGCGTGAATAATTGCCCAGCATTAATCGTAATGTCATCGCCAACTCTAATTGGCTGCATAGGACTATCGGGAAACTCGGCATTGTGGATGGCAGGTAGTTGGTTGTGACTATCTACAAAATCTCTAACGGTTGACTCCATCGTGTTGAACAGCATTAGAATCGGCTTGCGTCCCTGTTCAATATCCGCAATCGCTGCGTTTGCTGTTTCCTCAGCTTTCAATCCCAAAGCTGTAACTGCTGTTAGGTTATGTAGGACGCTCGTAAAAATCGTGCTACTAGCTCCTGCGCCCCCCAGCGCTGGGTTGTTTTTACGTGCTGCTTCCCCAGCATCGGCGTAATCGCCGCTAATTTCTTTGACTACTTTTTCCTTGATATAGTCAAACTGCCAAATTAAGTTGAGAATTTTTGAATTGGTTTCTGCTGTTTGCAGGTCAACGGGGTACTTAGCAACGCCAAACTCAACTCCTTCGTAAGACTTTTCACAACGGATGCAGCCGCCGGATTCTGCCCACATCGAAAATACTTGCTGCTGCAATGGTACGCCACCTGTTTTGAGGTGAGCGGCAAATTTGTCTTGGTCGGTGGCGGCTAGTTTTAAATCGGTGGTTTCGTAGAATAGTCGGGCGGCAACGATGGGGTCTTTAATGGCAGTGGCGCTGGACGCTACAAATCCTTTGGTTTCCTTAACTAGAGATTGGAAGAACTCAGTACAGGAGGAAACTTAAGAATTTTTCTTTCTGTTCTGTTGGTTATCTCCGGCAGGACCCCCGGCTTTATGGCTTTCATCCAGAATTAGGAACGTCTTAGGAGCAAGTGATTGTAATAATTCTCGTCGCTCTACACTTGCTGGGCCTGTTAATTGTCCGTAAGTCGTGAAAACACAGTTGTGTTGTCCAATGTTACCAGATTGGGTGTATTGCCTAAGTCTCTCAAATTGATTGCTGGGAGTGCTAATTTCTCCTATTTGTCTACCATCATTCGAGCGTAGAGTTAATTTATATTCATTATTTGTAATCAGAGGATTAAAATCATTTCCCGTATCTACAGCATCTCGTGACAAAATATCACCGTAGAGTACTGGATCGACAGTCACAATGGTGGGAATCAACCCTCTCTGTTCTGCATATCGCGCTACGCAGATAATTCGAGTTTTACCAATCCCTGTATCGTGACCTATTAAAGTAGCTTTATCTTCAAACTCATGATTATAAATAGATAAAGCTAAGTAGGCGGCTACAATAAAATGTAAAATAAAAGGGATGTGTTTTCTGTACTGAGGCAATCTTTCTAATGCCTGCTCCTATTCGCCTAGTTTTAACAGAGTCAGAAGACTGTACATTATCAGAATTACGAGTAGCTAACGGTGTACCGCAGCGAACAAGAGAGCGCGCCCATAGGTGGCGACTGAACGCCCAAGGATGGACAGTGCCAGCAATTGCAGAAATTTTTACGTGCCATGAGCATACGGTAAGAGCGACGATTAGACGTTGGCAAGCAAAGGGGTTAGGCGGCTTGTAGTCAGAAACAGGACGGGGAGCAAAACCTAAATGGTCAGAGGCAGATATGCAATATCTGGAAAAGTGTCTAGAGCTTGATGGGCGCACATACAAGAGTCACCAACTAGCCCTAAAGTTATCTCAGGAACGAAATGTAGAACTAAGTCCAGACCGTTTGCGGCATGTACTGCAAAAAAGGGGTTTCGATGGAAACGTACGCGGCACAGTCATCAAGCCAAACAAGATTCTGGGTACAAACGCTGCAAACAAGCTCAGTTGGATGCACTCAAACACGTAGCACTGGTTCGGTTACATTGAACTAATGTACCTGGATGAGTCAGGCTAAAAGTTATGGAGTCCAGCAAGTTATAGTTATAGCCGCGTGGGCGAACAAAAGCGTATTGAGCAGACTGACCGACCTAAGGGACGCATCAGTATTTTAGGTCTGTGGCAACCAGATAAAAGCTTTAAGTATGCCAAAGCAAGTGGCAGTTTCAAGAGTGCAAGTTACATTGAAGTCATTGATTGGGTTGCCGAGCTTGCTGCCCAGAATTTGAGGGACACAGGGCGGATGACCGTTGTGGTTCAAGATAATGGTTCCCTGCATAAAAGTCACTTAACTCGTCAACAGTGGCAACGCTGGTTCGAGCAAGGCTTATTCCTGTTCTTCCTCCCACCATATTGCTCCGAAATGAACCGGATTGAAGATCAGTGGCATCAACTCAAAACTCATGAAATTGCCCTCGCGGATGTTTGAGGATGAATATGATTTAGCCCTGGCAATCATGGAGGGAATGGAATCTCGTAGTCTTAAAGGTGGTTATACCGTTGAGCGTTTTAAGTTTAATTCCACCTAACTACTTATACTTTTATTTAAAATTTATTAGTATACTTTTATGCATATTAGTGAGGATGATAAATTACCTCTCTCAGGAGAAACTCTTGCCGAGTACGTACGGCGCAGGAGGGCGGCTTTTGGTATGAGTCAGGCAGAACTAGCACAACGAGCAGGAATGCACTTGCAAAGTGTAGGCAAAATTGAGTTGGGTAAAACAACTAGGCTTAACTCTAAATCCTTGGCAGGATTATCAAAAGCATTGCAGGTTTTAGCCCAATATCTAGAGGCAGTTTCCAAAGGTGTTCCGATAGCAGCCATACAGCAGTTAAAGATTTGTCCTCGCTGTTGGATACCAGGAATCTATCCCAGTAATAAAATTCTACTGATCCAAATGTGAATTGTGGCAAGGGAAATAAAAGCATTGAAATAAGCAGAAATTCTCTCCCATCGAACAACAAGCCTGCGATATTTTCTTTGAAACCATGCGCTCGCAGCGTTCTTGTTGGAAACGTGGGACTGATATTTTAATTGGTCTACCCCGATTTTTCCTTGTCTTCCAACTGCGTTTTGGTAACTGTGGTCTAATCCCACGTTTACGCACCACGCCGCTCGCAAATCCTTGGAATCGTAACCTTTATCCGCCGCTAGTACTTTGACTCGTTTGCTATTTCTACCGGGTTGATTATTATTGACTTTAATGCGGTCAATTAACGGCATCACTTGTTCTCGTTCACTGCCATTGGCTGCGGTGGTGCTATTGGCTCGACCTATAGCGCGATCGCCCACCCAAACTACATACCATTGCCAATTGCTGTTGTACGTGACTGACCAGGTACGGGGGTTAGGAGGAGGAGTTGGTACAGGAGGCTTGGCTAATGCGTTATAGCCTTCGACATACCCTTTGGAATAATCGCACTCTGCTTTGGTATACAGTGGGATTGATTTTTCGGTTGCGTCTAGTCGCCCGTGATTAAAGGCTTGCTCAAACTCGATTTGTGGAGGGGGTAGCAAGTCATCTTCTTCTCGGTCTAATATCCACTCCTCTGTATAGCAGGAAGCACTTTTAGGCTTGACCTTTAGCCATACTCGACCATCAGTATAAATGTCCTTGTTTATCACCTGCATGACAGGTGTAAATGGAACGTGGATAGTATCACCAATACTCGCTTTTGTCGTTGCTTTATCCCAGATTTTTGGAGTAGATTCAGAGCCGAGTTGAATTGTACGTTTTTCTTGCGTTAACATTTGAGTTACCTATGAATTTAGGAACCAAAGCCTGTAAGCGATCGCCTGACCAAAGTTGAGCGCTACAGGCTTTGTCGTTTGCTTGTTTTAATTCCATTAACAAAGTTTTTATATTTGGGAGTCCGCAGGGTATAAAAACCTTGTCGTGGGCGTTTCCTCCTCTGACCGTTGCTGCTGCTTATCGCTTCGCTGTTATCAGGTTCCGGGCGGTGTTTCGGCAGTTCCGCTCTCTGCTGCTTTGTTGTTGTTGAAGTTCTTGTTCTGAGTGCAAATCTGGATTTTTGCTTCTCGGTGAGGCGATTGCTTTCCTCATCCCTATATTTATATATTAACCGATTCGGTGAATTAAATTAACGTATCAATGAATAAAATATCTGTTATGATGAACTAAGAAATTTAAATGATTATTTCACTTCTAAAAGAGGTAATGTATCTATGAGAAACGTTCTTAAGGTGTCAGTGGCTATCAAATGGAGATTGGCGGCTGTAATGGCAGACCGCGAGATAGACAATCAAACGCTCCACAACTTGACAGGGCTACACCTTGGCACTATTTCTAAGTTGAGAAACAAAAAACCTTCTAGGCTTGATACCAATACCTTAGATATTTTGTGTAAAGCCCTAAAGTGTGAGCCTGGAGACTTACTGCGGTTTATGCCTGATGAGCATGATGAGCAAGCAGTTAATACTAAACACGATCCCAATAGTGAGCTAAAGCAAGGTAAAAAGTTTACTGAAAACGATCTTCCACCCCATCGTCAGCACCCTCGCTCATTTCTCATTGTTCTTCCTGAAGTACCTGAGTCTGCTTAAACTCCTTTTGTACGTATAATGCTCCTTTTTCCAAGTAGTTTCTTTGTATTTGGTACAAATTAAACATTGAGTGAATAGAGGATAGAGAAAACTAATGACTACCAAAGTTTTCACTACAATCATCCACAAAAAAAAAGGATATCTACGTTGCTCAATGCCCTGAAGTTGATACGGTTAGCCAGGGAGAAAGTGTTGAATTCGCTATCACTAAGTTTAAGGAAGTAACAGAGCTTTACTTAGAGAAATTTCTTTTGCCTGGAATTAACTTGCTTATCACTATCAATAAGTAGCGATCACCTAACTCTTGGCGGAGATACGATCGCTACCTACCACAACCTAACTTTTAACCGTAGAGGTTATGCCAATGTCTAATCTAACAGTTACCGAGCGTAATGGCATTTTAGTTGTTGATTCCCGATTAGTTGCCCAAGAATTGGGAATCGAACATCATACTTTACTTAAGACAATCGATACATATTTAGCACGACTAGAGGCGAAATCACCACTTCGATTTGAAGTAGATGTGGTGAAACGCTCTCAGGGCGGTGGTTCTAATACTCGTTATGCTTGGCTGGATGAGCGACAGTCAACATTGTTAATGACCTATAGCCGCAATACCCAGCAAGTGCTTGACTGTAAAGATGCCTTAGTTGATGCTTTTGTCAAAGCCAAGCAACTCATCCCTGCCCAATCCCAAGAAATCGAACGCCTCAAGCTGGAGCTTCAAGTAGCCCAAGCCCAAACAGCCGCCGCCCAATCTCAAGAGCGCCTGATGCAAGTCTCCAGTGCCATCGTCACAATGCACGGCGCGGGGATGCTGGGGCTGATCCTGGGTAAACCAGAGGCGATCGTTGAGCAACCGCCAATTGTTGTCGAAAAAAATATATTAGTGGATCGTTCAGGTAGGCCCGTCAGAACCTACGAGGGATTATCGAAAACAAAACTTGCTAGGCGCTACGGGATGAAAAAGCCCCAAGATTTGGTCAATTGGCTGCAATCGATGGGCAAAGATCATTTCATCCAGCCAGCAATGACTGCCGCGCCTTGTCAGTTCGTCCCATTCGAGTACGTACCAGAACTAGACAGGCTTTGGGCAGCGCGGCAAGGGTCGCGGCAACGACTATTGGGCGAGTGACCGCATTCTTTTTCCAAGTAGCCAAGTTTTTCTACACATTCAAAATTAGGGTAATTTTATGTCACCTTTCTTAAACGAACCTAGCGACCATCGCCAGGTTTCAGATGCGCTAACGGGCGATAGCGCCTATGATTCACAAAACAATCGCTGCCCCAGGTACGATCGCTTTGGCATTGTCTCTGGCATGGACGAATACTACGGCATAATTTACCACTGCAACTGTCTTCCAGTGTTTTGGGTCATCAGTCCAGAAACAGGCGAGAAGCTGGAGGAGGTGAAGCCATGACATTTACCTCAGCAGTTCTAGGGCAAGTGCAGCACCCTACTAATATTTTGACTGAATATCTTAGTAAGTTTAGGGGAGTTAAAAAGTTCAAAGCATACATCCTATCCTGGCTAGACGGGTGGATTCATCAAAAGCTGAAAGCAGGAAAACCGCCTTGGGTTTATGTAATTAACCAAGAGTTAGCCGAAGCTCTTGGATGTTGTCGAGACACAGTTTTCCGCCACCTCAAACACCTTTGCGAGATGGGAATACTGAGAAAGACCCCCTACAAGCGTTGGGCAACTGATAATATTTGGGCATACTCCATCGATTTTGAAAGACTCAAACAAGAATTAGCGCCGCCTGTAGATATTTCTACAACCGAAAACCAGGTAGCCGACAGCAGAAAATCAGACTCCCGGCTACCTGGTTTTGTACAGCCGACAGCAGAAAATCAGACAGCATACATAAGTCTAATTCCTAATTCATCCCAAGTACAACCACAACACAGCCTGCCTGCTGCTGGGGAAGTAGTTAAAGAGGAAGAACAACCTATCCCCGAACAAAAAATTGTAATTTCTCCGACGGGTGAAGAATTCAAAAACGCCTGTACTCAAATTTCTCGTTTATCGCCAGACGTTCAAACTAATCTACAGGTTAAAACCGCGATCGCACAGTATTGGGCTAATTTCCCGGCGGCGCTCGAAAGACTGAAAATTGCAGTACAAGAAAATTGGCGTTGTAATTTAACAGGGGTGCTGGTCAAGGCTTTGAAGGAGGGTGTGCCATCCGAGGATGCTGCCCCGCCTTGTGCGTTTTTCGGTTGGAAAGAATGGGCGGATGAGGCAGTTAAGCGGCGGTTGATGCAATATTCGCACTCTCAGGATGGCGATATCATGGTGCATTTTGTCGGCGGGGGTCAAATGTTGTGGAGTGGGTTGCGCGGTCTGTCGTGGGGGGAGGGTGAGCGCTTTGCTAATGGGGAGAAAGGAAATGAGTAATAGCGCGGAGCGCAGTGATGGGAGCAATCGGACTCAATCAAAAAACAAGCCTATTCATAGGTTAGAAATACCCATCACGAGCCTTTAAAAAAGTAATATTACTTTTTTAAACTTTGGATTAAACTTAATCTCTAGTTGCCAAAAGCATTACCTAATCAGACTTTCGCGTTTTTTACAAAAATATTGGAGCAAATAAATATGAGTTTACATCGAAGACGTAATAACTTTTCTGAAGAATTATCCACTGCTACCCAAGCAATAGAGTTTAGTTATGGTATGCTAACCCAAGCGACTCGTAAAGTCGTTCAACAACGTACTATCGAGATTAAGAGTTTGCTACGCCGTACTGCCCAAGATATCATTGATATCGGGGAAAAGTTAAGTGAAGTTAAGCAGGAGCTAGGACATGGGCAGTTTGTGGATTGGTTGCGTACAGAATTTGATTGGAGTGATTCAGCAGCCAGAAAATTCATGCAAGTCCACAGAAAATTCAAATCAGTAAAATTTACCAATTTAAACATTGCTATTTCGGCACTGTATTTGCTGGCGGCGGATTGTACTTCTAAAGCAGCCCGTGATGAGGCTGTGCAACGTGCTGAGGCGGGAGAAGTAATTACTCGTGCTAAAGCAAAGGAGATCGTTCAGCATCACGAACAAGCCGCGCAACTAAATCCTCTAACTATTAACATTGGGGCTGAAAATACGCTAACATCCAGCGTTAATATTGATGGCGATCCATTGAAAGAAATAGCGAATCCCCCAAGCTATGATAAATATCAGGAGTTGAGCGCCCAACTTAACCTCCTGAACGAAAGTCAAATTGCTGCTCTGTGGCAAGCATTGTCTGAACGTCTAAGTCCAGAAATGCTAGAGCGTTTAATTATCCAGGGTCAACAAAAACTTTCGGAGCGATAGACGGGGCAAATGTCTCAAATTTACGATTTTGGACAAGGTGTAAGTAAGTTTTGTCGGTAAATTTCGTTAATCACGTAAATAGCTGAGGAAATCAAATCCATAAAATTTACGATTTTGGATAAGAGTCAATGACTTGTATATCTTAACTACAAATTATTTTTTAAACTATGAGCCAATATTTGGGTGAGTTTTTCAACCAGAGCGACAGCAATATCATTAAAATTGAAAATGCCACTGTTACGTTTACCTGTGTCATTTTCATGCCAACTGCTAGTCCTAAAGCCTGGAAAAAGTTTGATTACACCGCTCTTGATGCCTCCACTTCCCAGTTTGTAAAAGTACAAACTGGAGAAATTAGAGGATTGATGAAGCGCACTGTAGAAAGCATCTTTGAGATTGGACAGCGTTTAATTATTGTAAAAGAGCGCTTAGGGCATGGGCGTTTTGGGTCTTGGCTAGAAACTGAGTTTGACTGGGATGAACGTACTGCTCGAAGGTTTATGAGCGTCGCTGAAAATTTGAAAAATAAAGTGGACAAATTGTCCGAAGTAGACTTTGCTCCTTCAGCACTATATGTACTAGCTTCGCCTTCTACACCCGAATCTGCCCGTGATGAGGCATTTGCTCGTGCCGCTTCAGGTGAATCTATCACGTACAAAGCTGCCAAGGACATTAAACAAAAGTATGTTTTATCTAGCGCTAAGTTAGAGTCAACCCTAAAACAAGAAATACAACCAGTTTCGCAGTTATCATCTACAGCGCTGGTTAGTACACCACCGCCGCGCATTAAGCAAGAAATTGTTGCTATTCGTAATCCTACTTCAGTCGAAGTGCCTTCTGCCCCTAGTCAAGTTTTGACTCCAGCAACGGAGCAGGCTTTGTCATTGCCGCAGCCCTCGACCTCAACACCCGTAAATGTGCCTGGTGTTTGGTGGCAATTAGGAAAAAAGCATCTATTGTACTCTGGAGATCCTAGCTCTGGTAAGTTTTTAGCGCACGTCCCAGAGCGTCTTGTTCTATTATTTGCTTTTCCACCAATTGCTAATTGGCAGCCTTTAATAGAAGCTGAAACTCGGATTATTACTAATAAGTATTTACCTCAAGGCAAAGATGTGAGATTATTTGAGGACATGGTAGAAACGAGCATCATATTGTACTCTAATGTTAAAGATGTAGTAGTTAGTTGCTTCATGCCTTCGATTGAAATTCTTTCAATTCTTAACCGCCAAGACCGTTGTGCATTAATAGCTGAACCCGACCCAACACGGGTTAGTGCTGTTATTTCTGACTGGAAACAGGCAGGACTAAAAGCAGAACGTTTAGTTTCTTAAAAATCAAACCTTCAGGAGTTGACAAATAATGAATTATATGCATTTACACAAATATATAAAATTCTTTCATGAGGTTTAGCTTTGGCTGCTAAATCCCGTATAATATTCACAATTGAATAAGCTTCGTTGGTAGGGAAAATCTGTCGCGACAACAGATTATATCTTCCGCCACCGAAGGCTCTAAACCCACACCCGTAAATTGGAGTTTAAGAAGCGATGCTATTAATAGTATTGTGCAGCTTTAGTGTGCCTTTTGGCAAGTTATTTTCAAAAATAATTTCAAATTCTTTTTGTTCAAAGGTATCAAGTAACGGCAGGTTAGGAATTACAGCCCCTACGGCTACTCTCAAAGAAGAGGAGGTAGTCCTATGACTGCCGCCGTCAAGGAGAAAAGTGAATTAAGCCTGTTTGTCAGACGCGAAATAGACGATTACGGACTAGACCCTTATGAATTTCGCATTTATGCCCGGATAACTCGCCGCGCTGGTAATGGGGAAGCGTGGGAAAGCCTTACCAACATGGCGAGTGCTTGCTGTATGAGCTTGGGTAGAGCAAGGAGAGCTTTACACTTACTCAAATTGGCTAAGTTAGTTAAGAGTATTGAACGTCCAGGATATAGCACTGTTTATCGGCTGACCCCTCAGCATAAGTGGGTAGCTTCTGAGTGTTTACAGGAGCTTCGTGGGTTTATTAACTTACGGGCTAAATCACCCACCCCTATCAGAAGTGATAGGGGTACTAAAAATGATAGCCCTATCACTTCTAGTAGTACCCCCCTATCAGAAGTGATACCCCTACCCCTATCAGAAGTGATAGGCGAAGGTATTCCCTCTGAAGATATTTCCCATAAGGTACTCCCCCAATCCCCCCTTACCCCCCAAGGGGAAAAAACAGGGGATGGGGAGAAAGTTAAGTCAAATAGACAGATATTAGAGTTATCACAGCAATTAGCTCAGTCCATCACGGATGCTCTAAAACCAGTATTTGCTTCTTTTGTGACAGAAACTAAATCTGTCTTATCGGAAATTAAGGAGCGCTCATTTTTAGCTGATAGTCAAGACAAAACTAAATCACTATCAAGGCAACGAAGTAAACAAGCTGTACCTTCTATGAACAGGGATTTAACGAGCGACTCAATAAGCTATCCAATCAAGGCTCAGGAACCGTGCAAATTAGAGGGATATTCGCAGTTTGTAGAAGAATTAGCGCGAGTTCTTAATGAACCCGTTGAGAGTTTAAGGTCTAATTCAAATCTGACTAATGCGTTGAATCAGAACCCTAGCAGTATTGAGCAAGCGATGCTGTATTTCAAGCAAGCGTTGGCTACTTGGAAAAAGAAGCCAGGGTTAGGTTTATTTATCTCTGCAGTTAAAAAAGGACTTAAGCCTGTTCCAACTAAGCCAGGGGGCGGATGGGGTGATTGGGCAAGCGAGGCAATGAAGCGGCAACTAATGCAGTTTTCCTGTTCCCATGAAGGGGACATCATGGTCTATTTTGCCAATGGCATTCAAAAGCTATGGAGTGAAGTGAAGCACCTTGACTGGGCAGAGCTTGAGGCAATGGTGGCTGATTCAAGTAATGAGGCTTGCAGCGCCTAAAAACCGTTGAATGAGTTGAATAAGGGCTAATTAATTCCCTTTGTTTTTAGCAAAACTAGATTTTGACAGGCTCAACAATCATGATTAGTGTCACAGAAAACATAAAAAAGCTGACTTGGCAAGAAAATCAACTGCATAGCAGTCTAGACAACCTGCGTGGACAACGAAGTAAAGTAAAGGAACATAAACAGCTTGCTCAAGAGTTGTCAAGGGTAGTAAGTAAGCGCCAAAATTTACAGGATTGGGCTATTTTTGAACTTGGAATGCCCGTCCACCGCCTTAATTCACCCTTACTTGGAATTGTCGAGCAATTGAAAATCACTCCTGGGGGCATGGGTGAAGTTTGGGTCAGTTGGGATGGCTTATTACAAATCCCAGAACAGCCAAATATGCTACAGCTCGATAGTGCGGCGATGGCAAAAATTATTGCGGTGGGCGATCGCATAGAAATTGTTGATGGTCATAAAGAAGCTGGCAAAATTTTTACTGTAGAGCGGTTATTGGCGCGTGGGGCAGTTGAGACAACCGATGAGATAGTTTTTGAGCGTGAAGAATGGCAGAAAATTGAAGAAGCTGATCAAGAATCTTTAGAGACTGCAAAGGAGGGAAATGAGGAGTTAAAACATAGCGCCAGTTTTACCCAGTCAACCCAAATGGTTACTAAGTCAAAAGAAGAATTAAATGAAAAAGCGCCTGAAACCATAGTTACAGTTGACACAACGGTTATTTCTACCCAAATCGAGGAATTAACAGAAGATGAGGAAAAAGAGCGGCATCGGTTGGAATTAAAGGTAGAACGAGCATTTTATGAAGCGGGAACTGCACTAAGAGAACTTAGAGACAAAAGGTTGTATCGCTCTACTCATAGGTCTTGGGAGGGATATTGTAAAGAAAGATTCGGATATGGACGGGATTGTGCTGACTTAAAAATCTCGGCTTCCATTGTTGTTGAGGAAATCAAGAAACTGCCGACGAATCGTCGGCAGTTTTTACCGACAACCTTAGAGCAAGTTAGACCTTTAATTAAACTTCAAAAATTAGAGGATCGTACTTTTGCATGGCAACAAGCTGTAGAGCAAGCCGACGGCAAAGTTCCTAGCGGTCGCATTGTCAAAGACATCGTGCAGCGTCTCAAAGAAAAACCTTTAGTCAAAGCCAGTGATTTCTGTACTATTGGCGATCCGTTTATCCTGACTAGATTAGAAGGGGCTGAACGGAAATATAATGGCTGCTGGGCGATCGCTTTTGAAGTGAGAGACTTTACAATAGCCGTTGACGTTTACGACAACACCTTAACTGTGAAACCAGACAACCTCGATCCAATTGACTTGCCCGATGTACGCCGTCAGTTACCCCAAACGCTCAAGCGGATAAAAAAGTTGAGAAATATTGAAATACTTGACCGAGGTGCAAAGAATATATTGAAAGACTTAGGACGGCAAATTTATTTGACTGACTTAGAAAATAAATTACTGAGCTTTTTGGAACGAGAGTATAGAATTGAAGAGTGAAAAAACCAAGCCCAGTGTAGGAATACAACACAGCCTAGTTTCTAGCGTCAAGGTTAACGAAAGAGTGTTTTGTGGACATGATAGTGTCACGTCCCCTAGAAAAACTCTATGCGTCGATGGTAAAGCCACATTGTTCAAAACAAGCTGGCTATCTTAATGGGAGAGGCTAAAAAGAGGGAAACTGATGATTCTGTGACTTCTTAGGGTAGGAAGCAGTTCTTGTTAGTAGATAATGACCTGCTAAAGATAGTTAAAGAATTTAAGTTTCAAGGCAATTCGCCGAATTTAGGACTCCACCAGCCTTTTGTTGTGTGGAAATAGACCGCTTCTTTATGCTTAGAATCGCTCCTGGCTTTGGAGTCGGAGCAACGTAGCAAACTTTTTGCCAGACCTTCCTTCTGGTAACGATACTCTTCTAAAAGTTTTTGACAGATTGGACATGAATACTGAGTAATTTGAGCATTTGTCGTTTCAACAGACTGGCTATTGGTTTGCCCCTTCTGAGGTAGCTGCCACTTTTTATCGCGCTCTGACCAAAACATAACCACATCTGTACAACCACTGACACACTTGAGAAAATGCTTTTTCTTCAGCTTTGAGCTTGGAATTTTAACCAAGTAATTCTGACACTGGGGGCAACGGGTACGCGATTGGTTATGCTGCCCCGATTGTTGTTTTGTCGGTGGTTGGGTTGAAGATAATTGCTTTAAAGAGCCTCCAAATTGAACAGCAGGCTGGTTGCTGAGGTGACGAGGAATAAATTGCTTGGCTTTAGCGATTGCTGGTACAAAGTAATCTCGATTCCACGCAGTCAAATATTTTTGCCAGTCTTGCTTACCAGAAGATATTGCATCTAGCTGATTTTCCATCTCGGCAGTAAACTCTGTTTGGAGCAAGTCGGGCAAGGCATCGGCTAAAAAGCAATCTACTTCTAAGCCCAGTTTAGTCGGCTGTAAGTGACCTTTAATAAGCTCGGCATACTGCCTTTGCTTAAGGGTTTGAATCGTGGCGGCGTAAGTGCTAGGGCGACCAATGCCTTTACGCTCCATAACTTGGACTAACTTGGGTTCGCTATAGCGTGGCGGCGGTTGAGTCTGTTTCTGCTCATGAAGTGCCTGTTGTAAGGTGAGAATTTGCCCCTGTCGTAAGCTAGGGAGTTGGACATCAGCGCTGATGTTGTTCCAGTATTTGGTGTAGCCAGGGAATTCAATTAGTTGTCCCTTAGCTTGCCAGAAAATATTCCCGGATTGAGTAACTATGCGTGTTTGGCGAATTCTCGCATTTTGGCACCCAGAGGCAACAGAGCGCTTCCAAATCATCACGTACAGGGCAAAAGCATCAGCAGACAATTGGACGCGCAAGTCGGCGCTTCTCTTCTGGATGTCTGTAGGGCGGATAGCTTCATGGGCTGCTTGCGCTCCTTTGACTTGCCTATGTTGCGCTAATGTCTTCGGTACGTTGTTAGGGTCATGTACTTCCAACCAACTCCTGACGGCTGCACAAAATTCTGGAGCTAAGGCAATACTGTCAGTCCGCATATAGGTGATTAATCCTGACTCATACAGCGATTGAGCTACAAGCATTGTTTTTTCGGGGCTGAACTTTAGCCTTGTTCCTGCCGCTTGTTGCAAAGATGAAGTGACAAAAGCTGGGGGAGGAGTACGAGTAGTGCTTTTTCCTTCAGTAGAGACGATTTGATGCTGATTAACTTTTGCCTGTTGAACTAAACTATCTGCGTGGGCTGCACTTAAAACTTTGCTTGACTCAAAGTTCGTTTGCTCTTTAGTGTCGCTGGTGTCGTCGAGTAGTGGTGTTTCAGAAGGCTGTGAATCATTTTGCTGATTTGTCCCTAAGTAGTAGGCGCGAAACCCCTCAACGTAATTGACATAAACGTTCCAATAATCTTGAGGAACGAAAGCTTTGATTTGCTGCTCCCTTTGACAAAGAATGTGTAGGGTAGCGCTTTGCACCCGACCCATGCTTTTCGCCCCATTTTGAAGCTGCCACAGCAAAGGAGAGCCTTTATAGCCAACTAATTTATCAAGAACGCTGCGACACAACCCTGCATTAACCATGTTTTGGTCAAGCTGGCGAGGATGAGAGAGCGCATTTTTTACGGATGCGGGAGTAATCTCGGTGTAAACGACTCTTTGTGGGTTTTTTAAGTGTAAGGCTTGCTGAAGATGCCAAGCGATCGTTTCCCCTTCTCGGTCACAATCGGTTGCCAGAAAAACTGTCTTGACCTGACGAACAGCCGCTTGTAGTTGTTTAATAGTCTGCTGCCCTTTCCCAGAGCGCAGAACAAAGCGACAAGTGACTGTACTACCCGTTAAGTCAAAGCCCAAAGCATCTTGTCCATCCGATGCTAATTCTCGGACATGACCCATGCTTGCTTTGACCAACCAGTCAGAGCCGAGGATTTGGCTGAGTTTTTTGATTTTGCCGGGACTTTCAACAATCAGGAGCTTGGTCGCCAAGGCAGTTTTTCCTTTGCACTTCACTATAAAATTATAGTATTTGTGTACTATGAAATTAGTATAGAACCTTGCTTGAAGCTGGTAATTTATAGTAAAGAATTGAGGTAAGAGCGGTCGCTACTTTTAGTGAGGGATAGAAAAGTGTCGGTTGAGGATGAGTCACTGATAGGAGTAGTAGAACGCTTGACGTACCACTCGGCAAAGTCGGGGTATAGTGTAGCGCGGCTTAAATCTTCACGTCACAGAGACTTAGTGACGATTGTAGGTAGCTTTCCTAATATCCAAGCAGGTCAAACACTAAAACTAGCTGGGATATGGCGGGAGCATCCCAAATTCGGGCAACAGTTTCAGGTGAGTCAGTATCAGGAAACTAAACCTGCCACAATTACAGGGATTGAAAAGTATTTAGGATCCGGCTTGATTAAAGGGGTGGGACCAGTCACCGCTAAACGGATTGTTGCCCACTTTGGACTAGACACGCTAGATATCATCGAATACTCGATTGAACGCTTGAATGAAGTTCCAGGTATTGCCAAAAAACGAGTATCGATGATCCAGACTGCTTGGGACAAGCAGAAGGCAATTAAAGAAGTAATGGTGTTTTTACAAGGGCATGGTGTTTCTACTACTTATGCAGTGAAAATATACAAGCACTATGGCGATGAGTCAATTGTAAGCGTTACTAATAACCCGTACCAGTTAGCAATGGATATCTACGGAATTGGTTTTGTGACGGCGGATGCGATCGCCCGGAACTTGGGGATTGCACCAGACAGCGAGTATCGATACCGCGCGGGGATTATTCACGTCTTAGGCGAAGCAGCAGAAGACGGTCATTGTTTCTTACCCTACATAGAACTGACCGAAAAAGTAGTAGAACGGCTAACAATAGCTGACCATCAACCGTCACCCCAGGTATTGACCGAGCTAATTTATGTGATGGCAATGGACGAGGAGTTAGTCATGCAGGGTCATCGGCAACACTAATTTATTTGCTACCAGTTACCATTCTTTAGCAGCGAACAGAATTTGGCTAAACGGCTGCATCAGTTGTTTAGCCGTCCGGTCGTAGTAGATAAAGAGAGAGTTGTTGGATGGATTGACAAGTTTACAAAAGCAACAGGGATGGAGTTATCATCTGGGCAAAGGCAAGCGGTAGAAATGGCAGCTACTCAAAAAGTCCTAATTCTTACTGGAGTACCTAGAACAGGGAAAACTTTCACAACTCGGACAATTGTGGCATTGTGGAAAGCAATGGGTAAATCAATTGCTCTAGCTTCCCCAACGGGTAGAGCCGCACAGCGATTGAGCGAGATGACGGGCTGCGAAGCAAAGACTATTCATCGCCTACTGGAATTTGATCCCAAGACGATGAAATTCAAGCGTGACCTAGAGAATCCAATAGAGGCGCAAGCTGTAGGTATAGATGAAGCATCAATGCTTGACCTGTTCTTGGCTCATTCGCTGCTGAAAGCAATACCGAATGATGCCCAATTACTTTTAGTCGGGGACATCAATCAGTTGCCATCAGTGGGACCAGGAAACGTGCTGCGCGACCTGATTGCAAGTAAGCAAGTACCTGTAGTGCGCTTAGAACAAGTATTTCGCCAAGCTCAAACAAGCCATATTGTCAGCAATGCCCATCGGATTAATTCTGGGCAGTACCCACGTCTTGAATCGGTATCTCTAAATCCGCGTTCCGATTGTTTATGGTTAAACGCTCCCGAACCTGAACATGGAGTTCAAGGTATTCGAGAATTGTTAACAGATGTAATTCCCAAACTAGGTTTTGATCCAGCAAAGGATGTACAGGTGCTATGCCCAATGACCAGGGGAGAAGTGGGAACGCGCAATCTTAACGCGGTACTGCAAGAATTACTTAATTCACCGTACCAAGGTAAGGCTGAACTATTTAGATGTGGGATGAAGCTGCGCGTGGGCGATCGGATAATTCAGCAAGTGAATGACTACAACCGCGAGGTGTTCAACGGTGATAGGGGTAATTGCAGCAATCGACACCGAGGAACAAGAGGTGACAGTGCAGTTTGAAGGGCGGAGTGTCACCTATGACTATGCGGACATTAACGAGTTAGCACTAGCATTTGCTGTAACTATTCATAAGGCACAGGGTTCAGAGTATCCAGTAGTGATTTTGCCTGTCTTTATGCAGCATTACTTGATGCTGTCGCGCAACTTGATTTATACGGGTCTAACTCGTGCTAAAAGATTAGCAATTGTCGTAGGGACAACTAAAGCAATTGGTTTAGTTGTCAGGCAAGTTAAAGACCAGCAGCGCTATACCTACTTGCAAGAGCGATTGAGGCTAATGACCCTTGCTACTACTGGTTAGCTGATAGTAAGATGTCAAATTTTTAATCTCAATAGTTTATTTTAACTGCAACTATTCATGATTCTGATTAGGCTTCTGTATCTTCGGTTTCTTCAAAAGTCATATCGAAAGTTAGATTGGCAAAGTCTTGGAAAAGTTGCTTGAGAGAATCAACCTTGGTGAGCCTGTCTTCCAAACCTTCTGCATCCCAAACATAAGCCTCGTCTATCAGAGAAAATTCGTAACCTACTAAGTCGCCCAGATATAAGGAGAAGCAGTAGCTTTCTTCGTCAGAGTTAGTCAGATAAGTAGAAAAAGATGCACATCCTATGCTAGCAATTGTTCCTTCCTCATCACTGGCAAAGTAATTGCGTTCCAAAAAAGTTTCTAAAGCGAAAATTTGAACAGCGTTCATGCGTTGATATCTAGGCGAAGTGACTGATTAATTATTAGCATTTTCCTTGGTTTGCTTACAACTTACGCTCGTTCAAAATGCTTTAAATTGGTCGGCGTTGCAGCAATTGATCCCAGCTTCGAGGGAAAAATATTTACCGTCATTGCCTACTTATAGCTCTGCTTTGAAAAAACGCGGGTCAAGGTAACTACCAGTAAAGTTGCCACCAAGACAATTGCGACTACAGGCGCTATCAGGGCTAATACGGATAAGGTAATCGCACCGATTGATTCAACGGTAGCAACGACAGCATTGCCTAGCCCAATCGTCAAAGCTGTGGAAGACAAACGAGTAATTCCGGTTACAGCTTGGAGTATTCCCGCCGTACCCCCACCAGCAATCGCTGCCATCGTCCATTGCAGCAAAGGATCGCTATCTGGAAATAAAGCAGCAGCAACAAAAGTGCCAACCGCTAGTGCTGTCGGTGTAGCAAGCGTGTCCAGTAAATTGTCTAACACAGGAACGTAATAAGCACCAATCTCTACAACGGTAGCAAGCGCAAATGCCCAGAGTGCGGGGTAAGTGCCAACCCATTCAAACCCTGATGTAATTGGTAGATGTCCAAAAATTACCGCGAGACTGATAACCAATGGTGGGACAAAAATCCGGAAGCCACAGGCACTACTTAAAGTCAAACCAATAATGATGCTTTCTAAAGTATTCATAGAGATAGCCACTGCATCAGAATAGGTGATAATCAAGAGTGAACCTTAACTAATTTATTGCTTGAGCATAGAAAGAACATCTAGCAATAGAGAGGTAAAATTCTAGTTGTAGTTAGCAACTACAACTACCTTAGCTTTAGTAGCGCATACACAGTAGCATTTCTACTAGGCACGGAAACAAAAAACACCTCGACTCCTAGCCATAAAAGACCTCTTAGCAGCACTGCTACAAGAAAAAGTATCGCATCCAAGGAGATCGATCATGCCTACACCAGGAAAGCTAGAATTGACTATATTAATGAGTCTCCCGCAAACGCGCAAACGGGGGAAAATGGTCTGAAGCAGTTTGATATCGATACAGGCGAAGAAATAATTACTGTGAGCTTCAAGCCCAAGATATTCAAAAAGTTAGATATAAGCCCAGGAGAACTATCCGATGTGGGTAGAAAACTTCGCTGAACAGATGGAGGAGAAGACTGGTTCTGGTTTTGTACTCAAGGAGCCAAACGTGCAGACCTTCGAGAAGAAGTTAAAAGAGCAGAAACTGTTGCTAGTAATGCACTGACAAATTAGCTCTTAAGTAATATTTTATATATCAATTTGTATCTTTAGAGAGGGTTACTTTCAAGCTAGTCTAAATAACCTTATTAGAGCTAGTTAATAGTTTGTTATCTAGAGTGAGCGAATGGAGGAAATTTGATGACTAGGCTATCTAAGTCTATTGCTACTGGTATTGCCACCTTAAGTTTAGGCATTTTAGTATTATCCATGCCTGTATCTGCCCAAGATAATACTGTTACAAGTCCTAATAATGCTGCTCCTGGGGACACAGCAGTTTATGGAGATGGTGAAGCAGATCGCGGTCAGCGTGCTTTTGATTGGGGTTGGATTGGCTTGCTAGGTCTTATCGGTCTTGCTGGTCGGCTGGCAAATAAACGCAGTGAGCATCGTACTAGCCATTAATAGCAGCTTAAAAATAGCGTCGCTATTAAGGCTAAATAAAAAGTAATTGCGGCTTGAGTAGCATCAAGCCGATTCCTTAACTAATAAAGCTATAAATGTTCTTCCGTGCTAACTTCAGGTTGTAGGGTGAGACGTATTTAGACCAGAGCCGGGAGTTAAAGGCAGCATTAGCTGTGAACTCCATTAAACAAATATGCAGAAGCATTCTGTATAATGCTTGTTAAGCTCTGCTGTATGTTCTTCACCATGACTGTTATGCCAGATCAACCTGCACCAGAAATTGAACTGCTACGCGCGGCGTACGCTGCCTTTAACGCGCGAGATATTGATGCCGCCCTCGCCACCATGACTCTTGACGTGGCTTGGCCCAAAGCGTTTGAAGGCGGTTCTGCCCATGGACATGAAGAAGTCCGCGCTTACTGGACGAAGCAATGGTCCGAGATCAATCCGTACGTGGAGCCGATTTCTTTTCACCCGGAGGATGCCGGAGGTAGTTAGAGTCGATGGGGGCTATTATGCTCCGCACCTCTCTGTTAGATCCAGACGTGAAGCTTTCGCCTCATCTGGCTC
>NZ_PVWN01000129.1 GCF_003003885.1 Chlorogloea sp. CCALA 695 | reverse complement strand
ATCGTTTTTAAGGTTAATTGCGTCGCTGTTTGAGGTCAGATATGAAACTAATGCTCTATTAAATTTATCCTAGTAACAGTATTCCTGAGTTACATCTTGTAACTAATACTCACACGCCTGACGGACAGCGAGTTTCAGCTAACTGCTATTAGAAAAATATTTCTGAGCTTGTGAGGTTTTGACTTTCAGTAATTTTATGAAGTACCAAGCTTTTTACCCCTAGACAATCTGTTAGCATCATATCAGTTATCAAACCTAATTATTTAAAGAATTAGCTGACTACTATTTTATGAATTACCGTAATTTTTAAATTAAGCCATTTTATGAACTAGCAAGCTTTGTCTATTTATACATTGCTTGCTATGCCTACTTTCTAAGCTAGATTAATTAGTATGAAAAGCAATGTATTATCTAGTTTCTCGTAGTAAATAAAAGTATGAACTATTTTGATAGTTACTAAGTTTAGTAGCAAAGTTTTCTTGGGGTTGACAATCGTTTAAACAAGTTTTAATTTCTTTTTAAGCCTGTAATAAGAGCAAGCTTAGGGAGAGGATAAAAGTGCTGTGACGGCTTTACTGCTCCTCGCCAGTTTATAAACGTCTTACCAGGAGAGTATGTGCCTTATGTCAGCTAAAACGTCCAGTAATGTTCAAGCAAATACAATGCTAAATACGAGTACGAATAGGAAAAAAATAGCGTCCGTAGTACGCAAGCTATCAATCGCAGTTAGTAGAAATATTAAGCCTGCTAATTTGGTTCTCAACGCGGCTTTTTGAGCGGGTTCTTCTTAGCTCCATCTAAAGCGGTAAAGAAAAATGCTAAGACTTCCTCTAATCCTTCGCTGTAGTCAATGTCTTCGTCTAAGCAGTATTGCTTAAACCGCCGTGCTAAGTTACGTGGTACGTGCGCTCGGATTTGCTCGTAATTAGGGTCGTCTTTTTTCGCCACCTAGTTTAACAGATAAATAACTTGAGGAATAATTGTCGCATTAACAGGATTGCACTGGCGTAAAAGTGCAACGTTGCAACGTTGCAACTTTAAGTTAGACTGAGGAAGTGTAACGAGCGCTTTCTAATTAGACTGCTGATTAATGGCTGCTTTGTAGTTAAAAGTATTAGATAGTCGTTAAGAAAACAGTAGTTGAGTTAAGGTCTAAGCCAATAGAGGTGAAGCAGGTCGATAAGAGTTGTAGAGATTTCATCAGCAGAAACATTGAGTTTTGAACCGGATTGAGCATTTTTACTGATGTTAGAGAGATCGATAATTTTACTAATTTGTTTTACCTAATTACCTTTGAGGAGCAATACACATGAGTTTCAGCAAAACATCTAATGAATTATCAGAGTATAACTATACGATGTTAGAGCCAGAGATCAAAATTGTTGTTCAACAACGCACTAGCGAGATTAAAAGTCTGATGCGGCGTACTGCTTCTGACACGATTGACATTGGACAGAAGTTGATTGAGGTGAAAGAAAAGCTAGAGCATGGTGAGTTTGGTAAGTGGTTAAAGGCTGAATTTAGCTGGGGCTTGACTACTGCTTGGAAGTTAATGAAAGTAGCAGAGACTTTCAAATCTTCACAATGTGAAGATTTGGATATCACTCCTTCGGCTTTGTATGTACTAACTGGAACTTCTATACCTGGGGAAGCTAGGGATGAAGCTTTAGAACGTGCGCGTGCTGGAGAAACTATTACTTTTACCAAGGCAGATGCGCTGATTAGTAAGTATAAGCAATCAAGGGAAGCAAACACGTTATTTGAGCCAGTAAACGAGAGTATTGCTGCTGAAATTGTTGATGAACACTCAAAAGTAACTGCTAGTGAATCATTGCCCCAAACATTTGAGAACGCTCCCGTTAGTTGTAACCAAGATAAGTTAGAATCACCAGAGCAAAGAAATACTCTCAACCAAGCTAGAAGTGAGTTCCAGTATTCCCCTAGTCTTGAAGAAGAAGCAAAACAAAGACAACAGCAACACATCGCAGTAGGCGAGATTTACAATAGCTTAGTTACTAATATCAATTATCTTGCTCAAGAAAATATATTCGAGCTAATAGATATTGCTAGTCTAAAAGCTTTAATGCACGACATAACTGTTTTAGTTCAACGCAAAGAATCTTCATTGAGCAGACAACCTAACTCCAATTACAACAGTTAATAATTGAAGGAGAAGCGCTCTATTACTAATATAGGACCCAAAACCTTTGCTATGAGTTAACTACAAAAGCTAACAAGTGGAGTGAAGGTTAAACTTTAACTGTTTAATTATAGAGACCTAGCTGTTTTTGGGTAAATTAGCTTCAAAAACAGTGTAAATGCTAGTAGGCGATCGCATACTGATGACAATGAGAATTTGTGCGGTCGTCTAACCTCTAAATACCAAATATTGATAAGTTTTTGTCAAATTAAGACGGAGTTTTGTATTACTGAAATTCATTGCTCTTTAGCTTTAGAATAATGCAAATAAGTTTCTAATAAATCTTAATAATCAAGCGGTCATTTTGCTTGACAGATAATTTAGATAGTCTAATATAGGAATTCATAACCGTTAATTAAGGGTTATAACTACAGTCATAATTTTCGACATTTACAAACGCTAAAAAAATAGTGCTGTGCTAATTGCAGCAGGTTTCGAGTTTGAGCATAGTTTCAATTGGTAATAAAACTAGGGTCGTCAAACCCTTGTAGCGACTGAGTTATTCGCTAGTAATTTCATGTTTCTGGATAAATAGTTAGTAACTCAATTATTGCACCCAAGAGTAGCAAATGTTATTGCTAACAGTAATAACATTCGCTACTCACCAGTAATCCAGAGTTGTTAACTGGTAAAAGGTAAAAAATTAAAGTTTTCCTAGACCCAGTGATTCCAGCCTTTAAATTTCTGTACTGAAGTATCTATTTCAAAGCACAAAAGGTTTGTGCTAATCAACAGTAACACTGGGGAAAATGTTGTATGACTAATTACAGTGCTATTCCAGTCCAAAACGAACAAAATTTAATTGAAATCTGTCAAAGAATGCTTCTGGCTCCAAATAAGGAAGCGTTAACTGGGATTGAAAAGCGCTTAGGAGATCGCGCCTTTGCCGAACTTCTGAAGCGATATAACAGATGGATATGGAAGCAAATCAAATCGAGTCCCAGGTTAGATCCAAACGATGCTTACTCAGCAGCGCTTGAGGGTTTTCAAAAGGCGATCACGACGTTTGACTTGGCTTCCGGCAATGCCCTCGCGTCATGGGCTTATCATTGTGTGCGAGGCGCTTTAGGGACTGTATTACGAAAGGAACAAGGTCAAGTAGCCAGGATGGAAAAGCTAACGGCTAGTAATACGGCGCTTGTTTACGAAGAAGAACTGCAAGACCCTTATGAAGAAGAGCAGTTGTACCAATGTGTAGAAAAACTGCACGGGGCAGCAGCACAACTGAGCGAAACGGCTCAACAAATAGTATTGAAGCGGAATGAGGGGATGAAGTTTGCAGCGATTGGTGCTGAACTAGGCAAGTCGGCTGATGCGACAAGGATGGCATACAACAGAGCGGTCGCTGCGCTCAAACTAAT
>NZ_PVWN01000067.1 GCF_003003885.1 Chlorogloea sp. CCALA 695 | reverse complement strand
TGATTCATTACCTCAAGTTTGGAGATGTCCCTATTCCTGATCGTGCTTAGTCATTCATCCCTCGATTC
This sequence comes from Chlorogloea sp. CCALA 695, assembly GCF_003003885.1. GTDB lineage: Bacteria > Cyanobacteriota > Cyanobacteriia > Cyanobacteriales > Chroococcidiopsidaceae > Aliterella. Next base: position 21,940 of record NZ_PVWN01000067.1, on the reverse strand, counting down.
AGCAACGCCCAAAATCTTACTGAAACTGCGGCAGAGATTCAAAAACTCCTTGAGCAATTGTCTCAAACCTACTCAACAGAAACGGTTTTAGGTCGAATGCAACTAGCAACAGAAGCAGTTACCCGTATTGAAGGCAATGCAGACTTAATGCAACGTGTAATTAGTGCATTCCAAGCGGGTGGTATATCTGCGTTGGAGCAATTGCTTAATCATCCTGCTGCAAGTTTCGTGGTTGCTGCCATGAAAGATTGGCAAAAGAATAAAGGTACATAGCTGCCTTCCTCTAAGATCCAGCACTCCACAAGTTCCACAAGTTCACGACAGTGGATGGACGAAAGCCATTAGTGAGGTTGCGGAAGGTAGTTGCCACCGCTCTCATAATGATAGCAGGCAGCAATTGCACTTCGGCTACTAATTTTAAAATACAAAGGTATTTAGTATGTAAGAAGAAAATTGCCCTTTTCTAGAACGATCGCTTCCACTAACTTCCCTAATGCAGTGACTTAAACCTCATTTTAATGATCTTGCCCACTAACGAACCATCTGTCTCAGAAACGACATTTCCCTCCTCATCCTGGAATACAAGCTTTTGCACTATATCCGTAACAGTTGCCTTAGTATTAGGGTCATCGATCAGCACTAGAAATTCACGCCCGTATTTCTGGGCAAGTCTTTGACGTTGAGACTCGGTTTGCCGCCGCACCGCTTGTAGCTCTGCCTCTAGTTGGGCAATGCGCTTTCTGAGGCTCTGTGTACAATCGCTCATAGTACCTCTCCCCCAGCAACGCCCTCAACCTCCGCCCACGACAGACCGCGCAACTGGCTCCACAGTCCTTGACCACCGCCGACAAAATGCACCATGATATCGCCATCCTGGGAGTGCGAGTATTGCATCAGCCGCCTTTTGATTGCTTCATCTGCCCATTCTTTCCAGCCACATCCAGGTTTAGTCAGCGATGGCTTCTGTCCAGATTTAACGGCGTGGATGAACAAGCCAATCCCCGGTTTATTTTTCCAAGTAGCAATCGCCTGTTGAAAATACTCCAAAGCATCATTAACCCGATCCCGATAGCGGTCAAGAGCAGAATTAAGGATAGTATTGAGGCGCAGGCTGTCTACCGATTCGTTAGTCAGCGCCGACAAACGGGTAAGCAGTTGAGTACGGGCAGGAGATTCCAATGCTGGTGATCGCATTGCTACTTGATCTGTGCAATCGCTATTTGGTTGAGAAGGCTGGTTAGCTGGGGCAGGTTGAGGTAAGCAGTTAGTTTGTTTATTGGCTAAGGGTCGGACAGAATTAGACAAGTCAGACTTTGCTGCAGGAGATTCTTTGCAAGGCAAGCCATCAAAATCGTTTTGGATATGATCGCTAGGGGCGGAACGTAGATCCAGAGCAAAATTTTTCTGTTCCTTACTTGCCAATTCGTCTTTAGCTACGGGCGAAGTGCAGGATTTAAGTATGACCGTATTTCTTGTTGGCTTTTTTTCTTCCCTCTCCTGGCTTTGGAGGGAGGTATTTTCTGAAGTAGTAAATGCTGTAATCTCTGTAGATGAACTGCTCAAAACAGCTACATCGAGGTGTTCGATTTGAGCAGATCGAATGTCTTGATTTGAACAAATGCTGAAAATCAATACTTCCAGCCGTCGGTAATTAATGCTGTACCACTTGGTCTGATTCCAGCGTCGTTGCTCAAACCGTTCAGTTAGGAGTAGATTCAATCCCTCTAATCGAGCTATCGCCCTGCGGATTGCACTCAAGCTCAAGAAAGGGAACTGCTCTTGCCATGCTTGGTAAGTATTGTAAATCCACAGGCAGCCATTGATAAGATGGTTCGACCTTTCCAACCAGTAGTGGACTTGCTGAAGGATAACAGCTTCGTGTAAGCCGATTTCCTTAGCTAAAGCTGGCGAGATAAGTAAGGGGTGTGGGGCAAGTGATGTAGTCATTTAGCTTACCTCCTTGGCTAGTTTATGTCTGATGGATAAAAAAGAAGCTACTGGGAAAAAGAAATAATTACGTTGTCTCATCTTCCACCTCCTTCCCCAAGCAAAAGCTGACGATTGCCCACCTGGTAAGCAAATAAGCGCTGAACTTGTGATAAAAGCTGTCGAGGTAACTTTAGAGTAGGGTGAGCCGTTAGCTCTTTTGACCAAGCACCAGAATCTTTACCTAGCTGGACTGAATTGAGCCACTGCCAGGTTTGCTCGTTGTTCTTGAAGCCCAAGCGCTTTGTTAAGTAGCCGATGGTTAAACCGTCGCTTTGGGCAAGGACTCGTCCAGTTTTAGGATCAACAGCAATAGTCTTCTCAATGACTTCGGTGTGGGTAAGGATTGCATCAGGCTTACCCAGGATTAACGCTACCATACCGGTACCATGAAGGTTAGCGATCGCATTAGTGGCTTGCATCAGCCGCTCTTGAGTACGGGCAGTCGATTCTTGGGCGCGGGCTAACTCAAGTTCTAATCTCATTCTGCTGCGGGCAAAGCACGTTCATCTATAACCTTAGTGCCTTGTTCTGCCCTCAGGCACAGCGCTAGCCTTATGGTCAGGTAGTATTTCAGGTAAAGTAAATGTCATCTCAATTAAATAGCGAAGCCCAGAAAATGGAGACGAAAGGAGTTACACTGTTCGACCGCACTTTTCGGGACGGTGAAGGCAACATTGTTATAGCTCAGATGCCTAACCTGCCCCTGATAGTTGGGCTAGGGGCGATCGTACTTCAATTGATTCTTCCAGGCGGTAAACTCCAAACAGGCGCAGACTTAATAGCATTCGGCGCGTTATTTACTTGGGCATGGCAGGAAGTTTTCGCGGGAGTTAATTATTTTCGTCGCGCGCTCGGCATGATTGTGTTAGTAGGCATAGTTGCACTAAAACTTAGCCTTTATTAAGCGTAGACTAGATGCTTTTGCTGAGGAACAATCGCGTAAGTGGAGGCAGAGTGCTGTAGCGAAATCCTCCCGTTGAGGGCTGGTCGTAACTGCTAGCCCACGCTATCATCCAATATTTCCGCAGCAATTGTCTAATTTCCGCTCAACTTTAAGCTTGATAAAAAAGACCCCCAGGTAGTGTCAGAATGTTTACAACGAGGAAACATGGCAGAAAAAACAACGCGGCGCAATTTTTTAATTACCAGCGTGGCTGTAGCTGGCGGTACTGTGGGAATAAGTAGCCTACTACAAAAGAAAACGTCTAAGGCTGCTAAATCACCAGCAATAATGCCAGAGCGAGTGTTAGGACGCACGGAGGTAAAAGTTCCTATCTTTGGCTTGGGCGGTGCGGGAACAAAAACACCGCTCGATAAAGAGGATAGAGAAGGTGAGGCTTTAGCAATTATTGAAAGAGCCTTGGAACTAGGTATCCGTTATCTTGACACTGCCGCTAGCTATGGAGCTAATGAGATTTATTTAGGGAAGGTGCTGCCATCCTACCGCTCAAAGATATTTCTAGCTAGTAAGACTTATGAGAAAGAGCGCGATGGTGCATGGAGAGAATTAGAACGCTCTCTCAAACGGCTCAATACGGACTATTTGGATTTATGGCAGTTGCATAGCGTCGCTTCACCCGAACACGTAGAAAAAATCTTTGGCACTAATGGCGCAATTAAAGCTTTAGAAGAAGCTAAAGAGCAAAAAATTGTCAAGTTTAGTGGTGTCACGGGACATCACGAACCGGATGTAATAGTTGAAGCTATGCGCCGCTACCCTTTTGATACAACTCTAATTCCGGTAAATGCGGCAGACAAACATCATCAAAGACCATACTTTCCTATAGTTTTACTGTTAGCTCGGCAACAAAATGTAGGAGTCATCGCCATGAAAGTGCCTGCTTACGGGAAGTTGTTTCAACCTGGTGGCTTGACAGGGATTGAGCAAGCAATGGGCTATAGTTTATCGCAACCTGGCGTGCATTGTTGCGTGATTTCTACTGATGATGTGCAGCAATTAGAAGAAAATGTCAAAGTAGCTCGTGCTTTTGAGCAACTGAGCAATAGACAACTAGCAGCACTTGAAAAACGCACAGTCAAAATCTGGCAGGACAGCACGTTCTATCGAGCTTGGGGCTAGTATAGCCACAGGTGGGTCAGACTTAAATTTCTAGCGAGGATAGTAATTGTGAAGAAATCTACCTGGCAAACAATTATATGCGGTTGCATACTTAGTATATTAACTGTACAGCACAGCAATGTTTATAGCTTAAGTAGTCTGCAAGAAGTCGCTTATAGCAATGCAAAAGTAGAAAAACTTTCTGGTGGCTTCAAGTTTATAGAAGGACCCGTCTGGGATAGACGTGGTTTCCTCTTATTTAGTGATATCAGTGCCAACACTATATATAAATGGACTCCTAACGGTCAGACTTCCATATTTCGTTATCCTGCTGGACGAGCTAACGGCAATACACTGGATCTCGAAGGACGCTTAATTACTGCTGAACAAGATCGCCGTCTTGTACGTACTGAGCAGAACAATACATTAACCGTTTTGACTGAGCGTTACGGGGGCAAGCAACTGAACAGCCCAAATGATGTTGTCGTTAAATCAGATGGTAGCATTTATTTCACCGATCCTCCTTATGGTATCAGCAAAGAAAAGGAAGAACTCGGCTTTTATGGAGTTTATCGGCGCTCGCCAAATGGAACTTTAATATTGCTAACAAACGAGATGGTACGTCCTAATGGACTAGCTTTTTCACCAGACGAGAAAAAGCTCTATGTCAGTGATTCGGAAAACGGACACATCCGTGTCTTTCAAGTCAACTCAGATGGTAAGCTGAGTGAGGGCAGAGTTTTTGCACAGTTGAAAGGACCAGAAAACAAAGGTGTACCCGATGGCATGAAAGTGGATGTACAAGGCAATGTCTACTGTAGTGGTTTGGGTGGATTATGGGTCTTGTCACCAACTGGTCAACTGCTGGGCAAGATTATAGTGCCAGAGGTGGTAACGAACTTAGCTTGGGGGGATAAGGATTACAAATCGCTTTACATTACAGCAACTGGAAGTCTCTACCGGATTCGTCTCAATGTAGCAGGTGTACAACCAGGCAAATCAGGCTTGCCTTAACTGACAACTTCATTGAAGTAGTTTAACTACTCTTTTACCAATGCTTTGTCGATAATGACTGCTACTGCATTGCGGTCGCCATCAATCAGCGCTAGGAATTTACGTGCGTATTTCTGGGCAAGGCTTTGGCGTTGGGCTGGCGATTGTTTCCTTAACGCGCGGACTTCAGTTTCTAGTTGGACAATGCGTTTTTTGAGGGGTTGGATACGATCCACTCATAGATTTTTCCTCTAGCAACGCGCTCAACCACAGACCAAGACAATGACCGTAACTGACTCCACAGCCCTTAACTACCGCCGATAAAATGCACATCGTTTCGAGAACTCTTTTATTTTTTAGGCATCCTCTAAAATAGTAGCCCTATCTTCCCAATCCTTGAGTAATTTGTCTGCCATATTATTAGCCAATTTTTTAAGCCAGTCCTTATCTTGATTCTGTTTCTGTAAGTCTTTACTCACGTCACCAAGCGGAATGTGAACGTTCGCGACTTCGCGACCCATAGCTTGCCACAGTTGGTTTTCTAAACCCTCACTTTTCGGTAAATCTTTTAGTTTGACTTTACCGGAATCCGGAGCAAGGCGGCGCACAATCCAGCTGTTTTTTACGGAGCCAAGGTGAATCCGCACCCACGGATCCCGCGCCCGCACAACCTGACGTAGCGCTTCGTCGTAGAGAATCTCAATGGTGTCTTGCCTCTCTTCATCCCACCACAACCAAGCTGATGGGGCGAGAGCCTTCGCCTCTCGTACAAGAATACCACCATGCCAGTCTTCTACAATAGCCGTGAAGCGCTGTCGCCCCAAGCTACCCAGTCCTGCGTCACGCTTGCCGAGCCGAAATGAAATTCCTGGTTCTGGCATAGATAGCCTCAATGCCTCCCAAGCTGAACGGGGAACACTACTGTTCACGTACTCTAAAGCATTGCTCTCTTTAAAAAACTCATCAAAATCGTCTTCGGGGTCCTCGTCCGTGTCCCTGTCCTTCTCCCGAAGCTTGTTTAAAACAATCTCTCGCAGCCAGTCATGTTCCTCAGCAAGGACGAAGGGTTTGCGACCGCTATACCTCCTGCTACCGTTAACGCTAGTATCTTCAAGCTGAACCTCTAAGCCGTTGGAATAGCCTGTAACTATAGACTGGCAAGTTTTTGAGAATGCGTTATCTACGCGCTCCTTAACCTTCTCTTGGAACTTATTGTAGTGTTTCTTCATTTGTTCGCTACGGGCTTTTTTTGATAGTTCCTTTAGTTCTTGAAGCTCCAGAATAGCCTGCTCTTCTATGGCAAACCGGGCGCTAGTCGCTAGGCGTACAAGGTCATTCGCGTAGGGAAGATAACAGCACTCATCGAAGTCATTTACACCCCACACAAGACGACCTTCAGCATCGCGCCAGGTGCCAAAGTTCTCTACGTGTAGGTCTCCCACGCCCAGTACCAATGGCAAGTGGTAATTCAAGTCTGCGCTGAGTTCCGACCAGTGCTGCGTCCATCGGTAGAAAGTGGCGCGCAAAAACTCAAATGGAGTAGTCTCAGCGATCCTTATATGTCGTTTTTCTATTTCTTCGGGTACGAGTATTACCTTTGTAGCTAACCAATTTAGATAGCTTTTACTTGCCTTTTTGAATGATTTCAACTTAGCTCTCTCTTTATTCTTGTGAATATACAGTCTTTTGAAAGTATATTTTGTAAATATAGCGGTTGCCATGTGTACTAGGATAAGTTATGGGCTTTCAACCTAAATTTGTTAGGGATTGGTCTAAAAAAGTTAGGATTAAACCAGAACAGTTAGGGGTAGCAATCCTCACCATTAATTGCCCTCGCGAACAACCGCACTAAGAGTAATCTCTGGGACTTAAGTAGATTTTGGGGCTGTTACAGCGATTGGGTAAATCCAACTTTGAGCCACAAAATAAGTTATTTCTAGAGGATTAGACAGCTTCAAACATTTAAGCAAACTTCTGAAATATGAATTTAGACGAATTTTCCCAGCAGATAGAAGAATTGCGTTCGCGCGTAGCTGCACTGCTACAGAGGACTAATTCGTCGCCGATATCAGAGCAAAAGCAGGTAGCAGTAGCTTTCGAGCAACTTCAAATTGCCTTAAAAAATCTGGAGGGAGCCGAGGCGGAAGAGGTACTGCGACAGCAAACCGAGCGAGAGCGCTTAGTAGTAAAAATTGCCCAACGTATTCGTCAGTCTTTAAATCTAGAAGAGATTTTGAATACCACAGTGTCCGAGGTGCGGCAATTTCTTCAGGCAGATCGGGTGTTTATTTACCGCTTTGAACCAGATTGGGGTGGGCTTGTAGTCGTAGAATCTGTAAGCGATGACTGGAAACCTATATTAGGCAGCCGACTCAAAGACCCCACTTTTGTGGAGAGCTATGTCCAACCTTACAAACAAGGTCGTATCCAAGCTACAGAGGATATTTATGCAGGGGAGCTAACCCCATGTTATGTCGATTTTCTGGCAGAGTTTCAAGTTAGAGCCGCCTTAATAGTACCAATCTTGCAAGGGGAACAGCTATGGGGATTACTCGAAGCTAATCAGTGTTCATCACCTCGGCAATGGCAGCAGTTGGAAATCAATCTGCTCAAGCAATTGGCAACGCAAGTAGCGATCGCCATCCAGCAATCCACACTTTTTGAGCAGATCCAAACCGAACTTAATGAACGCAAGCAGGCGGAACAGACAATCCGGGAACAAGCTGCCCTGCTCAATGTGGCAACAGATGCCATTTTCGTTTGCGATCTTAAAAACAAAATCTTATTCTGGAATAAAGGTGCGGAGCGTCTGTACGGTTGGATGGCACAAGAAGCCGAAGGCAACAGAATCAACGAACTAATGGACCAGAACATTGCCGTCAAACTCGAAGATGTCCATAATGTGCTTGCCGAGGGTGGATCGTGGCAGGGTGAACTAGATCAAGTCACTAAAGAAGGCAAGGAAGTTATTGTCTTTAGCCGCTGGACACTTGTGCGCGACCAAGAGCAAAGACCAAAATCGCTCCTCGTCGTCAATACCAATATCACTGAGAAAAAACAACTCGAAGTGCAGTTTTTGCGCGCCCAGCGTCTAGAAAGCCTTGGCACCCTAGCCAGTGGTATGGCTCACGACCTGAACAATGTCCTGACACCAATTCTCATGTCAGTACAACTGCTGTTGCTAAAGTTCCCAGATTTGTCCACTCAGCAGCTGCTGGAGACACTGGAAATCAATGTAAAACGCGGGGCTGGTTTGGTCAAGCAAGTCCTGTCGTTTGCACGTGGAGTTGAAGGCGAACGCATGACACTACAAGTCCAGCATCTAATATTAGAAATTGAGCAGATTGCCAAACAGACATTTCCCAAATCTATCGAAGTTTATACAGATGTACCGAGCGACCTGTGGACCGTTTCAGGTAATGCCACTCATCTACACCAAGTGTTGATGAACCTTTGCGTCAACGCACGTGATGCAATGCCAAATGGCGGTACCTTGAGTATCAGTGCCGAAAATCTGTTCATCGATACCCACTATGCTCAAATGTATCTTGAAGCTCAAGCAGGTAACTACATTGTAATTACAATCTCTGATACGGGAATGGGAATCACGCCGGAAAACTTGGAGAGGATTTTCGAGCCATTTTTCACAACCAAGGAGTTTGGTGAAGGCACAGGGCTTGGTCTTTCAACGGTGATGGGCATTGTCAAAAACCACGGTGGTTTCGTAGATGTGACGAGCCAAGTGGGAAAAGGAACACAATTTCATGTGTTCTTGCCAGCAGTATCAGTAACACCATCGCCGCCCGCAGATGAATTGGGACCGCCAAAAGGGCATGGAGAATTGATTTTAGTTGTGGATGATGAAGATCCAATTCGCGAGATTACTAGAATAATGTTGGAAAACTTTAATCATCAGGTAAATACAGCCAGTAATGGGAATGAGGCGCTAGCGCTATACGGCCAGCAAAAAAGTGATATTAAAGTGGTACTAATGGATATGATGATGCCATCAATGGACGGTGCAACAACTATCCACACTATGCAAAAAATCAATCCGCAGGTTAAGATCATCGCCGTTAGCGGACTGGCATCAAACGATAAAGTTGTTGAAGCGGCTGGCTTTGGTTCCAAAGCATTTTTGTCGAAGCCCTACACGGCGCAGGAATTACTAAAAACCATTAATGAGGTTTTGAGCGCTTCATAAATAGACAATTAAACAACCGACAGCCTGGTTTGGTCAGGCAGAGCTTCTGCCCAGTTTTAACGGCGTGAATAAACAAGCCGCTCCTTGGTTTATTTTTCCAGGTAGCTAGAGCCTGCTGAAAATACTCCAAAACCTCATTAGCCCGTTCTGGATAGCGGTCAGGAACAGACCCTAATAGGAATTAACCCAGCAAGAGTAAGAACCAACTACGGCGATAAGCGCAGCATGAAATGTCGTTCACCCTAGACTGTTTTTCAATCATGACGTGTAGGTGGAGTATGGCGTTGAATGAGATCGCCTAATCATCAATTTCTACAGCCAACATAATTTTAGTGGTTCTAATTTTGAATGACTACTGCTACTTACACACAAAATTTATTTTTATGTTAGTTATTCCTGGAAAATGGGAATACTGGAGAGTAAGGTTTATTTCCAAGCTCTTTACCTCTAATAGCTATGACCCAAACTCAGCGTGCGCCCGAAAGAAATACTCATGACACAAACACAGCAAGCGATATAGATTACCGCTTTCTTCTACTTGTACACACAGTATGTGCTGATCGGCAGATCCATTCCGAAGAATCAAAAGCTCTGCGTGAATTGTCTTGCCAAGCAAAGATTGGGCAAAGCACTATTGCAGAAATGGAGAAGATCCTAGCTCAAGACGATAACTACCTTTCTTTACAGGAAGTAGCTTGTAGAGTACCGACAGGACAACAAAATGAGGCAATGCGGCAAATTTTGGCGATCGCTTATATTGATGGCTTTTTTGCACCATTAGAGCGGGAAATAGTTGAGCAAGTAGCAAGTATTTGGAATTGGTCTACGGGAGAAATAGATCGAATCATTCAAGAAGCCCAGGAATTTACCACAAAGCGCTCTAGCAGCAATAAGGATGAACAATCAAACTTATCTTTTGCTGCACGGTTCCTAAAAAATGAAAAAAAGTCTGCTCTATCCCGTGCTGTAATCAGTATGGCGACGAAGCTATCACCGGAAACTATTGGGCGCAAAGTTGAGCAACTAGAACGGGAAATTCTGTTATCAGGTCCCGAATATGATGTAGCAATTGAGCAGTGTGCCAAGATTGCCAGCGAAGACTATAACTATACAGAACTAGCTCTTAAAAAGACTAGGGACACGCTTGAACAGTTAGGAGAAAATTTGTCTCAAGCTATGCAAGAGCTATATCGTAAAACTGATGGCAAAGGTAAAGCTAGTAGCGCTAGAGAAGTAGCTACACAACTACATAGTAGTACCCAATCTCTTACTAATGAGATTATTGCAAACCTTGAGCGTGTTAGGGAGTCTACTGCTGCTAAACAACGCGCCCTTAATCATTTTAGTATTGCTTTTATGGGTAAAACTAAGGCAGGTAAAAGCACTCTTCATGCTATTCTTACTCAAAATGGTTGGGAAGCGATCGGCGTAGGAAAGCAACGCACAACTCGTTTTAATCGAGTGTATGAGTGGAAAAATATCCGTATTATTGATACTCCTGGTGTTGGCGCTCCTGGTGGTCAGACAGATGAAGAAGTTGCTGAAAGTGTAATTGAAGAATCTGATGTTATTTGTTATGTAGTTACAAATGACAGTATTCAAGAAACAGAATTTCAATTTCTAAAACTTTTGAAAGAAAAAGCTAAACCATTAATTGTTTTACTTAATGTAAAATACAACCTACGTGACACGCGACGGTTGGAACACTTTTTAAAAGACCCTAATAAACATTTTGAAATGGATGGCAATAGTGGTCTACGTGGACATATTGAGCGGATTCGTCGTTATGCTCAAGATCATTATGCTAACGATTACTTTCCAATTATTCCTATAATGCTTCTTGCCGCGCAATTATCGCATGAACTAGAACATCAAGAATATAAGGATAAACTTTTTTCAGCAAGTAAGATTCAAGATTTCCTTAATTCAATCCGTGAGTCTTTAATAAAATATGGAGCAATTAGGCGATCGCAAACTCTGCTTGGTTCTACAGTAGGTGCAATTGAGCATCCTGGAAAATGGGTAACGCAACAAATGCACATTTATCAACAGTTGGCAGCTACTCTAAAAACGAAGCAAGCAACTATCCAAAAACAAATCCAAACCGCCGCTAAAGACAACCAAGCATCTTTATTGCAACGAATAGAAACAGTTTGTCAAGAAGCTATAAATGCTATCCCTCCTTTTGCTGAAATGAATTGGAAGGCCAACAAAGTGAGCTTGCAAATTGCTTGGGAAAAAAGGCTTGAAGAAATTAAGTTTAACAAACGCTTAAAAGCTGCTTACGAAGAAACTAATAAAAGCTTTGGCAATGATGTTAAAGAAGTAATTGAGGAAGTTGGAAATGAATTACAACTAATAGCAAACTTAGGTAGCAGTGATTTTGATCATAGTGAGCAAGATACAAATAACTTTCGAGATTTATTCAGGATTGGTGGAGGTGTTCTAGGTTTAGTAGGAGCTATACTATTTCTTTTTGCTCCACCTGTAGGTATTGCATTAGGAATTGCAGCTACAGTCGTAGGCGGAATTGCTCAGTTCTTTAAATCACAAGATGATAAGCGCCGGGAAGCGGTGCAAAATATCACAAATTCCTTAAGCTCTCAGATCATTACGCATAGGCAAAATACACTTCAACAAGCCAAAGAGAACTTTACTGAGAATTGTAATTCTGTAGCTACAGCAATTGATACCTACTTTAATGATTTGATCCAAGGGTTAGAAGCGATTTCTACTCATCTTGAATCAGCAAAAAAAAGGTTAGATGACACAGCTAATTATCTTAATCGTGCCTATGCTAAACGGATTGTTGACTGGTCTACCGAACAATATGAGCAGTTGAACGATGAGGGAATAAACAAAACTATCGCTAAAGTTCAAAGAGAGTTTGGAAGTGCTACAACAATTCAAACTAAAGCAGAAGTGCAGCTAAAAAAATCTCAGGAAGAAATGAAACAAATTCTTCAAGAAGATATTTCTATCAAAAATGTTAGTTATTAAAGTAACCAAGGAATAAGGAAGACATGATTGTAAATCAAGAGAAATTCAACGGCGCTGCTATTGGCGAAAAGTTTCAATCTACCTGTAAAAAATTCAACGGCTTGCTAAGTCAAGGTAATACCGAAGAACTAACAAGTATCAATCAAAAGCTGCAAGAAGAATTAAAAGTATATCGAGAGGATGGAGTTATCAAAGTTGCTCTTGTTGGTCAATACAGTGCAGGTAAATCTACTATTATATCGGCCCTTACAGGACGACGCGATATAAAAATTGATTCGGATATTGCCACAGACAAAACTAATAGTTATATTTGGAACGGTATTAATGTAATTGATACACCAGGATTATTTACTGATAGAGAAGACCATGATGAAATAACTTATGAGGCAATCGCCAAAGCCGATTTACTTGTTTTCTGCCTCACGTATATGCTGTTTGATACAGTGACAGTAGAAAATTTCAAAAAGTTAGCTTATGACAAAGGGTATCGTTGGAAAATTATGCTCGTTATCAATAAAATGTCTGATGAAGCAGGAGAAGAAACCGAAAAAATAGCCAATTATCGTCAGAGTCTTGCTGAAGCGCTTAAACCTTTTGCACTTGATGAGTTTCCTCTCTGCTTTATTGATGCTAAAGATCACTGCGAAGGTATTGATTCAACAGATGACTTCTTACTTGATATAAGTCGCTTTTCTACTTTTGTTAACAACCTTAATGAGTTCGTAGATAGCCGTGCTGCTCTCACCCAGTTTGATACACCAGTAAGAATTGCCTTAAGCTATGTAGATCAAGCTCAAGAGATTTTTAGCCGCAACTCTGATAACGGAGATTCAGCATTTTTAGCAATTCTCAATCAATTATCTCGCAGAGTCCGTAAAGAGCGCGATCGCCTACGAACTAAAATTCAGAGCATAGCTCTAGAAATGTCATCAGCAGTTGCCAAGGAAGGCGTGACTCTTGCTACAGCAGTGGGAGTCAGCCAGGACTTTGAAATGCTTAACAAGCAAGCTGAAATTAATGTACAGCAACACTATGAGAGAGCAGAAACTAAATTGCAACAAGTCGTTAATGCAGCAGTTGAAGATATTAAACAAGAGGTTGAAGAAGTATTTTCAAGTTCTTTAATGAAAGCGTTTGTAGCTTGCTTAGATAAAAACCAGAGTGTATCAGCAAAAAATATAGGAGTTGGTTTAAATGTAGAGCAGATTACGAACCAAGTTAATTTGATAAAAGATATTGGAGTGAAAGCCGGAGTTAAATTAACAAATCTAGCCGCTAGACCTTTTGCAAAAACTGCCGGAGATGGCTTTTTACGCTCTATGGATGTAGTTGGAGGTGGCTTACATCAAAGCACTTTGGTTATTGGAAAAATTGTAGGATTTAAGTTCAAGCCTTGGCAAGCTATAGGTATTGCTAAAAATATTGGTAATGCTGCTAGATTCCTCGGTCCGGCTGTGGCACTTGTCTCGGTTGGATTGGACGTATTGCAAATGCAACAAGCACATCAGAGGGAGCAGGAAATGGCGGATATTCGCCGTGAAATTACAAGTGAGTTTCAAAGAATTGCTAAGGATTTAGAAGATCAGCTTCAAATACAACTATGGGATTTTGAACAACAAGTTTACGGAGAAATTGACAAGCAAATTACCCAAGCTCGTCAGCAGGAAGAAAGTGCGATCACATCTTCAGATGAAAGAGTGCAGCAACTTGTAGATATCCGTAAAGACTTTGACTCAATTCTCATTGATATAAAGAAGGTAAGAGAAAACCCTTAACTTATGCTGCATTGCTGCTCTTGAGCTAGATATAGGAGCGCGATCAGTTTTCCTGTTCAATGCCAATCTTTTTAAGTAGCGGTACTATCAGTCCGAAATTCTCCGACTGTGTATGCGCCATTGCATATTAAATGACCCAAATCCCATCCTCAGCTTGACTAATCGTTTTATCCCTCGATTGTCTTGAAAGGGCAATAGGATAGCCACGCTTAAAACTACATTAAGGGAAGTTTGTTTAGCAACTCCCTTAACGTAGTGAATTAAACCTCACCTCGATAATCTTGCCCACCAAAGAACCATCGGTTTGAGAAATGATATTTCCTTCCTCATCCTGAAACACAAGCTTTTGCACTATATCGGTCACAAAAACTTTACAGTTGCGATCACTATCGAGTAATGCTGAAAACTCATGCCTGTAATTCTGAGCAAGTCTTTGACGTTGAGCTTGGGCTTGTTTCCTGAGCGCTCGGACTTCAGTTTCTAATTGGGCAATGCGCTTTTTAGGGGTTGGGTATGATCGCTCATATTACTTCCCCTTTAACAACAAGCTCGACCTCCTACCAAGGCAGGGATCGCAACTAACTCCACAGCCTTGCTCAAGACTTGCGTTCGCTTAGTGTTTGCTCTGCCCAATTGCAAATCATTTGAGATGAAAAAGATTATTTGCAGCCGCTCATCTGTGCCGTTATGCTGCGCTCATTCATGCACTGGTACTACTTCGCGTGGCGCTAGGAAACCAAGGACAATTGCCACCAAGATTAATGCTGGAACATCACCAAGGAGGTGTCCGCGTTCTGCTGAGTCAATCACTGCGTGTACCGTCATGATCAGCCCATGGACAATACTCGACCAAACGGTAAACCAGATTAAACTGCGGTGAGCTTCTGGTTTTCGAGCAGCCCATAGTAAAAAGACACCGAGCGTTGCATAAATGCCAACGATCATCTGTTCGTATTCGTATTGACCTGGTTGCCATGACCATCCCGATGACCAGATTTTCATCAACGGATAGATCAGGAGAAAAGCAATTCCCACCACAACAAGGGCGATTCGCAAGTACCGATGCTGCTTATCCATTACTCCAACCTCCTACTATTTTCAGAGTAGTTTCTACCAATGGAATACCTATTTGTAATGTTATTCTCGCTAGTCACACTTTAACTTTGGAGTGTTAGGAATCTTCATGTTTCGCGTGGTTTAAAGCTGATTCGACACTAAATCGTCCCATCAAAAACTTCAACACAACCAATTATCTAGTGCTTGCTCTGCCCGGTTGTGTTACAAGAACTTGCACCATATTTCTTAAACACAATAACCACAGCTTCCGCGTGCTGCTTGTAATTAATTGTCTAGCTCCAAAAGCTTGCCGAGAGCTTCAACGGACTGCCGCCAGCCGCTTTCCATACCGCTTGCAATCATACCGTCGCGGTCTTCCTGGCTCATTGCTGTGCTATGCGTGCGAATCTCAGTCGTATGTTCATTAATGGCTATAAACTCGGCTTTTTCAAGCATGACATGCCCACGTTCCGACATTCCCAAGAATTCAAACGTCTGCACGATCCGTTCGTCCTTGGCAACTTCATGAAAACAGCCAGTAAACTCATACTCGTCACCATCTTCTGATCGTTCAGCAATGTGCCAACAGCCACCGTCTTTACAATCGAAGTGATACACTTTCATTGGATTACCGCGACACCACCAATTGGCAAAGAGTTCTTCTTTGGTATACGCTTCAAATACCTTTTCTAGCGGAGCGTTGATTGTGACAGTGCCTAGGATATTTTGTGAATTTTCTGGGACTGTTACTTTCAGATGTGCCATATCATTATCCTCCTACTTTGTTACCGATCTTCTAGTAGTTTTTCCAAAGCATCAAAGCGGGCGCTCCAGATTTTTTCATACTCGCCTAGATGCGCTGCGGCTACTTTGATAGTTTTTGGTTGAATCTGAATAACTTTCTCCTTACCACTTCGATGCTTGGTAATGAGTTCTGCTTTCTCCAACACACTGATGTGCTTTGCGATTGCTGCCAAAGACATCGCATAGGATTCCGCCAATTCGCCGATAGTATGTTCTGCTCTCGATACTCGTTTAAGGATATCTCGTCGTGTCACATCGGCGAGAGCGCCAAAAATTCTATCAAGGGCAATATTTGATTCAACCATATGGTTTAATGATATAGCTTGATACAGATCTTGTCAAGCGTCCTGAGCCTCTAGCGTTGGATATAATTGATTCTTACAGATTGCAAGCAGCCCTTCTGATCTGAGGAGCTAATTGTGCGGCATAACGACACAGTTGAGCAGCGACAGGTAAATTACAAACGTAGATGAGAAATTCTGCTCACTGTTCCAAGTAAACGACTGCACTTCTACCATTAAATTTTCATACTCACAAAAATATCTGAATATGAACGCAAAATTAACCAAGCAAGTTGCTGTTCTCTAGACGATCTCCTCCGCTAACTCCCTCAATCTAATGTAAACCTCACCTCAATAAGCTTGCCTACCAAAGAACTATCGGTTTCAGAAATAACATTCCCTTCCTCATCCTGAAACACAAGCTTCTGCACTATGTCGATCACAACCACTTTACAGTTGCGATCGCTATCAACCAGTGATAAGAACTCATATCCACACTTTTGAGCAATCCTTTTACGTTGGGCTTGGGCTTGTTTCCGCACCGCTCGGACTTCAGCCTCTAACTGGGCAATGCGCTTTCTAAGTAAGTGAGGGCGATTGCTTCCAGCACTGCGCTCCGCGCTATCGCTCATACTATTTCTCCTCCACCAGCAATAATCTCAACCTCCGACCACGACAAGGAGCGCAACTGACTCCACAACATTTGACCCCCGCCGATAAAATGCACCATGATGTCCCCGTTATAGGACTGGGAATACTGCATTAATCGGCGCTTAACTGCTTCGTCCGCCCATTCTTTCCAACCAAAAAACGCACAAGGCGGGGCAGCATTCTCGCAAGGTACTCCCTCTTTCAAAGCCTTGACTAGCACCCCTGTTAAATTACATCGCCAGTTTTCTTGTACTGCAATTTTCAGTCTTTCCAGCGCCGCCGGGAAATTAGCCCAATGTGTTTTTATCGCGGTTTTAACCTGTAAATTAGTTTGAACCTCTGGCGATAAACGAGAAATTTGAGTACAAGCGTTTTTCAATTGTTCACCCGTCGGAGGAATTACAATCTTTTGTTCCGGGATAGGTGGATCTTCCTCTTTAACTACCTCCCCAGCAGCAGGCAGGCTGTGTTGTGGTTGTACTTGGGATGAATTAGGAATTAGACTTATGTATGCTGTCGGATTTTCGGCTATCGGCTGCCTAATTTCAGATTCCCGGCTATCTGATTTTCGGCTATCGGCTATCTGATTTTCGGTTGCAGAAATATCAACGGGCGGCGCTAATTCTTGTTTGAGTTTTTCAAAGTCAATGGAGTACGCCCAAATATTGTCAGTTGCCCAGCGCTTGTATGGAGTTTTCCTTAGTATGCCCATCTCGCAAAGTTCTTTGAGATGGCGGAAAACTGTGTCTCTACAGCAGCCAAGAGCTTCGGCTAATTCTTGGTTAATTACATAAACCCAAGGGGGCAATCCTTTCTTTAATTTGCTACTAATTTAACCGTCTAACCAAGACAGGATATACGCTTTGAATTTCTTAACTCCCCTAAACTTACTGAGATATTCAGTCAGAATATTAGTGGGGTGCTGCACTACTCCTAGCACTGCTGAGGTAAAAGTCATCGCTTAACCTCCCTCCAGTTTTTCGCCTGTTTCTGGACTGATGACCCAAAACACGGGAAGACATTTGCACCTGTAGATTGTGCCGTAGTATTCGTCCATACCAGAGACAACCCCAAAGCGATCGCACCTGGGGCAGCGATTGTTTTGTGAATCATAGGCGCTATCGCCCGTCAGCGCATCTAAAACCTGGCGATGGTCACTAGGTTCGTTTAAGAAAGGTGACATAAAATTACCCTAATTTTGAATGTGTAGAAAAACTTGGCTACTTGGAAAAAAGATGCGGTCACTCACCAAGTAATTTTTGTCGGTTTCCTTGCCGTGCTGCCCAAAGCCTGTCTAACTCCGGGACATACTCGAACGGGACGAACTGGCAAGGCGCGGCGGTCATTGCTGGTTGAACCCAATCTTCCTTGCCCATTGATTGAAGCCAGTTAACCAAATCCTGGGGCTTTTTCATGCCGTACCTTTTCGCCAGTTTGGTTTTAGAAAGCCCTTCGTAGGTTCTGACGGGTCTACCGGAGCGATCTACTAAAATATTTTTCTCGACAACAATCGGCGGCTGTTCGACGATCGCCTCTGGTTTGCCCAAGATTAACCCCAGCATCCCCGCGCCGTGCATGGTGACGATGGCGCTGGAGACTTGCATTAGGCGCTCTTGAGATTGGGCGGCGGCTGTCTGGGCTTGGGCAACTTGAAGCTCCAGCTTAAGGCGCTCGATTTCTTGGGATTGGGCGGGGATAATTTATACTGCTTTTTTGGCAATCCGTTCGCACTCTAAAAAATAACGGCGTACTTCTTTACCTTTTGTTGTCCCTGCCATCATTCCCAGAGACTTGAAGCAATCTATAGTGAGATTGATAGATTCAAAACGGACAGAACCTCCGCCCTTATTACCTTCTACACGCTTAACCGTTTGGGTAAGCGTGTAATCTAAGCCTATATTAAAGTTGTTGGTCAGTTTGTTTTTAGCTTTTTGCTTAGTTGAGTAACCAATCCATTTCCAAGCAGCGTCGAAATCTACAGGAAACTGTTCGGTGGATTGTACTAAAGCCAGTGCCAACTCATGGGAAAATTCCATAAGGCTATACCTCTTGTTAAATAGCTTGGGTGTAGTACGGGGCGATCGCTAGTTTTCCAGACGGTGCGATCGTTTCAAAGATTGGCAATAAATTCTTCAGGCGTAACTTGAGCTTGGCGGAGAATGCCTGCTAATGTTCCTATTGCTAGTTGCTGGCTTAGGGGTACAGTACATCCGACTGTACCTTCAGGCGTTAACTTTTTCAGAACTACGTGGCTACCTCTTTGCCTAACTTGGACAAAACCTAAACGCTCTAAGGCACGAATCGCCTCTTGCCCTGAGATTCTAGGCAATCTGGGCATAGCTAGCCTCGAACGTGGTAGTAATAGGTAGATTATTGTCAGGTAGGGGAAACTCCTCTAGGTAAAGTTCTGTAGCTTCCTTAAGGTTAGTAATTGCTTCCTCTACACTTTCTCCTTGACTAACTGTGCCAATTTCAGGGCAGTTGGCTACAAATATATTCTCCTCTTTGTGAATAACGGCGGTAAAAGTTTTAGTAGTCATAAAAACCTCTTAGTTTGATACGAGCAAAGTTTTATTTACTTAATGATTAAACAACCCAAGTTCTAGCTTCAAATGAGCAAGGGGAGTAAGGTCATACTGCTGTGATTCTCCAAGAGCGGCACGAGTATCTTTTTGTATCTCTAATTTTTCCCTCTCTTGTTTTGCTTTAAGAAAACCTAGGAAATCAAGCACCGCCTCTAGTATAGGTTTTGGGTCTTGCTCAATTTCTTGAATTAGTATAAATTTCGTGTCCATGTCCGATCACCTTAAAATGAATCTTGGTATTTTTATCTAGAAGTAACAGCGTACGAAAATTAGACAATTTTACTTATCACTTAGCTTAAAAACGTCGGTAAGAAGCTATTTGGAAGAAAGCAAATAAAGAAGGTTACTCAACATCATTTTTTACTATCTTGCGCTAACGCTTTAACCAAGGCGGCTTTAACCTCCTCATCTAGATCTACTTCTAATGCTTTGCTAAGTGCTTTAAGTGTTTCTCTAGGAATCGATTTTGTAGATTCACCTTCAATTCGATAAAGATTAGCTGAACTCATTCCTGCTAAAGCAGCTAGTTGGGTAGGAGACATATTTTTAGCTTCCCTAAGTTGCCTAATTCGGATGCCTAAACCAGGAATATCAACAGACAGAGTGACAAGCATAGAGTTCATATAATTACATCTCCATTGACTCTACTTAATCATGTGGTTATAAATAACACTCATTAATTATAGTGCGTTACATTCATAGTACAACTTATAAAGTAACGCTTGACAAGTTGCACTATAAAACTGTACTATAAGTATGTGGATGAGGAAAGCAAACAGCCTCAGCCGAGAACAAAAAATAGGTAGTCCTAAATATGTAAGGATTTATTATAGTGGTGGATAAAAAGCCAAATAGCGCCAATATGATTCTCTAGTTTTTTGGAAAATGAAAGCGTCTTTCTAACCAATCGAGCAATACGTTGACGCATGGTACAGTTAAAGCGCTCAATATAGTTAGTCTTGCCTGTTTCCTTGCCAACCGCTTTATGTCTCTTGCTGGGCAAAGTCTGATGGTATGCTTGCCAAAAGTCAGTATATGCGACCGCACATTGTCTACTGGCCCCAGGTAAAGAAAGCCACAAACGTTTTGCTGCCTTGCGTGAACGACTGCCGACATACAACCCCACAATTTCTTTTGTTTCTACGTCCATTGCTAACCAAATCCATTGCTTCAGACTTTTCTTACCCACGAACGACCACATCTCATCACATTGAATTGTCAAGTGTCCTTTTTTTTTGAGCTAACTGCAACTTGTTGAGGTACGGTGCTGTATTTTCCGCGACTCGTAGCTTTGAATCCAAGTTTCAGAGATACCGCTAACTCTACAGATGGCGGCAATTGACAAGCGTTCTAGTAATAGCCTATCAATCAGCTTTTTACTCTCTTCTGTAACTGGACGATTGCGGGGATTTAGCACAAATTGGCGCTTTGCAGTTTCGACATTTATGATTTTGGTTGCCGTTATGGATGAAGCCATTTTTTACTATTCTTTCTGACCCGCATTTTGGACAGCTTAACTTCCCCTCACTCATACAACTCTCTCTACATACTCTTTACACTTATCCTTACATATTTGGCACTACCCAAAAAATAAAGAGTTGCATCCAGAACCGAAATTTGACTAACAACAAAGCAGCAGAGAGCGGAACTGCCTAAACACCGCCCGGAACCTGATAACAGCGAAGCGATGAGCAGTAGCAACGGTCAGAGGAGGAAACGCCCACGACAAGGTTTCATACCCTGCGGACTCCCAAATAGAAAAGCTTTGTTGATTGAAAAATTAATTCAAGCAAACAGCAAAGCTTACAAGCGTATCAACTTTGGACGGGAGATCGCTTGCAGGCTCTGGTTCCTACATACATAGGTAATACCATGCTAACTCAAGAAAAACGTATAACTGAACTCTGCTCTGAATCCACTCCGAAAATCTGGGATAGAGCGACGACAAAAGCAAACATCGGCGATACTATCCATGCTCCTTTTACCCCTGTCATGCAGGTGATCAATAAAGATGTGTATACCGATGGTCGAGTATGGTTAAAGGTCAAACCTACAAACGCTTCTTGCTATACCGAGGAGTGGGTACTAGACCGAGAAGAAGACGACGCGCTACCACCGCCTCCTAATGAGTTTGAGCAGGGGTTCAATCACGGGCGATTGGATGCGATAGATAAGTCAATTCCACTGTATACAGAAGCAGAATGCGAGTATTCCGCAGGATATGTACAAGGCTACAACGCACTAGCCAAGCCTCCTGTACCAACTCCTCCTCCTAAACCCCGAACCTGGTCAGTAACTTATAACCAAACGTGGCAATGGTATGTAGTTTGGGTAGGCGATCGCGCTATTGGTCGAGCCTTTGACCATGAAGAAGCGGAGCGCATTGGGCAGGTGCGATTCGTTGAGTGTGAATCACGGTAATCAGACCGTAATATAACCACTCCAGCCAAGACTTTCACATCTTGCGCTGAACTCTCAGTTTGATGTAGGTGAAAGTCCTACTCGCCAGGTTCAGGCGTGACACCCTATCTGCCTCTACCGAA
>NZ_PVWN01000066.1 GCF_003003885.1 Chlorogloea sp. CCALA 695 | reverse complement strand
CTCCGATGCTGACTATATAGCTGAAACTTATATACAACAAGGGTTTCCAATAGTCAGCAAAATAGTCAGCAATTATTCAGCAATTACTCAGCAACCAATAGTAGATATTACCAATGCTGACTATTTAAAAGTAGACACAGCAAGCACTTTAGAGATAGTCAGCAACTCTGAGTCAGAAGTAGGGGGGGGGGAGAGTGAGAGAAGTGCTGAACAATTAAAAACCGCAGAACCTTTGGCAGCGCAAATAACTAAATGTCAATCTTGGTCAGCAGCTTTGGAATTAATAGATGACGCATCGATAGCAACTGGCAAGAACCGAGGCACGGTCTTAAAAAAGTTAATTAAATGTTTTAATCAGCACGATCGCGTCCGCTTTTTGACGCTGCTTAATCTCCACGCCAGTAATAATCCATTGGACGAACGAGCATCAAAAGCACTAGAAATCGCTCAAAAATATACCAGCCCAGAAGTTAGCACTTTGGAGGAGCAGACATGACATCTTCCGAGCAGGCAATACTAAGAGCCGAAGCTGAACGCGGCGATTTAGTTTCTGAGTGCCACGCTCTAATAGTGGCGATCGCTTATAAGCCTTCGTGCCTAAAACTATTGGGCTTGGCGCGAAATCATCTAAAGATGTTGGTTCAGTACAAAGTAAATCGACGAAAACCGCCAATTAAAAAATAGAGGAAAAACAAATGATTGAGATTAAACAAGAAACAGAAACAAGTGCGATCGCAACCTTGGAATCAGAAATTGAGACGCGCCGCACAGATATCGAGCGTTTGCGAGAGGCGATCGCAACCTTGGAAGCTGGCAGAATTAGACCCTTCAATCCTGAAGCAGACTCAGCTTTTACGCTGCTAGTCGAACTCATAGGCGCTGCACCGTCCAATCTAGAACAGCAGCAGGTTTATGATGCAAAGTTACAGGCAGCGCGACTATCGCTAAAGCTGGCTACAGAAATTTGCGAACAAAAGCAGGCTGAACTTAAGCTCTTACAGCAAGAAAACCGACAGGAACAAGCGGACGTGCTACTTCAGGAATTGCTGGTGAAAGCTGGAATGTATAACGCCGCTATCGATGAGTCTTTTAATTTGTTGATAGAAATGAAAATGCTTAATTCCCAAATTACACAATTACGCGGCGATCGCCTCCAAGTTTTTGAAGTAGTGGCAGACTTAAACGAAACCCCATTTTGTCAAATTGGTGGCGATAGAGTCAAAGTGCGAAGAAGATTTGACGTAAAGCGAGAATAGCGCTTGTTAGACTGAACGTGTCGGTTATTGGTCGGTATTTTGTCGGGTAAGCCCCCAAAAATAACAGAAAAACAATTAAGAGCGATCGTTATGCTGGCAGATGGTGTCGCTTACCATGCGATCGCGTCGGTTCTTGGCGTAACTACTCGCACAATCGAGCGCTGGGCAGTCCGTTCTGATATTAGATATTCAGTAGACCAGGCTAAGACGAAAGCGCTAGAGACGGTTGAAGAAGAAGTTTGCGAAAAATACAAACGAGCTATTGAAGGTATGATTCCCTTGGCTTTGACGACCTTGCATAGAACCCTTAAAGATACGTCAGCTAGAAATTCCGATAAACTCCGCGCTGTGCAGATTCTGGGCAAGTGGTATGGATTAGAAAAATCTCCTGTGTTTGTGAAGGCTGAAAATGGGACTGAGCCGCCAGAGGCGTTATTAAAGCAATACTTAGGTGCTATTGGAGGCAAAGAGAATGGTGTCCGCACTTCCAGTAACAATTAGCCAGTTCTCTAGCGACCCCAACTTACTAAACCTCGAACTTTGGGATAAGCAAGCTGAAATTCTAGAGGAGTTTTGGGCTGGAAATTATGCGATCGCAGTCTGGGCATTGGGGCGGCGCAGTGGAAAAACTTTAATGAGTGCGATCGTTGCCACTTACGCCGCGTGTATGTTGGCAGACGAGTACAAGAAGTGCCTAAGACCGGGTGAGCGGTTCTACATTGTGTCAATAGCTAATACAATTGACCAGGCGAAGATTGCGCTTCAGGGCGTGAAAGATTTAATTAATGGCTCCCCTATTCTCAAGCGGTTAATCGTGCGAGAAACCACCGACACCCTGGAATTAAGTAATGGGGCAGTATTTAAGGCATTACCAGCCTCTAGCCGATCAGGTAGGGGTATGGCTTGCCCTTTACTGATTTTTGATGAGCTTGCCCACGCCCTTGATAGCGAGGCAGGTAATGCGGCGGGAAGTAGCCTCTATCAAGCACTTAGTCCTAGTGTGGCTCAGTTTGGGAACCTGGGTAAAATACTGCTTTTAAGTTCCCCCTGGATTCAGTCGGGCATCTTTTGGGATTTATACAAGCAAGCGGCTTCTGGGAACTTTGCTCATATGCAGGTAGTGCAAGCGCCTACTTGGGAAGTTAACCCCACAATTAGCGCCGAATTTCTAGAGCAGGAAAAGTCGCGCGACCCAGAACTATTTTCTATTGAGTATGGGGCGAATTTCAGCCAATCCCTATCTGGTTTTGTAGGCAGTGACTTAGTGGATGCGGCGGTCAACTATGATCGCGGTTCGTTACCACCGCTAAAAAAATTTATTGGGTCGTACTATTTGAGCTTAGACCCTGCCAAAGGAAACCGGGATGCTTACACTGCTTGCATCGTTCATTATGATGAAAGTCGCTTGGTAGTAGATAAATTCCACCAATTTACCCCTAGTTGGGGTGAGAGCAAGAAAGCGCAGGTAAATATCGCTGAAGTCGAAGGCTGGATTCATGAGCAGCATAATCTCTACGAGTTCAAAGAAGTTGTACTTGACCAGTACAACAGTGCTGCCACAATCCAAAGGCTGTCGAACAACGTAAAAATTCGTGAATTGACATGGACGGCTCCTAGTAAGACGGAGGCATTTAGTAAGTTACGAGAGCTATTTAACGCGGGGAATATTGAACTGTACCCTCATCCCAAAGCCAACCAACAGATAAAAAACTTGACTGTAACCTATCGCTCTACAGGGCAATGGAGCGTGAGCGGCGGGACTGGAGCGGCGGTAGACGACTACCCGGCTGCGCTAGCTGGAGCAGTTCTGATTGCTGCTGAAAAATCGAAATTTGACTGGGACGATGTAGTGGTTCTTGGACAACGACGAATCAGCGCAGATATTGATTGGTAGTCATTTTTAGGGGGTAAAAGTAGTCAAGGTACAATTTTCCGCCATGTGTTATCTAAAGATTGGGATTTGGCAGACCCTAGCCCCTACTTTCAGCCATACTATTTGAATCCTTCTAATTTTTTTAGCCTGAAAACCCTGCAACTATCTTTCATCCCTGGGCTGAAGCCAAGAGTTTCAGCATCTTTTTTGTGAAAGCTTGAAAGACTATTTAAAAACAGCTTTGAAGCTCAATTTTTTGTAGCATATAATACCATTTATTAATAGCTAACATTAGCTGTAAATTGCAAACATTAGCTGCAAATTGCTGTAAATTGCTGTAAATTGCAAACATTAGCTGTTATGTTTTCAGTTTTCCCGCAGAAATAGCAATGGATTATAGATAATATTAGCTGTAAATAGCTGCAAATAGCTAACATTAGCTGTAAATTGCCGCTTGCCTATCACCCCATTTTCAGCAGTTTTTTGGGGTTTTTTAGGTTCTACAAGAAATGAGCAATGGGCCCATTTCATCTGCTAATTTTGTCTATAGTTAGCCAAAATTACGCTGTGAGCTTCGCATTATAATCGTGACGTTTAGCAAATTCTTTTAGAGTTTGTCTTGTAATAGCTTTCTTATTAACGCTGACCCATGTGTGATATTCCTTATGAATTGCATCAGTAAGGGGTATCAAATTGCTTGTTTCGTCAACTAAATTTGGTTGTTCAGATTTACCTTCAATATGGTGAATATCACACTTAACCTTACTGTTAAATTCCACATGGCTTAAAGCACATCTTAGGGCGTTACGTTTCACGATAGCTATTGTATTTGTAGCGGATCTTCCTATAACTGCTGCGGCAATTTGATTACTTCTAGCTAGCTCTGGATTATTAGCTAATTCTGCTGTTATGAAAGCTAGAGATGCACGATAACCTAATGATTTAGCGGGATTCTCATCACATAACGACTCAAGTAGTACGTAAACACCTGATGGACGTAAGTATTCACCTTCCTGGTGCGGCTTGATTATTCGATCGTGTGCCTTAACTATGTTGGCTGCTGATTGCCTACTATTTGTCAAAAGGACTCCATGCATTTCTAGAATTGGAAGATAAGCACGACCATTATGGATTTTCATGCTTTTAAATAAGCATTTGAACTTGTTTATTTGCCCACGAGATAAATCTGTTTCAATGGTTATAGATTCCACTACAGATCCATCCCATTGTTAGCCTTCACGTAAATTAGCGCCGATTCGTAAGCGTGGGTTAGATTTCCCATTTGCTCTTTAGTTCCATCATGATCGGGGTGATAGATTTGGCTCAGACGATGGTAGCGTCGCTTTAAAGTGCTGTAGAACGAAGACCAATCATCTTTATCTGCGTCTTCTGGTTCACCTTCCATTACTTCTCTGGATTCAAAGATTTCATTGCCGCCTACGCCACGCTTATAAACCAAATCCATTAGCAAAATGTCTAATTCGTTTTTGGTAGATTTACTTGCCCTAAGCGATTCCAACTGTGTGGTCAGTTCCCTCACCAAAAACTCAAGCTCTATAAGGCGTGTATCTTTGTTAGACTCGACGTTAAGTTTGTCACAAAGCTTTTGCCAACTTTGTGCTTTGACTTTGAAGTAGTCTTTAGCAGTTTTAAAAGTGCTAAAACGCTTTTTTAAATCTTGAATTGTGTATATTTGTGTCATGGAGTTACTCAAAGGGACTTATTTATATCAATCCCCAAAAGTTGACTACGCTAACAGACCGTATGTAAAGAGATGGTGAAATTTGATGAAGAAACCTTGTTGTCCATCTCAAAATCCAATTACAGCAACAGCAATACGTTTTTGTTCTGGCGACACTTCCAGATAACGTTGTAATGTTCCCAAATCGTTATGACCGGATATCTCTTGAATCACCCGCAAGGGAATACCAGCGCTGGACATCATGGTTAGGGCAGTGCGCCTAAAGCTGTGAGTGCTGACACCCTCCAATCCAACCCTCCCGCAAGCAGCTTTGAGAATCTTATCAGCCATGAACCGAGTCAAGGCAAGACTTCGCCCCCGCATACCAGGAAACAACGCCCCAGGTGATGTTGGGTACTCTGCTAACAATTGAGCAAGCCCCGGCTGGATATCTACAACACGGGTTTTGAGCTTGCCCTTTGTGGTAGACTTGCGAAAAGTTAAAGTTCCACCTTTGATATCAGAAGTCTGGAGTGCCAGTGCTTCGGACACACGACAGCCAGTATATAAGCAGATGCCAAACAAAGCGCGATCGCGTGACGAAACAAACCCCTTGACAAACAGTAACTTCAATTCTTCTGGGGTTAAGATTTTCCCTTGCCCGTTTCCTGCTACTTTCATTGGATAATTTTGTCTGATTTTACTAGATTACACGAAATCACCTTTTTGTGGAATAGATAGCTTAAAGTATTGATATCTCGTTGCCATAGCGAACAAGTCAACACCACTTAACTTTTACTTATCAATCAATTGCTACCTATCCCACGACAGCATCAGTGTTTGGGGCATTTTAGATAGTTTCTGCTTATGATATCGCTGCATTCACCGACTACAGCTATAATGGGCTACCCTTGAATTAACGTTGATAGAAGGCGTAGGCAGAGATGGCAGAGTCACCGATGGTCGGGGCGCGGGTTCCCCAGGACTGGCAGCAACAAATTAGCGCTCTAGCCGCTGCCGCGGGTCGCAAAGAAGCTGAGATAGTTCGGGAAGCTTTAGCACAGTATTTAGGGAAGACTGACCCAAAAGCCGTGAAGGGTGCGATCGCCGATCTTCAAGAGCGAGTGATTAATCTTGAGCGGAAATTGGGGCGATTGGCGGGGTAAAATTGATTGATGGAAGATTTAGACTTTCTCTATGAATCTATCTCAAGTTTTTACT
This sequence comes from Chlorogloea sp. CCALA 695, assembly GCF_003003885.1. Lineage (GTDB taxonomy): Bacteria > Cyanobacteriota > Cyanobacteriia > Cyanobacteriales > Chroococcidiopsidaceae > Aliterella. The sequence goes on along the minus strand of NZ_PVWN01000066.1, from coordinate 16,470 downwards.
GTGGCGACAATCCAGACATTGAGCAATTAATTCTTCAAGCGCTGGCACGATTGCCAAAAGAAGTGCGAGAGTTTGTTTGCGATCGCTGTCGCTTCCTTTCGATTGGTGGTGCAGCCAATGCTGTAGTGCTTAATGGAAGTATGCTGTTTCCGCCTCCACTGCATTTAAGAGAAGGTATCAAATGGGCAATTGAGCAAGGAAAGGTAGAAGAACTTCTATTAAATCCGCAAAAGCTTATCTTGCTCTCCGAGCATATAGTTGATAAATATGAGTGGGAGGACAATCTAAGCCTTATTGCTCATGAAATTGCTCATGCCTATTTAGGACACGACCCTTGCCATTTGGAACCAGAAAGTAATCTGCCAGCTAAACGGGAATTTGAAGCGTGCGATCTAGCACGTCAATGGGGTTTTAACGGTAGGGGTACAGACGGTGAAGCCCGTGCCGCATATTTTATCAACAGTTAAAACCCCAGATAGCACACTTGCGAAGCTGGGGAGAATTGGATTATAAGAAATAATGATGGTCTAAAACCAAATTCGCCTCTTCCAATTCACTTGTGTACTCTATAGTGTGAGCATCATCTGATAGTCTGTATAGAAAATGGATAAGCTCGACCTTATCGAAAATCTTTGCTTTGGACAAGAGTCGGACGTGTCTCTTTACCGTTTCGACATTGACAGAAGCCAACTCTGCAATTTCGGGAGCGGAGAGCCACCTTTTAGGATCTTTGGCTTTCATCTCCTTGACCGCAGCATAGACTCTGGCTATATGTGCCGTAGGAATTAATGGTTGATGCGCTTTTCGTTTTGGCATGGTCATTCACATTTTTGTATATGAACGCCCACAAACCATAACCTAACCTAACTTAAGCACTAAAAAGCGAATTGCGATCGCACGCTACGTGGGCTGTAGTAATCGTGGTCACTGCTCAATTTTTTAGGCATTAGAAACTAATGTATCACGAGTGCGAGCGCGCTCTCTGCAAGAGCGAGTAGTTAGTTTAGAGGGGAGACTGGCGGGACTTGGGCGGTTAGTTGGCTAGAGTGTATTCGTCAGTCGCTCTCTATTAATCAGAAGGGGATATTGTCGCTTTGATTAAAGTGTAATTTTTCCGTTGTGGCACATGATCCGAATAACTGAATATTTTTTGTCATGTAAATTAATCTTTTTTTTGCGGAAAATTCTTGTTGTAATTGTATCAGTAGGTGTGAGAGCAAGGAAGCTTAACTTTCACGATATCTAAATATTCTAGGAGTGGGGGCTTGAGTAGCAACCGAACAATTGTGAACAGTGCAAGTTACTTGGTTTGCTGAACTTCGTAGGGTAGTAGTTCCAGCATTTTTTGCACTTGCACTACATTTATAAACTGAACACTAAGAGCAGTGTTTTACAGTCGGATACTACTTAGACTCCTTACTTAGGAAACCGTTAACTAATAGGAGATGAATATGTCAGACCGTCGTCTTGTTGTCACAATGAATATGCATGGTGTTGATCACGAAACTTTTGGGCGAAACGAGGAAACCCGGCGGACAGAAGTTCGTGAGACGATCTTATCAAATCCAAATCAGGCGATGAATGTTCTTGAGTTCATTCATGGGTGGGGTGGAGAGTGTCGATTAGAGTTGAGACTTACAGGAACATTACTAACCGACAATACTATCCGGGTTCAAGGTAATGCTCTTCTGTTTGAGGGAACATCTGAAGGAACCGGGGATCTGGACGGTCAGCGAGACATTAGCTTCCTCATTCCAAAAGGTGGAGTTGTTGCCCAACATAACTTCCGGGTTAATAACGACGACGAAGGTGACGACTTTGCTGATGTGCAACTTACTTGCACAAATTCTGTTTTTGAATAGCAGCAGTGTTCGGTAAGGAAAGTCAAACGTGAGTGGTTCTCTTGCCAGCCACTATCTGGCAAGAGTTCATGGCAACGTTTACTATACGTTTTGATATACGCTTTTAAGGTGCTTGAACTGGCGGTAAGTTCTGTTTCTTTTGTAATTCCTCAGAGATAACTGCAATCAACTCATCCTGCTGGTTGTTGTCTAGGTATGCCAAATTCTGACCAATAGGTTCAGCTAGGCTTTGTGGAAGTCCCGAAAGTTTCAACAACGCAACAAACGTCTTATGATGTGGCTTGTTATATGCCATTAATTTTGCACTTTATTACTGATATAGTTTTTGTGCTAATTGTAACACCCGCTTATTTGTAAGAATTGACTGACGGAGGTAAACTTAACCCACAGCCGTTAAGGGTGCGATCGCTTCTTCAGAGGATAGGGTCGCTAGTCTTGAGAGGAAATTGGCAACGGCTTAGTTGTGGGGTTGGCAGTAAAGGATTATGCGAATACGACTGGGTGTGGATAGAACTGGTGTCTCAGCAGCAGGTTGGTTGGAGTCGTTGGCTGTTAGTGTGCCGAAAGCTATCTAATCCAACATAACTAGCTTACTTCATGGTATTTGCCCCCAAGGATAAATATTAGAGGAAATAGAAATTTTGGTTGTGTTGTGAAAACTAATGGAAAAACGAGGTTTTTATGAACGAGTTTTATATTTATGTGCTTTATGGCTATAGAATTCCTGAGGGAGTGCACATGGACTATAGTGATTGGCGAGGATGGGCAGGCCTAATTATGGAGCTCGTCTTTCTTGCTTGGTCTATATGGCTGGGGTCTTTAAGTTCACAGAAGAAGAAGTAGGACGATGACTCAAAACTCGAGTAAGGGTCGAAGTAGGGATCAAACCGCCGCTTGAGAGAGGAGGTTTCCCCAATAATTCCTTTTGCAACGTGATCGCACCCCCAGTTTTACTCTTGCACTGGGTAATACTTATCCCCTCGAAGCTCCCAAGCTAGTCCATTTTTGTCTAGCTCCTTGCTCCAAGTGGCAAATACATCCACACCTTTCTTGACTTTCCGCCCTAAAGTTACGTGACTTAGCCCTAGTCGCTCCCCTAATTTTCGAGCTGACAACCTAGAAATTCTAGCCTCCTCTATATTTATTCAGTTTTATCGTGTTTGTCAGCCGTAGACTTCTCCCCCTCGGCAATGGCTTTTTCGATCAAATCTAGTATCTGCGGTAATTTCCTTGCCAACTGTTGCTCTGTCGCTGTGGTTTTTTGAACTTCTGGAATGCTTTGCCACTGCTCTAATGCCTCCTTAGCATGACGCAGAGCAGTTCTTTTGGAAACCTGTCCAAGTTGGACAGGTTTTTCGTCGGTGAGGTAACGACGGACGCTTCTTAAACTCTTGCCCACAATTATTTCTAGGGCTGGTCTGAGTCGTCTTTCCTCCTTGGTAGGACGACCAGGCGTGTCTACATAGCCAGCGATGCGTAACCGTTCTGCCAAAGCCCGAACTTCAGCAGGTGTATAGTCTCGTCGTTTCTCGTTTTCGCTAATCTCAACTTGCAACGCCCGATCTGGGTCAACATCGGCATCGAAAGGCATCATCCGTACTAGCACTAGGTCATCAGGAAAGTGCTGAGTATAAGCTTCAGGGTTGTTGTCCTTGACTACCCCCACAGCTGCTAGCCGATGACCGCCAGCCAACAAGCGGCCTTGGATATCAACGACCAGAGGTTCTAATAGCCCCAACATCGCAATCGATTCCGCTAGTCCGGCGACGTGAACGCTATTTAATTCCCTTGTATCTGTGGACCGAGGTAAGATTTGATTGAGGGGAAGATTAGACCGTTGTGTTCGCTCTTTGTCAGCTTGAGATACGGCCTGTAGGTCCTGAGTGTGCAATCTCTGTGCCGCTAGGTGAGCCGCGTCCCACACATCTGTTTCTTTTCGTTTCCTAGGCATCGCTCGTTCCTGAAAACTGATGATCTTTGATAATCCATTGCGCTATGGTTCCCAGTTCAGAGGCCCCACGACAGCTAGGTGCATAGTTCATGAGTGGTATCTGCTCTGCCGCAGCTAAAGAGAGAGTAGTATCTTGGTGGACGACCATCTGCGGAATGTAGGGATATCTCTTCGCTAGATGGGGAATGGATTGTTTGTCCAGTGAGCGACGGGCATCGATTTGTGATGAGACCAGCGCCCAGCGCCCTGGACCCCGCCAACCCTTTTTCTGGTAAGTTTCCAAGATTTCTAGCACTCTTGAAGCTCCCATTGCGGCAAGTGGGTGAGCATTGGTGATGACTAGGGCTACAGTTGCGGCGGCTAGACCTAGCCGCTCTAGATATTCATTGCCAGGTGGACAGTCAAAGATAACCGCATCATAGTTTAAGCTTTTAACGGCCTCTGCCAACTCTTCTGGATGCAATGACTGAATTCTCTGGGACCCTAATTCAGGTCCGCCAGGGAGGACGTGTAGAGTCGGCGCAGCTTCTAGGGCTGAGGGATTTCCGCCTGTTAAGAGTTCTGCTGTTCCCGGCGCAATCGGGTCAACTCCCAAAACGTAAGCTGCATTCGATTGAGGGTCAAGGTCGATGACTAATACTCGCAGTCCTTGATGCGACAGCACCGATGCCAATCCACAAGCGATCGTGGTCTTGCCCACTCCGCCCTTTCTAGCTGCTACGGCAATACGATGGTGAATCATGGGGGCTATCCTATCATGTCTTTATAAAGAGCGATACCTTGGGGGCTATAAAAAAAGAAACCTTGCGCACTTAGATAAGTTAGACAAATAATTCCGCGCGCGCTACCTTGCCTGCTAAGACATCTGCCAGTTCTGCTAGACGCATGGTATTGTAACGACGAATTTTCAACTGGCTAGCTAATTTCTTGCATCGGCGGATACCGACATTAATTAGCTCCTGTTTGCTGGCAATTGGTGTTCCTTGTGGCTGGAAAGAGTGAAGTCTAGCTTTAGCTAAAGCGATCGCGCACGGAATTTCCTCTGCCCAAATCTCAGTAGGTGACAAGTTCTGTTTAATCCATTCTGTAGTTGCTGGTTGTAGCGGTAACGGTTGCTTGAGCCGCGCAATAGATACTGGTTCCACTCTGTAGTCGCATATACTTCTTTGTTGGCTAGTCGCGGCTTGCCTTTTGACTTTGTTAAGTGCGTTAAGTAACTGACTAACAAAATCAAAAAGCATGATAAAAACAAAAGTGATAAATATAAGTTCAATTAAGGCGGTAAGTAAGTTTTGCATTTTTGCGCTTTCCTTAAGTCTGTAGAGGTCTAGCAAAGTGGGTTGCTTGAAGAGATTGCCTTCCTTTGCCTTGTTCTAACAATGTAACAGCGTTACGTTAAAGATTCAATAGTGTAACGCCTATTTTTTGTAAAGATTGTGTAACAGCGTTACATAGTAAAGTTACAGTGTAGTTGTAACAATTTGACCTTAGATAAAACCGTGCCTAATCCCCAGGGGAACCCGGAATGGAAGCCAAAATATGGCGAAAAGACAAAGGTTGTACGACTGCCAGAAAGTTTGGCAGAGCAAGTAACAGCGTTACTAAAACGAGGAGCAACAACAACTGAAGTCATGCAGCAGTTGGTATCAGTACCGTTGCTACATCGCTCCCAACTACCAGAAGTAGCAGCGATTTACCTGGTTTACCAAGGCGAAGTCTTGCTCTACATTGGTAGAACTGAGAATCTTAAGCAGCAGTGGGTACAGCACCACCGACTAGGACAGTTTGAAGAATGTGAGGATGTAAGAATTGCTTGGTTTCCTGAACGCGAAAACCCACCGCAGTTAGAAGCAACGCTGCTTAATTTATTAGAGCAAGAATTCAGTCTGATAGCTGAAATTAATACTCGTAGTGACGAGTTAGGAGTAGCGCGCGCGGACTTCATTACGAGTGCAATTAAGACAGCTTTAAGTCTGCCATCTCCAGAACAAGAGGTTGCCCCGGACTTGATAAAGGAGTTAAGAGGACAGCTAGTAGAGATAGAGCGTCGTCTATCAGAGCGGATAGCACTTCTTGAGGACGGGCTGTTGGGGTCAGCTTTCGCCAGAACTACGGATAGCGTTACTCTCAGGCAGCAACATAGTACGGCTAACTTGGAAGCGATTAAAAGTCGTGTCCTAGAAAGCTTGAACCTTGGTAAGCAAGCGCCACAGTACAAACGTACTAAAACTTTGCTTGAACGATTTATTGCGGAAATTGAGAAGGCTTAGTTGTAGCGACCCACAATACTAAACGCTCCAGACCACAATAATCACTGTTTTGAGACCAGATTAACTGCAACTAAAAAATGAGCAGAAATTTAAGGAAAGAAAACGAGCGTTTTATTTACTGAGAATGTACAAGTTGCTACGCAGCAGTAAATAGTCATTTTATAGGTCAAACAACTCAGTAATTTTATCTACGGCAATGTATGCAAAGGTAGCAACAAGTTTATTAACTTCTCTGATATACCATTTCCTAGATATGAGTTAGAGACATGGTTTCAAGTAATAAATTTATAGTTGCAAATAATGTGGTCACAAGAGCGATGATTGTGGTCTGGTTGCAAATAATGTGGTCTTAGTTGGAACTAATGTGGTCTCAAGTGCAAGTCTAGTTGCAGCTAATCTGGTCTCAAAATAGCGATGATTGTGGTCTGAAGCATTTAGTATTGTGGGTCGTTACAAGTAGCTTGTCAATTTTCAGTAAATAAAACGCTCGTTTTCTTTCCTTACTACTCTGCCATTTTCTAGTTGCAAATAATCTGGTCTCAAATTTAGTATTGTGGTCTGGTTGCAAATAATGTGGTCTTATTTGGATTTAATTCGGTCTCAACTGACTTTATAGTTGCAGTTAATCTGGTCTCAAAACAGTGATTATTGTGGTCTGAAGCGTTTAGTATTGTGGGTCGCTACAGCTAAGTCACGTAACCGCATCGCTTCATCTTGCCAATGGTTCACAAACTTGGTAGGTACTTCAACTAACTCTAAACCTTCTCTTTGAAAGCGCTCCTTTGTCATACTGCCTCCGCGTGATTCCACGAAGGCGCTTTTGATAATACTTGTGACATGATAGATTCAAATCTTTAAATAGGTTTTCGTTAGAGAGGCGCTTCAGATTGGTAGTCGGGGCGCTTTCTCTATAACCATTATATCACTACTTCCGATACATAATTAATGTTTGTACTGTGTTTGTATTCACTTATATAGACATATAAACTAGATTAGGTGAGATAATGTACTTTAGGAGGTATGAAGAGAGTGAAAAGCAAACTAGCTGTTCTGATGGCAGAACGAGACCCTCGAATGAGTCAGCGGGCGCTGGCTGAAAAATCTGGGGTCAGTACAATGGCGGTCAATCGGCTGTATAACAATGATTTCAAGCGAGTAGACACCGAGACGCTAGAGAAACTATGTGCATTCTTAGAGTGTGATCTATCGGACTTACTAGTATTGAAAGCGGAGCAAATTAGCAACAATAAATCTGGGCGATCGCCAGATGAGCGAGATCGCGCCCGACGGTGGGAGACATAACATGACTGAACTTTACGGAGAAAATAATCCTAGAGATATTCCGACCTACTCCATTAGCGATGCTGTCCGCTATTTACGCATTCCAGCAGGCACAATTCGCTCTTGGACAATTGGACGGCACTATCCGATCACAAACGGTTTTAACTTTTTCCAGCCCCTTATCCCAATTCCTAATCTCAAACCGCGACTTCTCTCATTTACCAACCTAATTGAAGTTCATGTTTTAAGAGCAATTCGCAAGCATCACCACATTGAAATAGACAAGGTACGGATTGCTCTCGACTTTATCGAGGAACACCTTCAAGTATCTCACCCCTTAGCGAATGAGCGCTTTCGTACTAATGGTGTTGACCTCTTCATTGAGCGATACGGCTCTCTCGTTAATGCCTCTAGACGTGGGCAAACGGAAATGAAAGATTCGTTTAATGCTCATCTTGAAAGGATTGAACCCGATGATACTGGGCTTGCAATTAAACTTTATCCTTTTACTCGCTCTCATGAGGAAGATAATCCTCGCATTGTCGTTATTGATCCCCGAATTGCTTTTGGTCGCCTTGTCATTGCTGGAACAGGAATTGCTACCCGCGTTTTGGCAGAACGATATCAAGCAGGTGAATCAATTGACGATCTTGCTTACGACTATGACTGCGAACGCCTCAAAATTGAAGAAGCCATTCGGTGTGAACTACCCTCTGTTGCATGATTCAACCCCAGTCAGTTACCTTTTTCGTAGATCGATGTTTAGGTAGCAAATGCATTGTAGAAACGCTTCAAAGAGCAGGCATCAACATCGAAATTCATGACAAACACTTTGATAAAGGTGCTCAAGATGTAGATTGGCTACCAGAGGTCGGAAAAAGAGGCTGGGTTGTTCTGACTAAAGATGCCAACATTGGTAAACATACTTTAGAAAGAATTGCTGTTACCCGTGCAAACATTAAAATGTTTGCACTCGCTTCTCAAAATCTATCAGGAGGAGATATGGCTGCAATCTTTCTGAAAGCAATTGTTTCGATGCAAGAATTTGTCCGCGAACATCCTGCTCCCTTCATCGCCAAAATCTATCGGGATGGAAAGGTTTCTATGTGGAAAGACAACCAAATGCTATTAGAAGAATTGAAGCGATATTTAAGTTAGCAACGTACTGTTGCAACATATAATATTTGCCCGTCAGACTTTGCACCAACAAATCCTAAAATTAAACTCTCACCTATATATACGGACAGAATGACAGAAGTAAAATCAGAAATCACGCTTAAATTCAACGAACTCCCCGAAGCAACGAGCGCACCTAACAAGAAAGTCGAGCTTTTACTAACTGACCAAAATGGAGTTATCTTCACTGCTTTAATTAATGCTAAAAGCTGGCGTAAAGCTGAAGCTGATGCCACAGCTTTTAGTGATTGGGGTGGATATAGCCAATTTAGAGACAGATAATTACATTCTTGTCAATCAATCTGAGTTAGCTACTGAAATAGGTCTGCGACAACCACATTTTAATCGAGCAATAAAAAAACTTGTGGCTGAAGAAATTCTTATTGAGGGAGCAAAGCTTGGTAAAAGTAAAAGCTATCGTTTGAATGCTTACTATGGATGGAAAGGAAGTGCAGAGAATCATGTTAAAGCATTAGAATCAGATCCAATTCCATTAAAGGATCGCATGAAGCAATCAGGTATTGAATCAGTAATTGACGGCGGTAAGAAATAAATTAAGTTTCCAATCAGATCAATTACTCCCGGTCTTTATGGTGCAGTCGATTTCAATAAGATCTGCTCAACCCCTTCAATTGTTTTTTCCAAACTGAAGTTGTTGACTACGTGCTCTCGACAGCGTTCCCCTAAATCTGGAGTCTTATCACGCCAATGAATTAACTGCTGTAGGGCACGTAAAAGATCCTGCTCATGATTCGGCTCAAATAGCCAGTCTTCAAATTCCCCGGTGAGGATTTCCGGAATGCCCCCAACTCTACTGCCAATCATCGGTGTACCCGATGCCATCGCTTCAATCACTACTCTGCCAAACGCTTCCAGCCAAATACTGGGTAATACAACCACATCACTAGCGTGGTAAAGAGCTTTAGTATTGGAAATATGACCTAGAAAATGAACGTAGTCTGCAACACCTAATTCTTGGGCAAGCTGCTCTAGCGATTCTCTATACTCTTCGCCCGAGAGCAGAGACTTTCCGGCAATTAGTAGATGAGCATTTGTACCTGTTTGCTGTAAAAGAGCAAAGCTCTTGATTAAAATTTCAATGCCCTTCACCCGTTCTAAGCGACCTACGTAGGAAACAACTTTTACATGTTCAGGAATGTTCCAGTCTTCTCGGAGTGTTGCAGAGCTATCTACAGACTTAAAGCTGGCTGGATTAACGCCGTTATAAACTACGTCGATGAGATCGCCAGGAATAGATAGGCGATCACTCCAATCAGCTTTAACAGCTTCTGAGATCGCAATGTAACGACTGATTCCTGATAATGTCAGTGACTGTTTTATTCGCTTGAGGAAACTACTCTCCGTAGAAGCGTGAAGACGGAGGTGACAGACAAGCGGAATGCCTTGCAGTCGAGAAAGAATCCGCCCAAAAAAGAAATTATTGTACTGGTTACTGTAGATAACGCTGCTTTGAGTACTTGCAACCCTGCAGATATCGCTCAAAAATCTAACATTAAACTTGTAGCTAGTGATTTTGATTAACTCAGTACAAAACTGCTGGTACTTTTCAAGCTGGTCACCTCCTTCTTCATAAACGAGAGTAATTTGATGCCCACGGTTAGCTAGAGCTTGGTAGACATCAAGGAGGCTGTGTTCTAAACCTCCGCGCTTACTCGACAAATAACTAGCTAGGGCGACAATATGCATGGTGCTTTGATTATTTGAGATGGGTTTATCAATTTAGTCTAAAACTGCTTTAAGATCGCCTGAGTGAAATTACTAAAAACTCACTACAGTACACCGATAAAAGTAATAACCCACTTTCAACAAGCTGTTTTTACTCCTCAAATTCTATTGCTTCCCTGCTGCTTTAAGCAGACATATCCTGCTGCTGTTCTCGCTCTAGCTTCTCTGCAATCGCTTCCCTAATCCAAGCAGCTAAGTCATCCCCAGCTAATTCTCGCACTGTAGCATCCATATCAATTGGCAATCTTACACCCATAACTTTTCTTGCCAATGGTGTTGAGTTAGGCGATTTAAACTTGCCTCGATCGTCGTGATGTATCTGCTTCATACACAAATTCTAGCATTTTTGTTAACACGGTCAACACCGCCACTCACTCAAAAAATACATAAGAGCAAAAAGCTTGCTATTGTCGTGTTAACACGGTATACTAATAGTAGATAAGTTTAAAAGGCGATCGCCCACCATCCAAAGTTAGCGATCGCCCGTACCCAAAATCATCAGGTAAACAGATAATGACATATTGCATAGATAGAGATCAAGACCAAAGATTAGAATCCTACGAAGCTATTGAGGCTATCTACTTAGAAGGCATCAGCGACGCGGCGGACGGTCGGCTTCCTGCAATGCCAGACGTGATTTACCTTCAAGGGTTTTGTGAAGGAATGCGCCAGCTAAGAATGCAAGTTCGATTAGCCCCACAACCCGTAGCAACAGAAATTAAAGAATATCCCCTCTTGTGTGGACAGTGCCAATACTTGAATAATGGCAAGTGTGCGATTAAAGCAACTGCTAGAAGCAGCACTAATTACGCTTGCGATCGCGTAGTAATTGATTCACCTTTCTAATAATAAGCAGCCTATATAATTGATAGTAAAATATTAATTATATAGGCTATTAATACTACTGAAAATAAGAATAGATATGAACGAACAACTTTTAGAACGGATAGCGAGCGCTCTTGAAAATCTCAAAGAAAAACCTACTTTATCCTTAGGTTTTTGCACTCCACCAAGCAGCCAATATATTTTTGTAGGCAACGAACCAGAACAAGGATTGTGGTATTTTTTGAGTGAAGATTCTAAGAAAAACTATATACCTCAAAAGGCTTTAACTGGAACAATTAAAAAGTTAGAAGTTGTCCATCGTGAATATAAAAATCAAGAGCTTGTCAAGTTAGACATTACAATTGAAAGCGATCGCATCTATGTAGTTCGCACTGGTTTCGGTACGGTATTTTGCAAAGGATTATTACTAGCTTTAAATACTTTGAACTCTTTGGATAAACCTTTAATTATTGCCGTAGCGCCAGGGGAAGAAACGGTAGTATTTGCGCGAGTGTACGACGCAGCGACCAAAAAGCCAATTATGACAGAGTGGCAGAGCGAGGCGGACTTTGCAGCTATATTGCACCGCTTGCAGGGAATGCTGGCTATTTGGAGAAATTGGAAATCTCCCGCCGATGCAATCGCTTGGGCTGTTACTCAATTACCCGATGTGCCTCGTGATGTTTTGGAGGCAGAGTTTGAGGAATTAGAGACGACTAATGGGAAGAAAGCCGACCGATGGGTAGCAAGAGTGGAGGATTTGAAAGTAGAAGTATTTTAGTGCAGGAGAAAAACGTGCGATCGCATCAGGAACGTGCGATCGCATAACTATAAATTCACAATTGAGGTTTAGATGGGTGAAGCGAAGCGCCGTAAACAGAAAGATTCAAGCTACGGCAAGATTGATGGAAAAATTACTACTCTTTATCCAAAGGACAACACGATTGATATCTACGACGACCCAAATATTTTAGTGGGGTCGTCTGGCGAAGTAGTAAGTGGTTCCTATGAACCCACTGAAGCAGAAGTTGTTAACCTATCCGGCAAGATCCGGCGGCAAATCAAAGAATCCGATCAAGGTTGGCAAATTTGGCACGAAGGCGCAGGGCTGCCCACGCTAATGCTTCTTAATCCGCCGGGGCGTTTTCCACCTGTGATTACTCATTCTTTCTCTGACCGTAAATATCACTGGGAGCTAGACGAAAATTCTTTGCAGTGGAGCTTTACGCCTTCAGTTCCTAATATTCAAGTTGAAGGTACTCCACCCGAAGAATGGGATGCTACCCAAATTATTAATGAGATGCGTCACTGGCCTACCATCCAAACTACACACGGAAAAGGTGATGACTTTAAAGAGCTTCTAGCCCGGATACGAGGACATTATCACGGTCTTAGCCTTTGGCAGGAGTTTCGAGTATTAAGGCGGGGGGATTTGGAATCTGTGGTGCTGTATACGCCGCTTGAAACTATGCTCCCTTTTGCTGACTTCGATAAAGCGCTCCTAGCCTTCACGGATATGCTCTGGGAGAGGAAAGTACCAATAGCGCTGAGAGCTACTTCCCGCGAACACTTGTGGTTTTGCGCCGCCTATTCTTTAATGCTGTCCAAGAAAATAGATTGCGGTCTAAATTCGCGTGAAGTCTTACGAGGGCAAGATCCTCTGCGTGACGCTCTAGTTTCGCACCGAGACAGTACAAAAGACTTGGTTTACCATGACCTTGCTGATATGATTGCGCGCCGCCGAAAGGCTTTGACACTAATTAAGAAAAGTCAAAAAGGAAAGCAAGTTCTAAAAACTGAATCAGATTTAAAGTTACTCAGTTTTGAAACCCTGCAAGCCCAAAACTGCGATTGGCGAGAATGGATTGTCTGGCTGCTCGTTGATGAAGCAATTAAATACGCCTGGGCTGAGGACGACGAAAACTTAATCCACTATTGCCGTGAATTTTTAACTAACTACTCTCATTACAACCGAACTATCAACGGAAAGGAGAAGGATGAGCATAAACATGCCGATAGCTCAACTTACGTCTGTACCTACCTCAACCAAAATCAAAAGTTGAGAATTTCTGAGCAACATCGAAGAAATCTTCAAATGTAAAGAAATGTCACAAATCGCTAAAACTTCCCCGAATCGAAAATGGGACTTTTCAGACATGATTCAATTAAAAAGTAAGTTGCGCTGAAATCAAGTCGGTGTCTACATTCTACCAGCACTTTTATCGATCGCTATGCCAAATTTCCTAGTCCAAACCCCATCTATTGACAATCGCGTTGCCGAAGTCGCTTTAGCTCCACCGCAGGGATTTACCCCTGCGGAACCTCGTTCAGTACGCCGCGCAAAAGCTAGGGATGCTGCGAAAAGTGTCAAAAAAACAAACCCCTCAGCAGCTTAAGGAAGCTTACTGAGGGGTTCGCTTTTTTATCGTTGTCCAAGTCCACCCTGAGTAGTCGAACTTTTGGCGAGGGAAACTGCTCAGGAGACATTACGAAACATAAAAACGCCCACTGAGGCTAAGAACTTACAGTAGGCATTTATATAGTATGAAATTTTTTCATTTCAATTCTACCTCAGTAGAGCGCCCTATCTACTGCCTGACCTCTGTAATTGAAGCGCTGAGGAGCTTTCAGAATTTTAACCCCAATATTAGAGCAGCCGCGATCGCTCTCCATGCACAAGAACTGGGCATCAACAGCCTGCACTACTACGCGATAGCGCATCTAGCAGGCTTGGGAGGTATTAACTAATGTACGCAACTACTCACAGCCCACAACCTCTAAAAATTGACCAGAACCAAGCTCGGCAACACTTGGAATATTTAGGTTATGAGAGCAATAATGTCTACTTACGGTTTTTCTACCACTCTAACGATCCGCGAAAAAATAACGATAAAGGACGCAAATGCGATCGCCTTGATTGGGAGCAAATAGAACGTTATCAGACCGATGGGCGCGGCGTGTATGTCGTTGTTAATGGCGCTCTTGGGGGTCATGAAGATAAAGACATTACTTCGGGCGCTGCTATCTTCTGCGAGTGGGACGACAGACCAATTGAAGACCAGTTATTGCACTGGGAAACCGTAGGGTTTTTAGAGCCAACTTTCACTATATATAGTGGCGACAAGTCAGCACAGCCTTACTGGGTGCTTGACAAGCCCCTAGAAGACTTGGAGCAATGGCGAACGCTGCAACAGTTACTTATTAAAGTGATGAAAGCTGACCCAGCTAATAAAAATCCATCCCGTGTTTTTCGTCTCGCTGGGGGTTGGCACGTCAAGCCAGGGCGCGAACCAAAAAGAACGCAGATAGTGCAAGAATCTGGGCAGAAATATTCTTATCAGGAATTAAAAGATAAGTTGACAGCTTTAGCAGTGCCAGAGTCAGAGTCAGCAATGCCTCTATTAGAAAACTGCAAACCTAGAACACCAGAAAGCAGATTCCTTGCTTCTACGACGCGCTACGAAGATATTAGTTTACCCGTACCGCAAGCTGTACCCATAGAAGTTTGTTTAGCTAAAGAATCTCGTAATTTGCTGCAATCAGGTCAGGCGAATGGTTCGCGAAACCAGTCAGGGGCGGCTCTAGCACGCGATTTAATTGGCACTGCTAATTATTTACGGAGCATAGGTCAAGATTTTGATGGCGATGAGTGGCAGTTGTTCACTGATTACTGCCATCGTTGCCCACCAGGGGGGGGCTGGAACGAGAGTGAATGGCTGATGGTCTGGAAGTCTGCCCAAAGCGATAACCCGTCGCCTAGTTGCAGAGCAGAAGGTGTTGAAACTTGCGTAAAAGCTTGGTACTGGAATAATCACGTTAAACAAACTCGTACGGGATGCGATAGCGCTAGCGCGCGTTCTGGGCTTCGCAGTCTTACTTCTACTTTAAATAGCGGTAATGTTGTAATGATGCGCGCTAAAACTTCAACTCTGGAAGCCGCCGTTGACCAGGCAAGAGTTGTCTTACAAACCAAGCATACTGAATTAACGGAAAATATTGAGTTAGAGAAGGTACGCCAAACTTGCGGTATGTCTGGCTACGATTGGGAGCGAAAAATTATCAAGCCTCTCAAGAAAGAATTGGACGGTGATCGCTTTCGGCTTGATTTACTCAACCTGTTAGCAATTGACGATGAAGTCGAGCGCATTCGTCAGCAAGCAATACTTGCGCCTAAATATCAAATGTCAACTAGCACTCTCGAACGAGCGTTACAGTTGATTAAACAGCGAACTACTACGCCAACCCCACAATGGTTTGACTTGGATACTTTCTTTGACCAAGAGAGCCAGGGGCTAAAGTGGACAATTACAGAACTACTACCCGTAGGTGAAACTGTCATCCTAGCAGGTCCGCCAAAAAGCGGTAAAACTTTACTTGCCATTGATTGTGCCTTTGCTGTGGCTACGGGGGAAAGTTCCTTTTTAAAGGAAGCTGTAACCCAAGGTCGAGTTTTAATTGTGTCCGTAGATGAGTCTGCCCACTCTACTAAGGCGAAATTAATTAAACGCGGTTTCCGTCGCAGCGATGCCAGTAATGTTCAAGTGATGACGAGCTTTGATGTTCGTCAAATAAAAGCTTTAGAGGAGCGCCTGGAAGTCTTCAGACCAACCTTAGTTGTTATTGACAGTTTAAAACGCATCACTCACGGTCAGCAGATTAGTGAGAATTCGGCAGAGTTTGCCGATAATATCTACACCATTAAGGAACTGCTGACCAAATATGGCACGTCTGGCATCCTAATTCACCACACCAGCAAAAATCAAGAGGCGTTGGGGGTTGATAAGATTCGTGGTTCTAGTGCGATTTCTGGTGCTGTTTGGGGAACATGGCAGTTAGACCACATTCCTAAGCCAGACCCCAACAACAAAAAGAGGCTAATCATCGATCCAAAAGACCCGAAGCGTATTTTATCAGTCTTCTCTCGTGATGCTGAAGGGCAACAATTACGAATTGAGCTAGACCTTGAGGATCATAGTTGGGTTAATCAGGGCGGTGTTGGCGACTCTGAGGAATGGTTAGAGGAGCGCCGCACCCTTAAAGTTCGGATTATTGACGCGCTGACTCGTAATGCTCATAAACCAGGGTGTAGCGGGCGGGAAATTATTGAGCTAATGGGGATGACACCAACTGAGGGACGGAGCGTCTACTCGGAATTAAACAGAATGATATCTAAGCGCTTGATTAACTGTCATCCAGCACCGGGAGATAAACGTTACAACATCTACTCACTTCCCAAGGAATCTGTGTCTCCTGACTGCCAAAGTCTTTTTGATAGTAGGGCGGATATTAGTAATGTTGATTCATTATTGCTGACTAATAATCCACACACCCCCCCCCTCCCCCCCAGGTTGCGTCTCCG
>NZ_PVWN01000065.1 GCF_003003885.1 Chlorogloea sp. CCALA 695 | reverse complement strand
GCGGTGACACTCCAAGACATTATTGGCTGGTTTACCCACTGCTGTTGCTATGTTTCACCCAATTGAGAACTGCTGTAATTGATGTTGCAGCTTTCCGAAATTAAAAAGTAGTAAATAAAGCCTTTCATCCAGAAGAATAAAAGGGAATGAATTGATTCATTGCACTGATTAGATGATTAAATCCAAGCAATAAGTTTGAATTGGGGAAAATATCTAACCAAGGATAAACCGACCAGAACAATAAGAGTGGTTGGACAACTAATCGCAGATTATTTAGAACATTTTTCCATCCGCTTGCATGATTCCATTGTTGATGGTTAGAAAAATCTGCAGAATTACTTTTTTGATTCTCAGTTTGAATTTGATGAGATTGATGTATAGCTAAAAAAGCTGGAGAACTTAAACTAATCATTGTATAAACACAAAAAATGATCTCCCACCACCTTTCAATATCCTTAAAATTAGTAAAGCGATAATCTGTCCAACCCAATTCCTGTTTACACTGCCGGAAGCCATATTCTACCCATGTTCTCATTCCGTATAAGTCACCTAAAGTCTTCTTCAAGTTTCCTTGGAGATTGGTCATGATAAACGAAGTAGAATTCTCTGGCATCGTTTCTGGGTCGGTAGTTATTTCCCAGTAAGTTCTCGCTCTTTTTTTACCGTAAATTATTTCCCTAATATATCTAGTCTCTGACTTTTGGTTGCTAAAGGTTCGCTCAAAAGAACTCCATTTATTCGCTCTAACGCTTTGGTTCGGTGGCAGCCAGACTCCGTGATTACTTCTTATTGCTACTACATAGTCTAAATTGTGTTCAGCTAACTTACTCAGAAATTGGCTACTTTCACGCAAAGTTGCCGGGACGGAAGCTTCCGTCCGGCAAACTTGCTCACCATATAAACTATCTGCTAAAACTAATTTGATATTAAAGCCTTCGTTAATTAACTCTGTAATAATTTCTGCTGCTAGCTCAATTTTAGTTTGATATTTATCTTCTGCTTTTAGCGTTCCTTTAGGCTTAAATACTTTGACAATTAAGGGAAAAATTATATTACAGTAAACTCCATACGCGTTAACCGAAACTATGCCGTTATCTATTTTCCCGATGCTTCCTAAATATTGCCTAGCCACATAATCTGTTTTTTTGCCTTTTTTTCGATCTCCTGTCTCATCAATCACTACAGTTATGGCATTTCCATGTAATGCTTTTTTTATCTTTGTTAATCTTCTGCTTCTTAATTGCTCCGTTGACCAGTCTGAGTTTGCTATAAAGTGATGTAGTGACTGCGCTGAGTTTATACTTACTACCTTAGCTATCTCCGGCAAGGATTTTCTTTTTATTGGTGATATTATCCCTAAGTGTAAATATTTGAAGCACTCATAATTTCTTACTTCTTTGAATAAGTCTCTATACTCTGCACAATACTCGTCTATAACCGTTACTGTTGGTTGAGCATCTCTAGGCAAATGCTTCAAGATTTGTAATTCTACATCCATTGCTCTACCTACCTTATAGAGATTTATCCTTCACTTATTTTATCTATTATATTTAGGAAACTGACAAAAGAGGGGTAATACGCAAGAGCGCGTAATCGGGGTATGCAGTCATGAATTTGATGAGAAAAGAACAAGTTTTGGAAGTTCCCAAAAAAGCCGTCAAAAAGCGACTTGTCTTCATTCACTAAATCTTTGGATTAGTTGCATAGAAAACCTCCCATCGCTGGGACTCTCTTTCCTTATAAAGTTTTTGCAACACAACCGTAATCTTTACAGCGCAACGTGAGATTAAGTGAATGCTACACTCTACTCGTCCTCTCGATGCTTGTGGCGCGAAGCAGTCTGTTCTAGGCGCGGTGCGAGTGATAGGATAAGCCACACCAGTAGAAGCCCAATCAGGCTTGTTACCCATAACCCACAACCCGTCACCAATCCTAAAGCAGCAGTCGTCCAAATAGCGGCAGCAGAGGTCAATCCTTGAATTTTGGGTTGAGCCGTTCCCTGAACAGATTGGTGGAAGATTTCGCCTGCCCCTAAAAACCCGATTCCTGTCGCTACACCTTGAACAACTCGACTGATCGCATCCGGTGATGGCGAAGGACTAATCTGCATCGGAATCAGCGCCATTAGTGCGGCTCCTAGACCAACGAGCATATGGGTTCGTAGTCCCGCAGGTTTGCCACGCGATTGGCGATCCCACCCGATGACTCCACCGATGAATACTGCTAAAACAAGTCTAAATATTGGGCTATCTGGGTCAATCAAGCGATACACAACACTACTCATCCAAGAATTAAAACTGCTTTAGTAAGCTCTAAAACGTTAACAACGATAGAACATTTTGATTAAATTTCCTCCTTAAGGCGAACCGGGATGAGGCGTTCTAGATGCTTTATGATCGTCAAAATCATCAGCACCAAAACTGCGCCTACTAAGCTTAGAATCCATAAACCACAACCTGCACAAGCTCCTAACGCCGCCGAAACCCAAATCTCTGATGCAGATGTGAGTCCTTTGACACTGGATCGTTGAGCCTCCTGATCAGACTGACGCAAAATCATTCCTGCACCCAAAAAACCGACCCCTGTAGAAATTCCTTGGATCACATAGCTAATCGAGCCTTCAGGTTGACTCACGTTCAATTGAACCGGAATGAGTACCAGTAACGCGGTAGTCACTGTAACTAACATATGGGTTCGTAGCCCTGCCGCTTTTCCTGCCACCTGACGTGTCCAGCCAATCAAGCCACCGATTAGTAACGCCTCACTAAGCCTGAGTGTTACGCCTGACCAATCATTGGGGTGAAGAAGAATAGGAGTTGCCATTACTTTAATCAAACCATAGCATTACGCTAGACTACCATAAGCGATTAGATGAGTTGAAACCATTAGATTGTTTTACATCCCTTCTCAAGCAAGTAGAGAACAAGAGTGAATAACGCTCTTTAATCACTCTCATGAGCCACTTTGAGCTTAAATATCCAGAATCTACAATGTATTCAACGTCCCACGGCATCTAAAGTTCAGTTACTGTCGCATTCAACGACATTACAGTTAACAGTATTCAACGCCTCAACAATCTCACAAATACCCTTCAATTTGCATTATCTATTATTGCCGGGTTAACATAACGCAATTAACTACTCTAAAGAAGTTCAATTAAAGTATCCAAGTGAAATTCTCAAGAGAAATCAGGACTCTTTTAACGGAGTATAGTGGGCAACCACTCTACTTAAGTACACTTCTGAAGCATTCAGGAGAGTATAGCTTTGGGGTGATGATAACGCTTTTAACCTTGCCCTTCTTGTTGCCAGTTCCGTTAGTTGGAATCTCTACTCTCCTGAATTTGGCATCTTTTCTCCTAGGAATGCAGCTAGGGTTAGGTTTTCACCGACCCTGGCTTCCCAGGTGGCTCACCCGTTTGCATCTCTCATCAGCAGTATCCGCAGGGCTGCTCAAAAATCTTGATTGTTTGCTGCATCCTTTGGAGAGACTGGTTCGACCACGGTTAGAGGTTTTTGTCCGCAATAGTCTTTCGTGGCGGTTAATTGGGTTCTGTGTTGCCTGGTGTGCTGCTTTGAGCGCTTTACCTTTACCGATTCCTTTTACAAATAAAATTCCAGCCTTGGCGACGCTTTTTCTAGCTATAGGAATGGTTGAGTTGGATGGAATGCTTATTTGTTTCGGCTATGCAACAGTTGTCTTAACGACAGTGTTGTTTGCTGCACTTAGCAGTATAATTTGGGGAATGCTGGGAAGCTGGACTAAACTTTTAACTGACTACGTTAATTTTCTCTGTTAATTTTCTCTAGTAGCATCAGTTAAAGGAAAAATTTAGAAAACAAAGCATTCTAAACGAAAGTAGCTACAAGCTATTTAAGAAAGTTAAATTAACTTCATGAATAAAGGTGAATTGGTGGACGTAATTGTAAGTAAGGTTGAGCTTACCAATTACAACTGCAAAGTGTTTGTGACCGATCAGGAGTTTTCTGTCCTCACCAAGTTTTCGCCACACAACCAGTATTCTAGTAAGAATAAGAAGTCAATTGAAACCAGCGATTCATGCCGTACAACTTTCAAAGAGATCGTATTTCCACTGTATTAGATGCACTTAACCAGCAAACGGTTGAGCAGTTGAAGGCGCTGGGAAGTTTGCTGGCTGCGGGCAGTATTCCTTCGCGCAAAGCCGAACTGGTAAATTATGTTCTGCAACGAATGCAAGGTGAATCGCTGCAACGCCTTTGGGAACAGTGCGATCATACCCAGCAAGCAGTAATTTCAGAAGTGGTGCATTCAGCAGACGATCGGTATCAGCAAGCACGATTTGTTAGCAAGTACGGTAAAGAACCCCTTTGGAGTACGGGTGAATCCTATTCTTACAACTATAAGCCTTCCATTTTGGGCTTATTTTTTTACAGTTTCACAATGCCTCAAGATTTGAAGGCACAACTGAAGGCGTTTGTGCCACCCCCGGAGCCAACACGCATTGCGAGTGTCGAAAGTCTGCCAGACACCCTCTCCCGCACTGAGAAAGAGTACGGCTACAGCAACCGCAAACGCGAATCCCGCCCCGTTGAACTGCCGCTACATATACGTGAAACAGAGTCATTAGCACGGCGGGATCTACAAACTATCCTGCGCCTAGTAGATTTAGGTAAAGTTACCATTAGTGACAAGACGTTTCATCCCACTGGAGCCACCCTGAGCGAGATCGCCCAAGTGTTAGAGTCAGGAGATTATTACAGCGACTGGACGGCAACCCAATCACCGGGAGGCTGGCAGTATAATTACGAGATCGGATTTATCAAACCCTTTGCCTGGGTGATGCTGTTACAGGCAGGCAAATTGGTGGAACCTAGTGCCAAACGTCTGAACTTGACCAAAGCAGGACAAAAAGCGTTGAATGAGCCAGCAGAAAAGACGCTACAAACGCTCTGGAAAAGCTGGTTAAAAAATACTTTACTCGACGAACTACGACGAGTTGACAGTATCAAAGGACAAACAGGCAAAGGTAAACGGAGTTTGACGGCGGTTGCCGGACGACGCAGTAAAATTGTCGAAGCTCTCAAAGATTGTCCGGTTGATCACTGGATTGAGTTGACTGATTTGTTTCGCTACATAATTGCTGCGGGCTATGAGTTTGAGGTCAGCCGTAATCCTGAGAGCCTGACGCTGGCGGGGTACGGGTCCCTATATGATGATTCCAGTTTCTTAATTTTAGAAGCACGATATATCCTCTGTTTTCTATTTGAATATGTTTCCACTCTAGGATTAGTAGATGTGGCATACATTCATCCTGATGATGGCGTATTCAACTTCCACAAAGATGTAAATATGAATTACTACTACGGTGGGTGTTTGAGTCGCTATGATGGTTTAACGTATTTTCGGTTGACTCCGTTGGGCGCGTACTTATTGGGCTTGAGCGATCGTTATACCCCTGCAACCTTACCGCCAAAGCAAGTTCTACGAATTTTGCCTAACCTGGAAGTGGTTGCAGTGCAACAACCCAGTCGCGCCGATCGCCTCCTGCTTAATAATTTTCTGCAACCCATTTCTGATGCGGTGTGGCGGCTCGACCAAGGAAAATTACTAGATGCGACTTCTCAGGGACGAAGTGTAGACGAACTGCAAAAATTCCTGAGTGTCAATAGCAGCGAAGTCCTACCACAACCTGTAGCACAATTTCTTGCCGACATAAAAACACGCACCACCAGTTTGCAAAACTTGGGTTCAGCCCGATTAATTCGCTGTACAGACACTGCACTTGCCACCTTGATTGCAAATGATTCTCGCACCAAAGCCTATTGCTTCCTAGCTGACGTGCCAAAAGCGATTGCTGTCGGACAAGCCTGCTACCTGGTCGTACCAGGGGCAACGGAAGCCAAATTTTATAATGCTTTGAAGAAATTGGGTTACAGCCTTCCTGTTTGAGTTAAGCCATCATGTCCTACGTTTTTGAAAATGCTCTGATTATCCAAAGCGATCGCTCGGTTCTTCTGGAAGTCCATTCGCCGCGTGCGGATGCTGCCCGTAATGCGGTTGCTCCTTTTGCCGAACTAATTAAAAGCCCAGAACACATTCACACCTACCAGATTTCACCGTTAAGCGTCTGGAACGCACGAGCGGCAGGAATGCCCGTTTCTGAGATGATTGCAGCCCTGCGATCACACGCCAAGTATCCGATGCCGGAGGCAGTAGCGCAAGAAATTGAATCATTGGGTAGCCGCTATGGGCTGACCGTGATTGAGCGAGGTGATGGGCATTTGCTGCTAAAGATGGCTGATTTACCTTTAGCAGAGTTGCTCAGTCGCAATCAAGCAGTCGCAAAGTTGCTAGGTGATCGCTCCTCAGATTTAGTCTTTCAAGTCAATGCTGCCAATCGTGGGGTGCTGAAACAGGCGTTGCTGGCAGCAGGCTATCCTGCGGAAGATTTAGCAGGATATGTGGAAGGTGATGCGCTAGCTATTGAGTTACGAGCAATCAGCCAAGCTGGCTCTTCTTTTAACCTCCGTCACTATCAAACAGAAGCCGTCGCAGCATTCTATCAGGCAGGACGCGCTCAAGGCGGTAGCGGTGTAATTGTGCTGCCCTGTGGAGCCGGAAAAACGATGGTGGGCTTGGCAGCCATGACTGCTGTGCAGTCAAATACCCTTGTTCTCACCAGTAGTTTAACTTCGGTGCGGCAATGGCGACGGGAGTTACTCGATAAAACCACTTTACCGGAGGACGCGATCTCCGAATACAGTGGAGAATCGAAACAAACGGCACCCGTGACACTAGCAACTTACCAAATTCTCAGCTACCGTTCTAGTAGAGACGGTGAGTTTCCCCATTTCAAACTGTTTAGCGCTCGCTCATGGGGCTTGATTATCTACGACGAAGTTCACCTGTTGCCCGCACCAATTTTTCGGATTACTGCCGAACTGCAAGCCCGTCGTCGCTTGGGCTTAACCGCCACGCTGATTCGAGAAGATGGCAAGGAAGGCGATGTCTTCGCACTGATTGGTCCCAAACGCTACGATGTCCCCTGGCGCGAACTAGAAGTACAGGGCTTTATTGCCGCCGCCGAATGTAGAGAAATTCGCGTGCCGCAAGCTCCCGAGCGCCAGATGGAATATGCTCTAGCAGACAAACGTCGTCAGTTTCGTATTGCTGCTGAAAATCCGCGCAAGTATGAGGTCGTACAATCGCTGCTACAAAAAGAAGCGGGACATCGCATCCTGATCATTGGCGAATATCTAGATCAACTCAAGCAGATTGCCCAAAGGACAGGATTACCTGTTGTGACCGGAAAAACGCCACAGCCAGAGCGTGATCGTCTGTATGAACAATTCCGTTTTGGAGCCATCACTGGATTAATCTTGTCACGAGTCGGTAATTTTGCCTTGGATCTGCCCGATGCAGATGTCCTAATTCAAGTGTCGGGTAAATACGGCTCTCGTCAGGAAGAGGCACAACGGTTAGGGCGAGTTCTCCGTCCCAAAATCGATGGTCACAGCGCCCATTTTTACACCTTAGTGTCGCTTCGCACCTGTGAGGAAGAGTTTGCCCGCCATCGCCAAGTCTTTCTGGCAGAGCAAGGCTACAGCTACCAGATTGAAATTATCAATGATGCTGTATCATAAGCTTTTTCAAATCGTAGTTTGTTTTTAACTTGCCCACAGTAATAGATGAGGGATTAGCCTTAGCTTTGATATCAGCAATTGAAGCCAGAGGACAACGAGGAAACTACCCTGTTGAAGTTTTAAGTTTAATCATTTCTGGCTACTTTTTGCCGATATAATGCAGAAGCTTGTTTTCCAGGATGAGAAGGGCAATGTTATTTTCTAAACCGATAGTTCTTTGGTAGGCAAGATTATTGAGGTTAGGTTTAAGTCGCTGCACTGAGAGTTTTCCTTATTCTGGACAAGGATATTCATTCTCAAAGTCTAAGTGAATGTTCTTAAATCTTTTAGTAAGTTCTGCCTGTTTTAAAGCAGAGCAGGTGATTTTATAGTTATTGCCAAGAATAATTTTAGAAAGATGAGGGAGTTTCAACAGGTCTTTCGGTAAATCAGCAAGATCGTTAAACGCTAAATTAAGCTCTTTAATACTTGGGATTGAAAATACCACTTGAGGAATGGTTCTGTACCCATTCCTACCGAGATTTAACTTTTCAAGTTTCTTCAACTTGCTCAAACTTTGGGGCAGTAGTTTTCTTCCTCTTGGTTGCTCAAATTCTCCAGAAATATCTTGAGCGCCATAAAGATTCAGTTCCTTTAACTGGGTCAAGTTTCCAATGCTTTCTGGCAATTGAGGATTCATCACGCAGCCGTTCCCCTCATCCATATTCAAAATTTTGAGTCTCTTTAATTTCCCAATTCCATCTGGAATACGGTCAAGTTTTTCAAGGCAATGTATTTCAAGCTCTTCTAGATTGGAGAATTCCCCTATTTTACTTAGCTTTTCTCTATTTTCGTCAGGCGTGATTCTTAACTTCTTGACGGACTTTGCATTTTCCAATGCCAATGTCTGGACGGCAGAGCCACCAGAGTAAGCCCCTAAGACTAAACAAGTCAATAGAATCTTAAGTAGAGATAAATTCTTACAAAATGACATAAAATATTTCTTTTGTTACAGCAGTTAAGAGTATATATTCTCTCAAAAAGGGGATCATTAATTCATAATTATTGGAAATAACTCTTGCCACTTTAACTGCTTTATTAACAATTTATTTTGAAACTGGTAGTCACTTCAAATGAAGAAAGGCACGGTCAAGAATTTCCATAACGAACTGGTAAACCTCTGGTTCGTCTGATGCTCTGGGTCCCGCAACATTAAGATTGACTATTGCGAACTCTAAAAGAAATAATTGAAATCGATTAATAGTATTAATATCAACTAACTTTTTACATATGTGTAGACACGGCTTTTCGTATTTTTTAGCTAATTCAACAGTCAACAAAGTTCCTGCAAAAAATTCTTCAGAAATTGAGAATACAGCCGTTCCATCAGAGTCACGGACATTCCATTGAGTCCGCTCAGAATACTCAAATGATGGCGTTTCAGTTAAGTTGTAACGTAAAGGGATAATACCATCTTCGGCCTTTCGTCCTTTAGGACACCAACCCCCATGAGGAATTTGATGAGCTATAGCCCAATCGAGCGCTGCTCGGTCTGCTCCCGTCTGACCACCAGAGACTATTCTTAATCCGCTCTCTGGTAATATTTTTGTGTTCATCCTAACGTTACATCTTCGTAGAGTCCTGCTATTTCCCCCTCAAAATCAATACTATCGAACCGAAATGATGTCCTATCCGGTCGATAAGACTGTAATACCCATAACCCTTGCCCGCCACGCCGAAAGCAATCAACCCTTTGGCGCTTAGTGCTGATTAAAACGTACTCGCGCAAGCTGGCTACTTCTTGGTAATCAGCTTCTTGAAAAGGTTTTGGTGAGGCAAAGCCACACCCAAAACTTTCCGCAAATTTATCGCCCCGGTCAAAAGCTTCGGTAGATTCAGACAAGACTTCAATGATTAAAGTAGGGAAACGTTTATAGAACCCATTTGACATCTCTAAGAAGCTGCAAGCCTCTTGATCATTAACCTGACGAAACAAAGATTGAGCTTAGTGGTTGCATTTGCGCTTGGTACTCTCGTGGTTCTTAACCAGAATCTTACAACGCTCCATCCAAGCATTAGAACGCTCAATCACCCACCGAGCAATGGCTGGAACAAATCCAGACTTCCCTGCCGCTGCCTTCTCTTGTTTGGATGGCTTGGTAGACAATTCAAACTTGATCTTTTTCATAATCTGCGGATACACCTGCTCTAACTGCTGTGTTAAATGGTCTGGATGATAGCCGTGATCTAATAGGAGCGTGATCTTGGGAATGTTCATAGGCTTCGACCGGAAGTAGGCGCACTTTGTGCGTCAACATCTCAAGCAGTCCCGCATCGTCGGAGAGATTTGCGCTCGTACAGTGCGTAAAGAAGGGAAACCCTAATGTATCAACCGCTAAATGCCGTTTGATGCCATTGGTTGCTTTGTAAAAGCAAAACCCTTAAGGGCTCCACACTGGCATTACAGGTGTTTTGCACCGCAAGAGAAGTCAATAATGATTAGCGTTGTCCACTTGGCTTTTTTTTCACTTGTTCTCGCACTTGTTCATGCAAGACTCTCATCAATTGAACAATTGCTCCTGCTTCTCGCCACTGTTTATAGTGCCAGTAAACAGTTGAGTAGGGCGGCAGGTCTTTCGGTAAGTCTTCCCAGATGAGCGCCATTTTTCAGTTGATAAAAAATGCCATTAATGATGTCTCGTTTTGTCCAGTTCGAGGGTCTCGTCCGCTTCTTGGGTGGTAATATTTCAACCAGTAACGGTTCCAGAATTTCCCATTCTGAGTCGGTTAAGCTGCTAGAGTATGGCATCGTCACTGCACTAGAGATCATCATTGACCTTACTTCATCCTACTAAAAAATGTCAAATGGGTTCTATAAGTAGAGGTTGCCTGGTCGTTGGGATCGCAAGTAACCATGATATCAGGGTAGTAAAACCGCTATACGTGATTCGATTCGAGCTTTCATATCAGAGATGTAAACGCGACAACCAAAGCCTCGTACATGGCTGCGTAAACTAGACGCGAGGTTTAGAGCAATAGTGACATGAGCATCGCACTCGCCTACCATAGCCAAGATTTGTCCATCAACATACTCATGCTTGACAATGCTTTGCTCCTCCATCTGGAGGTACTGCGCGGAGGTGAGATAAGGCTGCCTAGGAGAAGCAATCATAGAGGATAAACCCAAACATGATAGTTATTTTCCAGGATACTGCCTAATTATGTGATCGCGTGTCTTTCTACTCAAGAGCAAAATAACTGCTCAACATAAGTTATAAAGAATGTATTGTTTACTTCAATTTATTTTTCTGGTGCAAAACTCTCAAGCCTCCGACCCTACCATTGCCAAACTACTGGAAGTTGATGCTGATCTAGCAGTACAAGAAGTTGAATTAACACTTCAACTCCAATCAATTCAAGAAAAACGCCACAGTCTCAAAAACGTTATTAGCCTATTTCCTCCGGTAGACACTGCTACTCGTACACCTGTAACAACACCGACACCAGTGGTGGAAGATGTGGCAGACATTACTGAAGAAGCGGCAAATCCAAAATTAGACAAGGTGACGACAGACACTATCGAAGCTGCACCACAACCTTCAAAGCGACAAGGTAAGAAAAACTTATCACCTAGCAATAGTAAGCCAAGCAAGAAAGCTGTTGTACCTGCCCAGGAAACAGTCAAAGAAGCCGCTATTTGGCAACAGTATTTGCAAGACGAATTTGTAACTGATAGTTTAGCCGTTGCTGTTTTTGAAGTTATGCAGCAACAGCCAGAGCGAGTATTAGAGATTACGGCAATACTAGATGCCATCTTTGTAGTGGAAACTCCAAAAGATGTCAGAAGTACGGCGCGGGAGCGTGTCTCAAATGTCCTTTCGGTTGGTGCGAAGAAAGGAAAATGGTATCGGGGAAAACTGGGTAAGTATAGTATGTCGAAAGCAGCCGTTGAGGATAGCGCAACCAGATAAAAGGGTGGGGTATAAAATAATGGATCATAATACAACTACGTTATGTTCCATTATTTTTAAGCAATATGTTTAGGCAAAATGATTGTGAATGTAGTACAAACTCCGAGCTTGGAATCTACACTAATTTGACCTTCATTTCTTGTAACAATAAGGTCATGAGCAAAATATAAACCTACTCCAGTACCTTTGCCTTTAGGTTTAGTCGTAAAGAAAGGAGCGAAGATTTTATCTAACATATTTTGTGGTATTCCTGTACCATTGTCTTGAATGGCGATCTCTATAGAATTACTCTCCACTAAGTTCTTTGTTTTTATTAAGACTTCCGGTTTTAAATTCGGTTCAGCTAAACTCCTTTCGTAAGCAAATTGACAGGCTTTGTTAATAATATTTATAAATAAACACAATTTTATTAATTGTGTTTATTAAATTTTAACCACCAATCTCATCATTTTTGGGCAAAACTATAGTAAATATAGTGCCGATATCTGGTTGAGACTTTACTTCGATCTGACCGCCATGCCTATTAACAATGAGGTCATGAGCGAAATACAAACCGACTCCAGTGCCTTTATCGGGAGGTTTCGTAGTAAAGAAAGGATCAAAGATTCTATCTAGGATATTTTCAGGTATCCCTACCCCATTGTCTTGGACAGTTATCTCTACAGAACCATTTGCAACCAAATTCTTTGTTTTAATCATGACTTCTGGCTTTAGGACTTGTTCAGTTAAAGATTTTTCGTAAGCTGCTTGGCAAGCATTATCGATGATATTTATTAAAGCTCTGCTAACATACTGGGCAATAAGATTAACTTGACCAATTGAGTTGTCATATTCAGTTACTAACCTAACATCAAAATCGTTATATTTGTATTGCAAACTATAAGAAACTATTTTAATTGTTGACTCAATCAGTTCATTAATGTTGATAAACTGGGGAGGGAAAGCTGGACGATCTGTTGAAAAGTCATGCTTTGAATAGTTAATTCTATTCTTTTACCTTGGCTTCTAATATCTGTAATACTTGGAGTAAGCCCAGTAATAATTTCTTTAAGGTTCTCAATAATATCTGGGGGTAAATATTCATATTCTCGCTCAATTTCTAGCTGAAGATCCTGAGTCATTTTAATAACGATATCTGCAAGACTAATTACACAATTAAGAGGATTATTAATTTCATGAGCTATTCCTGCCATCAAAGTACCTAAAGAAGCAAGCTTAGATTGAGTGATAAGCTGCTGTTGAACGTTCTTCAGTTGAGTCATAGATTGCTCTAGTTGCTGGTTATTCAGTTTTAACTCTTGAGTGCGGTCGGCTACCTTTATCTCTAAAGTCCGTTGACGTTCGTTCAACTTAGTGATGTAGATATAGTTAGCAATTAATAAGGGAGATATGATTAAAGCTAAAAAAGAGGGGGCAACCGGAATCCACCAACCCCATAAAAAAGCTAAGTAGCTAATAGTTATTACTGCAACTGCTACTGCTAAACTGCTAGATATCAAACTTAGAAAAAACTTGGTAGCAAAGTTTTTTGGATCGCTAGTACGCCGCCATCTACTAGCTAAAATAGTAATTAGTACGCTCCAACTTACAATCCATAATAGTTCTTGTTGCTCGTTTAAAGTTTTAATTAATGGTCGATTGTCCAAAGCCGAACTAACAATTTGACTAGCTATTTGAGCTTGAACTTCTACCCCAGGGATTTCAATTGGTGTTGTGTTTAGATTCCAGCTATAAGGAGTAGAAAACTTATCATTGAAGCTTGGGGCAGTCCTACCAATTAAAACAATGCGATCGCGCATCAAATCGTTAGATTTTTTCCCTGCTAAAACATCGGTAATTGATAGTCTAGTAAAACTTTGATTGGGGTTGCGGTAGTTAAGCAAGATTTGGTAGCCGTCTGAATCCGTGCGGACGTAGCTACCAGCGTTTTTCTGTAACAGTCTATATATTGTGTTTTTTACTTTCATGCAACATTGATCGACAGTTTCAGGAGTAATCTTTTCCTTTGCTAGATAACTGAGGGCAAGAGCTACTCCTAAAGTTTGTCTTTGATTAGGAAATAATAGAGCGCGACGGACTACACCATCTCCATCTTCTACCGTATCAACCACAGCTACTTGGTTTAGCTGTTTGAGGATAGGTGGTGGGGCGATCGCTGAATCATACTTGTCGCCGACTACTTTTTCTATACCAATGAGGTTAGGTATAGCTTTAAATACTTGAGCTAATTGTGCATATCCTTTTCCCACTGGCACATCTCGGAAAAAGTCTAGTCCAATCGCTCGTGGTTTTTGCTGCTTAATTTTTGTTAACAACTGAGCTAATAATTCGTCTGATAGCGGATCTGCTGTTTTTAGGATCGCAATGTCTTTTTCTTCAAATCCGACAATTATAATTCTATTATCTACCGTTTCAGTAGGGCGCAGTTGGAAATAAATATCTAATGCCGTCCACTCTAAAGGCTGCAACCAACCTAGAGTGCGTACTGCAAGTATTGCTATTGTTGGAAATGCAGCCACAAGATACCAAAGCAAAGCTGATTTTAACTTACGCATAATCGAGTTGGGCAGTTGCCCGTGAATACTTCTACTGATTGCTAATAGTGTTAGGCTGCTGCAACTGCTGATCGCTTACTGTGGGCATTCCCACTTGATTTAACAACTTAGAAAAATACCAGCGAGGTACTTTGCCTTGCGGATTTGCCTTATAACCGATGTAGCTACGGTTAAGCGCATCATACCAGATCCCAGAGCGTGCATAAACCAAACTACGTTTTTGTTGCTCAGTACCGACCCCTGCAAGCGTTTGGGCAAGTTTAGGAGTAATAGCTACGCGCTTAATGGAGCTATAAGCATAGATGTTTTCAGAGGGACGCTCTTTATTACAAACTAAAGATACCGTCCAACGATACTCTTTGCCTAACGCTAACCCAGGAATATCTGATGGTAGTGTAAGTTGCACAATACCTGGACGCTTTACTATGAAAGAGCGGTCTAAAAGCGGCTCGGCTACTCCTGGTTCTACCAAAGTAAAACGTACTGGTAACGTTGTGTTTGAGACGTACCAAAAGAACGTTGGACGAGCCGATACAGTCAAAGGGAGGTGGTTGTCGGGGACTAACAGTTGTAAGTTCGTATCGCTTGCGTGATGGTCGCTACGCATACCGCCGATGGCATCGCATCCTCTCGAACTCCTATTAGTCCGAGATGTCCTACTTGGTACTGCTGGCGGAATGTACACTTGGGCAGTTTGAGCATCAGGGTAACCGCATAAAAATCATTGAGTTAAAAGTTTGATGAGATAGAGATAGGTATGATCCCAAGCTGCCTTTTTGCGTCTGGCGGCAATGCCACGCTGGGATGAGGAGTCTTTGGTGAGAAGATTGAGAGCCAGATGCCTAAGCAAAGCCATGTTTTGAGGAGCAGAATCACGGCGAATGCGGTAGGCATCCTCATGAAAGGAGACATCCAGTACCCAGTGCAAAGAATTTTCAATTGACCAGTGTGTTCGCACGGCATTCATGAGCAAAGATGCCTGACTGGGTAGACTACTAATAAAAAATCGATTTTACGTTGTACTTTGACCGTTACAGCGCCGCTCACTTTGCAAGCGACGTTTGCGGAAGGAAGCTTCCTCTCGCAAAGCTCGCGCACCAAAACGACGGTTTGTAGCCCTTGCCATAGGGGTTTTTGGATTAGATAGTCTAGGTCTGATGTCCAACATCGGCGGACTTCGATGCGTCCATGACCCTTATCTATCGTCTGGGCAAAGCTGTGAGTAACGTCCTTAAATTTAGACTCTTGAGCCTGCTGAAACAACCACTGCACATCGTCAAACAATCCACCTTGGTTTCCTTTAAGCGCCAAGACATAATCACCACCGCCTTCAATGATGGTATTGGCAATTTCTTTCTGGCAGCCCATGGCATCAATTGTCTGACTCATTAACTGTTTCTACTTGCTTTACTTTACCCTAGCCTACGCTATATTTTTTAGGCGGTTGCCCTGTTCACAATTGATGAAAGACAATGCTATATTTGTAGCTAAAAATTGCAAACAAGCAATTTTGCTTGACATTAATTCTCATTTAACTTAATCTCACTTGAGAAGGGTTATCAGCTTGTAGAGTCATCCAACAGGCTGACGGTTGGTTAAGAATAGGGCTAGAGATATGTTATGGGCATAAATGAAGTATTTGTTGCCGGAGGGATTGTCATGTATCCCTTGTTGGCATTTTCGTTGACAGCGATCGCGCTAATTATTGAACGCTGTTTGTTTTGGTATAAGATCAACCAGAAGCAACGCCGTGTAGTGCGCGATGCATTAGCTGCCTACCGCGATGGTTTAGAGATTGTTTTATCCAAGTTGCGACAGAATGGCGATTTGCCCATTGTCCGCATTTTTCTAGAAGCCCTAGAACTAGATTATGCCCCACCCCAAGCTTTTCGCCTTGCTCTAGAAGGTGCAACTGGGGCAGAATTGCCAATACTACAGCGATTTAATCCGGTTTTTTCCACAATTATTACTGGCTCTCCCCTCCTTGGCTTATTAGGTACGGTTTTGGGTTTAATTCGCACCTTTTCTAATCTCAATATTGGTAATACAGGTGGTGGAGGAGTTGGACAAGTAACGGCGGGATCTCCGAAGCCTTGGTTTCTACAGCTTCTGGCATGGTAGTTGCTTTTATAACCCTCCTTTTTTACGGTACGAAGAGCGACAAACAAATGTAGGAATAAAAAGTTTGGGACAGGGGAGAAAGTAATGAATGTGCCTAATGACGATAATGATTCTCTGCCAGAGATTAACCTTACTCCAATGATTGATGTTGTTTTTGCGATTTTGACATTTTTTATTTTAGCCAGCCTGCTTTTAACTCGTTCGGAGGGTCTACCTGTAAATCTCCCAAGTGCAAAGACAGCAACACAGCAAAATCAGACCCCAACTAAATTAACAGTAACCATTGACGAGCAAGGCAAAGTGTCCCTCGATCGCCAAAGAGTTGAAGTCAGCGAATTAGCAACGCGAGTTAAAGCATTGAAAGGAAATAAACCAGAATTACTAGCGATCGTCAATGCCGAGCGAGCGGTGGTACATGGTTAGGTAATTACAGTAATGGATGAATTACGCACAGTACCAGGAGTGAAGTTAGGCATTGCTACACAGCCGAAGTAATCGATATGTCAAAAAACTAAATAGAATGCCGTCTTTTTTACTTGCTTGGTACAAGCGCTACTTATTTAAAGCTTTAGCGTTTACATTCAGTCTTATTTTTGTCTTAATTGTCGGCAGCCAAAGTTTTAGCTCTACTTCTTTATCTAATCAGATACTTTGGGATACCTATGGCGTACCGCATATCTACGGTCAAACTATCCCTAGTGCATTCAAAGAATTTGGTTGGGCGCAAATGCAAAGTCATGGGAACTTACTTTTGAGTCTTTACGGTCAAGCTAGGGGAAGGGCGGCCCAGTATTGGGGAGAGGAGTATGTAGAATCAGATCAATGGATCTTAACTATGGGTGTACCCGATCGCGCCCGTGCTTGGTATGCTGCCCAAAGTCCAGCTTTTCGCAGCTATTTAGATGCCTTCGCTTCTGGTATCAATACTTATGCCCAAGCACACGCCGATTTAATTGATGACTCGGTAGAAGTGGTACTACCAGTCAAGGGAGAAGATATACTCGCTCACTTGCAACGAGTCCTCAACTTTACTTTTATTGTCGATCCTACTCAAGTTGCAAATTTGAGTCACCAACAGCCTAAAGCTGGCTCTAATGGTTGGGCAATTTCTCCCCAACGTTCGGCAAGTGGCAATGCTATGTTACTTGCAAATCCTCATCTACCTTGGTCAGATTTATTTTTGTGGTACGAAGCGCAAATAACCGCCCCTGGAATTGATGCTTATGGGGCAACACTGGTTGGGATTCCAGTTTTAGCGATCGCTTTTAATGATAATTTGGGCTGGACGCATACCGTTAATACTTTTGATGGCTGGGATGCCTACGAACTCAAGCTTGCTAATGGTGGCTATATTTTTGACGGGAAAGTTCGCCCTTTTGAGAGCGAAACTTTTTCTTTGAAAGTAAAGCAAAAAGATGGATCGCTTAGTAACAAAGAGCTTGTAGTTAGGCGTTCGGTTCACGGTGCTGTATTTGCTGCCGATAAAACTGTAGCCTTGCGCGTTGTCGGTTTAGATCGACCAGGTACGTTAGAACAGTGGTGGGATATGGCGCGATCGCAAAATTTCCAGCAGTTTCAAGCCGTACTGCAACGCTTGCAACTACCAATGTTTACAGTTATGTATGCCGATCGCGCCGGGCATATTATGCACCTATTTAATGCTCAAGTGCCAGTACGCCAGCAAGGAAACTTTGCTGATTGGGAAAAGATAATTCCTGGGGACACTTCCAAAACTTTGTGGACTAAAATTCATCCCTACCGTGACTTACCGCGCATTGTTGACCCCGATAGCGGCTGGTTGCAAAATGCCAACGATCCACCTTGGACTACTACATTCCCACCAGCTATTGATGCTAATAACTATCCGGCTTATATAGCACCGCGTTCTATGTCTTTTCGGGCGCAACGTTCAGCCAAGATGCTATTTGAGGACGATAAAATTTCCTTTGATGAGATGGTTGCTTACAAGCATTCTACACGCATGGAATTAGGCGATCGCTTACTAGACGATCTCATTCCTGCGGCTAATAAGTACGGGAATAACATCGCCCAACGCGCAGCTAAAGTATTGCAAACTTGGGATAGACAAGCTAACGCCGATAGTCGCGGTGCAGTATTGTTTGCCTTGTGGGTGCAAGCAATGGATTTAGATACAGCATTTAGTCAAACTTGGAGTGAAAAATCGCCGCGTACAACACCAGATGGGTTAGCCAATCCTCAAGCTGCTGTTGCCACTTTAGAAGCTGTAGCGGCGGAGGTTGAAAAGACTTATGGCGCGTTGAATGTGCCTTGGGGAGAGGTTTTTCGTCTCAAGTATGGCAATGTAGATTTGCCTGCTAATGGTGGTTTTGGAGACTTAGGGATTTTTCGCGTACTAGACTTTATTGCGGCAAAAGACAATCGATTTCAACCTGTAGCAGGAGATTCTTTTGTTGCAGCTATTGAGTTTTCCCAGCCTGTAAAAGCAATGGCGCTAACTAGCTATGGCAATGCAAGTCAACCAGGATCTACTCATATTGGCGACCAATTGCCGTTATTTGCTCAAAAAAAGTTACGTCCAGTATGGCGGGACTCCAAAAATATCAAAGCGCATTTAGTAAAAAAAGAGGTGTTTTAATAGACTTCTTGCCACAGTCATGGGACTTCTTATAATAGGAATCGTTGCACCAAAGCAAGGGGTGTAGTTGTCACGTTAAATTTGGGAAAATCTAGAGCAGCCTATTACCCATGATATTCTGCTGAAAGCGCAATTTAGGGCGCTATCTTGAGTAACAAAACTATGGCAAAGCTATCAGAAGAAGTTTTAACCATTGTTCTGAATTTGCAGCGACAACTGTTAAAACTTATTGATGAAGTAACAGCAACAGAATTTGTAATTTTTGAGCAATTTGGTGAGGTGGAGGGAACAATTGACTACTTTAGACAACTGCAAAATGCACAAGAACGGGCAGATTCGTACTATCAACGTTTGTTTACCACTTTGCGCCAAATATATCCCTCTCAACCTATTGCTGCTCATGATAGGCTAGAGCTACTTGACCAATTTATTGGTGAAGCTGAGGCTACTATAGATGCTGTAGGAGCTACAATTTCTGAAAT
Source organism: Chlorogloea sp. CCALA 695 (assembly GCF_003003885.1). Classification (GTDB taxonomy): domain Bacteria; phylum Cyanobacteriota; class Cyanobacteriia; order Cyanobacteriales; family Chroococcidiopsidaceae; genus Aliterella. Next base: position 3,636 of record NZ_PVWN01000065.1, on the reverse strand, counting down.
TAGGAGAGACTTTAACTTGTCATGAGCAATCAACCAAGAATTCCCGATCCAGAAACAAGAGTGCGTCACATTGCTAGATTGAGCGAACTTAACAAGCGTATGGATAGACACATTTTGGATTTAGACGAATTAAATGCTCGTTTAGCAATGGATTTGTGCCAACAAAGACGGCAGATGTATTTTAAGGGCGATGGACTCCACACAAACGCTTGAAGGCTTCTAGTTTGTAATGTTGTTGCTTGTAAATCACACTTCAGTTTTCTCTATTAAGAGCTGTTCACTTAGGCTTTGCAATAATACATCCTGGGCAGAGTGCAAAAAGAAATGATCGCCTCTAAACATTTGTAATTGAAAAGAGTTTATTGTCTGTACGCGCCAGGCGGCTAATTGCTCGTAGCTTACTTCTTTATCTTCTAAGCCACCAAAAATTGCGAAGCCCGTAACCGGGCGCGCTTGCGCTATCGCACAATCTAACGGCGGCTCGTCAATATATGTATAATTTTCCAAAACTGCAAAATCCGCCCGCAAAATGGGTACAAGTATTTGCATTAATTCGGCATTCTCTAGCACGGCGGTAGGAGTACCGTTGAGGCGGCGCAGTTGGGCTATAAATTCTGGTAGAGGTAAAGCGTGGATGGGTGCAATAGTCCCAGCAATTTGCGGAGGGCGACGACCAGATATAAATAAGTGAGTTGGGTGCAGGTTGTAATTTGCTCGTAAAAAACGCGCTACTTCAAAACTGACCAATCCTCCCATGCTATGACCAAAAAAGGCAAAGGGCTTTTCAAGGTTGGGTAATAAAGAAAAGGCGATCGCATTTACCAATGATTCCATACGACTAAACGGTGGTATGTGTCTCTGGCTTAAGCGTCCGGGCAATTCTACCAGGCAAACTTCTTGCGAAACAGCAAAGAATTACCGCCTGCATAAGGAAAACAAAATAATTTCATCGCAGCTTGGGAATTGGGATTGCAGGTAACAAATGAATTGATGGTCACGGGAGTCATAGTTTCGTTTTTGGTCGTGGTTAGATATGTCTAACCACGATTTTTAAAACTTTAACGAGTAGAATCTTCCATTTTTTTCCTTAAACTTAAAGGTCGCATATCTGTCCAAACTTCTCTCACATATTCCAAGCATTCATGTTTTAAACCGCTTTTACCCACATCTTTCCAGCCAAGGGGATTTTTTTTATCCGCCAACCAAATTGAATATTGTTCTTCATGATTAACTACAACTTTATAAATTGTGTTGTCTTCTTGTTCATCTTGATACATATTTTTCTCCTATTTTCTAACACAGTTCATCAAAGAATCTCATTTGTAATGCAACTATTTTAACTTTCGCCATTTTTGAGATAGGTTATTTTTAGGTTGATACCACCACATCACTAAACCTGTAATAAATAACATCAATGGTGTAAGTCCCACAAGAAAGTAAAGAATGCGGGTTGGTAAGCCCCCAAACGTACCAAAATGCCAAGAGTTAAAACTATCTACCACCTCATCGCCTAAAGAAAGCGATCGCGAATTTCTTACCTGCAATACCTCCCCGGTATATCTATCTAAATAAACTCGACTGCGCCATACTTCTTTTTCTTCAGGAAATTGTTTACCGACCATAAATACTGATTCAGGACTACTAGGAAAACTGATATAAGTTGTTTTAGCGCCGGGTAAAGCCTCATCTGCACTTTTTAACATTTTGGCAAGTGCTATAGTTGATTTGCCTTGCACTGGTTTAGAGGCTGGTTCAGTAGGAGTAGGGGTAAAGGTAGCTGCATAAATTATTGGTTGAGTATAGGCGTAAAAGTTCCAGCAAAAGCCAGTAAAACCATTGATTGCTAGAAAAATAGCCGCAATAATTCCTACTACTTTATGAATATCAAAATTGAGTCTTTTGATCGAAGCATTAGTTTTAATTTTGAACCCAGCAATCAACTTGCGCCAACCAGGCCAAAGGATAATACCCGTAATACTCAGTACAAATAAGAAAAAAGCTGCAATTCCTACTACCACAGTGCCAAGTTCCCCCGCCAACAAAGTATTGTGCAAGTTGTAAGCAATATCCATAATCGTATATTGGGGAATGCGATCGCCTAATATCTTACCTGTATAAGGATTAACAATTACTTCCGTTGTTGGTTGATTATCTCCTCCTAATTCCACTCTAATTGGCGCATTTGCTTGAGTTGGTAACTCAAAAAAACTCAGCGTAAACTTAGGTTCTCGATAAGCCGCTTTGACTGTATCAATAACCGATAAAATCGATACTTGTTGCCGTTGAGGAACTATTTGCCCAAACTGAGATTGCAACAGAAAATGATTAATTTCATGTCTAAATACTAGCAAGCTACCCGTCAAGCCTACAATTAATATAATTAGTCCGGCAACTAATCCCAAATAGCGGTGTAATTTAAAAGCAGTGCGGCGAATCATATTAAAACTCAATAGAAAATGAACCAACAACGGTTAAAGGCTCACCAGGTACAACAGTGTTTCTGCCAATTTCGCTAGTAGCAAAATAGCCAACATCAAATAAGTTTTGCACGTTGATTCCGGTGCGCCAATTATCTCGACGATAAAAAATTGCGGCATCGGTACGCACATAACTTGGTAGCTGAAAACTATTTTCTAAATCTCCTTGTCTATTAGCTACATAATAAAAACCCAAACCAAACCCCAATCCTTGTAAATCGCCACTTTGCAGTTCGTAGGTTGTCCACAAACTAGCTTGATTTTGCGGTACATTGGGAATTTTATTGCCCACTGGAAAATCATTACTTTCCGTAATTTCAGCATTAGTATTGCTGTAAGCTGCGATAATATTTAATCCTGATAAAATCTCTCCAGAAACATCTAATTCAATTCCCCGGCTGCGCTGTTCGCCGATTGCAATACTAAAGGCTTCTTCAACGGGATCGGTAGTCGCAATATTAGTTTTAGTAATTTGATAAGCTGCTAGTGTAGCGGTGAATCTTTCATTTAACTGCGTTCTAACTCCTACTTCGTATTGCGTTCCGCGCGTCGGTTCTAACAACGAGCCATCGGCAAGAATACCGCTATTGGGCGCAAAAGAACGGCTATAGCTGGCATAAACTGAAACTGGTTTAATGGGTTGATAGACAATACCGATACGCGGACTAAAAGCATCATTTGATTGGCTAATTTCGCTATCGTTTAATTTGTCGTCTACTTCTTGAGTGACGCTATCGAATCGACCGCTAATTAAAAATTTAAGATTGTCAGTTATGGCAATTTGATCTTGAAGGAAAATACCTAATAAATTGACTGTGGTTTTGTCATCGCGCAAAAAGATTAGTTCGGAACGATCTGGTCGCGGACGCTGGTTATAGATAGGATCGTAGATGTTGATACTTGGTGTAAAACGATCTTCTACAGAAGTATCGAAAGCATCGGAGGGTGTTTTAAAAAAACCTTCTAGGGTACTTCTTTGCAAATCAAACCCAAGTAATAGCTGATGCGCGACGGAGCCTGTATTAAATTTGCTAGTTAGCTCGGTCTGCATTGCATAGATTTTAAAGGCATTAGCATTATCGAAGTAATCACGTGATAGCTCTCCAGTTTCTTCGTTTAATTCTAGGGCGTTAGTATTTTTAACTGTTTCGTTGTTTTG
>NZ_PVWN01000064.1 GCF_003003885.1 Chlorogloea sp. CCALA 695 | reverse complement strand
CCATTGCTCTGCTTACCTCTTAGCCTTTTATCTCTTGATTCTTTTACTTATTATATCCGGAAAATGACAGAAAAGGGATAGCCCTCTTTTATCACTTTAGGCAGAAGAAAATATGAATTGGAAGTTGAGTTGATGCACGACGGGACAGACAAACCGATTCATCTTACTTACAAGTCGCTCAAAGCCAAACTGCAATGGAGTAATGGGAAACACCTCTAACCATTGCTTTAGCCAGTTGAAACAAATTAATGGTTGGATAATTAAACGCAAATTATTGAGCAGAGGTTTCCAACCGCTCTGATTGTTCCACCAGGGATGTCGAACAAAGTGTTGATGAGCTAAAGGACATGAATCATTAAAGGTCTCAGCGAATAAACTAACCATTAAGAAAGCACTCATCACCATTTCCCACCACTTCTCTATCTGCTCATAGCTAGTTATGCGGAAATCTGCCCAGCCCAAAGTATCTTTGGACTGCTTGAGTCCATATTCAATCCAAGTTCTAAATCCATAGCTGTCGCCAATCTCGCTTAGTTTTACTCTAGGTGCAGCGACCATGACAAACGAAGTTGAATTGTCTGGTAAGGTTTCGGGGTCAGTGGTCAAGAGCCAATACTGCTGGCGATGGCGCTTACCGTAAATCACCGAGCGCCATGTAACGCACTTCTGTCGTGCCATTACTAAAGGTGCGTTCAAAGGTTTGCCACGGCTCCTGGTACACCTCTTGGTCTTGGGGTAGCCACAGGGCATGGTTACCAGGGAGAATTCATTCTAGAAGGGAAAATAATTTATCGATATCATGAGCAAGAAATCGTTCGGCTTTGGTAAGAGAATCATAGCCAGACATCCGCGCGATATTGAGCGCGATATTGCGGATAATAGACCTCTGTGGTGGCAGCATTGGAGTTACTAAATGGGGCAGCATCTTCGCCAAAAATCACATTTTTCACCCAGTGCAAACGATTTTCAATTCCCCAATGTTGTCGAATTCCCTCAGCAAACGTCATTGCCTTTGAGATTAGAGAGCTAATGTAATAGCTAGTTTGCAGATATTGTTTTCCAGAGCGGATACCAATGCGTTCAACTTGAATGCAGCTTTTTGCTCCAAGCCAACCCTTGTCGATGCCATGGAGGTCAGCAAAAACACTTACGAGTCTACAAGTGGTTCGATCTCGGTTTTTCTCAATATCAACAAACCGTTCGCAAGGCCAGTGAGCTTCGGCAATCGTTTTAAGTTGTGCTAGTAGTCTTGCGTTGATTACCTTTGACGCTGATGATGTAATCGTTGCCGCCCTCATTAATCAGCTTAGTAGTTTTTTTGGCAGTGCAGGGCATCCATGGTGAATACCACTTTTTCAAGCTCCAATGCCTCCAGCATTGTTTGTACGACTTTCAATTCACTATTGTGAAGCGAATTCCAACTGTTGGGATGCCAGCACTACTCCTTGTTGGCTAATGCACGAGTGAAACCATCCTAATGAAGTTTTGGTAAGCTGTTCCTGGCTCAGTGACCGTTCCTTTAATACTTTTACCATCCATCGCGACCCACTCCCCTGGTTGAATATCAATAGTACGGCGAGCAACGTTGATCGAACTGCTGTGCCAGTGTTTCAAAATCGAGCTTCTGTAAAATGCGACGAAAAGTCGTATCCGATGGCAGGCGAGTTACTGTTAGTCCTAGTTTCTCACTAACTGCTTGATAGTGTCGTACTCCAAAGTCCTCCAGTGCGTAGTAACTTCGGCATCCACTTATTGTTCCCATAATCACTAATAGCAAAATCAGCCTTCATTGGATAACGTCTACCCTGAGAAGCCCGGAAATCTCGCGCTTTCCTGAAGTGAAGTGATTAAGTTCGCCCCCATTTCCGTTCTCCAACTCATTCTTTCCAATCATTCTAATATTTCTTTAAGCAACGAATTATCCCTGGGGCATGGTTACTGCGAATCGCCAAGATGTAAGGTAGTTTCAACTCATCCAGGACATTGACGCGCGTTGAGCTTGCTCTCACCGTAGAGGCTATCGGCTAATACCAGTTCAAACTTAAATCCCATCGCTTGCAGTTGCCGAATCATTGTTGCAGCAATTTGCGGCTTACTTCGATATTCGTCTGTGGTTTTTAGTCGTTCTCGCGGCTTGTACACCTCGAAACACAATGGCAGAATCATACCTTCAACTAATCCATAAGCTGTCACCGCGACTATCCCATTTTCTTTTTTGCCCACATTCCCAATGTATTGTCGTTTGACATAATCGGTACTTTTCCCGAGTCTTACAATCTCCGGTTTCATCAATCAACAAAATCATTGCTTTTCCGTGCAGGACTTTGAGAATTACCTCTAGGCGCTTTTGACGTAACTGTTGAACTGTCCAAGGCGATTCGGTGAGAAAGTGATGCAAGCTCTGATGATTGTCTAATCCAACGGCTCTAGCAATAGCTGGCAACGACTTACGTTTAATTTCGCTAATCATGCCCAAATGCAGCAGCTTGAATACTTCATAACTCCTTACTTCTGGGAACAGTCCCTCAAACAGTTGGCAGTATTCATCTACAAATCGGATTGTCGGTCGAGCTTTTCTTGCAACTGACATACTCACTTTCAAATAGTAGTGTCTACTTCTATTCTAAATACTCTCTGCCTAAAGTGATAAAAGAGGGATAGGTGTGATGGCAGTTTGCGCTTTCGCGTTTCTCCACTATCTGTCTGGTTTAACACCTGCTCAATAATTTCTGGTGGTATCGCTGTTTCTATGGCTTTTAGCACTTCCCCCGATTCAATTCCCTGTGCGAGCAACGAAAATTCCTTAAATTGCATTGAATAGTCTGACACTCTTCGGTACAACTTTTAATTTACCTGTTTTGCGCCTGACTTTTCCCGTTAAGTATCTTTTGCAAGCTGCCAACCTTCACAAAGGTCGTGTAATTTTAACCAACCTCGCCACAATACCTGAATACCAATAGGTGTTTTGCTTCGATGTTCTAAGTAACCACCAAGACGTGCAACAGCCTCAACAGCCCAATTAACTGTGAGGATTTTAGGTGGTTTGGGAGACTTAGCTTTTAAAATCTTGAGTTCAAGGGAATGCGCGAATTTCAATTGCAAGGGCTAAGGGCTGAGTGCGGTGGAGGTAAGTCAACCGTAGAAGCTCAACAGCAATTACGCTTAAAAAACCGATTAAAGTTTTCATCCCATCAGCAGCAAGTCTATATTTTTCTACCTGACATCCCGATTTAAAAATTTTATGGTATTCTTCCACACGCCAACGATACGTATACCAGCGTAAAATTGTAGAAGCTGTCTGGATATCTGTAACGACTTCTGTGGTAAGCAACATCCATTCTATAAGTGTTTCACCTTCTGGGCAATCAATTTCTGTGGCATAAACAGCATATACGGGTAGAGGGTCACGGTTATCAAAACGATAGGGAGTACGGAGATTTAGCGGGCAAAATCGTACAGCTAACTTAGTTTTACGGGCAGAACGCTGTCTAGTCTGAGGTAATTCAATTTCTTGTTCAAAACTGCACTTGTTGTGCAATTAGCTTTGACCACAGGCGTTCACTATCAGAATCTATTCTGCGGTTATGAGCCGCACGAACAAGAATCCCTGTGTGCTGAAGTTGACGAATTTTATCAAAAACTTCTGTGATGTCGCCTTCGCGGTCAAACACATGAATTACTCGTGTGTGATGACTCACAAGGCTTTCGACCGTGCTGAGAGCTTCCACCCATTTGTAAGATTCTTTTTGTTCAAACGGACGGTTTCGGGCTTCAATGCGTGCTTGCGCTTGCCGTTGTTTCTTCTGTGTTGAGGTTTCATGGACTGGTGGTTTCGGCTTTGACTCCCGATTCCAAAGTTTTTGCCACAACAAGCCCAAGGATTCGCCATTCTGCGGTTCTATAGCCAAAGCACTGTGCAATATTAGACCGTTCCCTCCCTTACCTATTGGCCCGTAACCTTCTGTTTTCGCCTTAATACTGCCATAACCTTTGAAAAGTCGTATCTCCAACGCACAGCACCACATCGTGTTCTGCAACAGTTTCCGCCGTCATTTGACAGTGCGGCTCAATTACACTCGAAAATTCCACTTTTGGGTTAGCAAAAACTCATAGGCTCTCTTGAGTGCTTTTCCACTACAGAAAACTTCTGATAGTGCTTTGCCAGATCTAAGATTTAGAACATACCCGATTGACATTGCACGCTCATTCAATCGGCGATCACCCAATTCTAAGGTTGCAAAATTTTTTTCCCACCAGTCCAGCATTGCTTGTTACCTTTAGCGCCCGATTTCAATTACTGTACCGTATTTGCTGTACTGTTTCTCAAATCCTTTGCCAGTAAACCTTTCAAGACTTAACGGGAAAAGTTAGGTATTTTGATGACAGCAACCGCCATCAATCTTAAGCGCATCTTCTACTGGCTGGTTGAAAACCCCCTAGCCGCAACACGAACATCACGCTTTGTTGCACTCATGACCCAGCCTGCCAATACTTAAGTAATGTTTCGCCAACAGGATCAAAATTGTGCAAGACCCTTAATGTGGTCTCAAAAACGTGATGATTTCAGGTCGGAGCGATTATAATATCGGGTCGCTACAGTTAGTTTCGATACTTCATTTGTTGGCGATCGCTTATGGTGTTTTAGGTCTACTGATTTGCAATATTCTAGGTTTGCTTGGGGGCAACAAGTTAGTTGGGTTTTGAAGTGGTTTTGGCGGATCAACTTGGATTAAGAACGCACGCTTGATTGATTGACCTTGTTCGGTTTCTGCCGTGAGGATGATTTCCGAGAGATTTGTGGTCGCTTTCAATATCCTAGAACCGCTTGCTGGGACATCCCCTAAAGGTTCCAGTTTAACCTTGGCATCATCCCCCTGTACCTGCCAGTTGAGAGTTACAACTTGTCCAACTTTCAAGAACATTGAAGGATTCACCTCTGAAGATTGATTATTGAGAGTAAAGTTTGTAATTCGTAGCGGCGTTGCCTTTACTTGGACTTGAATTGGTTTAGAGACTGGGGATTGTTTTTGACTGCCACTGGACACAGGCTGAAGGCTAATTGCATAGTTGCCTGGTTTAGCCGGAAGCCCGATATCCACGTTGGTACAACTTAATGTCTCGTTAACTGGAGGTTGACATTGCTTTGCTAGTTCTGGAGGAATTTGTTTTTCAAAATTGTAAGTCTTGAGGAGAGCTGGTTTATCCTCTTGCAGTTGACCTATAACCTGAAGCTGACCGAGTTGGCTAACGTTCTTGATATTCCAACCAAGGGTTAGAGGTTTCCCTTTTTCGAGTTGAGATTGGCTTGCTACAAAGTTCACCACCTGCGGTAGTGGCTTAGGTTGAATTACAACATCTAATTGCTGCTGAATATGCTGTTCTGATGATTTTGGCTTAAGCTGAAGTTGGAAAGTGTATTTTCCCGCTAATCTAGCTCCTGTATCGACGTTGGCGCAGATTAAATTGCGATCGCTAATTTGGCAATAACGGTTTAGTTCTGTCGGTAAGCCTTGACGAAAATCGTAAACTTGAGGACGGCTGGCAGTTCGATCTTTAGTCGAAAAAATTACAAACTGCTCGATTTGATCTAAATTGGTGATCGTCCAGTTCAGGCGTACCCTTCCTCCCTCCATATAGCTAGCGCTATCTGGTTTAAATTCCGCTAGGATTGGCGGGGGAGCAGGTTTAAAGAACGCAAACCAAATCAAAAAGCCGAGTCCCGACAATACACCAACACCTGCCAGCAGCCACAGTACAAACTGCCACCAAGGGCGTGCTTTCCAGATTAACGACCCTATGGGTAACTTTTCTGGGGTTGGTAATGCCTGAAGATCAAGAAGATTTACTTGAAACGGTAACTCTAAGCCATACCCAAACAGGGGTCGTCGCCATTTCTGCTTAGGATAAATAGTCAGACTAATTGTGGCTGTTCCGCCAATTAACAAATTGACAATAGGTGGATCGCAGACATATTCGCACGACTCTACTTCCTCTCGGCTGCTGGCGCTTACGGCTAATTCTCGGATTGAATTTCCCTGATTTGTCAGTGTAAGTCGATACTGACCAGGCTTGTAACTAATTTTTCCGAGGATAGTTTCTAGTTCAACACTTAGATGAAGTTTTGGTTTTATCTCTAAATACACCAGATCCAAAAAGACTTGCTCTAGGGCATTATCAGAAACGATCTGTAGAGTCGGTGAATAGTGACCAGCAGGCATATCTACTGGATAATGGAACTCAATAATGATTTCGCCTTGACCTCCAGGATTAAGCTCCAAACCATCGGTACTGGAAACTAAACCTAACTCACTCAGTTCGTTGGTAGGATATCGAATCGCAAACCATGTTTTGTCTAGATCGAGACAATGAAGCCGAAACCGATCCACCCGACTGGAGTGGTTGTTTACGGTAACTGATAGCGTCTGGGGCTGGTTGGGCTGAACTACTAAGGGCTGAGTGGGACTATTTGCGGGGCTAAGTGCAAAGGTAAGCTTTGGCGATCGCACCGCAGTCTGTTTGACTAAAACTTCCAGATGACCTGAGTAATGGATTGGAGTCTCCTCTGGATAATGCTTTGGGGCATCTACTACTACCGTGTAGGGATAACTTCCTGGTAGAGCGTCGGAGGGAATCGCAAAGAGCAAGCTAACTTCACAAGCCTGTTGAGGGTTTAGGGCAACCCGCTTTCTTGGTGAGGGACACCATGGCAGTATGGTCTGAGCGCCAGAATCGATAAATACATCAATTGTCGCTCCCTGCTCGCCTTGATTAATCAAACTAATGTGAAGGGTAACGCTCTCCCCTGGGAAACTCTCTAGGCGGGTGGGGGGATTGAGAATAACTTTGAGTGGTGCAATAGTATTCAACATTTTTACAGCGTCTTCAATAAATGTTTAGTGGGCGTATTCATAGCGGCGGTTAACGTAGCCGAACCAAAACTTTTTTTAATTGCCATCAAAAAGATATCAATTCTTTCGCTTTACCCGTCTGGGTCAAAGCGGTAGAGGCGAACTCGCGCATCATCCGAGCCACTGGCAATCCAAACCCCCTGCTCTTGAGCGATCGCATCTAATGAAGTAATCCTGCTGGGCAAGGTGGCAATTCGCTGCGGTTTTTGAGTCAAATCGGGAGTGACATTAGCGGTCAAACGCCAAGCTAGAATCTGACCATCATCGCCACCACTCACGAGCCATCGCCCTTCTGGAGTGAATAGAATACTGCGAACCGATGTTTTTGCAACCTGCCACCTTGCCAGTTGCTTGCAGCTTTGCTGAGGGAGATCCTCTTGAGGCGACCCCTTCAGCGCTGGGTGACATTGGCTTAAGTCCCAAAGAGTAACGTAACCATCAGAATCAGCAGCCGCTAGGATCGAAGTATTGGGCGCAAAACTGACATCCCAGAAAAAATCGTTTTCTCCACGATTTTGAGCATTCCCCGAAAGCGTTAGCTGCCGAGGTTGCGATTTTGCTACATCCCACAAAACAAGCCGCTTAAACTGTCCAGCACTGACAAGGAGCTTTTCATCGGGACTGAGGGCTAAAGACCAGGCTTGATAGGTGAAGCGATCAGGAACCTGCAAAACCTGGGCAGGCTTTGAGTCAAAACGACCATCTCTTGAATGCCAACTCCGAATGGTTCCGCTCCCATAGCTGGTGTACAGCGTTAGAGAGTTGCGAGTAAACATCAAGTCCAAAATGCGATCGCTTGTTTGATCTTTTGGATCTTTGAGCGTATAAAGTCCCTTGCCAGTATTGATATCCCAGACTTGAACAGTTCCATTCTCTAGACCTGCAAAGACTTGATTATTTTTCACCGGAATTAATGCTAATGATCGAATTGCTTGCTGAGAAATCGCAAAAAGTCCCTTGGAAGAATTAGGTTGAGCATCGGTGCAGGTTTTGGCTAACATTTCCTTGCTCAAAGCCCCCTGTGGTGTTAGCGTTCCCCAGTCCATTACGCCCCAAGTGCGAATTGAACAGTCGTCTGAGGCACTTATGACAAGCGGCGCTCTGCCACTGGTGCCACTGAGTCGCACAGCATTAACGCCAGCTAGATGAGTGCTGGGTGTTGGTCTAAACACAATAGCGGCAATCATCGAGAGTAACGCCAGCAATAACCAAAGAGGTACGATGGGAAAAACTTTTAAAAACAAAATTTGGGTTGCTGGATCGCAACTGCCTAATCTTGGGTCTGAGAGCCAAGGTTTGAGTTCAAACTTTAGTTTCCGCGACCAGCCAACCCAGGGACGACGGGGAGAAATGGTTAAACTTGCAGAGGTTATTTCTCCCAATGGCAGAATGGGTTTTTCGGGATTAACTTCAATTTGACATCGTTTCGCATCTTGACCTCGGACTTCAAGATCGAGGGTTTGCAACAGATTACTATTATTTTTAAACAATAATTGGTAGGTACTACTACGCGATCGCCAGTTGGGGAGCCAGGGTCTTTTCGCTGGGATACGCTGCTGCTGAGGCTGGACTTCAAACTGCATAAATCCAACGGGCAGAACTTCTAAAATTCCCTGGGCTTCAACAATAGAACTCCCAGAACCTTTGGCAGTTACGATTAAGGGATAATCGCGGCTTTGAACTTGATCGGCTCCAGGGGGCTGACAGGGAAAAGTTACCGTTGTTTCTCCATGGGCTGGAATTTCTATATACCGCTCGGAGCTACCCACCAGCCAGGACAACTCAAGGGCTGTACATTGCAAACGCACTTCTAAAGGCTGCGACCCAACATTTTTGACAGTCACGGGGATATCTACGACATTACGAGGGTAGACTTGAAACCGTTGGGTAGGTAGTCCAATTCGCAGTAGGTTTGATTCACCGCTCGGTTCTAAGGTTAACCGCAGAACTAATCTTCGTTCTTCAAGCAGTTGGGGCGAAAAAACCCGCACCGTTAGATTGACAATCCCGACGAAATCAGGCAGGGGAGAGTCTAAAATCTCAACTTGAAAATCTGTGCGATCGCCGGGTGATTTGGCTGTAGAGACATCTGGAGAAAGGTGATACCAGTTACTCTGCTCGCCTGCTCCTGCTGCTTGAATCTCAAGTTGAAACGATGCAAAGCGATCGCTGCGGTTGATGACTGAGACCCCAAAAGAAACCGATGCTCCACCGGGGCGAAAGGCTATATTTTGCGTAGTCAAGCTAGCATCGATAACTGAACTTGCAAGCATAGTAAAGAAAAATATTTGGGTTGTTTTATATTGAATAACAACTTTGATAGGAATAGATCCGACTTCTGTCTACACTAAGACACTATTAGTCATGATTTATCCTTTTGTAAATCATATTAGAATCGATTTGAAACGATAGCAGCAAAAGATACTTTTGCTGAAAAATAATAATTGGTAATGCCTTGCAAGCATATATCTAGCTTGCATAGTTTAAGTTTTAGAGAAACTATTGAGTCAGTCACCCTAATGCACTGGATTTGATGCTAGGAAAGTTTGACAAAAACGGTTGGCATTATCAGCATCCGGTATATGCCTTGCAAGCGCTTCGATAAATTTTTGAGCTTGGTGATAATGGGCATCTTTTTTTAATGTTTGTTCGACAATTGCTCTGGCAACAGGACCGATATAAATTGCCAATTCTGCTTGGCAGTTATTAATTAGTTCTGAATTTACAGCCGATAATGAGAAGGCTGTAGGCGAACATGAATGGCTCAAAGCGCAGCTATTTTGAAACTCATTTACAAATTCAGGCTGGGGCTGAATCTGGAATTGACCAAAGATTTCATTGAAGTAAAAATTTTCTAGGAGCCACTGCTGTATACTTCCGAATTTTTGTTTTATTTTTAAGAAATCTAAAAAAGAGTAATTCGTGCTGATTTGATCCTGTTTAGTAAAATTGCCTCCGGGCATTTTATAGGATGATTCACTCTGCTCGTTATCCATTGCCTGTGTTAGTGCCTGCACCGACGAAAAACGCCGACTGGGAGGCTTTTCCAAACAACGCATAACTAACTGTTCAAGTTCTATAGACAAATGTTCGCAACCAGGTTGAGAACGAAGCGGCATTGGTGGTTTAAGTAAGTGGGCATTAATCCAAGATTCCCCACTCACTTTTTGCCCTTGACTTTTTAAACCAAAGGGGTCAACTCCCGCTAACATTTCATAGAAAATTATACCTAAACAGTAAATATCTGATCGCTCATCAATATTTGCTTGACAATCAAATTGTTCTGGTGCTGCATAGTGATAAGTCCCTAAGAAAGCATTGGTCAAATTCGTATTTTCTCGATGTAGTGACTGAATTTTAGCTACACCAAAATCAATAATTTTAACGCGCTCCCCAAGCTCTGTAGGAATCAAAAAAATATTCGCTGGCTTCAAATCGCGGTGAATAATTTTAATGTGCCGATCAGTATTTACGCCTAGTGTCTTAAAAATAACACCCTCATGGGCAGACTTTAATCCAGTACATATCTGCTTCACAATCTGTCTAGTTCGTTCTACAGAGAGTTTTGGTTGTTGTCGAAGAAACTGCTCTAAAGTTTGTCCTTCCAAATATTCCATGACATAGAACGGCTGCCCCTCCGTTGTAATGCCATAATCACTCACTTGAACTACATTTTCACTTTTGATTGCAGCACAGATTGCACATTCTTGTTCAAATCTTCGTTTAAAATCTAGCTCTGCTGTTGCCGATGCAGTGGTTGATGATGTGTTTAGTAATTTAATTGCAACTTCTTTGCCAAGTCGAGTATCGATAGCTCGGTAGACATCGCCCATCCCTCCTTGTCCGAGATGAGCTTCAATCTGGTATCGATTACGATCTCCAACAGAACGACCAATAAAAGAACTGGATTGATAAGTCAATTGATGAGTCACCTTTTATATCATCCACTGAATTGATGGACTTTGACAGCTACAGAGCCGCCAAAGTAATACGTTATGCTCATTTTGTCTATAAGTTAACTTATTCGTCATTAGACAGAAGTCGGATCTCTTTTTTATCAAAATCACCTTATATAGAGTTAGGTAGCTTAGGTCTAAGTATTTGCTTAGAAACACGGCTGTTTTATAGGTTTTCCCCTTTATCTCAATTTGAAACGATCTTTCAACATTGTGCTAATTAGACAAGCACTCAAAAGGTTAGGAAACAGCCAAGATTTTATAGACTTGTCGTTTATAAAATAAATGTTTATTAATGTCTAAACCCATATACTCAATGGTTATGAGACTGATATCTATGCAAAATTTATACAACGAACTCGACCCTTCTCAGCAAATGTTACAAAAGGCACTCAAGAAGGTAGAAGTAAGCGATCGCCCATCGCCTCCGCTTGAAGGTACTAAAACTCACTCAATCAAAATACCTGCTCAGATCGCAATAGATACTAACATCAATGCAGAATCCTTGTCAGCACAAGTTTCTGACGATTTGACTATTATGCAAGTTGCAAGCCCGCTTCCACAAGTAGAAGTAGGAGACAAGACTGAGTGGCAAATACTACCCAGCTCCCAGGCATCTCCTCCTGCACTCGATAAGAGCGATGCACGATCTGGCGAGGTAAAGCGGAGCGAATCTTTATCCCAACCAACCCCAACCGTTCAAGCAGAAAGCCTTACGCCAAATAATGCTCAATCCTCACAGGATATTTCTAAAAATCTTAATACTGAGGGGGTTACTGGAGATCAAAACCATAACAAAAACACTATTCAATATTCAGATTCGGCTATTGCACCAACAGAGCAGACTATTATCCAATACTCAGACTCAGCCATTCATAATCCAGCACAAACGGTTTATCAAGCAATAACACCACTTTCTATCGATCTAGATCAAACGGCTTACCAATTGGGAAGATCGCAATCTCCACAGTCATCGACACTGGCGACGGTACCAAAAAATCAGGCGCATATTCAACTATTTCATCCAAGTATTTTTCGAGATATGTTTCGGGCATCAGGTTCGTTTGCCTCACGCTTTAGAAGCATCACAGAGCAATTTTTTCATTCAATCTGGAGAAAAATCGATTTACAGCAACTACGATCGCGTTTTTATCAAGGTAGGCAAGCTGTAGTAAAGAATTTAAAACAGCCAACTTCAAGCCGCATCAATCCTTCTACTCCTAACGCGATTGCTTCACAAGCGCAACCTAGCTTGGAGCAGTATCAAAAAAAACTGCGAGAGTTGGATCTTTGTAGACTTGCTTTTGCTAAAGAGTTGGCTAGAAATGGTAAATTGCGCGATGCGATCGCCTTAGCCGAACAAATCTCCCAGACAAGCCACTTTTTTAAAGATGCCCAGAAGCTAATTCAAAGTTGGAAGTAGCTTTAAAGCACTGTTTGAGATTTAAAATGCGACGTTTGGCTATTCTCCTGCGGCATTACCTACCCTAATATGAACTTAAATAAGCACCTATAGGATAGCAATCGTTTAGGTTTGCCCTAGGAAAGTTAGTACCCATCAATAATTCGGTGATATCTATGTCCCAAAATTTTGGTCGTACCAATTCAATCACAGATTATAAAGATAACAGTTTGGCACAGTTGGCTCAACAATATCTCGACAATCCAGTGCTAATGGACAGATTATGCGATCGCGTATGCGAACGACTCTACGCAGACATCCAAATTCAAAGAGAGCGAATCGGTAACTCTAGTACAGGAAGACGATAAAATGGCTACACAAAAATCTAATTCTCACTTTGAAAACTACGTTACAACCAATCGATTCTATATAGAAATTGGCAAAAATATAGTTGCCTCATTTTCAGAATGTTCGGGCATCAGTATTGAAGTAGACAAAGAGGTCTATCACGAGGGTGGCGTAAACGAGCAGCAAAGAATTAGTCTAGGACAAACTCGTTTTTCAGATATCACACTAAAGCGGGGAATGACAAACGATCATACCTTTTCGCAGTGGTTAGGCGAATTATTTGAGCAAAAAGTCCAGCGACGCAACGTTAATATTGTGACCTACAACCAAGCTGGAAAAATCATGAAAAACTGGTGCTTGATTGGTGCTATTCCTGTAGGGTTAAAACTCCCAAGTTTAGAAGCTGATGGCAATATGGTTGCCGTTGAAGAATTAACTTTAGCCTTTGAAGGTTTAAAAATTGGCAAAGAGTCTGCTGGTGGAGATCGAGTCTCTAGAGATGCAAAAGGATATTTTGCTGAAAGCAGTTGGAAATGAATGTAAGAAGTTGGCAGTTTAATCATGAGTTTTAACCCCCCTATCGAGTCTGAATCGTCACGTAACGATAGTGCAGACGAAGCAGCCAAACAGGCGCGCGATCTATTGCAGCAACTCAATCAGAGTAATGCTAAAAAGACATCAACCGGCTCGGCGCAACAGTCTAGTATTCAAGACTTGCTAGCCTATGACAAAAATCGCCACGACCAACATACTGAAGCCCCTTTGACCCCGCCGGAGTTACCACCAGGTACTTTTGCGCCTCAAAATCCCGTACTTGAGGAAGTCCTGACTCCCACCGTTGATATTCAGTCAGCAGATTTAGAGTTGCTTACGCAGATGATTTGCGATCGCATCAGTCCGCGTCTAAATCCTGAGATGGAACGTAGAGGCTTTCATCAAAGTAACCGGATCTTTTCCCATGAAATGATCGCCATCCATCAGGTAGATTCTTCACATTCTCTATCTCTCTCCTCTGAACAAACACCAGAGGTGATAGAAAAAATAGCTCAGGAAATCGAGCAGCTTTTGCATTACCGTCTAGTCTACGAACGCGAGCGCCGGGGACGATCTTTAGGCTGTTTGCCCTGGTGATTTTAATACATTTAAAGGGTTAAAAAAACGCAATGAAACTTGAAAAAGCAAAGCTAATGGTGCATAGCGACCCTAGCGGACAGGCTAAAGATATTAAGTTTATGTTTAATCCGTCAGAACTTAATTTTACTCGGCGAATAATTTGGGATAGTGACGTAGGCAATCGGGGAACTACTCTATTACCAAAGGTTAATTTCTCTGGAGTAGAACCCTATTCGTTTACATTACAGAATTTGTTATTTGATACTTATGAAAAAAAGACATCTGTTCTAAAGGAATATATTAACAATATTAAAAAAGGTGCGACGGCTCGTACCAATGCTCATACTCGTCCGCCAGTTTATATTTTGACTTGGCACGATAGCTATTTTCACTGTGTTATGACGAGTTTAAACTATAAACTCACCCTATTTCTAGCTGATGGCACCCCGGTTAAAGCGATCGTTAATATTGCCCTTGAAGAAGTCGATCCTGAGAATATATCGGGGGGAAAGCCACCCACCACAGGAAAGATTGATAAAAGATTTCCCTAACTTCTCACACCTACTTAAGGTTTGCTCAATTCAAGCACCAATTCCACTCAATAAAACGCTAAATTCTTGCCTAACAACACTGAGAGGATTTTCCCATGCCTATCAATACCCTTTATCTATCTAAGCCTATACTCAGACTAGGTGGAGCCAATGCACCAGAGGAAGTGATGAAGAACATCCTGGAAATCGTTGTAGATGAAAGCTTACATATGCCAAGTATGTTTGTCATCAAAATTCATAATGTCTATGTCCCTGCCAGCGAGAAAAGCGAAACCTGGACAAACGAAAAGCACTTTAAAATTGGCGATGCGATCGCCATTGGATTTGAGTCGAGTACAACAGAGGATCCTGAATTTCGGGTAAGTGAAAAAGAGCAGAGGTTAATTGAAGGCGAAATTACGGGTATTGAGGTCAAATTTTCTCATACATCTGAAGCCCATATTGTTGTGCGCGGCTATGATGCTTCCCATCGACTGCATCGGGGTCGCTACAGCCGATCTTTTTTAAACTGCACGGATAGCGATATTGTGCGACGTATTGCTACTGAAGCGAAGATTCCCATTGGTCAAGTGGATATGAGTGGTGTTCCCCATGAATATGTTTTTCAAGAAAATCAAACCAATATGGAGTTTCTGCGCGAACGCGCCGCCAGAATAGGATTTGAACTTTTTGTGCAGAATAATAAGCTTTATTTTCGCAAGCCCAAAAGTGAAGCTTCTCTCAAGCTAGAATGGCTTACAGATATCAGTAGCTTTGACGTAAGAGTCACAAGTGTTGAACAAGTTAGTTCAGTTGAGGTTAATAGCTGGGATTATAGTCAAAAAAAGTTAATCTCAGAAACCGTCTCAAAGGAACAGTTAGTTACGCAGACGGGAAATGGCGACGGGAGCAGCATCAGCCGGGAGTTTAGAATGAAACAACCGACCAAAATGATTGTGGTAGACCAACCCGTTAATAGCTCCAAAGAAGCAAGGCAGATGGCTCAGGCTCTCTGCAATGAGTTGAGCGGAGAATTCGTGACGGCGGATGCCAAAGCTGAAGGAAATCCCAAAATTCGACCTGGACGAGTTGTTGCCCTTGCCAATATGGGAACCCGATACAGTGGCAATTACTACATTACAGGAACCTGTCACCGCTACAGTCACAGGGTTTACAAAACAGATTTTTCAGTTCGGGGGCTTAGAGAAGGTAGTTTACTTTCTACACTGCCGCCCAAAACTCATCTTCAGCCTGGTCAAACTCTTTTAGTAGGTCTGGTGACTAATAATAAAGATCCAAAAGATTGGGGTCGCGTTAAAGTAAAATTTCCTACTTTGACCATGAAGGACGAAAGCCATTGGGCTAGGGTGGTAGGTTTAGGAGCAGGCAATGCAAGAGGATTTTATTGTCTGCCTGAGATCGACGACGAAGTTCTAGTTGCCTTTGAGCATGGAGATATTCATCGACCCTATATTATTGGTGGAGTTTGGAATGGTAAGGATAAAACAGTTGAAACTGTCAATGACACAATTAAAAACGGCAAAGTGAGACTACGCACCATTAAAACCCGTACAGGACATACGATTCAATTTGTTGAGGAAGATGATAAAAGGTCTAAGGCAGGAATCTATATCACAACTAAGAGCGGACATCATATCGATCTCAACGACAGTGAAAAATTTATAGAAATTGAAACTGCTGGTAGACATATCATTCGTATGGACGACAAACTTAGGTCAAAAGAGATCGAAATTAAAACGGCAGGTAGAAATCAAGTAAGCTTAAACGATACAAGATCCACTATTAACATTAGAACTAGAGCGGGACAACACCTAACCTTTCGTGACCCTGGAATGATGATTAATCTTAGAACCCCAGGGATGATCAATGTAGATGGAGCAGCAGCCGTCAATGTTAAATCTGGCGGTGCTGTCAATGTCACTGCTGGTGGTCTTGTTAGTGTCAAGGCAGGAGGTGCCGTGAATCTAGTGGCAGGTGGTCCAATTTCAGCACTTTCACCCGCTCCAATCACCTTAACATCAGGCTCCGCAATCACTATCACGGCTCCGGCAGTTTCAATGCTAGGGGTAGTCACTGCTAACGGTCTTCCACAGCTTTTGTAAGAAAACTATTAGCCTGCAATCTAAAATCCTAGAATTTAGGAAATACAGCGAGAAAGATTTGTACTTTCTCGCTAGGAATTAGTCATTCTTAGTCTTAAATACTTCTTCGTTTGATCTCGGTTTTACTGGGTTTATTTAGGCAACAGCGCCTCCTTCCGACTGTAAATCTATCGCCTGTTTGCGTTTCCAAGCAAAATGTAGGATATTTATCCCTAACTCTTGGGCGGTTCTTAGGTCAATTCGCGATCGCTTCAGTTCTTCATCTAAACCCCATAATCCGCCCAAATTGCCGATCGCTAGTATAATTCCCCCGCCGGACAATAGTTGAATTTTAGCTCCATCCATCATTGGCAGCGCAGAAAATAGAAACGGCTTTATCCGCAACGGATGATCGCGGCGGACTTCCTGTAGAGACTTCAAGGGTGTTTGCAAATGTTGAGCTAGTGCTTGGACTGATTGAATCAGTTCTGTACTCTGAGTGGGGGCATCAACTAGCAAAGTGCCTCCCGACTTTAGGTAGCTTGAAAGCATCGAAAATTGATGGTTATTTAGCGACAAACCCTGCTGCCCAGTCAGATATAGTAGTTCGTAGGGATGCAAATCTCCATCCCAAGTGATGCGATCAACAGTTTCCGCACCTTTTAAGGATGGATAGATATCTTCAACGGCGCGCATTAAGTAAGTGAGATTAAAAAAATTTCGGTTACAGTCTCCATCCTCAGAGTCGATTTGGGCAATTTGAACTAAGCCTTGGGGTCTTGCCTGTGCTTGACGGCGATAACGCAAGTCTAATTCGCCGTATCCCGGAAAAAAGACATCGATAGGTGTGCGGAGCAATTCCTGCTGAGACGATCGCAATAGAACGCGACAAAGCTCCACTTCTGACCGCTCAGGGAGACGGCTTCGTTCGTCGATTCTAAAAGTTTCCTGTACGACTTCTCGATCGGGGCTTCCCCCTAACTGATCGGGATCACGATACTGAGCAACCAAATAAACCGTGACGGGTTCTGAATCTTTTAACTCCGTGGCGAGGCGAAAATTGATTGGATGAGGTACAACGATTGGATTTCCTTCTACATCAATGGCAATTCCCGGCTGAATTTGTACCCAACGATTGTCTCGATATTGAGCAGCGACTTGTTCTGGGGCTAAAATTACCCGCACTCCTAACCCACAAACAATCCCTGGCTGATTAATTGACTGATAGTGAAGATTTTGGCGTTTGCGTTGATAGTCATGGGCGCGTTGCCAGCGCTCGGCAGTTAGGAGCAAGCCATCTCTAACTTGTTGGCGCTCCATAGGGGCGATCGCCGGGTTTGGAAAAGGATGGGTCATAATAATCTCCAATTCGATAGAATAATTCGGTTGAGTGACATCTCCCCGACCTAAAGGTACGGGGCATCTAAACTTCACAATTTAGACTTCTTGGTTTTTCCCTTACGGGTTTTCGACTTTGACCTAGGCTTTGTTTCCTCCGCCCCCGGCAAACCGTCTGCACAAGCCATTTCGATTCCCGTCTGTCCAACGGTACTAATTGAGGCAATGCCTCGATTTCTAATTACTAACCCTGCTGCTACATCCCTATCCGTTGTGAACCCACATTCAGGGCAATTATGCACTCTTACGCTCAAGTCTTTTTTAACTACTGCCCCACACTCAGGACACTCCTGAGAAGTCCCCCTAGCATTAACCACGCCAAAGAACTTATCCCGCTTCCAACACACATATTTAACGATAGTTCGGAACTGCCCAAAACCCCCGTCTAACATATGTTTACCAAACATCCCTTTAGCCATAACTGTATAGTCCAGGTCTTCCATGAAGACCATATCACCAGCGTCGCAAAGGGCATGAGCTTGTTTGAAGTGGAAATCTTTGCGCGTGTTATCAATTTGGTGGTGCAACAAGGCAACTTTGATTCTGGCTTTCTCGTAGTTTTTCGACCGTTTCTGTTTTCTACTAAGTCTACGTTGCAGCAATTTCAGCTTGCTTTGCAGACTTTTAAAGAACTTAGGCGGTTTTACCAAAATGCCATCGCTGGTTGCCAGGAATTTTTCCAGCCCAATATCCACGCCAATCGGATGACCGTGAGGGATGGAGTTAGGAACGTTGACATCACATTGCAAAGCAATAGAGGCGTACCACCTATCGGCTTTTTTGATGATGCGAACCTGCTTGACGGTGAAGCCATCAGGGAGAGGGCGATGAAGGTTGACTTTGACAAGCCCCAGTTTGGGCAACAACAAATTGTTTCCCTGTACGGGCGACTGTTTGAATTGAGGGAACAACAAAGACTTAAATTGCCCATACTTTTTAAAGCGTGGAAATCCGTGTCCCAGTTTTTGAAATCCCTCCCAGCTTCTATGCAACTGCTTAATCGCCTGCTGCAATACTTGGCTTGGTACAAGTACAAGACGTGGGAAGTCCTTTTTGGCATCTGGCAGAGCATTAAGTTGATTAACTTCGGTAGGAAATTTCTCTCCCGCCGCCATGATGTACTCTCGCGTGATGGAACATCTATCAATCAAACACTTCCGACTATTGCACCAATCTTTTATCTGCCGCAGCCCGTAATTGTAGGTGTTGCGGCAGATATCCATCCACTCACTCAACCAATGCTGTTGAGCGGTGTCAGGGTAGATGCGATAGCAGTAAGTAAGTGTCAGCATCCTACTATTATAGCACGTTTGCTAGAGCTAGATGCTGTAGTAAATACATATAAAGCCGTGCTGGAAGCACGGGGTCTTAAACCCAATTACTCGATAAGTTTTAGGTGAATGCTGATTAATTATCTGTTTTCCTTTGGTCTGTTTCTATTCGCAGACTGTAGGAGCAGAATGCAGGTTTCTCCTGCTCAATTATTCGCCGGACAAGCTGCTCATCAATTAGACTATTTGGCTGGGTTCGCAAGCGCACATCAAAGTGATAGGGTTTGCCACCGCCTATAATTGCATCTACTCCTACATAGGCTAGTCCAAGTACACATCCTTGACCAGAGGGTTCGGTGATGCTAATTGATTTATCTTCTTCGCGCTCAATTTGTTCGTCGAGCGCTAAACCCGTATATAAATGCAGATAAAACCGCAGTCCCTTACGGGTTCCGCGACAGCGATAGATTTCTACGGCTCGTCGAATCAGCCGCCTTTGATGAGTCAAGTCTAGCTGCGAGTCAATTGACCAGTCTACCCAGTGAGCTAGAAACGGTAAGAGCGCTTGAGGAGCAGTTAATGGATCTAGATGCGCCCACATTGAACTAAAGCTATTCACCACCGGATCGAAGGCTTGCTCAAAGACTTTGATCAAGCGATGAATGTAGTCAACTTCTTGATAAACTACTGGCAAGAACTCAGTATAGTTACTCCGAGGTCGAACATTTAGCTCAAAATTGGATTCTTGAATTGGCGGTGAATTTGCCCCCTGGTTCAGGCTTTGGTTAGCATAAATTAACAGACAACCTCGAAAGTTGAGTTGCTTTTTCTTACTGCCCTGAAGGGCATCTTCACCCTCAAAAAAATCTTCAGGAATTAGAAACCATAGGTCAATATGTCTGCTTTTCTTGGCAGCCACTTCTAGGGTTACAAGGGCGATCGCCGCCCCTAACGGTTGTATCCTTTTCTGCTCTGGGTCTGTACCAAATTGAGGCGCGCTCAAAGCATCCGTCTGTACCTGACACCATTCCAAGGGGAACGTCCCATCTAGCTTTAAGGTGAGGTGCTGAGGTTGAGACTCCCAGTTTTTAATTTCAAGGGCAACTTGACAGAGTTCTCCCGGATGAACCACAACTTCAGATGACTGTTGCCAGCCTTCTGTAGCTTCGGCTCCAAGCATCCGACTTCCTCTGGGGGTAGTCGTCGCCGAAATCTGCTTAGGAGAAATTTGAAGGCTGACTGATTTAGAAGTAAGTGCTGGCACCATACCTTAAATCCTCACCGCAGATTGATCGGTCAGAATATTTACACTGTGTCCCGTGCGCGCTTGCGGATCTGCCCAGGAGCAGAGTAAACCAAAGGAGCCAGGATCTATATAATTTACAGGCGTTGTTTGTCGCTGCCAAGATTCCCCATTTTTTTGAATAGGAAACAGTAAGATAGCGCCCAAATATTGAATTCCTGCTATTTGCTGAAGGAGAACTATGATGTCTGACTGATAAACAGGGCGACCAAAGGGCCAGCCTGTCATCTCTACACCGCCCGTTAAAGGATTGAGGTAGCGATAGAGCGCGACTTTGAGTTTGTGGATAATCTCAGCCTGAGCGCTGGGGTTTCGGTAGGCAGGCTCTAGGGTGACTTCGGCTTGAACCGATACACCAACTAGGTTGGGTTGCTGTAACTGTAACTGAGTGCCTAGCAAACGTCTTTCGTCTAGATAGTGTAGAACCCGATCGCGTAGAGCCGAATTTAGGTTGAAGTTGTCTGGAGCAATCCCTTGTCCTAGGTCAATCAAATCTGTATTGGCTTGAGGTACGACGCACACGCTGACGCTCCCGGCGGCTTGATTGGCAGACATCGGCAAGCACAAGGCACGAGCAATCGCGCCACCGCTACCTTTTAGCGTTAGGGCCTCAAAATCTGAGGCTGTGACGGCTCTGTCGTGCGATCGCAGCGTTTGAGGCGCTCTCAAGACTGCCCGCTCAAGAGACTCAGCATCGGCACCGTTGACAGCAGCTTGATAGTTGGTCACGCTGTCTATATAAGGAATTGCCGTCTTCATAAAATTCAGCGCGTTCGCCTGCACGTTGCCCTTTTTGCCACCTCCGGTACGATAGGAAAATATAATTTCCGCCCCACGAGGAGGAATTGCCCCATACTGTTGCTCAATCATTTGCTCGTGAAAGCTAGATGCGGGCGATCGCTCTTGTGGCAGCACTTGCTGTTGATAGGAACGAGTTTGCGTTTGCTTTTTAAGGGTTTGAGGTTCGCGGATCAATGGGCCAAACTGAATAGTGCCAGCCAAGGCATCAATCACATAATGCCGATCCTGGGGTTTTGATTGGGCAAAGTCTTCAACCTCTTGCCAAATTTCGGGGGGTTTTCCCAGAGGAAGAACAAGCAGTTGCTCCTCTCCCCGGCGTTCCAAAATCGGTGCAGTCTCAACTTCAAAACTCTGCCCCGGCTTTCCGTCGCTAATACCTAATATTTCCTCCTCGATTAGAACGCACTGACTAGCCTGTACCGAGCCGCCAATGGCATAGATCGCAATTGTTTTAATCCGAGGGGAATTTGCATATCCCGGCTGGCGATTACTTTCTTCGGTGAGGGTGCAGCGAATCCAACGACCTCGATAGGCATCAAAAGTGGATGTAGGCCAGCATTCGGGCAGATGTAAAATTACCTCACCGCTTTGCTCCGATCTATCGCCATCTCCCGAATTCTCGTTAAAGCTAAAACCATTGGTGGTGTCGTCTGCTTCCTGTAAGAGTATGTTTATCCATGACTCGCCATCCCAGGCTTCCCATCTGCGGGGAGGATGCTTCGGATCAATGCCTGTAGGCGTACCTTGCGCCCCTGTAAAAGCGATTTTCAAAACCGTTCCTTCTAAAGGGGTATCAGGTTCAACGGCAAGATAAAAACTATTACCAGTCTGCGGCTTGCGCGGAAATAGTTCAAACTCGTGAATTACTGTAAGACCATCCTGTTGAGGATGCCATTCCTCGGTGCGATCGTGGAGCGATTGAGGAGTATTAGCTGCTTCTAATGCGGACAATATATGTTTCAAGGTCGGTTGCCCGATCTCCATATCTTGATCGGTAGTAAAAACAATAGCTTCTTGGGTTTCAGTACGCTCGGTGGCAACTTCTGTTCCCCATGGGATAGTGTAGTCTTCTAGTAAATGAGTGCTGAGATAGAACGTCAGCCTGACTTGGGCTGGAGTCGGCGGCTGAAGTCGGATTCCCAATAGTTCTAGAAAAGCTATATAGTTTTTACGAGGAATCTGATTGAATCGCAGTAGCATCTGGTCGGTGAGCCAAGCAAATAGCTCAACTAGAGTAATGCCAGGATCGCTGACATTGCGATCTGTCCACTCTGGACAATAGCGGGGAATACGCAGCAGGCACTCTTCTACTAAGTCGTCAAAGTTGCGATCGTCTAAGCGAGAACTGGGAAGCTGAGGTAAAAAGTCAAAATTCACGGTTACTCCACCTCTGCAACTAAATAAAATGGGTAGACAAAACTGTCGGGGTCAGGGCAAGACTTGAGGCTATAGTCAATAATAATATTGACGCGCCCAGCGATCGCATCAGGGTCTGCGCGCACTTCATCAACATCAATTCGAGGCTCCCATTTTTGTAATGCTTCTAGTACATAAATCCGAATTCGTAACAGGGTGTCATTGTTTAAGGGAGCAAAAGCTAGTTCTGATAAGCGACAGCCAAAATCAGGACGGTAGACACGTTCGCCTAAATCAGTACGCAAAATCAACCAAATAGATTCTTTCACCTTCTGAGCTTCAGAACTTAGCTTGAGTCCTCCCTGCACATTGGTCTGCAATGGGAAAGATAAGCCCGTCCCTAAGTAATTTTGAGACTGGCTGTCTATTATATTTGCCATACTGACTAGCCCTAAATTCGGGTACAAGATTTAGGATATCTTTCAATTGAAAAGTCTCTATCAGCCAAAGGTCTAAACGATTGGAAGGGATAAAAATCTCATAATCTTATTTCGGATTACAACCAAAAATCCAAGCTAAAAAACAATAAATAGCAAGGAAATCTGGCGTTGCTGAATGAACAGATGAATAGTTAAACACGATAAGGGACAGGCACATCACCAAACTTGAGGTAATGAATTA
>NZ_PVWN01000063.1 GCF_003003885.1 Chlorogloea sp. CCALA 695 | reverse complement strand
ATTCCTGGTTTTTTTTATATATTACGCCGGATAAATCCGTAAGCGGCGATTAGGTTCATCACCAAAACTGTCAGATTTAAGGCGATAGTGTTCCACAAGTTCGTGCTGCATCTTCCGCACTTTAGCCGATCGCGGTAATAACTCTACAGGTTGTCCTTTAGGAATAACTATTTGCTCTACCGCCAGCCTTGTTTCCTCCAACGCATCCATTTCATCGTCGCTACCATTAGGACTAAATAGCTTCATTTCCCGCTCGTCACCGAGTCCTGGATCGTCCATATTTAAAAGCCGCCGTAAAGACCGAGTAATTTGCGGAATTGTACTAGCTTTAATCATATGAATAGGAACTTGCCGAACTCTAGCAATATGACGCAACTTAGAATGACTCTTAAGGTGCGATCGCAATGCTAAAATCCCATCCGCCCCATCAATATCTTTTGTCAGCACTATCGGCAAATTCAGCACTTCAATTATTTGGTCTAATTGGCTGCGACTGACACCGTAGGGGTAAATATGCAAAGGCAAATCTTCGCCATTGGGGCCAGGAGTGGGGCTATAACCAAAACGGTCAAAAGATTCTTCTAGTAAGCGGTCAAACTCCCCTTCCCCAGAAATGCGCCCAGTAGTTACTTGTGGCATCGGTAACATTTTACCTGTTTCTCTCCATCCAGGCGATCGCATAGTAGTTAGATTTGACTCTAATATCTCCTCTCCACCTTGCCAAGAACTATTAGGGCGGACAGTTTTAATTACAGTCGGTTGTTCTTGAGTAATCGTCACCTTATTATCGTCCCCAACCGTTCTAACTTGTGGTGTTGGCTGCTTCCCACGCAACAAATTGTCTACAGTATCGGCGACGCTTTCGTGGATTACCCAACGTTGGCGCTCTTGCATTTCTACCGCAATTTCAAAAGTCGGCGGGGCTTTGCGCTCTAAAACAGTTTTTTGACTCCGCCGCCGTCTTGCTTCCTCATCTCCTAGCGTTACCGCCTGAATACCGCCGACTAAATCGGACAAAGTAGGGTTTTTAATTAAATTCTCAATTTGGTTGCCGTGAGCCGTCCCAACTAGCTGTACGCCTCGCTCGGCAATGGTTCGGGCTGCCATAGCTTCAAGTTCTGTGCCAATTTCGTCAATCACGATCGCTTCGGGCATATGGTTTTCTACCGCTTCAATCATCACTTGATGCTGAAGTTCCGGGCGCGATACTTGCATTCTTCTTGCTCTACCGATGGCTGGGTGGGTAACATCGCCATCTCCAGCAATTTCATTAGAAGTATCGATAATGACTACGCGCTTGTGAAGTTCGTCTGCCAAAACACGGGCAATTTCCCTTAAAGCCGTAGTTTTTCCTACCCCTGGACGACCGAGCATTAAAATTGATTTACCTGTCCCTACCAAGTCGCGGATCATGTCAATTGTGCCAACAACCGCTCGACCAACACGACAAGTTAAACCAATAATTTTCCCTGTGCGATTGCGGATAGCACTAATCCGGTGCAAAGTTCGCTCAATTCCGGCGCGATTGTCGCCGCCAAAGTGTCCGACGCGCTCAATACAATCATTCAACTGTTCTTGAGACACCGGAACTTGGCATATATACTCGGCGCGATCAGGGAAACGGGCTTCGGGTAAGCGACCCAAATCCATTACCACCTCAACTAAGCTATCCCGTAATTCGTGTTGCTCTAGTGCTTGTTGAATTTCTAAGGGCAAAATGTCAATTAGTTTTTGGAGATCGTCTGTAATCTGCATTCTTTCTACAGTGACGTTATTAACGTAGAGCGATAGGGCAAAGGGAGCGGAAAATTTTAGCAAGCAATTGGTTTAAGCTGAGAAACTAGAGTTTGAGCAATGTTCACAGCTTCCCAAAGTAATTGGGGTTCTTGTTCTAAGCCAACAGTTGATACTTCATTATTTTTATCAGTTTGTAATTGTTCTAATCGTTCTAAAATTGGCGATAATAATGTACGCGCATAACTACCGTAAGCAACCCCAGCAATGCGACTCCCTCCTAAATTACTGCCTAACATCCCTAGTTTTTGCAACTTGGGGACGGTATAGCGATTAGTTCCTCCTGCTAACTGCACGTAGCCGGGTAACTTAGCTTTTAAAACTTTCTGTGCGAGTTTTACCGCCGCAATCGTTGTACCATCTCCAATATCGCCGCTCATGGGTCGCCCGTCGGTTTGCCAGATTAAAGCATTTTTTAAAGGTGAAATTAGTTTGTATATACTCCATAAATAGTCAATTAATCCTTCCCCGTCGGGACAGCTAATTGCTACTAATTTCAGCTTGCTAACCCAAGGCTTAACGCTAGTCCACAAGTTAGCAAATTCTGCATACTGCCCTACTTGGGTATGAATTTCAACCGCATCGACTCCTTGAGATAATACTAAGCTGGCGAGCGCCTCTTTTTGAACTACGTAAGAATGAACCTTAATCAATTGACTGGGGCAAATTGGCAAACACCGCCCACAACCATAACAATTAGGCTCTAATACCCCAGAAAAATCATCCTCTAAGCGCTCAAATACAATCGCTTGCGCTGGGCAAATTGGTTCGCAAGGGCGATCGCATTCTGGAGGACAATTTGTGGAGTCAAAGGCAGCTTTACGAAAATGCGGATCTTCTCCAGCGTTCAAACTCACCATTAACCAAGGTAACTGTTTAATTCCATAGCCCCGATTTTGTGCTGCTTTTGTCATTAAACTTGCAACTTTCAGCGCTGCTTGGGCTGAGGCAATTACCGCCGCATCGGCAGATACATCAATACAATCTACACCCGAAAGAGCATAAGCTAAAGTTAAATTTCTTACCGAGGGTAGATGTTGAAAACTAGCTCCGCAAATCAGCTTGAGCCAGTTACCTTGTTGTAGAGAGCGTAAAGGATAGTAAGAATTAATCACCTCTATATGCTAGTGTGCTACGCAAACAAATAGCAGTGATTTTTAGCAAAATTTAGGTAAACTTTGAGTCAAAGCACAGAGATAACGGTCTGGATAATTAAAAAATGAGTGTTTTAGGATTATGGAAAATAAATATTTACCGCAGTGGCAACAATATCGAGATAGCCTCAAACGCCAACCTCTAGCCGATAAAAATTGAATTTATCAGGTTTATATAGAATAGAAATATATTTCAGCTACACTCAAGAAAAACTGTTTATTGGATAGTGCAATCTCGAAAGCCGCAAAAAATTGACCTTAATACCGACTACCCCTGTCCCTGTCGCCGTCAAGGGCGGTTAATTCCGATTGTCTTAACTGATGCGATGGGATGCGATCGCTGTCAAAAAATATTTGTAGTCGAAGAAAATGGCTATGCTATAGAGCAACTAGCAACAAACTACCCCCACAAACAAACTTGGCGATGGGTAGGAAATAGGTGGATAACGGCTCAATCTTATTTAAAGCAAAGTTATTTACCTATAGCTCTAGGTGCAATCGTCATATTACTATTTGTGTGGCTGCCCTCGGCATTGCACGTACCAAGTGGGGCGAACTTCTTAATCTGGGCAATGATCGCCGTAATTGTAGCTATAATACCAGCATTTATACATTGGCTGACTTACAGGCGTTAATAAATGACAGATAATGTGGCTGCAAATATTGAACCTGTGGTTACAGTAGAACGCGCCTATCGAGCGTCTTTAAAATTGAGCATTACCAAGGGAGGCGATCGCAGCAAGTCTGTTTGGGCTATGTCTCAAGCTCTCAAAAGGTCGGTCAATGACATTTTAGAAGCAAATACCCTAGACCTTGAAGCTAGTCGCGAAATGGCAGTACCAGAGCTAATTTTAGATTGGCTAAAGCTGACTCCAGAACGCTTGCAAGCAACCATAGAAATTTTGGAGCGTTTGGGGAAATTACCTGATCCTCTGCGCCGGGTAAGAAACGCTGAATATCAACTTCAAGACTCACAAACTTATTGTCAGTTGATGCCTTTAGGAGTTATAGCGCTAATTTATGAGGCATTTCCAGAATTGGGGGCGATCGCGGCGGGGTTGTGCATTAAAACTGGCAATAGTTTAATTTTGCGAGGTGGTAGCGAGGCTAGTCATTCAAATTTCGCGATTGCCAAAGCGCTAAAATCTGCCTTAGATGAAACACATATGCCTAGTGGGAGCGTACAGTTGCTAAGTAGCGAGGGCGGTAGTGCAGTAGTTAGAGATTTAATCACTCAAGATCGCTACTTAAATTTAGTTATTCCCTACGGTCGTCCGAGTATGGTACAGCAAGTAATGCGACAATCTACCGCCCCTGTACTAAAAACGGCTATGGGCAATTGTTATTTATATTGGGCGGTGTCGGGGGGCTTGGAAATGGTGCGATCGATGATTTTAGATAGTCATCAAAGCCAGCCCGATCCGGTAAATGCGATTGAAAAGGTGCTGATTCATCGCTCTAGTCAACCGTCGTCGCTAGTAACTCTATGGAATAGTTTAAAAGAAAAAGGGTTTGAAATTAGAGGCGATGAGGAACTTTGTACAGCTTTTGCTGACTTAAAATTAGCGGAACCCCAGGAGTGGGATCGAGCTTATTTAAAAAAAGTTGTTGCTTTTATAGTTGTAGACAATTTGGAGGAAGCGATCGCGCTAATTAATTTGCATAGTAGCGGTCATGCAGACTGTATTGTTACTGAGTCTTACCAAGAAAGCCGCCATTTTGCCTTGGGAGTAAATAGTGCTTCTACCTATATCAATGCTTCGCCTCGTTTTGAGCGCAATCCATCTCAGGGCGACTCGGTGTTTTTGGGTATGTCCAATCAAAAAGGACAAAGGCGCGGTTTGATTAGTTTAGAAACTCTGACCACGCTTAAGCATATTGTTCAAGGTAATGGCAGATTTTAAAGCAGTTTCCAAGTTTTGGTATGACGGTAATTTAGTTGCAGGTAATACTCTTGAATTGGCAATTGACGATCCGGGGCTACTTTATGGCGCAACAGTATTTACAACTATGCGTGTGTATCAACACTCTCTAGAGTCTAAGTTGACTAATTGGGCGGAACATTGCGATCGCCTATCTAGTAGTTTGCAAGCTTTTGATTGGCAACAACCTAATTGGAAGCAAGTTAAACTAGGGGCGACTGCTATGCTGCAATATTTCCCTATTCTCCGCATTACTTTGTTTCCCGATGGTCGTGAGTGGATTACCGGGAGAGAATTACCCCCAAGTTTGACAATAGAGCAAAAATATGGTAGAGCGGCTTATATTGTAGAATTAGAACGCAGTTTAGCAGCACATAAAACCGGGAATTATTTGAGTGCATGGTTAGCGCAGAGTTTGGCGCGATCGCAAGGGGCGCAAGAGGCAATTTTGGTAAATGCCACTAGCGGTGAATGGTTAGAAACCAGCACCGGAAACCTGTGGGGATGGCAAGACGGCTGTTGGTGGACACCACCCCTGGAAGCGGGGATTTTACCAGGAATAGTACGAAGTCAATTAATTAACTGGCTGCAAAGGCAAAACTTAAAAGTACAACAAGCACCTTGGCGGCGCCAACTTGTCAAAGGGTTTGAGACGATTTGTTACACTAATAGTGTTGTCCAAGTTATCCCGATTCACACTATAACTCCACAGCACTACGATCCCGATCATTCAGCCATTAAGCTCCTTCAAGGATTGTTTGTAGATTGACATACTCTCCGCCATAAATGGTCGGGGATTCTTCCGGAGTCACCCCCTGGAATTACTGGTTCAACGAGTCCACTTAAATTAAATCCCTTGCGGTACTTAATCAGCGCGATGGTTCTCTCAAGCGACGTTTTGGGGGGAATCTTCCCCCCAAAAGCTCGCGCCCCAGTCGTTCACTCCATTACATTCGTCTCTTTCTGTATGCCCTACAGTATCGTTCAAACCTAATTAATTGGTTCTCTATGTACATGGTGTTTAAAACTTTTACCCACAAAAACATTTCTCTGTGGAACCCTATAGTTTCAGTTTTTCATGGTTCAGTGCATCGTTAGATACGAGGTTTTTAAAGTGGTTGATTACCTTTCAACTGTGCTTATTCTAACATAGTTCATGTGTTTTTAAGCACTCTGGAATTAATATAAAGCCGCCGTAGAACGGCAGGGCTTACGGGCCCACCTTTCCGGTAAAAAAACTCTGTAGCTATGCGATCCCTTAACATGGCAACTGCTGTAATTCTAAGTTAGATTAAGAATAGTTAACAATTGACTTAAAATACCTTCTTAAGTTAATTAAAGTCAAGAGGAGAAACCTCGGTGAATAAACGCTGGAGAAACGCGGGGCTGTACGTTCTGCTAGGCATTGTAGTTTTAGCATTGGGAACAGCATTTTTTGAAAAACAACCCCAAAGCCGTGAGACATGGCGCTACACTCAATTTATTCAAGAAGTTGAACAAGGTAAGGTTGAGCGTGTAGTTCTTAGTGCCGATCGCACTAGAGCGCAGGTAACACCCCAAGACGGTGAAAAGAAAATAGTAAATTTGCTTAAAGACGATTCCGAATTGATCGATATATTGAGTAAAAATAACGTCGATATAGTAGTTTCA
Source organism: Chlorogloea sp. CCALA 695 (assembly GCF_003003885.1). Lineage (GTDB taxonomy): Bacteria > Cyanobacteriota > Cyanobacteriia > Cyanobacteriales > Chroococcidiopsidaceae > Aliterella. Next base: position 17,047 of record NZ_PVWN01000063.1, on the reverse strand, counting down.
CCTCAAGCTGATGATAGTACCCTGTTTAGAGTTCTAAGCAGTGTATTTGTGCCAGTGCTACTATTGGTTGGCTTATTTTTCTTGCTCCGACGCGCTCAAAGCGGGCCTGGTAGTCAAGCAATGAATTTTGGCAAATCAAAAGCTAGAGTTCAAATGGAACCGCAAAGCCAAATCACTTTTGGTGATGTAGCAGGAATCGATCAGGCAAAACTAGAGTTAAACGAAGTTGTAGACTTCCTCAAAAATGCTGACCGTTTTACAGCCGTAGGCGCAAAAATTCCTAAAGGCGTACTGTTAGTTGGGCCTCCCGGAACTGGCAAAACCTTATTAGCTCGTGCGGTAGCTGGAGAAGCAGGAGTTCCTTTCTTCTCAATTTCTGGTTCAGAATTTGTCGAAATGTTTGTCGGTGTGGGTGCGTCCCGCGTCCGCGACTTGTTCGAGCAAGCCAAAGCCAATGCTCCTTGTATCGTATTTATTGATGAAATCGATGCTGTAGGTCGTCAACGGGGCGCAGGTTTAGGCGGCGGTAACGACGAAAGAGAGCAAACTTTAAACCAGTTGCTTACCGAAATGGATGGTTTTGAAGGCAATACAGGAATTATTCTTATTGCTGCAACTAACCGCCCAGACGTTTTAGATTCAGCTTTACTACGTCCTGGTCGTTTTGATCGCCAAGTTGTAGTAGATCGCCCCGACTATGCAGGACGGGCAGAAATTCTTAGAGTTCACTCTCGCGGCAAAACTTTAGCCAAAGATGTTGACCTAGATAGAATTGCTCGGCGGACTCCTGGGTTTACTGGTGCAGATTTGGCTAACTTGCTCAATGAAGCGGCAATTTTGGCAGCGCGTCGTAGTTTGACCGAAATCTCTATGGATGAAGTCAATGATGCGATTGATCGCGTCCTCGCAGGGCCAGAGAAGAAAGACCGGGTAATGAGCGAAAAGCGCAAAACCTTGGTAGCTTACCACGAAGCAGGTCATGCTTTAGTTGGGGCGCTGATGCCAGACTACGACCCCGTACAGAAAATTAGCATTATTCCTCGTGGTCGCGCGGGTGGTTTGACTTGGTTTACCCCAAGTGAAGACCGCATGGATACTGGATTATACAGCCGCTCTTACTTAGAGAATCAAATGGCTGTAGCTTTAGGCGGTCGAATCACTGAAGAATTAATTTTTGGTGAGGAAGAAGTCACAACGGGCGCGTCTAGCGACTTGCAACAAGTGGCAAAAGTAGCTCGTCAAATGGTAACTCGATTTGGGATGAGCGATCGCCTAGGACAAGTTGCTTTAGGTCGTCAGCAAGGTAATATGTTCCTCGGTCGGGATATTGTCGCCGAGCGCGATTTCTCTGAAGAAACCGCCGCCGCTATTGATGATGAAGTACGCAAGCTTGTAGATGTAGCTTACCGTAGAGCCAAAGAAGTGTTAGTCAGTAACCGTCACATTCTTGATACTTTGGCAGCTATGCTCATTGAAAAAGAAACTGTAGATGCTGATGAGTTGCAAGAATTGTTAGCAAACAGCGATGTCAAAACTGCTTCGTTAGCTTAAGTAACAGATACAGAAATAAAGCAGGGTGATTCTAGTGTTAGAATCACCCTCTTTTTTTAAGAATATGGAAAGGTTGCGTTGCTGATTTTTAGTTTTGTGATGGCTTAATTGAGCAACGATCTACCCATTCTTGATAAGTTTGTTGGCGCTCGGCATCCTCTACAACTATTTCTATGCGGATTTTTTTGTATCCTTGATTGCGCTCAAGGGCGATCGCATTTAGCAGTAAACTTGCTATTTTAGCGGAGGTAAATTCACCGGATACAATTATTTCATTACTTTTGGCTACGCTTCCAACTTGAGCCATATTTGCTCTAATTGTAGCTAATTCAACTCCTTGATCGCTAGAGCCTAAATCAATCTCTGCAAGTTGTATAGTTTCTGCACCCACTTGCTCAATAATCAATTTTTCTCGTCTGATTGGCACTTGTACCATTTCAGTTTCGATCTCTTTTCTAACAACTATCTCACCAATCTTCTGCCTATTAATATCTACTATTAGGCGTTCTTCTAGTAAAGGAATACTTGCACCTACCGCTATGGCTGCTGCTGCTATACCTATATTCATGTCATTTGTTTCTTCTGCTATTTCTGACTGCTGACTTGTCTCTATTTCGCTTTCTATTGCCGTTACTTCTGTAAATTGATTTACATTATCGGTTTGTGATACTAACTCATGATCGGCAAGCAAGTCTATCTCGCTTGTTTCTGTTTCGATCTCCGCAGGTTGACTAATATCAAATTCGCTACTTATTGGTATCATTTCGGGAGTCGCAAGAATGTCTGTTTCTTCTCCCATGTACATCATTTCGGGAGTCGCAAGAATGTCCATCTCGCCAAATTGATTGCTATCAATTTCGTTACTTGTTGACATCATTTCGGGAGTATTGAACAAGTCCATCTCGCTTGTTTCTTCTTGCATTGGTATCATTTCAGGAGTTGCAACAATGTCTATTTCTTCTCCCATATCCATCATTTCGGGAATTGCAAGAATGTCTGTTTCTTCTCCCATATCCATCATTTCGGGAGTATTGAACAAGTCCATCTCGCTTGTTTCTTCTTGCATTAGTATCATTTCGGGAGTTGCAAGAATGTCTGTTTCTTCTCCCATATCCATCATTTCGGGAGTCGCAAGAATGTCCATCTCGCCAAATTGATTGTTATCAATTTCGTTACTTGTTGACATCATTTCGGGAGTATTGAACAAGTCCATCTCGCTTGTTTCTTCTTGCATTAGTATCATTTCAGGAGTTGCAAGAATGTCTGTTTCTTCTCCCATATCCATCATTTCGGGAGTATTGAACAAGTCCGTCTCACTTGTTTCTTCCCCGATTAATATCATTTCGGGAGTATTGAACAAGTCCATCTCACTTGTTTCTTCCCCGATTAATATCATTTCGGGACTATTAAACAAGTCCATCTCGCCAAGTTGATTGCTATCAAGTTCGTTACTTGTTGACGTAATTCCGGGACTATCAAACAAGTCCATCTCACTTGTTTCTTCTTCCATGTTAAGAGTAATGAACAAGTCAGTATTTTCTCCGATGGACATCATTTCGGGACTATTAAACAAGTCCATTTCGCCAAATTGATTACTATCAAGTTCGTTACTTGTTGACATCATTTCGGGAGTATTGAACAAGTCTATCTCGCTTGTTTGTTCTTTCATGTCAGGAGTAGTGAACAAGTCTGTTTCTTCTCCGACAGACATCATTTCGGGACTATTAAACAAGTCTAAGTTATCTTCTTCTAGCATCCCAGAATTGGCAAACAGGCTCATTAAATCATCATCTGATGATTTGTTAGGCAAATTTGGCTTTTCAAATAAAGATTCAATGTTTTTATCATCTTGCTCCTTAGAGTCATCAGGTGTATTAGAAGACTCAGTATTCGATGTATTATCATCTTCGTACTCAGAATTATGACGCTTTGAACTATTCATATTTATTACTACCTATTGATTTTATGCGTTTATTTTCAAGCCGTTCAATAAGAACAAATGATAACTTCAGGAAAGCAAATTGACAATTATTATGAGTGTATTCTATCTGCAAAAGTGCAGGCAGGACATAAATTATGCCCTGCCTGCACCAGTTTAGCTATAAATCTGTTTGACAGCAGATGTAATAGACGCTTGAAAGTTGCTAGTCTAGCTTAAATGCGATCGCGTCTCTCATCAACCGGGATTCCACTAGTATTTACATCTAATTCTTCGCGGCGTAATGTTTCTTTCGCTTCAACAGTTTCGCTCTCTACTTCTTTTCTTACCTTAACTTCTTCTCTGACAAAGGCTTCTTTGTGAATGTCAGCAGTTTCTTCATAGATTTCGACGCGAGCAACTTCTCCACCACCGAAGGTTGCTTCACCTGGACTTACGGCTACTCCTGCATTAGTGGGTGTAACTCGCTCGATGACAACGCGCTCTTTTTCGATTGGTACTGATACTTGTGCTGTTTCAGTCTCAATATGCTTACCGATAGTTACATCGCCTGTTTTAACGCGCTTCTTGTTAGCGATTAGACGTTCTTGATATAGTTTGAGTGTTTGATTATTGTCTTTAACATCAAACAATTCTGGCTCGTGTTGATAGTTGTAGGTGTCGCGGCTGTAAACTGGGGTAGCAGCAGTCATACCAGCAGTAGAAGCAACATCTAGGGGTGCAGAGGCTTCTAAGGGCATGGAAACGTCTACAGGACGAGCAGTGTCTGTTACTGCACTCGTAGAAGCGCCAACGGCGGGTGTACGATATACACCTCTAACTTTTTCTTCGTAATCGTAATCTACAGCTAGGCGATCGCTAAATTCTGGCAAACTCTCAGCTTGCTCTCTAGTCATCCCAATTGCATATACGCGATCAGAACCTTGATCGATCTGTGAGCGACCTACTGGTAGTAAAACTTGCTTGCCAAAAATCCAAAACCCTAAATCTACTACTAAATAGCGAAACTGTCCATCTTCATCAACTAAAATATCGTTGATAGTACCTATTTTCTCATCTGCTTGAGTGTAAACTCCCATCCCTTTAAGATCCGAATCACCAAGACTATCGCGATAAGCTGGATCGTAATCTGCAATTTTTACTAATGGCATAAACAAAACCTTTATTTTTTCATTTCGTTACTTCCTAAATTTATTAATGAATTAACTTTGTTACATCTTCCTAACGATGGAATTAACTTATCTTTGTTACCTACGAAAGATAGACATCTCAAAAATAATAAAATTTAACATATTGAAATCTTATTAAGCTTTTACAACATTACTTTGGCTAAAATTTTATTGAATTATAGGTAATTTAGAAAAATAGTCACTCAATAACCTAGCATTTCTACAAAGTCTAAAAATGCTAGGTTATTCTTTGTATTTAAAATATTTAATTGTCTTGAGTATCAATATCTAAACGACCGCTTGTGTCAATATCTAACTCCTCCCGGCGTAGAGTTTCTTGAGCTTTAACGGTATCAACATCTACTTCTTTTTTAATTGTTACTTCTTCACGTACAAAAGCTTCTTTATGGACATTAGCGGTTTCTTCATAAACTTTCATTCTGACCAATTCTCCCTCTTGAAAATTTACATCTTTAACAGCCGTTGCATTTTTATTTGTTGGGGTGCTACGTTCAATAACGATGCGGTCTTTTTCTAGAGGGAGAGAAATATTAGCAATTTGGGTTTCAACGTGTTTAGCTAAAATTACTTCTCCGGTTTGCTGACGTTTTTTATTAGTAACTAACCTTTCTTCGTACAACTTAAGAGTTTGATGATTATCAGGATCTAAGTCGTATAAAGATGGATCTTGTTGGTAGTCATAATTAGGGCGATTACTTGTTTCAACGGGGGAAGAAACTGGGTGAGATGGTACTAAATTTATACTAGGTTCTTCAAGAGATTTCATCACTGGAGAATGATAAACTTTTTTTACCTGCTCCTCATGTTGGTGATCAGGAGTTTTGCTTTCGTGATATTCAGGTAAATCTTCTATTTGTTTTTTATTAACAATACCTATAGCATTTATGCGTTTTGCTTTGGCATCAATATGACATTTACCAACGGGTAATAAGACTTTTTTGCCAAAAATCCAAAAGCCTGTATCTATGACAAAATAACGAAAACGTCCTTGTTCGTCAACTAAAGCATTTTCTATACTGCCAATTTTATCATCCGATCTTCCCGCATATACATCAAGTCCTTTAATGTCGTCGCCATCAAACAATTCTTCTTTGTAATTGGGGTAAAATTCATCTAATTTATAAAGTGTCATAATTAACAATCCAGTTTATTTATGTTTTATTTTTGAACAAAACAGCAAAATCTTATATTTGCTGTCTTGCTTAGTAATAAGTTGGCAATTTAATTATTAATTAAATGCTGTTATCTACACTTGTTGAATCAGAAGTCATGGTTGGATTGCCTTCAGTATTGATGTCTAATTCTTCTCGGCGGATTGTTTCTTGAGCTTCTACAGTATCTTGATCGACAACTTTAGTTACTCTAACTTCTTCGCGGACAAAAGTTTCTTTGTGAAACTCTGGCTTTTCTTCATACAATTCTATACGAGCTACTTCACCAGATTGAAAATCAGTTTCGCTAGGTGTAACTATTTGACCTATAGTTGAAGGTGTTGAACGTTCAATGACTACTCTTTCTTTAGTAATTGGTACAGAAACTGTTGCTGTTTCAGTTTCAATGTGTTTACTAACTGCGACTTCACCAGTTTTGACCCGACTTTTGCTAGCAATCAATCTTTCTTCGTAGAGTTTGAAAGTTTGATGGTTTTGATCACTTAAATTGTATAAAGAAGGCTCTTGCTGATAATTATAAGTGTTGCGGTCAGTAGATTGAGATGGAGGTTCTTGACGATACACTCCGCGAACTTGCTCCTCGTAATCGTAATCAACTACAATACTTTCGTTGTATACGGGTAAATGATCTACTTGTGTCTTACTTAAACCATCTACATAAACGCGCTGGGCATTATAATCAATTCGGGATAGACCAATTGGTAATAATATTTGTTTGCTTAAGTTTTCTACACCTGTATCAATGACTAAGTACCGAAACCGACCTTCATTGTCTACTAAAGCATCAGCTACTTTACCAATAGGATTACCACCTTCGGTATAGAGATCCATTGATTTAACGTCTTCTCCATTAAAGGTTTGACGGTATTGTGGATCGAAGTCTTCAAGCTTGTAAAGGGGCATATTTATCTAATACTTGATATTACCTAACTTCTACAGATTAGGAATATGTCTATTTAATTTCATCCTTCTGATGGCTGAAATAACTCAATCTTTAGGCTGAATAAAGATTGTCATCCACAATAAAAGTTATTTATTAGTGGAGTATTTTAAATAATGAAAATATCTAGGCAAAAATGGTTGTCATTGTTACAAAAAAATAAAGTAATTGCTGTCATTCGCTCCTTAGATCGAGATTTGGCGCTACAAATGGCTTTTGCTGTTGCGAAGGGGGGAATAGAATTAATTGAAATTACTTGGAATAGCGATCGCGCACCCGAAGTAATTTCCCAATTGCGTACCGAGTTGCCTAATTGTACGATAGGTACGGGAACGCTGTTAAACCTAAAGCAACAAAAAAATGCGATCGCATCGGGAGCGCAATTTTTGTTTACACCCCATACCGATATAGCAATGATTGGAGAAGCGGGAGATATCCCAATTATACCGGGGGCGCTGTCACCAACAGAAATTGTTACAGCTTGGAATGCAGGCGCAAGTTGTGTAAAAGTTTTTCCTGTGCAAGCTGTGGGGGGAGCAAGTTATATTAAAAGCCTACAAGCACCACTGGGACACATACCGCTAATTCCTACTGGAGGGGTGACGGTAGAGAATGCTAAGGGGTTTTTATTAGCAGGTGCGATCGCAATTGGACTTTCTAGAGAGTTATTTCCGCAGCAATTGGTAGATGCTGGAGATTGGGATGCGATCGCCCTTCACGCTAAAACTTTGCTGCAAGGGCTTTAAAGCTCTTTTTGTTGTACGCCAACTACCGAACCTTTGCCGCCGAAGATTGTACCCGTTTGTCCTCTATTAAACCGAGATTTTGCTGATTGCAGCGCAATATTTGGTAATGGTATATAGCCAACACTTAGCACCAGCTTTGAGTTTTCTGGTTTTAAATAGAAGTTTGTAAATGCCTTGACTTCAGGGCGCGTCGCCGCCGACTTTTTGACATATATAAATACTGGGCGAGATAAAGGTTGGTAACTAGAATCTCTCACCGTACTCGCACTAGGTAGAACGCACCCATAACCGCTATCGATAGCCACTAGCTTGAGTTTGTCTTTATTTGCCAAATAATAAGCATAGCCAAAGTAGCTTATTCCATTCGGGTTGGCAGCGATATTTTTTACTAAAGTTTTGTCGTCGGCGCTTGCTGTGTAATCGCTGCGGCTTTTCCCTTCTACACCGATAATTGCTTGAGTGAAATAGTCATAAGTACCAGATTCTTTGTCAGCGCCATACAAAGCTAAAGGTTGATTAGGGAAATCGGAGCGAATTTGATTCCAATTCGTAACTTTACCTGTAGCGGCTGGCTGCCACATTCTTTTAAGTTCGTCAACTTTGAGGCAACGGGCAAAACTATTTTGCGGATTTACAACAACGGATAGACCATCAAAGGCGATCGGCAACTCTATGTATTCCACATTGTTTTTTTTGCATAATTCCATTTCTGTAGTGTTAATCGGGCGAGAAGCATCGGTTATATCGGTTTTGCCAGCGCAAAACTTCTTAAATCCGCCACCAGTCCCAGAAACAGCAACTACAACTTTAACTTGGGGATGATTTTTTTGAAACTCTGTCGCCATTACTTCAGAAACAGGAAACACAGTGCTAGAACCATCTACTTTTACTGTCCCTGATAGTTGAGAATTATTGCCCTCTCGTGCCGTTAAAAATTCAGCAAATTCTTCGGGTGCTGTTTCTGTAACTTGATTGTTACTACAAGCAGTTGTGGCTAAAAGTAGAATTGCTAACGACAATATAGAACAAGTTTTTTTTTCCACTGTATTATCCTCGCGCTTGGCAGATTTATAATTAACGTGACGCTGGTAGTGCGACTTCTGGCTGCAATTGGCGATCGCCTGCTACATCGGGAATTAATTTTTCCAGTAACCTTGCTATCACTGGCAAAAAGAAAATAACTGCAACTACGCCAACTAAGTTAAAAACAATTTGAGCATTAGCTACTTGGCGACCTACTCCCGCGCCGCCAGAGATAGCCAAGACTAATTGCACCAATAGCGGCGTAAATAGGATGCCTAAAGCCACGCTGACTAGATTAAATAGCAAATGAAACACCCCAGTTCGCAAGGCTGGACGACCGCGCCCAATGGTCGCTACAAGGGTATCGGCGCAAGTGCCAATTTCTGCGCCTAGCATAATAGCGATTCCGGCGGGTAAAGAAATTAAGCCCGAACCTGCCAAAGTAATTACAATTGCCACAGTGGCAGAGGAGGATTGAATAATGACTGTAAAAATTGCTCCAACTACCGCCCCCAAGAGGGGATTTTGAGCGAGAGTTTGCATTAAGTCGATAAAAGGCTGGTACTCTCTAAACGGTTTCATCGCTTCGTCAATGGCTTCTAAACCGTAAAACATCAAGCCAAATCCTAATAGGACAATACCGAGATTTTTTAGCGTGCGTCCTTTGCCTACAAATAGCAGTAACAAGCCTGCAAACATCAATATCGGCACATACTTATTTATATCTAGGGAAATAATTTGAGCGCCTACGGCTGTACCAATATTGGAACCCAAAACTACGCCGAGGGATTGCACAAAAGTCAACACCCCTGCACTCACCATCGCAATGACCATAATGATCGTAACCGATGATGATTCTAGTAGAGTTGTGGCTACAGTTCCCGTCGCCACTCCCGCAAAACGATTGGTAGTACATTTGGCAAGCAAGTTTTTCATGCGATCGCTTCCCATGTCTTCTAGCCCTTCAGATAAGCGCGTTACGCCGTAAATAAACAAGACTAAACCCGCTAGCGCGCTCATTGTCATTGCAAAAAAGTCAATAGCTTCTTTCTCATTTGCTTCTTCACTAACTGGGGTGGAAGCTTGAGCAATTTTAAAGTTAGTTTTTGTTTGGGCTAGAGTGGAAGTTTGGACGCTAGAGCCAATAACTGGTAAACCAGAAAACAATTGCAGCGTTCTATTAGATAATGAAGGGGAGACGATTAATGCTGCAACTAAAAGACTAATGCTTAAAAACTTAAGGACTTGGCTGTTAAGCTTTTTCTTAAATAACACGGGTTAAAATGCTATTTGAATAACATTACGAGATTTACATCAACCACAGATAATTTTGAGAAAGTCTTTTTATTCAATTATTTAGGTATTAAATCATAAATACTTGTTTTAACTAATTAGTTAAACAAAGTTTATCTATCAATTAACCTTGCCTTAAGAAGTTTTTAACTTATAAATTTATTTTTAAAATTCCAAACAACTGATAATACAAGTAAATAAAAATAAGTATCCTTCAATACTCTATTTTTTTGCTAAAAAATATGCACCTAGAATATTACTTTTACAGCAGAGGTTAAACAAGCCTGATCTATGAGCTATTACCGCACCGTACAGAATACATTTAAGCCTAATTACCTTACCAAATTGCAAGCCAAGATTTTAGCTTGTCCTTATTTAGCAGTTAATAATCTCAACCGCGATTTTGTAGCAACAAAGGGGTTTTCTGTAGTTTTCCAGAGGTCACATATTAGCGAAGTTGAACGCTGCTTTCCGTTTTTTAAAAACTATCTGGGCGTTGCGTTACAAGAGGATTGTAATGCTTTTTATCTTAATCCTTTAGTTTTAAACCAAGGTTCGCGCGTCGATCCGCATATAGATCGCAGTTTGCGATCATATTGCAAAACTATCGAACCGCCAGCAATGGTAAGTGTTTTGTACGTCCAAGTTCCATCGGAGTTAGAAGGTGGCGAATTAATGTTACGTCACGGTAAAAAGCAAGTTGGCTGTATTAAGCCGCAATATAATACTTTGGTGCTTTTTCAAGGCGATTTGACGCACTCAGTAAATGAAGTTAAAAGTGCTGTTTCTAATCGTTTAAGCTTGGTTTGTGAACAGTACAATCTTGTAGAACGGGAACTTGAGCAAATTCCTGAGTTTACTATTGAGTCGAGAAAATTGAAGTAAAAATGCAAGAGACGTTGTATTGCAACGTCTCTACACCAAAATTCTTTTGTGATGTCTACTATGTTGAAATTTTATTACCACCCACTTTCCCCAATTTCGCGGCGGGTGTGGCTGCTACTTTTAGAAAAACAGATTCCCTATCAGCCTATTGAGGTTAATCTGGGAAATGGTCAGCAGTTTGAACCGGAGTTTTTGACAATTAATCCTTTTCACCATGTCCCTGTTATTATGGATGGTGATTTTCGGGTATTTGAATCTTTAGCAATTTTAGATTATCTTGAACTGCGTTATCCCGATCTAACTTTAATTACGACTGAAATTCAAGCAATTACTAAAATGCGAATGGTGCAACAAGTCACCGTAAACGAGTTAATGTCAAATGTGACTGCTGTTGTTAATGCCGAACAACAGCCTTTATCTGATACCCAACAGACGCGCCTAGCTACGGTTTGGCAATTTTTAGATGATGAGTTGCAGGGAAAAACTTATTTTGGGGGCGATCGCCTAAATCTGGGTGATATTGTGGCGGGTGCAACGATTCCGCTCTTTCATCGTTTGGGAGTCTCGCTGCATGACTACCCTTGCTTAGATGCTTGGCGACAACGTATTAGCGATCGCCAAGCTTGGCAACAAACTCAACCCGATGAATCTAGCTTTCAGCGATGGCAAAAGTGGGTTCAACTCCAAATTATGCGAAAAACTAAAAGTGAGGAAAAATTAACTCAACTGGGTTACTAATCGATCTTCTAATAACGTTTGATTTGTGAGCAAGTCTTCAACAGTCATTCGTAAAAAGCGCTGTCTATCAACGTAGAATAAAACTCGCAGACGATCGCTTCCAGGAAATCCAGGGGGGGTTAATTGAGCAATAGTTGCTGCACCGTCAGAATCGTTTAGTGGCTGTACTTGGATTTGACTATCTTTCTGGCGACGAGTAATCAACATTTCGCCATCATAATAAACCTCCGTTGCTCCCGTTTCGCTCCCCAATTCACCAATTATCAATTCAATACTTGGCTGACTTTCGACAGAAGCACCTAATACTAGCTCTACAGGATCTTGCATGGGGTACGGTTGCCCCGTTTTAATTAATGGATGCCAATTGTGGCGATTGTTACGCCTGTCCCAATAACGAACACCGTAACTATGATAGAGAAAGTCTTTTACTTCCACGCCTTGAGTAAGTTGTAATGCGCCAAGGGCGATCGCTTCAAAGGGTTTTTGATTGCTAATTAAAGCTGGATCGAAGTATTTTTGCACCCAATTTTGTACAGCAGGCATTTGCGACGTACCGCCAACTAATAGCACTGCATTAATATCAGCTATTTCTAAACCTTGTCGCCGCGCTTGATACAATAGCTGCGTCATACATTCGTCTAGTTGCTCAAAAAACTGATGTTCTTTGAGGATGGTTTCTAAAGTATCGCGGTTTAGTTCTAATTCGTAACTGTCTAGGGTTTCATCATCAAAATAAACTTCGCTTGCTCGATCTTGGGAAGATAGTTGTATTTTTACTCGCTCCGCCAACCTAGCAGTTAGTGATGTAGCGGCTAATTCTTGAGTTGTAGCGAAGTATTCAACTAACCAGTTATCAATATCTGTACCGCCTAAATTTTGTCCAGCTTTGGCTAGTACACGGGCAGTTTTTAGCTTTTGTCCAGATTTTTCAGCTAAAGATTTTTGCCCAAATTTCAGCAAAAATCCCAAAGGAGTTTTACCCGCTTGGATGCTTGCATCTAAACGTACCAAAGATAAATCTAACGTCCCGCCGCCAAAATCTATTACTAGCAAATTTTCTTTATCTGCCATACCATAGCCTAAAGCGGCGGCGGTAGGCTCATCAAGCATTCTAACTTGCTCTATAGGCAAAGTTTGGCAAGCTTCCCCCAGCCAGTGACGGTAAGATTCAAAGCTATCTACAGGTACAGTTAAAACTAATGATTCTATGCTTCCTAGTTGGGAAATTAGATTAGTTAAAAACCATGTTCCTATTTGCTCAAAAGTTATAACTTGTCCGTCTAATTCCGGTAAAAAGCCCTGAATATTTGCGCCAATACCGCGTTTGAAGCTGCGGAAAAATCTCGGATCGTTTTTACTATCGTAGCCGCGATCGCGTACTTGTTGCCCGATTAATACTTTACCTTCGGCGGCATTTTCTACGTACACGAGGCTAGGAATTAAAGGCGGATTAGTGCCAATTTGCTGAGATAAGCCAGGAATGCTAAGAGTTTCCGATTGTCCAGAAACGGGATTAGTGCGAGTTACACAAGTATTACTTGTCCCAAAGTCGATTGCAAGCATAGATAGCGGTACGACGGAGTTAAAATTTATTTTCTCATAAGCCATTCGGCTTCTACACGAGCAATTGCTTCTTCTTTGGCTTTTGCTTCAATTTCAATCCAAGGTGCTTCGCGGTAAACGCTAGGCATATCAGTAATAAAATCGCTATGAGTGCGATCGCTAAAACTATTTTGTCCGTTAGAAATATGTACTAATTGCCAATCTGGGTTAGTCCAAGTTTCTCTAGCTGCATAAAACATCTCCGCTACGGAGGGAGCATCGTAGCTTGTCAAACCTTCGTGGCAAATGTGATGATGGGCATCAAATACCATTGGTACACCCGACTTTTTGCATACTTCTAGAATCTCTGCGGAACTATAAGAGTATTCGTCATTTTCAAAGGTTAAGCGATCGCGGATATGCGTTGGTAATTCTGCTAATACTTCCACAAGCCGATCTATTCGTTGCGATTTTCCGCCGTGAATATTCATTAATGCCCAAGGACTGCGCGCAAGTCCGAGTAAATCAAATATTTTTGCGTGTCCTTCCAATATTTTGATACTATTTGCCAACACTTGCTCTGAATCGGAACTTAAAACCACAAATTGATCGGGATGAGAAACTAATCTAATGCCTAATTGTTGGGCTTTTGCGCCAATTAAAGCTAATTGCGCGCTCATTGATTCAAGGATTGTTTCGCCTAAATTGTCTTCCCAATCGCTCATCGGAAACAAGCCAGAAGGTAATCTATAAAGCTTAATTGAGTGTTGCTGACAAAAATCTACAGCTTTATCTAAACGATTGATATTGTCACTATAAAGACTCGTGAGCGTAGTTTGGCGTTCAGTTTCGCTTAGTTTTAAATAGCGAGTGCGCGTTATTGTCCGGTAGCGAATCTCTTTGGAAGCCGTGATACAGACTAATCCTAAAATTGGCAGATCTCGCGCCTTAAATATTTCTTTTTCTTGATTATCTAGCTGGGCAACAGTCATGGATTTTCTTTTGCTTTTTCTTTATTAAAACTATTTATTAGTTAACTATTAAGTATCTGAAGACAGAATTACCAGTTTTGCTGATTAATTCACCTTTCATCTGTCTAACGGCATATCTTATTAAATAGCTTTTGCTACTTTTGCAGGTGGTTTTTTTGTCAATCTATCCTTTTAGGCAATTAAGCTAAATCCCTAGGATCAGCCCAAATAAGGCATATTTTGAATATCTCGCTATAAAGGATAATGTACGTATTGTCAATATATCTAAATACTTCTTTAGAGTAATGGCAAACAAAAGAGATATTTCTTAAAGTAAAAATACAAGGGGAGACAAAATTTAAGTTTGTTTTGCACCGTCTAAATAGCTCTATCTAAATACAAACTCATCTCAAAAAAGATTAGCCTCATGAATAATCAGCAATCGTCAGAAGCAACAATGTTTTTAGATAGATTAAAAAATGGAATTTGGCTGCTTGGGACTTCGTCTTGGTTGTTTGGAATTACCGATAGAAGTATCGCCTCCTTTGCAGATGGATATTTATCAGCCTTAGATATAGTGCAGCTTTTTACTGCATCTTTCTTTTTTGTAAGCTGGTTATTTCTTAAACCTGTGTCTACATCAAGCTAAATAAGCAGTGTAAAAGTATTGGTGGCAATAAGTAGTAAAATTCTAGGCAAAACAAGCTTGAGCCTATGACTGAATTACTACAAGAAATCAAACTAAGCTTAATCCGTCTAACTGGTAGTGTTATAGAGTCATTACCAGGGATAATATTTGCGATCGCAATTCTCTTTCTAACTCGCTATGTTGCTAATTTAACCAAACGCCTAGCGACAGTAACAGGAAAACGGGTGCTAAAAAGTCATTCATTGCGATCTTTACTAACTCAGATTAGCTATGTAGCAAGTTGGGTAGCGGGAATATTATTTGCTTGTGTGATTGCTTTTCCTGACTTGGGGTTAGGCGATATTGTTGGTTTGTTAGGTTTAGGTTCGGTAGCGATTGGTTTTGCTTTTCAAGATATTTTCAAGAATTTCTTAGCAGGAATATTATTGCTATTAAACGAGCCTTTTCGTTTGGGCGATCAAATTATTGTCAACGAGTATGAAGGGACAATTGAAGAAATTACTATCCGCGCCACACAAATAAAAACTTACCAAGGAGAGCGCATAGTTATTCCCAATTCCATTGTATTTACAAGCCCCGTGCAGGTTTTGACCGCCATGCCTCATCGCCGTACAGATTTAGCATTGGGTATTGACTACAATACACCTTTAACTAAGGCAATAGACATTCTAGTTAAAACCGTTGCAACTGTACCCGGAGTATTACCCGATCCTTTACCAGAAGTGGATGCGGTGGGCTTTGGCGATAGTTCCATCGATTTAATGATTCGTTATTGGACAAAGCCGCAAAAAGTCCAAGTTCGCCAAACTAAAACCCGCGTAATTATTTCCTTAAAAACTGCCTGCGAACAAGCAGAGATTCCGATTCCTTACCCGATTCGCACCCTGTATTATTACAATAATGGGCAAGAAGGCGAAGTCTTTCCACCCTCCCCAGGCACTGATTTAGGGTAGATTGGCGCGCTTAAGTAGTGTACTCGGCATTAATTTTCACATAATCGTAGCTAAGATCGCATCCCCAAGCTGTACCCGTTCCTGAACCATTACCAATGCTGACAGAGATTAGAATTGTGTCATCTTTTAAATAACGATTAGCAGCGCTGCGTTCAAAAGGTACAGATTCACCATCTTCAACTAACAATAAATCGTTACTACTATTAACGCTAACTTTTCCCTGCGGAACAACACTACTTGCTTTTTGTTTCATATAGTTACTCGCTGCTACGCGATCAAAAGCTAGAGGTTGACCATTTTCCATTAGTAAAAAATCCCCTAACATAATCCGTAAGTTCTCTTGTTCAAAAGGGACACCAGCGCGCCCTGCCGCCGCCGCGATTCTGCCCCAATTAGGATCGCGCCCAAAAACGGCAGATTTGAACAAAGCCGAGCCAACAATCGTTTTAGCAACTTGCCTAGCGGCTTTTTCATCGGTAGCGCCAGAAACTTGCACTTCAATCAAACAAGTAGCACCTTCACCATCACGAGCGATCGCTTTTGCCAAATGCTGACAGACAGCCGTTAACATTGCCTCCAACTTTTCCGCCTCTGCATTCATTTCTGTAATTGCCGGAGTGCGAGATTGTCCATTAGCAAGAGCAATGAGGGAATCATTGGTACTCGTATCGCCATCAACAGTAATTTGGTTAAAACTTTTATCCGCCGCGCGGCTTAACATTTGTTGCCACAAAGCCGGAGAAACCACCGCGTCGCAAGTTACAAAAGCTAGGAGTGTAGCCATATTGGGGTGAATCATTCCCGACCCTTTACAGATGCCGCCAATGCGTACCGGGCGATCGCTAAACGTAGTTTCTAAAGCAATAGATTTTGTCACTAAATCCGTAGTAACAATCGCACTAGCTGCCGCATCACTGCCAGTATCAGAAGCCGCCGCCACGAGTTGAGGAATACCCGATCGCATAGCTTCCATTTTGATTTGTTGCCCAATTACACCCGTAGAAGCGAGTAAAACTGATTCTGAAGGAATACCAAAAGCTTGACCTAACAGCATGGCACTTTCAAGAGCATTCAGCCAACCTTGAGAACCCGTAGCGGCATTTGCTTGACCAGCATTACAGAGAATGGCACGAGCGCTAGGTTTGGCTTGTAGTAGCTGACGGCAGTAGTCTACACAGGCAGCACGGACTTGAGACGTAGTGAATACACCTGCTGCGATCGCATCCACATCAGATAAGATCAGCGCCAAATCTGGCAAACCCGAAGGTTTCAAGCCTGCTTTTATTCCCGCCGCCCGATAGCCTTTAGGTGCAGTCACGCCCCCAGTAATTTCGTGCCAGTCTGCCATGATGTTTGCCTGTACATTCGTTTAGCTTGGCATTATAGCTCTTGTAGAGAGACTTGCGATCGCAACCCGTAAAACTCCGCTTGCCGAAATCTAGTCCACTCACTGAT
>NZ_PVWN01000062.1 GCF_003003885.1 Chlorogloea sp. CCALA 695 | reverse complement strand
AGTTGCTCCTGTTTGTCCAAAGCTGTTTCTGCTGTTAATAATGCCGCTATAGCCAACTCTCTCTGTACTTGCATCTTGTTTGCAGTCTAGGGGCTAGAAAATCCATCAAGCCCCTAGACTGCCTTCACCTATTGAAATCTTTTTGAGATGATGGCAGGCAAACTATTAGAGGAATTGGAATTAATAGAACGGGTGCATTAATCAAAAAGTAAGGCAGGAAAACCCCGCCTATTAATAATCAATTGATTGCCTGGGAGAGATATACTTGCGCTTTAGCTCCTGTTTTTGTAGCTTCCTTTTGTAAGTAAATGCAAGCATCAGGATCAGGGTCATTTTCCAGATCGATTCCTTGGAAAAAAGCATCAACAAAACCACAACAATCAATTAACTTTTGCAAAAGCTCAACGGGTATCGTTACTGTGGGTGCTGGGAATGTAGGTTTGGTTAATCCTGCTGACACGGGGCCTCTTACTGTTTCTTTGATGTAGTGTTCGCACATATTATTTTCTAGCGCCTTAGTAAATGAATTTTGTATGTAATGCTAGTGCGTGGTCTGGGGTATCTGGGTTCTTTGCTCGAATCGCCCGTGTGCTGTATCGATTTTAGAAATTGCTCGTCTTATTACATCTTGCCAATTAACAGGCTCGGTATAGGGCGCGTATACAGCTTGTCCACTCACAGGGTTATAAATTCGGCAAAATGATACTTGAGCATCATTTCCCGGTTCTACTGCGATTGTAATCGCACTCTTAAATTTCTCAACTGGTAGTTCAGACAGGGTATAAAGTAACCCTTTGGCGAACATAGTTTCAATTCCTGTTTGAATTGCGTAATTACGCTCTGCCCTGATATGCAGGTTGATTTTCAAACTACGCTTACCTTTATATTCCTTCTCTTCTGTCTCTAGTTTTTCGATAATGCCTGTTAAAGCATTGAATAGGATTGGCTCGTGTCTTTTGTTTTCTCCGTCCCAGAAGTACCATAAGCATTCTGGGTATTGACGGTTGGTATATATGTATCGCGGTTTAGGGGGATGCCCAAACCCTATTTGTTGTTTTGACGAGCGTAATTCTTCAAGAATCTCTTTCAAATATGTGTTGCCTACTTCGTTGAAATTTAGGAGGGTGTGTAGGTCTACGTTGCGTCCTTCGCTCGAATCCATTGGATACCTCTTTGTGGTACTGGTGTACTATCTAGTTTACTTTGATTGTGAAGTCTGGCTTTCACCGCATCCACCGGAACAGCCCAGGCATAGACTTATAGTTGTTATTGCTATCAGGAATTACCCTTAACTGCATAATTCCTCACTCCAGTAACGCAAATCTTCCCAAGTAATTCCTTCGCTAGCATCGTGCTTGTCAAATGCCTTTTGCAGTATGATTTGTGCTTGTTCTTCGGTTAAAGAAGATGTCTGTTCCTCGTCGTCAAAATCGTCTTGAACACTATGAACATCCTCAGTTGTCCAAACAACTGCTACCTTATCCGCCCAGTATGCTGCTAATACAAGTTCTACCTGCTGGAAGTCTGTAGCTAGTCCTGCTTCTACTAAACTTGCTGCCATACATTTGATGTGTTCGTACATTATTTTCTATTCCCTATGACGCTTACGGTCATCTCTCGTGGAGGAAGTTGCACCTGGTCATAAGTCCTCCGTGGCGATGGTTGTACCGAAGCCAAGCTACAGGTAACTTCGATGTGGCGATCTGCTAGTAACTGTACGGGAATTGAAGCAGCTAAATTGTTAGCTATCTGTTGACACTTAACTAGATCAACTTCATTGCTAATAACGTCAAATTCCAAAGTAATCTTATGAGGGTGTTGTTTCTTAAGGGTTCTACGTTCAAAGTCCATAATTGGTTGCCTTCTTTTTCTTAGTAAGTAGTTTGCTCGAATTAACTGCGGATAATTAATTTTTAATCCCAGAACGTAGAAGTGCTTTGAATAGGACAATCTGCGCCACTGGAATTAAAAAGGCAATCGCACTCATTAACAAGGCTGAAAACATACTGCTTTCCATTTGGGAGTCTCCGATAATTATTAAAACTTCTTGTGCCAACTGCCGCACTGGGTCATTTCTAGTCGCTTCTTTGGCGCGGCGGTAACAGTCTTGTCCCCGGCGCAAGCAACCAGACCGCCAATTGATGAGACTTGCCGCCATCGCGTACTTTGTCGAAGGAGCATAGCATCCAACTGTACGGCACATTTCCTTTAGTTCTTTGCCTTTGTAAGTATTAGCAAAAGCTTGTATCTGCTCTACCGTCGGCTAGTCGCCCTGCTTCAGCCCATACCCGCGTACTTGGTCGCTGAATTTCTGTTTGCACCAGGAGTCGGCTTGTTTTCTCTGGCTTTGTACCAGAATAGGGAATACCGAACAAACAGTATAAATCGATAGAGATGTTGCCCAGAAACTTAATTCTAGGCAACATCTCTATCGATAGCTTTAGATTTGAGTAGCTAGATATGCTTCTACTTCCTGTTCCCAGACCTCTCTAAACTCATGAAATTGGTAGCTGAATCGGTCTAACCTGTCCCAAAAAGGATTATTTTCGTCGACTATAGCGGCAACAACAAGTTTTTCAAAGCCATCCCCTTTCTCTCTGTTCTTTTGCAAGTAAGGCTCGATTTGAACCAGCATAAGCAGTAACTTGATAGATGCTGGCTTTCTAATTTGTTTTAGTACCTCGATTACTTCGGCTATTGATACGCAATAGCCGTTAACTATCCATTGCCAAAAACCGCCACTTGTTAATAAACAAAGCAAGTCTTTTAGCAATACTGCTTCCTTTTCTATTTTAGGAAGCGCCTTAATAAACTTAGTGTAACGCTTGTTCTTAAGACTCCCGTTGTACCATTTATCGTTTGCTTGTTCTGCTAAAGTTTGCCAAGTTGTCATTTGTTTTTCCTCAATAATTTAAAGAGTCAGCTAGTTATCTAATAGTTACTTCGCCATAGCAATCTCTTTCCAACTAGATGCAGGTAATGACAACACCCGGCTACCATCGCGCTCTAAAGCCGTTGCTCGTTCGTAGTCCTCTAAGTCCTGACTCGTGCGAGTAATTGCATTTAACATCCCATAAGCACTCAAATCGCCTCCTTGGATTAGGTGTTGCAGTATTCCTGAACTCTCCTCCCCGTTGTAGCCAAAGCTTTTCGTTAGCAACTCTACAGACTTGACGGGGTTGCCCTCAATCTTTTGCTCTGTTGCTTCCCGCATCCGTTCGACAATCGTAGAAAACTTGGTAATATCTACTGCTGCCCTTACCGTATCCTGCACCTTCAGGAAAAAAGCGCGGTCGTCGGCTTTGATTGTTTCGTCCCTGAATAACTCGTAGGATTCTCCTTCTTCGGCATTGCGCCCTACGTGATAACGCTTCTGGCTGTGGTCTTGAGCGATCATCCCATTCGTGCAAATCAGTCTATAGATTAACGGTTCTACTTTCAGAGAACCCATGCCTACCTCGGAATTTGAGATAACCATTCCTGCTTGTACCACGTCGCCTTGCTTCACCTCCAACTCTAGCCGCTCGTTAATCACCTTGATATACATTTTTGACTGTGTTAGCTCGGTGCTAACAATTTTCAACCCTTCTCCCATCTCTTTTAAAACTGGTAGCACTGCCGAAGCTAATTCGTAGTTGTCCAGCCTTCTGTATCTTTCACTTAAGAACGCTCTCATTTGCCCATCCAGAGTCCGCACCATCCGCCGTTCTGGCTTCTGTTGAAACCAGCCGTTAACGTTCACCGCCAGTAGTTCCGGGGCTTGATCGCGCATCCTTTGGTAATACTTGGCGGGTATGTCTAATCTTGCTGCGATTTGCGTATGGGCAACATCAGCGATCTCAAACTCTTGGTGGGTATCGCCTTCTAAAACCATTGCCCCTGTGTCTGTCATTTCCAGGACTTCGGTGCTGGCGATAAAATCCTTTTTTGTCTCTGATTGTCTTTCCAACTCTAGAGCTAGTTCGCTGAGTGTTTTGCCGCTTTTCATGATTTGTCAATCCTTTGATAAGTGTGTACAAAGGCGCTCTCTGTAGAGTTATGAGCGCCTGATGCGATTGATGAATACTGGTAATTAATCAGCGTAGGAGGCTAAAACCCGTTCCCGATGCTCCTGCCAAAACTTCTCACCAGCAATATACTTTTGACCTATTCTTTCAGCTTCTTCATGGTCAGAGGCTCGACCAATAGCGCGATCGCCTACCCAAACTACATACCATTGCCAATTGCTGTTGTAAGTCACTGACCAGGTGCGGGGTTTAGGAGGAGTTGGGACAGGAGGCTTGGCTAATGCGTTGTAGCCTTCGACATAGCCCTTGGAGTAATCACACGTTGCTTCGGTGTAAAGTGGGATCGATTTGTCGGTTGCATCTAATCGCCCGTGATTAAATCCCTGCTCAAACTCATTTGGGGGCGGTGGTAGCGCGTCGTCTTCTTCTCGGTCTAGTACCCACTCCTCGGTATAGCAAGAAGCGTTTGTAGGTTTGACCTTTAGCCACACTCGACCATCGGTATACACATCTTTATTGATCACCTGCATGACAGGAGTAAAGGGAGCGTGGATAGTATCACCGATATTGGCTTTTGTCGTTGCTCTATCCCAGAATTTCGGGGTAGATTCAGCGCAGGCTTGAATTGTGCGTTTTTCTTGGGTTATCATTTGAGTTACCTATGTTGAGTAGGAACCAAAGCCTGCAAGCGATCTCTCGGTCAAAATTGAACGCTTGTAGGCTTTGTTGTGTACTTGGGTTAATTATTCAATCAACAAAGTTTTTATATTTGGGAGTCCGCAGGGCATGAGTTGCCTTGTCGTGGGCGTTTCCTCCTCTGACCGTTGCTACTGCTTTTGGCTTCGCTGTTATCAGGTTCCGGGCGGTGTTTAGGCAGTTCCGCTTTCTGCTGCTTTGTTGTAGTAATTGCGGTCAGACTCTGGATTGCGTTTCGGGTGCGGGCTGTCTTGTTTCCCTTTACCCATGTTTTAATAATACCAATAACTATTGTCTTTGTCAAGAGGTTCTGTAGAAAGAATTTCTTTACTAAGGATTGCTTACTTAAGAAACATAGGATAGAGTAGTGGAAGAGTTTAGGACATGGCAGTGAAATTAATACTTGCTGAAGTTAGAACCCAGCGTGGTATGACTCAGGAGGAACTAGCCCAAGCTATGACAATGTCTTTGGGTGGCATTCAATATCTGGAAAATAAGGCAGCTACTCTCAAATTTGAGCTTTTAGATCAACTTTGTGAGGTGCTTGATTGTGAACCTGGGGATTTAATTAAACGGTTTAGTGATGGAACTCAAGAGGAGGATCGTGTTATTCGAGAAAAGCGAAGACAGGAAAAATCAGAACGGATGAAGCAATGGTGGGCAGATAAGCGACAGGAGTCAAAAAAAGAAAGCAAGAACGTTGCATAACTTTTACTGTCTTCTTTTTCCAAATAGCTTCTTATCTTTAATTTCCAATTTGAACAAGTAACGATCGCACAAACTCTGGGGAGAGACGCGATCGCCACTTGTACCACAACCTACCCCAGTTAAACTATTGAGGTCATGGCATGACAATCGTATCTGATTCTGTACTGGTTGAGTCAAAATCGGCTCGTGATAATCAGCTTGAGAGTGTTTCCCATAGAGATGCTCAAAGCATTTTAAATAAAGTAAAAGCTCTATTCTTTGCTGTTTGGAAAAATGAAGGTATTACTACAACTGAGCAATTAGCAGCCTTCTACGAAATTGAACCTAACAGTATTCGCCAAGTTCTCAAACGTCACCAGGATGA
The DNA here is from genome assembly GCF_003003885.1 of Chlorogloea sp. CCALA 695. Classification (GTDB taxonomy): domain Bacteria; phylum Cyanobacteriota; class Cyanobacteriia; order Cyanobacteriales; family Chroococcidiopsidaceae; genus Aliterella. The sequence continues at coordinate 17,799 of NZ_PVWN01000062.1, read as the reverse complement.
GTTTGAGTTAGATGGGTTAAAAAGCTTACGAGGAAAGGATTTAAAGGAGGTGCGTGACGTTTTGTCACTCACCTCTACAGCAGTGAATTTAACTATTTGGACACCACGAGCAGTGCTACGTTTAGGGATGTTGCTGCGAGATTCTGCGATCGCTAAAGCAGTAAGAACCAGCGCGGTTAATGCAATTGAGACAACTATTCCTGCTCAATCGGCAAGAATTCGAGAACTGGAACTAGAACTACGAGTTGCTCAAGCCCAAACAACCGCCGCCCAATCTCAAGAGCGCCTGATGCAAGCAACGAATGCGATCGCTAACCTTCATGGTACGGGTATGGTGGCGCTAATCTTGGGTAAACCGGATGCAGTCATAACTCATACCGAGGTAATCGAGAAGACTATTGCTGTCGATCCTAAAGGACGAGTTGTTGCCCAAAGCGACGGTTTAACCATAGGCTACCTAACAAAGCGCCTGGGCTTCAAGAACAACGAGCAGACCTGGCAGTGGCTTAACTCGGTGCAACTGGGTAAGGATTCTGGCGCTTGGTCAAAAGAGCTAACGGCTCACCCTACTCTAAAGTTACCTCGACAGCTTTTACCACAAGTTCAGCGCTTGTTTGCTTACCAGGTGGGCAATCGTCAGCTTTTGCTTGGGGAAGGGGGTAGAAGATAGACAACGTACTTATTTTTTTTCCAAGTAGCCTCTGCTTTAGACAGATTAATTAAGGAAATCAAGAGACAAGCCCATTGGATAGGTCACGAACAAACTTACAAATCTTTAAGAAAGTAATATTACTTTTTTGAGCCTGGGTTAATCTAAAGTTTCAGTTGCTGAAAGCATTACCAAGTAAGGTTTCCGCGTTTCTTACAATTCTCTAGAGAGCCAAAAACTATGAATTCATATCAAAGACGGAATAACTTTTCTGAAGAATTATCTACTGCTACGGAATCAACAGAGTTCAGTTATGGTATTCTTAACTTGGCGACTCGCAAAGTCGTTCAACAACACACTATCGAGATTAAAGGTTTGCTTCGTCGTACTGCCCAAGATATCGTTGATATTGGCGGGAAGTTAAGTGAAGTTAAGCAAGAGCTAGGACATGGGCAGTTCTTGGTTTGGTTACGCACAGAATTCGATTGGAGCGAGTCAGCCGCCAGAAAATTTATGCAAGTGCATAGAAAATTCAAGACAGTAAACTTTACACATTTGAATATTGCGACTTCAGCAATGTATCTGCTGGCAGCGAATTGTACTTCGCAAGCAGCCCGCAATGAAGCGGTGCAACGTGCTGAGGCAGGAGAAGTAATTACTCGCGCCTTAGCAAAGGAGATCGTTCTTCATCATGAACAATCTATTAATAATCTAACCCTTGACATTGAGGCTGAAAATAGCTCAACGTCAAGGGTCAATCTTAATCAAGAATCTGTGGGAGAAATAGCTGCTCTCCCAAGCGATGATCATAGATATCAAGAGTTAAGCGCCCAACTTAACCTCCTGAACGAAAGTCAAATCGCTGCTCTGTGGGCAGCATTGTCTAAACGTCTAAGCCTGAACCTGCTAAAGCGTTTAGTTATCGAGACTCAACAAAAACTTTTGGAGCAATAAACGGCGCATACAAATGTCTAAACTTTAGCGATTTGGTCAACAAAACGTAAAATCAAATGTCCCAATTTGGGTTATTTGAGTAAACTACCCAACAGCAAATGTCCCAATTTGGGTTATTTAGTAAACTACCCAATAGCAAATGTCCCAATTTGGGTTATTTGGTTCTCACTATCCAACGGCAAATGTCCCAATTTGGGTTATTTGGTTCTCACTATCCAACAGCAAATGTCTCAATTTGGGTTATTTGAGTAAACTACCCAACAGCAAATGTCCCAATTTGGGTTATTTGGCAGCAAGGATAGAAAATTAAATGTTTTAACTTTAACAATTTAACGGAGAGGTAAATTAGGTAAACGTCTCAACTTGAGCAATTTAGTCATCACTTCCCAAAGGCAAATGTTTCAATTTGGGCAATTTGGTTCTCACCATCCAACGGTAAATGTCCCAATTTGGGTTATTTGAGTAAACTACCCAATAGCAAATGTCTCAATTTGGGTTATTTGAGTAAACTACCCAATAGCAAATGTCCCAATTTGGGTTATTTGAGTGAACTACCCAACAGCAAATGTCCCAATTTGGGTTATTTGAGTGAACTACCCAACAGCAAATGTCCCAATTTGGGTTATTTGAGTGAACTACCCAACAGCAAATGTCCCAATTTGGGTTATTTGAGTGAACTACCCAACAGCAAATGTCCCAATTTGGGTTATTTGAGTGAACTACCCAACAGCAAATGTCCCAATTTGGGTTATTTGAGTGAACTACCCAACAGCAAATGTCCCAATTTGGGTTATTTAAGTGAACTACCCAACAGCAAATGTCCCAATTTGGGTTATTTGGCAGCAAGGATAGAAAATCAAATGTTTCAACTTTAACAATTTAACGGAGAGGTAAATTAGGTAAATGTCTCAACTTGAGCAATTTAGTCATCACTTCCCAAAGGAAAATGTTTCAATTTGGGCAATTTGGGTGAGAGATAAATTAGGTAGCTTTTTCAACCAGAGCGAGAGCAAAGTCATTAAAATTGAAAATGCTGTTGTTATCTGTGTCATTTTCATGACTGCTAGTCCCAAAGCCTGGAAAAAGTTTGATTACACTGCGCTTGATGTCTCCACCTCCCAATTTGTACAGCAGCAGACTGGGGAAATAAGGGGATTGATGAAGCGCACGGTCGAAAGCATCTTTGAGATTGGGCAGCGCTTAATTATTGTCAAAGAACGCTTAGGGCATGGGCGTTTTGGCTCTTGGCTAGAGACTGAGTTTGAGTGGAGTCAAGATACAGCTAATCACTTTATTAATGTTGCGAAGAAATTTGGCAAATTTACGAATGTTTCAGAATTTGACATGGCTGCTTCTGCCCTTTATATGCTGGCTGCGCCTTCAACACCGGACGCGGCAAGGGATGAAGCCCTTGCTCGTGCTAAAGCAGGGGAATCCATTACTTACAAAACTGCTAAGAGCATAAAACAAAAATATACTCTTCCTTCTGCTGCCAAGTTAGAGTCCGCACTAAAACAAGAAGTACAACCAGTTCCGCAGTTATTACCTCTAGCACCATCTAGCACATCATCGCGTATTAAGCAAGAGATTGTTGCTATTCGTAATACTACGCCTGTCGAATTACCTTCTGTCCCCAGTCAAAGTATGGCTTCAGCACCGGAAAAGGTCATATTATTGCCACAAAGCTCTACTTCAGCATCTATAGATGATGAGCGTGGTGTATGGTGGCAGCTAGGAGCAAAGCATTTGTTGTACTCTGGCGACCCTAATTCACTTAAGTTTCTAGCGCGAGTCCCTAGTAATCTGAGTTTATTGTTTGCCTTTCCTCCAGCCGCTAACTGGCAGCCACTTATAGAAGCCAAAACTCGCATTGTTACTGATAACTATTTACCTCAAGGCAAAGATGTGAGATTATTTGAAGATACACTAGAATCAATCCTTATCCTATACTCTAGTGTTGGCGAAACAATAGTTAGTTGTTTCATGCCATCTATTGAAATTCTTTCAATTCTTAATCGCCAAGACCGCCGCGCTTTGATAGCGGAACCCGACTCTAAGCGAGTTAACGCTATTGTCTCTGATTGGAAACTAGCAGGACTAAAAGTAGAGCGAATTAGCTAGAAAAAGATGAATCAAATCCGTACTTTCACTTTCTTAAAAATCAAACCTTTGGTGCTTGACAAATGAACAATTATCTGTACTTCTGCAAATATATAAAATTCTTGTACTGGGTTCAGCTTTGGGTACTAAATCCCGTATAATATTCACAATTGAATAAGCTTCGTTGGTAGGGAAAGTCTGTCGCTACAACAGATTATATCTTCCGCCACCGAAGGCTCTAAACCCAGCCCTGTAAATTGGAGTTTAAGAAGCGATGCTATTAATAGTATTGTGCAGCTTTAGTGTGCCTTTTGGCAAGTTATTTTCTAAAATAATTTCAAATTCTTTTGGTTCAAAGGTATCAAGTAACGGCAGATTAGGAATTACAGCCCCTACGGCTACTCTCAAAGAAAAGGAGGTAGCCGTATGACTGCTGCCGTCAAAGAAAAAAGCGAGTTAAGCCTGTTCGTCAGACGAGAAATAGATGACTACGGGCTAGATCCTTATGAATTTCGGATCTACGCCCGGATAACCCGCCGCGCTGGAAACGGTGAAGCGTGGGAAAGCCTTACCAACATGGCGAGTGCTTGCTGTATGAGCTTGGGTAGAGCGAGGAGAGCATTACACCTGCTCAAGTTGGCTAAGTTAGTTAAGAGTATTGAACGTCCAGGGTATAGCACTGTTTATCGGCTGACCCCTCAGCATAAGTGGGTAGCTGCGGAGTGTTTACAGGAGCTTCGTGGGTTTATTAACTTACGGGCTAAATCACCCACCCCTATCAGATGTGATAGGGGTACTAGAAATGATAGCCCTATCACATTTAGTAGTACCCCCCTATCAGATGTGATACCCCTACCCCTACCAGAAGTGATAGGCGAAGGTATTCCCTCTGAAGATATTTCCCTTAAGGTACTCCCCCAATCCCCCTTTACCCCCCAAGGGGAAAAAACAGGGGATGGGGAAGAAGTTAAATTAAATAGACAAATAGTGGAGTTATCCCAACAACTAGCTCAGTCTCTCACGGACGCTCTAAAACCAGTATTTGCTTCTTTTGTGACAGAAACTAAATCTGTCTTGTCGGAAATTAAGGAGCGCTCATTTTTAGCTGATAGTCAGGACAAAACTAAATCACTATCAAGGCAACAAAGTAAAAAAGCTCTACCCAAGCTCGATAGTGATTTGACAGAAATTACAAGCTGTCCGGTCAAAACTAAGAAATTAGAGGACTACTCGCAGCTACTAGCAGAATTGGCGCGGATTGCTGGCGAAAGTGCTGAGAGTTTGAGTTTTAATTCAAATCTAACTAATGCGTTGAACCAAAACCCTGACAGTATTGAGCCAGCAATGCAGTATTTCAAGCAGGCGTTAGCTACTTGGAAAAAGAAACCGGGGTTAGGTTTATTTATCTCAGCAGTTAAAAAAGGACTCAAGCCCGTTGCAACTAAGCCAGGAGGCGGATGGGGAGAATGGGCAAGCGAGGCATTGAAGCGGCGATTAATGCAGTTTTCCTGTTCCCATGAAGGGGATATCATGGTGTATTTTGCCAATGACATTCAAAAGCTGTGGAGCGAAGTGAAGCACCTTGACTGGGTAGAAATTGAGGCAATGGTGGCTGATTCAAGTAATGAGCCTTGCAGCACATAAAAACAATGAGTTGGATAAGGGGTAATTAATACCCAATATTTTTAGCAAAACTAGATTTTGACAGGCGTAACAATCATGATTAGTGTTACTGAAAACATAGCCAAGCTGACTTGGCAAGAAAATCAACTGCATACCAGTCTAGACAACCTGCGTGGACAACGAAGCAAAGTAAAGGAACATAAACAGCTTGCTCAAGAGTTGTCAAGGGTAGTAAGTAAGCGCCAAAATTTACAGGATTGGGCTATTTTTGAACTTGGAATGCCCGTCCACCGCCTTAATTCACCCCTACTGGGAATTGTCGAGCAATTGAAAATCACTCCTGGGGGCATGGGTGAAGTTTGGGTGAGTTGGGATGGCTTATTACAAATCCCAGAACAGCCAAATATGCTACAGATTGATGGTGCGGCGATGGCAAAAATTATTGCGGTGGGCGATCGCGTAGAAATCGTTGAGGGTCATGAAGAATCTGGCAAAATCTTTACTGTAGAACGGCTACTAGCGCGTGGAGCAGTAGAAACGAGCGATGAGAATATTTTTGAGCGAGAGAAGTGGCAAAAAGTTGAACAAGCTGATCAAAAACTTGTACAGACTAGGAGCGAGGACGATGAGTATTTAATACATAGTAGTAGTTTCAGCCAAGAACCCCAAATGGTTACGGAACCAACAGAAGAATTAGGCAGTAAAACGTCGGAAACCACAATCACGGTTAATACGATTGCTACTCAAATTGAGGAATTAACAGAAGAAGAGGAAAAAGAGCGGCATCGGTTGGAACTAAAGGTAGAACGAGCTTTCGTTGAAGCGGGAACATCACTGCGAGAACTTAGGGACAAACGGCTGTATCGCTCAACTCACACGACTTTTGAAACTTACTGCCGTGATAGATTCGGGTTTACGCGCGCCAATGCAACTTATTTAATTACTGGAGCTAGTGTGGTTGACAACTTAAAAAAAATGTCAACCAATGGTTTACAAATTTTACCGAGTAATGAACGCCAAACTAGACCCCTTACTAAATTGGAACCGAACGAACAGCGACAAATATGGCAGCAAGCCGTAGAAGAAGCTGGTGGCAAAGTTCCCACGGGTCGCATTGTCCAAGGCATCGTGCAACGCCTCAAAGAAAAACCTTTGGTTAAAGCCAGTGACTTTTGCGCTGTTGGCGATGCGTTTATCCTAACTAGACTAGAAGGGGCTGAACGTAAATATAATGGCTGCTGGGCGATCGCAAGGGAGTTAAGAGACTTTACAATAGCCGTTGACGTTTACGACAACACCTTAACTGTGAAACCAGACAACCTCGATCCAATTGACTTACCAGATGTACGCCGTCAGTTACCCCAAACGCTCAAACGAATTAGGCGCTTGCGAGAAACTGGCTTGTTGTCTCGTTGCGTTTATACAATTTTGGAATCAATTGGGCGACAGACGTATTTAGATGACTTTGAAGCCGAATTACTGAGTTTTATGGAGCAACGTTATGGAATTGAAAATTGAGACAAACCAAGCTCAAAGGAGTAACAAAGCAATTATCTATCAGGCTATCGGCTGGGTTACTGGCAATTATCAGCCGAGCGCGGACAATCCAGATTGTGGAATGCTGGTCACTCAAGACGGTATTGCTGTCCCTGCACAATTAAAGGGGCGCTTGCATCATCAACTGAACAAAAAGTTTCCTAACTACAGCACAAAACCAGATTTGCTCCCAGAGGATGTTTTATGGACAGTTTACCCAAGCACGGAGCCACTAAAATTTGAACTGGTGAATATTAACACCCTAGAATCATTAGGATCGTCTGCTCCCAAGCGAAAGAGAGAAAATCAAAGAAAAGTTGATGGGTTTAAGCTAGTAGGGCAAATCGAGTCGGTGGCAAACCGAAGGATTACTATCGTTATCCGGCAGAACGCACAGCGACGTAGAGGTAAGGGTAAAAAGAATGGTTTGAAATATCAACCCTTTGTCTTACAAATTGTGGGTAGTTTGCCTGCGGAAGCTGTAGGGCAAATTTGGGAATTAGAAGTGCTTAGGCGAAAAGCGAAACTGGTTTTGGCTAAGGGATGTTTTGTGCGTGGTTCGTTAGGAAAGCCGAAGCTAATGCCTGTACCGCAAGAGAACGCTAGTACAAGTACAAAGGCTGCGACCGATACGTTGCTACTAGAGAGTAAGCCATCATCAGAACAATCATCAGTGCAGGCTTTGGTAGAGGAGGAAGGACGAACTAAGGAGCAAGTAGGAGATTGTAAGGTAAAGAGCGAACTACAACAAACGGATGCGACTGAACCAATGGCAGCATTAGCCAACGCTGGCACTAACAAAACTGTGGGGAAAATTACGGTAGTTGAGCGCAAAGCTAGGGCTAGCATTCTGGAGCAATCAGGGCATCTTAAACTAACAGACTAAAAACTTTACCACCTGTATCGCGTTGGGAATTAATTGACGCAATCTCTAAGCTGCACGTCATTAATGACTGCCCTAGCCAATCAGCATTAGAAAATCCTTGTTGCAACCAATTGACAAAATCAGGGCAAGACGATTGCCAGTGCAGCGTTTGTGGCATTAAAGGCAACTTGACGTGATCTCGTTTTTCTACTGAATAGGAAAAAGGCAAGGGGATTAACTTCTACTGATTTTTGCGTTCGCCTGGTCTAGCAAGCATGGCACTTTGAACAGCTACATTTTCAATTCCAAATGCTGTTATTTCATGCGAAAATAAGTCTCGAGAAACCATGTTTTCAAGAGTAATGCGCCTCCTACCCGCTAGTGAAATCCTTACGCTGAAGCTAATTGAGCCTATTCCTTTGAGCAATCATCCTGCTGCTGTTTATCTTGGCTCGTTAACTGTAGGGTCCGAGCGGGCTATGCGTTCTGCCTTAAATTTGATCGCTTCATTATTGACTGACGGAGAATGCGATGCTATGACTTTAGACTGGTCGAGGCTGCGTTACCGTCATACGGCTGCCGTCCGCACTGCTCTTAAGCAAAAACTCGCTGCTACTACCGTAAATAGAATGCTCGTCGCTCTGCGCCGAGTGTTATTAGAAGCTTATCAATTGGATTTAATCGATATGACCGACTACAACAAAGCGACTGCTCTACCTAGCCTAAAAACATCCCTCGGTTTACGTGGTCGAGCTTTGAGCAGTGAAGAGATTAGCGCCCTAATTACCAGTTGCTACATCAACCCTCAGCCGATAGATTTACGCGATGCGGCGGTGATAGCGATTTTGCGAATTGGTGGAATCCGACGACAAGAGTTAGCACGTTTGGCATTAGCTGACCTTGACCGCACCAGTGGTTCTCTAATTGTCCAGCGTGGTAAAGGGGAAAAACAGCGCATTGTTTACCTGACAAGCGAAGCTTTGGAAATAGTCGAACAATGGCTGACTATCAGAGGTAGCAAACCAGGAGCGTTGATTTGTCCACTTAACAAAGCAGGTAAAGCCGAACTGCGACATTTTGCTGATAATGGGGATGGAATTTACAAGCTTGTCAAAGCACGAGCAATCAAGGCGGGAGTGGAGCAATTTTCGCCTCATGACTTCCGACGTACCTTTTGCTCAAACTTGTTCGACGCTAATACAGATACATTCACCGTGCAGCAGTTGGCTGGTCATTCGTCTCCAGCTACTACCGCTAAGTACGACCGCCGAGGAGAAGAAACTAAGCGTCAAGCTATACAGGGATTAAAGTTAAAGTAGTTATAGTTCTAAGGCGAAACCTCTAAGAATAAGTGGTTCTGACAAACTTAGATGTTTTCGGCAAAGTTTTCAAACGCCAGTGAGAAGGAGCAAGCCAGTAGTTATCGGAAGTTTCTGGCAAGCGAGGAAACAATAAATAAGCACCCAAAAGATAATCAATCGCATTTTCATCGCTGCTGATACCAGAAAAAGCTTTGATTTGCTCAATAGCAAGTAAAAAAAGTCTCCTCACGTTTGCGCTCAATCCCTTGGTATTTAAGTTGTGCAAAGGCAGGCATAGCAGAGGATGTGGCGTAATAAGTTCCACAGCAGATTGCTGCTGCTAAAGATCCCGCAGGAACAGCCGTTAAAGATGCCTAATTAAGTTTTCGGTGGCAAAATCATCTACTAACCATAGCGTAATTAATTGACTTTCCGCTCCGGCTATTGCTAATGACCAACGCGAATCATAAACTCCTTCACCAGTAGCTACATCTCCTATCCCCGTTTCACAAGCAGAAAGGACAACTAACTTTGTCCCAGCTAAATTTAGCCCTGCTACTTCTAAAGCCGTTAATACTCCATCATCGCCTCCGCTAGAGCGCAAGTTAAAGCCTGCAAGTGCTAAACCAGAACGCAATAGAGGATTAGTTGCTTGGGCGATCACTTTTGCTTTCCCTTCATTACTAAGTTGCTCTAATAGCAAGTCTTTCAAGAAAAAGCTGTGAGTGGCATAAATCGACTAGAGTGTTTTTCTGGAAATGTTGCAGCATGGACTCCCCTTACGATACAATACCTCTCGGTTAACAAATCCGGCATGATTTTTCCTCACGGAAGCTCAAGAGTTTCAGCCATACCTCCTGCCCAAAAGTGGGGACGAGACAGAATTAACCGAGAGGTATTGCCTTACGATATCGATTCCAACTCTTGACTTAAATTCATACAGTAATGGAAAAGCTGTAATCAGAAGAGTTACTGCTGATACAAAGCGTAATAATATATTGGAGTAAAACTTTCAGTTTGAAAGTGCCGCACCTTCTTAACTGTTTGATTTGTTACTAAATTTTTCAGGCATAGGCTCAATAAAGGCAAGACTTAATAATAACTCACCTATCAAAATATCGTCTAAATCGCAGATCTAAGTGAGCGCGTTTGCGCTGATTGCAGTCACAACACAGAGTTTGCAAATTGCTAATATCGTTTTTGCCGCCACGCGCTAAAGGAATAATATGATCTACGTTTAAGTTAGCTTCAGCATGAGTTTTGCCGCAACTTTGGCAATGGTATAAGTCGCGCTCAAAAACATATTTCCTCACCTCTGGAGGAATATAAATGCGGGGGGTTTTGCTCATGAATTATTTTGCTGAGTGTCTTTGCTCATCATTTGGCGAATATCATCAAGCGGTGAGTTTGCTTTGGCGTTTTCTGACTCACTACTATCAACCGTTTGTGCAATCTCAAGTTCTTCCGGCTCAAATTCTAGACTAATTCTTACTTTTCCTCTTTCCCAGCTTTTAGCACCAGGCTTTAGGATTTTACATTCTAGTCCTTCTCCAAACCAGTTTTCCTTACCTTCTGTTAAATCTCCCAGTTGTTTTTTAGAGGCTTGCATCATTGCTGCAATAAACTCAACTACTGTAAACGTGCGACTACTAACGAAAATTTGCCCAGCATAAACCGATACAACATCTTCACTTTTTAAGTTCTCAAAATTATTATTCATTGCTATCTCCAATTATGTAAAATCTATTAACTTGCGTAGGTGGGTTGTGAATGTGGAAATACAAATTCTACTCGCCGCTTCTAATTATCTTTGTTCATCATTTGACGAATATCATCAAGCGGTGAATTTGTTTGATTAATTTCTGCATTATTGCTTTGTGTTACTTCTTCAATTTCAGGCTCATCGGGACAAAATTCTAGGCTAATATTGATTTTAATTTTCCCTTTCTTCCAGCTTGTACTACCAGGTTTTAAAATTTCGCAATTTACACCTTGAACGTACCATTCCTGAAGACCTCCTGGAATACCCCCTCGACTGCTTAATGTATTTCTTAGTATGTCTAAACCTTTTGCTTCCAAGGCTTGTTTGACTTGTTTTAGCAAGTCACTTACTGTAAGCATAGATATCTCAAACGATAAAACAGTATCTTGATATTCATCGTTCAATGGCTTAAATTTATTCTGCATATCTTCCTTAGTACTTTATATTGACAAATTGGTTAACTTTCGTACATCCACATTTTTGGCGAATTTTATTTGCGGTTACAAGCGCCAAGGTTTTCATAATAAAACTAAAATATTTGTGTAACCGCTTAGATAAGTTATTAATTAAATCGCCAAAACTTTCAAATGAGTAAGACTCACAATTTCTGCATCAACAATAACAGATTTAAAATCAGAATCAGCAATTATAGGCAATATATGACTTTGTAATTGCATTGCTTGCAAGCAATCATTAATACCTAAAACTGCCTGATTGTAGGCAGCAATATTGCTTTCTACTTCTTTTTGTGATCGCATATTCCCAGCAATTTTATCCTCTGCTTCTTTTTCCAAGGTTTGCTCTAGAAAGTTCCGAGCATTATTATATTGCTGCAAAATCTCATTTCCTTGCTTTTCTGCAAGGGGTAACAACTGACTTTTGAGAATTTGATTAATAGTTTGACGGAAGTTTTTGCGGATAGTTTCGGATACTTTTGGCTCAAAATCTAACTTCAATAATTGCCTAATTGCGGGTTCAGCTTGTACCATGCTTTCACAATCGTAACCCTGCGACGTTTGCGCTAAAGTTTGACGAAATTGATAAATAGAAAATGTACCTTCATCGTAAAACCTTGGACTTTCTCGTACAAAGCGATCGCACTCTACTTGTGCTGCACTCATCAAAGCTTGCTGTACTAAAGATTCTAGTCCTTTTATTTGTTGTTCAATTCCAGCATCATTCCCTAATAATCTGTATAATTCGCTGTAATACCCTGCTTTTTGAACTCGTTGAATTAAGTGTTGAAAAAAGCTACTGATAACTTCTTGACAAGATTTTACCAAAACATCTTCCAACTGATTAGATAAATAATAAAGCGCTTCTACTAAAATAGCAATTAATGGTGCAGTAGCATTGCGTCGATGGCTGAGAGTAGCACGGCTGTACGCATCCGCAACAGAAAAAGTATTTAATAGTTCATCCAACTTCCCAATCATTCGAGTTTGAAGTAAAAGGAAATTTCGCTCGAAACCATCGCATTTATTGGTTACTAATTGATTAATTTCTAGTTGAATATGCTGTAAAAACTCATTCCCAAGTTTTTGTAATTCCTGACTTAGTAGTTCTAATTCCCGTGCTTTCATTGATTCAATTTCGCGGGGTTGACTATCTAACTCCTGGTACTTGGTAAGATAGCTGTTCCGCAAACTGATACATACTGGTTGTAAATCGTCAGCTAAGTTTGCAAATAATTGCGGGCGCTTTTCTTCAGTTAAATAGCGAGTAATCGCTGAACGAAACTCCTCAATACCACTATCTTGAATCAATTGGGTAATTAAAGGCATTCCTTGGTCAGCTAGTATGCGTACATAGTTTTGATTGGGAGTTTCAAAACTATTAACAGAAATCCGAAATTTACCAGGAGGTAATTTACCAGAATTTGCACAATAGCGATTTAATTCATTAACAAACTGTGGTGTTTCCTCAACACCATTTAAGCTTTTTACACTTTCCGTAAATACTGAATCTAACCCAAAGCGATCACTTCCGCTTGTATGTTCGATCTGACTGCCGTAAAATCCTAGTAAACCGCTAGTTTTGTATACTCTATTAGTATCTCGAAACTGAGCTATAATTAAGTCGTCTAGGCGCTGTCTTAGCTGAGTATTGTACCAAGTTTCATCAATTCGGTTAAAGACATAAAAAACGCGATCTCGTATTCCTGGATTAGAACGCATTTTTTCGATTAATTCTGTCTCCTCCTTCGTCATATCTCCCGCAGATGCAGGCTTGAGTACGCAGACAACAGCAGATGTATCGGGATGTTCTATTTTCCGATAGGTAAGTTCGGCATCTTTTTGTACGGGTGCATCAATTCCTGGGGTATCAATAATTACGTTGCCATCTGCTAACAGTGGATGGTTGCAATAATAGTCAATCCGCTTCAAAACAGCGCTATTACTACCCCGACGTGCATAACCTGCGGCTTCTTTAAGATTGGAAAAGTTAAACTGTTCCATCGAATAAGTTGCATTATTTAGCGAATGAATGCGATCGCAATTTGCCTCGAATCCTTCTAATAAAAGTATCAAAGCTTTAGCTTGTTTGGCGCGTTCTGATTTACTCTCACCACCCTCTTTTTGAATAATTGCTGCACCAGCTTGGCGCAACAAACCTACCATCTCGTTGGCATTAATATTGCTTGGCGCAGTTAATCCCAATTTCTGACACAATGCTACTGCTTGTTCTCTAATTTCTACTTCACTTAAGAAAGTCAGAATAACTTTTTCTTGTTCTGCTTCCGCGTAGAAAATGTAGCATTCTGTACCTGTAGCGTGTCCTTCTGCGCTGTACAATAGTTCTCTTTCTAGTAAGGCGTTGATTAGCATCGATTTACCCGCACTAAAAGCACCAGCAAAGACAATTTCAAAGGTAGGAGAAATGGCTTTTCTTAAACTAGATTGCACAGGGGTTGAATCCTGCGATCTTAAAGTTGCTTCTTGATGGCATAACTGAAGTATAGTTTCTACTTGTGCTTGCAAATTTTGACATTGTGCTAATGGTGCAATCATTAATCTTTATCCTAAAATTAAAAAATAGTTACTTCTGCCTATTCTAAGAAGCATATTTAGTACAAGTTATAGTGAAAACAGTGAAAACACGGATATATTTATAGTGGGTTTAAATTTTATCAGTATACATACCCTTGTTGTTACTATAAAAACTTTTGCTTTGGACTTAATCCTGACCGAGATTTACACCAAACTTTAGCAGCATTCATTTAAGAAAAAGCTGTGAAATCAGAAATTATCTTAATAGCAATAGACAGCTTAAAACAGGCAAACATTCGCTTTGCAGATAGAAATAAAACAACAGTTTTACAAGAAAAGTTTGAAATTTTAGCTCTTAGCGGGACATTGACTATAACAGGCGTTCATCTACATATAACAATAGCCGACTGTCAAGGTAAAACTATCGGCGGACATTTAGAAACTGGCTGTATTATCTAACGGTTCATCTTCTTCCCACTCTATTAGGTAGCTTCTTGTAAGAAACGTAAGTTAGGTTAGGAACGGAACCCAGTCTTGTCTCTGGCGTTGTAAAACTACAGCCCACTCTGGATGAACTCGACTAGATCCGGAAGATTCGCACCACTGATTTAACGCCAATAATAGGCGTAATTGTAAAGTCGAGTGCTGATATTTTGGTGACACTTTAGGCACAATTTCTCCATTAACTACTTCTGTGCGATAGCGCAAGCGCGCACGCAGGGCTTCGCCACTTTCAGGTATTGCTAAAAATTCTTACAAGTTGAATTTAGTTTTGCTGGAAGTCATACAAGCAAACTAAAACGCAATTAAGCTCTAGTGTCCCTAAGCTATATCGTTAGAGTTTCGCTAGAGTATTTTGTTATAAAATAGGTTATGAGAAGTCTCCTTCTCAAAGTCTGTAATAGAATAAACACGTATTTTAGGGAGCGGCTGTTTTGAACGAAAAAATAACCCAGGTTGTCACTGTAGATATTATTCCAAGGTGATCGCCCCCGGCACTGCGCTCCGCGCAACCGCCCTTAGTGTTCAACCCCCGCAATCGTCCAGTTACAGAAGAGAGTAAAGAGCTGATTGATAGGCTATTGCTAGAACGCTTGTCGATTGCCGCCATCTGTAGAGTTAGCGGTATTTTTGAAACCTGGATGTCTCCGCTATGCTGAGGGAAATACAGCACTGTACCTCAACAAGTGGCAGTTAGCTCAAAAAAAAAGGACACTTAACAATTCAATGTGATGAGATGTAGTCATTCGTAAGTAAGAAAAGCTTGAAGCAATAGATTTAGTCAGCAATTGGATGTAGAAACAAAAGAAATTGTCGGATTGTATGTCGGTAGTCGTTCACGTAAAGCAGCGAAACGTTTGTGGCTTTCCTTACCTAGGATCTACAGATAATGTGCGGTCGCATATACTGACTTTTGGCAAGCATACAAGCAGACTTTGCCAAAGCTTGAGGCATAAAGCGGTTGGAAAGGAGACAGGCAAGACTAACTATGAACCTATCCCAGTAATAAAATTCTATTAATCCAAATGTGAATTGTTGCAAGGGAAATGAAAGCATTGAAACAGGCAGAAATTCTTTCCCATCGAACAACAAGCCTACGGTACTTCCGTTGAAACCATGCGAAACAACGTTCCATTTGAAAACGAGGAACTGACATTTTTATGGGTCTGCCCAAATTTCTTTTTGTCTTCCTGACTCGTTTTGGTAACTGCGGTCTAATACCACGTTTACGTAAAGCCGCACGCAAATCCTTGGAATCATAGCCTTCGTCTGCCGCTAGCACTTTGACTCGTTTGCGGGGTCTACCAGGAGAATTAGTTTTGACTCGGATGCTACTCAATAGCGGCATAACCTGCTCTCGCTCACTAATATTTGCTGGAGTTATACGATTAGCTAGGGGCATACCATTACCTTCAGTCAAGGTATGAATCAAAATTCCTTTTCCTTTATAACCATAGGCAACACTATCACCACCGCCCTTGCCAGGGGGAAAAAGATCCGTCTACCGCGCCACAATTCCAATTAATTAATCCCCGTTCTTCGGCGATTCCCAATATCCGTGCTTGTAATCGTGCCAATGTTCCATCAGTTTGCCAACGCAAGAGCCACCTGTGGGCTGAACTTTTTGATGCCCAGATTTCTCCCTTCGGCACATCACACCAATGACATCCTGTAATCAATACATACATCAAGGTATTCAGTACATAACGGAAAGGCGCATGGGGCATTCCCCGTTCCCGCTTTTCTCCAACCTCTGTCATTACATCCTCAAACAGCTTCCATTCTAGATCGCTTAATCCCTCAAACCTTCCCACCATATTCTGTCAGGACTTAATCGATCTGACACTTAGATTATTACATTTTTGACCTTATTGGGATAGGTTCTTAAGAGTTACCCATTTCTTTTAGTAACTTTGGTCCTTTATTCGTAATGTATGAGGCAAGTACATATTTTTCTTTTTTAATGGATAAGGCTAGCGCCACTTCTAAATATGAGATTTTTAGTTTTTCTTCAATATGAATATTTTGTAATACAATCAAACCTGTGGCTATGTAATCCCATGCTAATGAGTCGCTATAATTATTATTTAAGAAATATTCTATAAAAGATGTATTTAAACTCTCAACTAATTTAATTTGATATTCTTCACCGTAATTGGTTGAATTAAGATTGTTAAAAATTGTTTTAATACGTTTAATTTTTTGTTGGTTATGTCTTTCATCTTCCATGAGAATCTTAACAACTTCCGCAAATTCATAATGGTGTTGTTTTGTATAATCTTTGGAAGCTCTTGTTAGATTTCCAGGAACTGGTATACTAAACCAGTCCCCTGTGTCAAAAATAGCTAAAACAATAAAATCACCGTTTTCTGGATTGTATGCGGATAAGGATTTTTGTACCGTTTCGTTCATATTTCTTATTTCTTCCTGTTCAGATACAGATATTGATGTAGAAATCTTCAATAATGAGGGTTTAGATACATACGTTGATTCTTTCACTATGGGAGTTTCCAAGGTTATCGAATTAAATAATAAACTTATGTAACCAGGTCCATCGGTCACGTAGCAACTATGTGAGACTGATTTTAAATATGATCCATTTTCTAATATATATTGAAGAAAAAATGAATTTAGTAACTCACTATTAGATTTAATTGAGTCTGATTCTAATTTAGTATTTGGTACAGTTTGCGAGTAAAGATTAGATTTGTTAGAAGCTAAAGATTCCTGGCTTTTGGTCAAAGACAGTGTTTCTACAGAGATATCAGATATATTTTTTGTTTGGATAGAATTTTTATTTAACTCTTTTGAAAATTGAATTTGCTGATCGACTTTAAGTGCTGAATTTATTGTTTGTACGTTACTAAGAATAGCAGCTCCATCACAAGAAGAAATTACAGGGGAAGAAAGTGGTAGTAAAAACCCTAAAATTTTATCCCCTATTACATTACCCTGTGTGTAACTAGATATTGCATTAAATTGATTTAGTGAGTTTTGTAGTTTGTCATTCATTATCAAATAATTACCAGTTTGCATAGTAAAATCTTTGCCATATTTAAAACCCATCTCTTTAAGGGATTGAAAAAAGTTTCGCGCTACAATTAGGTGTTGCTTTTCTTCTGGTTGACCTTTCAAGCTTGCATAAGCCCATTCAAAATCACGCTCGTCGATGAAGTAAAAAATCTCTTTGACCCACACATTAATCTCATCAATGGTTTTACCAGCATCAATTGCTTTCCTACAAAGACTGTGACAAGTGCTGAGACTCCACATAGCAATTGCTATTTGTATTTGTTCTTGAAATTTAACTTTGTGCATTAATTTTTCAGTTACTTCATATGTTTAAAATCTTCTTATTTTTAGCCTAGTTATTTAAGTCCTGATTATCAACAGTGAATTCACTGAAAATTGGGGTAATTTCACTGTAGACACTTGGGACATCAGGGCAGCCGCATAAAAATTATTGAGTCAAAAGTTTGATAAGATAGGTTTGATCCCAAGCTGCCTTTTTCCGTCTG
>NZ_PVWN01000061.1 GCF_003003885.1 Chlorogloea sp. CCALA 695 | reverse complement strand
GTTTGGGGGAGGCAACTCGTCCCCCAATGGGGGGTTTGGGGGGCAGACCCCCCATATCTTGGTTTTTCTTAAAGATTCTAAAATAGGAAAGATACTTACAAAACATATCCGCATGACTTATTACGTCATTTACGACGGCAACTGCAACCTCTGTACAAATTTAGTCCAAATTCTCGAAACAATAGATCAGGGTAAATTATTCCAGTACGCACCAATGCAAGCAGAAGACACACTCAAGCGTTGGGATATTACACCTAACAATTGTGAATTAGGGATGATTGTCATTGATGCCAGCGCCCCCGAAAGACGTTGGCAAGGAAGCGCCGCCGCCGAAAAAATCGGAGAATTATTGCCATTGGGGGTAATATTTGTCACCGCTTACCGACTTTTGCCCGGATTAAAGTGGGCAGGCAATCGCATTTACGAGCAAATCCGCGACAATCGTTACAGTTGGTTTGGTAAACGTGACACTACCTACAATTCAGCTTACGGCGTTGATTGCGGCTGTAGCCCTAGTAAAAAACTTTAATTATTAAATACTTCAATAATCTGCCGACAAAATTGTTTCAATTGGGCGCTGGCTTCGGGTTTAGGTTGAGTTTCGCCTTCACAGCGCCAGTCTTCCACCGTAGAAAGCCGCCATTGTTTGCCCCGATGATCGAAACCCGCCGCTTCTACGCCAATGCAAGAAACTTGATTATTTATTGGATCTTCATAAAACCGAATTTGAATTAAAATGCTACGACTTTGAAACAACTTACTTCTACCAGGGAAATGCAAGCCAATATCAATCGAATCTGGATCGATTAATTCCCTAGTTTCTGGATCGTTGTGCCAAGGTTTGAGATCCGACTTGATTTCGGGAAATTCACTTTTAAACAAATTGACAACGGTGGCAATTTTACTTGTAAGTTCTAGGTTTGTTGCCGCCTCTGCTGCATTCACAAGAAAAACACTCCTGGGGCTAGGGTGTAGTGGGGATATACATCGCCAGAAAGATTACGGCTATTGTGTTTCAGCTTATCAAACTTTAGAGGAATTGGGCAGCGATTAATGCTAATTTCAATCGGTCAATTTCTCTAGGGATTTTCTCTAGATTTGCAACACTACCTTTGTTTGGCGATTAAGCTCCTTAGCGATCTAAAATGACACTGTTCGCTACAGATAAAAATTTAGGTTATGGTGCGTTCTCGGTCGATTCTGTCCTTAATTCTGGCTATGGTGGCAGTATTTTTAATTAGTTGTGGTAGTCCTACGGTAGCCAAAGTACCGCCAACTTATACTGCGGCTCAAATTGAGCAAATTAAAGAATATGCCCCTACTCTATTAGCTTTGCGCGATCGCATGAGTGAAATTCCCGTCCTCATTCAACGGCGAGATTGGATTGGAGTCAGGAATTTTATTCACGGCCCCTTAGGTGAATTGCGGTTAAAAATGACTTACATCACTCGCAACTTGCTGCCTACAGAGCAAACAAAAGCCCGGCAAATCACGCGAGAATTGTTTAATGACTTGGTAAGAGTCGAACAATCCATTGAAGAAAATAGCACTATTGGAGCAGTACGCAATTACCAAACTGCCTTTGCAGATATCAATCAATTTATAGATTTAGTTCCAAAGCAAGCTATACCTTCCCCCGTAGAGTAAAGAAGTTTCACCCCTGTTGTAGAGACGTTTCACTGAAACGTCTTTATTTTTTCCTGTTGTAGAGAAACGTCTTTATTTTTTCAATAATTATGAGTCACATAGTAGTTATCGGTTGCGGTGTAGTGGGGGCAATGATCGCCTACGAACTTAGTTTAATTCCCGGACTCAATGTTACCGTTTTAGATAAACAACCACCCGCCCAAGGCTCTACCGCCGCCGCTTTAGGTGTATTAATGGGCATTATTAGCCACAAAACTAAAGGCAGAGCATGGCAAATGCGATCGCACAGCATTGAGCGCTATACAACCTTAATTCCTGAACTAGAGGCGCTAAATAGGCGAACAATTCCTCACAATCAACAAGGAATTTTAAAACTTTGCCCCGTGGGAGAAGATTTAGCAAAATGGGAGAAACTAGCCGCAACCCGCTCCCAGCAAGGATGGCAATTAGAAATTTGGGATAGCGCTAAATTAAAAGCAAATTGTCCTCAGATAGATTGTCAAGATATCCCTACAGCAATTTATTCTCCCCAAGATATACAAGTAGATCCTGTAGCTCTAACTTTAGCCTTGGTAGATGCGGCAAAAAGTCGGGGCGTTACTTTTGATTTTGATGTCCCCGCTCTGCAATACGATTTAACTACTACCAAGCTTCACCATGCAGTTAAATCAGTACAGGGTAAATCAGTAGATTGGTTAGTAGTAGCTGCTGGGTTAGGTTCGTTGCAATCTCTACCTAACTTACAAATTCCCCCTCTACTCGATCTTAGACCTGTATTAGGTCAAGCAATCCACGTCCGCCTACCCAACTGTTTAGGAAATCAAGATTTTCAACCTGTAGTTACTGGTAACGACGTGCATATAGTGCCGTGTTTAACTACTAGGCCTGTAACAGAATACTGGATTGGCGCAACAGTAGAATTTCCCTTAGAATCAGGAATTGTTGTGCCTGAAGCCGAAAAACTAGAGGAAGTTAGACAAAGTGCGATCGCCTTTTGTCCGACGTTAGCGACAGCTACCACGATCAAAACCTGGTCAGGGTTACGTCCAAGACCCGAAGCACGTCCTGCACCGATAATTGAGCCGCTAGAAGGGTTTAGTAACGTTCTCCTCGCTACTGGGCATTATCGTAATGGTGTTTTGTTAGCTCCCGCCACTGCCCAAAGGATTATCAAACTATTAGAAAGTGGATAGGGCTACAAAAGTAACGATAGTATCTAATGTTCCATGCTATTGGCTTCAGCTAAAACTGCACTATATTTATAAGCTGCTAAAAACTTAGCTTTTAGTTTTATTCTCTACACAAGCAAATCGGCACGAGGATTGAAAGTTTCAATTTGTCGTAATTTCTCGTACAATTCCTTTTCTTGAGGACTAATAGTTGTAGGAATGACAATCTGAATTTCTACTAATTGGTCGCCGCGTCTACCTTGGTCATCAATGTAACCTTTATTCGCCAGACGCAACCTTTGACCAGGTTTCACTCCGGCGGGTAAATTCATTTGCACTAAACCGTCTAAAGTTAGCACTTCTACCGGATTGCCTAATACAGCTTCACTCGGAGTAATGGGAAGTTTGACAGCAATATCATTACCCTCAAGAAAAAAGTAATCGTGGGGAGAAACGGTAATTTTTAAAAATAGGTCGCCACCTCCTACCCCTTGTTCTTTCAGGCGGATAGTTTGCCCAGTAAACATCCCTGGAGGCATATTAACTTCAAGGCTACGCCCGTCTTCTAGCCTAATTCTTTCCGCGCCACCTTCATAAGCTTTTTCTAAAGGGACAATTAATTTAGCTTCAATATTGCGACGACTAAGACGAGGAGTAACAGTAGTTGCGTATTTTGTCGTACCAGGACGAAAAGGATCGTTGTCATTATCAGCTTTGTTGCTGCGTCCTAACACTTGGTCGATAAAGCTATCAAAATCAGCAAATTCCTCTAATTCTGTCTCACGAGTACCACGCTTAAATATACTTTTTCCGGCTTTACCGCGCGACTTCTGCTGCCAATACAAACTAAATTGGTCGTATTGCGATCGCTTATTTGGATCCCCTAGTATTTCGTAAGCTTCCCCAATATCTTTAAACTTTTCCTCAGCTTCTTTGTTTCCCGGATTCAAATCTGGGTGATATTGCCTAGCCAGTCGCCGGAAAACCTTTTTGATTTCCTCGTTAGCAACATCTTTAGGCACTCCTAAAATATCGTAGTAATCTTTAAAATTCTGCAAGTTCTGCATATTCTGTAAGAGCGGTTAATTTAAAATCCTGTTATGCAGTTATAGCCAATTGTCGTCGTTATCATCCCAATTATCTTGATAACTAGGGCGTTGCGGTCGCCGACGATTAAAACCTTCGTCATTACTAAAATAAGGGCGATCGCGGCGTTGTGGCGGATCGTAGTCGTCATCATCATCGCTAAATACGCGCCGAATCGAGTCAAATAAGTTGCCCCCGTCGTCATCGTCGCTGTAATACTGGCGTACTTCGCGGTTTAGATCGGCTAAAGCATCTTTCAAATCGGCGTAAGATTGATCGATACCGCGATCGCTATCTTGGTTAAGATAGTCACGCAATTGTCTGACTAAAACCTCTATTCTTTGGCGGCGATTGCGAGCAAATTGCATACCAAAGTCTAACGCTACTTGCTTGAGTTCTCTTTCAGCTTCCAAAGTCAAAGCTTCGGCGCGGGTGCGTTTTTCGACTCTTTCTTTACGTTTTCGGTCAGAATTGGCGAATTTTTCCGCCTCTTGCACCATTTTATTAACTTCCGCTTCGCTGAGAGTAGACGCACCTTGAATTGTGATACTTTGCTCTCGCCCGGTATTGCGATCTAAAGCTGTTACTAGCAATATCCCGTTAGCATCAACATCAAAAGCTACCTGAATTTGGGGAACTCCGCGCGGTGCGGGAGGAATCCCAGTAAGCTTAAATTTGCCCAAGGATTTGTTATCGGTTGCCATTTCCCGCTCTCCTTGAATGACATTGATTTCTACTAAAGTTTGATTGTTTTCTCCCGTAGAAAAGATATCCGATCGCCTAACAGGAATAGTTGTATTGCGGGGAATAAGTTTTTTCATCACCCCGCTAACGGTTTCTAAACCTACCGATAGCGGCGTAACATCAAGCAGCAGTAAGTCTTTAAGTTCTCCTGCCAAAATTCCCGCTTGAATAGCCGCGCCGACGGCGACAACCTCATCAGGATTAACATTTTGATTAGGTTCTCGACCGATTAAACTTCTGACTAATTGCTGTACCATCGGCATCCGCGTACCGCCGCCTACAAGCACAATCTCATCAATATCGGCAGGTCTTAAGTTAGCATCGTTTAGCGCTCTTTTGACTGGTTTTCGCAGTCTGGCAACCAAGTCTTCGCACAACTCCTCAAACTGGGTGCGATCAATCCGGGTTTCAAGATGTTTTGGCCCGTCTTCGGTGGCTGTAATAAACGGGAGATTGATATCTGTAATGTTGACGCTAGATAGTTCAATTTTAGCTTTTTCTGCCGCTTCTGAGAGCCGTTGCAAGGCTTGGCGATCACGTCTTAAGTCTATCTCCTCCGCGTCTAAAAATATTTCTGCCAGCCAATCAACAATTTTTTGGTCGAAATCATTACCACCTAGTTGCGTATCTCCACTGGTAGCTTTGACTTCAAATACACCATCGCCAACATCCAAAATCGAGACATCAAATGTACCGCCACCTAGATCGAAGACTAAAATAGTTTGACTTTCTTGGCGATCTAATCCGTAAGCTAAAGAAGCCGCCGTAGGTTCGTTAAGAATCCTTTTTACTTCTAATCCAGCAATTCTCCCCGCATCTCTTGTCGCTTGCCGTTGAGAATCATTAAAGTAAGCTGGTACAGTAATTACTGCTTCTGTCACCTTATCGCCTAAGTAGCGGCTGGCATCATCTACCAACTTTTTTAGCACCATCGCGCTAATTTCTTCCGGGGCAAAATCCTTCTCTAAGCGCGGCGAGCGAATTTTGATATTGCCCATTTCATCGCGGCGAATAGTATAAGCAACGCGCTTTGAATCTGCGCTAAGTTCGGCATAATTGCGCCCTATATACCGTTTAACTGCATAAAAGGTGTTTTGTGGGTTCGAGATGGTTTGCCGACGGGCTAATTGTCCTACCAGGCGTTCGCCATCTTTGCTAAACCCTACCACCGAGGGAGTTGTTCGCATTCCTTCGGCATTGGCAATTACTACGGGTTTGCCGCCTTCCATGACAGCAACTACTGAGTTAGTTGTACCTAAGTCTATACCAACTACTTTACCCATGCCTAACCGTTCTCCTCGCGTATCTTGTTTAACACTCTTTTGAGCCAATCCTTGGGATTATTGTATCTTGCTCCTCGCTATGTTTCAGCTTACGCTGCCGTTAATAGGTGACTTCGCTCTTTTGTTTTGCTATTTACTAATGTTACTGAAGGCGATCGCCGCCACTACAATTAGACCTAGTAGTGCCAAAGGAACCCACAGATTAGGAAGATCGGATACTTGCATAGCTTATTTGAGTCCAATTTTCAGTTGTCAACAGATCGCGCCTTTTTCATTAACGTTCAATTGTGCGATCGCCTTAAGCAATTAGTATTGATAAACGAGTGAGATACACTTAGGATGTCAAGCTTTTTGTAACCTATTACTTAAACTGCTATGTCCTATACATCTCGTGTTGTCCATAGCGATCCTGATATTTTAGGGGGAACTCCTGTTTTTACTGGCACTCGCGTACCAATAAAAAATCTGATTGATTATCTTGAGGCAGGTGATTCTTTAGATGAATTTTTAGATCATTTTCCTAGTGTGAGCCAAGAAAGTGCGATCGCCGCCCTTGAATTAGCCAAGCAAATGCTAACCGCCTATGCGAATTCTACTTGATGAATGCGCTCCACGACCTAATAAAGCGTGAATTTATCGATTGCGAGATTAAGACAGTTGTGGAGATGGGATGGTCTGGAAAAAAGAACGGTGAGCTATTGCAACTTATGGCTCAAGAGGGTTTCACAATTTTACTGACTACAGACCAAAACTTGCGATACCAACAAAACTTGCAGCAAACTGGAGTTTCGGTAATAGTTCTTATCGCTCCCAGTAATCGTCTTCCTGATTTGCTCCCGCTAATACCAGAAACTCGAAACGCGATCGAATCTATTGTTCCAGGCGAAGTAATTGAAATTGGAGGCTCGTAAAATTTCAGGTATATAACTACTCTTAGTATTCAATTCCAATTTTCACTTGTTAATGCCCAACGTTCGCAATCGCGCCATTCTCCATTGACTTTCAAGTATCGCCTTGAAAATCCCTCTTTCGTGAAACCCAATCGTTTCACTAAATGAATTGAGGTAATGTTATCTGGCTGGATGTTGGCTTCAACGCGATGTAAACTGAGGCTATAAAAAGCATGAGAAACCGCTAAACGAATACCTTGCAACATAAATCCTTGTCCTGCAAAGTCTACATCAACGTAGTAACCAAGATAGGCATTTTGAAAGCCGCCGTAAAAGATTTGACTGAGATTTGCAACACCAATAATATTTTTAGCGATCGCATCACAAATCAACAGTCCTTCAAAATTCTGATTTTGACAGCGCTTGATATAACTTTTGCACTCATCTTTAGTGCATGGCGGGAAAACCCAGGGATAATGAAACTCCTTGCTTTTTTGGTGCAAAGATAATAATTCTTGCCAATCTTCTTCAATCGGCTTTCTAATAAAAACGCGATGCGACATAATCACTGAGGTTTGTATCCGTAACATTTATTATTAAGGGTTTTGTAAAGTTAGAAAAAGCTTTATCAATATCATCTAATAGAGAAATATACTTTATCTTTAAACTTACTCCTTCGCACAAGTAATTAAATTGTTGGCAGTATCAATATCTAAGCGAACGCTTGGAGATCATAGATATTTGCTGAGATATTTAATAACTTATAACTATTCATAAATGCTAGATTGTATTTACTTGTTTAACTGAACTAATTGGTCTTACTCATGACTATAGTTACTCCAAAACGTTTTTCTTTAGTAGAATATCACCGTTTAATTGAGTTAGGATTTTTCCAAGAAAACGAGCGAATTGAGTTAATTAACGGGCAAATTATCCAAATGGTAGCAAAAGGTATGCCTCACTCTGTTTGTAACACGCTGTTACTTGGAGAATTATTTACTCTTTTGCAAGGACAAGCAACTATACGCAACCAAGAACCAATTATTTTAGGTGATGACAGCGAACCTGAACCCGATTTAGTTATAGTTCGCAATCGAGGCGATCGCTATTTAGATAGTCATCCTGGTGTAGTAGATATTTTATTAGTAATTGAGGTGTCTGACTCTACTTTAAAATATGACCGCGAAACTAAATTATCTCTCTACGCTGAGTCAGGAATTGATAACTATTGGCTGTTCAATCTAGTAGCTAACTGTTTAGAGGTTTACAGCCAACCTTATCAAATTCAAGGTAGCTTTGAATATGCAAAGAGACAAGTTTACTTACCTAATGCTGTAATTAATTTACCTTTTTCAACTATAATTCTCGACTTATCTAAAGTTTTTCCTTAAGTAGGTAGTAAATTAAACAAAACGCTGAGTAAATTCATAAATTAAATCTACTCTCCCTTTGCGTAACATAGCTGGATCTAATCTTTCTGTAGTATTACAAGTCATCAACACAACTAACTTTTGCTGTGCTTGAATACCTGCTTCATCAATCACACTTTGATACAAAGTACCATCAAGTAAACTCAAAATATGCTCAGTTTTATTATTAGATTGAGCCGCTATATTTGCTCGATTTTGTGCTAAGTTATCCGCCTCATTAATGATTAGACAAATTCGCTCTAAATAACTAGGAGGGACAAAGTTTTCTACCGCGTCATGGTCTAATATAAAAATTACGTATCCTAAAGACATTAAGATTTCTTTAGCTACTGCTTGCGTCCAAGCAGTTTTACCCGTACCTGGGTCGCCTTGAATTAGCACAGCCAAATGATCTTGCTGTAAAGTTGCTTGCTGTACGGTATCTGTAAAACTCTGAATATCGCTAGGAAATGTGTTGATAGGAAACTGACTATTAACTTTACCAACACGGCTTTGATAACCGCTTAGTACCACTGCCAAATTGTAAGTAGCTTTGTTCACTATTTGCCCTAATTCTTTAGCAATTAAGGTAAATTGTCTTTGCGTCAAACCTGCATGACTTATTTGCAGCCAAAGCTCATGTTTAGACCAATATACTAAAACTGTACCAACATTTTCTAAGCTTTTCCAATCAACAAATCGCTCTACAGGATAATAAAAATATCGGTCTTGAAAGCACTGAGTAATAGAATCAGGACAACCTAATATTTCTAGCACTTTCAGCACGGTAATTTCTTGCAAGCGATTGAGAACGTAATCAATCGGAATGCTGTCGCGGCTAACTTCTTGAGTAATTGGCGTTAGTGTAGTTAAAACGTCTTTATAACGATAATCTGGCGCGGGTGGTTCGGGAGTAATATAGTCCCAGAACTCGTTTATATCCGAACGAGTGTAATCTGAGAAAACGTTTAATATATTTGCCCACCAGCTATGATTAGTACGAGTAATAGCGTCCGCAAGATCGCTAACTAAGTCTATAGTTTGATGAGTAAGTTCCCCCGGATCGCTACTCGCAACCTGCCAAAGATAGCCTAAATCTATCTCTCGTTGCAATGGTTTCCAACCTGCGCCTAGCAAATCTCGATCTTTGACTTCGCGGTACTGAGGATTGCCGTCATAATTGCTAAAGTGTCTAATGCCCATAATCTTGTTTTAGTGTAGTTCCGTCCCACCAGAACGCAGCAAATAGCGATCGCTAATTAACTTCAATACTAATCGACCAATTTCTGGGTGAGTTGTTTCCTTTATAGGCTGGACTACAATGCCCTCCATAATCGATTTTTCATCTATAACGCTACTTGCATTATTAAATTGCGATACTGCTTCCCAACTGTAAGCACCTCTATAAACTACAGGTACTTGGGGCAAAGAATGTTGGTTACAAAAAGCTTTAAAATCGTCGTAGTCTAGAAACTTGCCATTGTTTTTAACTGCAAATATCGCAACTTTTATTTTGCCGTTAGACAATCCATACTTAATATCTTGAACGCCATATATTTCCCCAAATACTTGAGTATTTAGAGGTAAGTTTTGTAAAAAAACATGTTCATTGTAAGCGCGAATATAAACTAAGTCTTTATTAGCGGCAGTGTTTTTCCAAAAGTAGTTATGGCTACTGATATGAGTACCAGTTTCATCGATTAATACGGTGAAGTTAGTACCATGTATTTTTTCTGTAACTACTACTTCTTCCCCTAATTGTAAAATATCTCGGTAACGTTTGAGGTGTTCGGGACTAGGAAACTTGTATTGTCCGATGGCAGATTCCACATCTCCACTCATGTTTTGAGGGATGGGATACTCATACTTATTTACGCCAAAATATTCTGTAAAGTCATCTCCTATATTGCCCTTAAAGTCAATATCAATAGGAATAAGTAAACCTTCAGAAAATATGCCCCTAAGTTTAGCCGCCTTTAGTTTTTTACTATAGTAGGCACGAATCCCAAATATATCTAAAAAGTTATCGGGAATAACGCTATCAATAGGAAAATAAAAAGCTAAGTCGTCAACGTTAAAGTTTCCTTTAGCACTAATTACTTGATAAGCCATGCCAACAATTGTGACAATATCTAAACGGTCAGCATTGGGATGAGGAGTGATGCTATTGATTTTAACTACTTCTACTTTAAATGCGCTCATGAAATCCCTTAAATAAAAAACTGATAAAAATGCGATCGCAGTTCTGATGCTTAAGTTTTTTACTTTATACTACATTTAAACTACAAAATTGCTACAAAATTGTCAAGGGAGTAAGGGCAAGGATTTTAAAAAATACTCTATTACACCCCTACGGGCGATCGCGCATTGCCAAAAAAGGCGCAATAGTTAACCACTGCGCCACCACAATCGGGCATTTAGTTCTTACTCGCTTAAAACCGACGCACTAACTTGAGAATCTTGCCACAACTTCAGCAAAAAAAACTCAATAGAGTGAGACATCGCCGCGACAAACACCCCTTCATCACTGTCTGCATTTAAGCTCACCCATGTACCGTTGAGACTGACTTCGATATACTCAGCATCGCCAGCACTCAAACTAATAGATTCTGGATCGAGCCGTCTAATTTCCATAACCAAAGTTTCTAAATCTGGCAAATCCATAGGCAGCAAAAATGCAGCCGTACTAGGTTCAATGTACAAAGATTCGCCAACGCGCAGCGCCAAAACTACCCGCTCTTGCACCCAATCTTCTAAGGATTTGGCTAAATATTCCAAATAAAAACCAGTCTCAATGTAAGTTAATTTCAGCATTGTCCTTGAGTTTCCTTTTATGGACAGGCACTTTCGCTGTGCCAAAAGTTTTCAGCAAAAGCAATCGGGTACATGGGTGCTTTTGGTTTAACCAGCAACGGAAAGTTTGGGGGAGCGGTTTCCCTCCCCAAAGCTTTCCAAGAGAGTGGCATCCCAGCTTCGTGAGGCGTGCGATCGCACTTTACGCTGATTACAGGGTTCGCAAGCTGTGACGAGGTTATTCCACTTATGTTCGCCGCCTTTTGATACCGGAATTACATGATCCAATGTCAGGCATTTGTTGCTACCGCAGTATTGGCAACGGTGGTTATCTCGTTTCAAAACCTCGCGCCGATTTACTGAAGGAACTTTCCAAATTCGTTCGGTGCTGGCAATCGTCAAGCGGATGTGTTGAGGAACAGCAATCACAAAATTAGGCGACTTTACTAGCCAAATCTCGCTTGCCAAATCTAACGCTTCTGCCTTACCCAATATTAATAGAGCGATCGCCCGTCTGATATTAACGCGGCTAATCGGCAAATAGTTTCTAGAGAACACCACCACAGAACGATCTAATACTTGCGTTGCGCCTGTCACAACTTTGCTCCTTAGATAAAAACCCCCGCTTCTACTATTTAGAAACGGGGGCTAAAAATGACGGAAAGTCTTTTATTGCTATATTGGCAAGGCTGTTTTTTGCCTGTACCCCCCACTTCGATGATTGCTTTGCGTTGCCCAATTTGGTAGGCTACTGCCCGAATATGTCAAGTTATGACGATCTTCAGATGTCATGTTTCTTTGTTGAGTGCGATCGCTTTCTATAAATAGACACTCCACGTGCCAAGCCGCCGATTCCCAATTTTTGATTGAATTGGCTGACAATGACTGGGAAAGCGATAAACGTTGCAAAGAAAATTTCACCTATGACATCCGCGACTTAAACATTACTTTAAACATACTACACTTGTATTACTATCCTGTCCAGATATTTAGGAGAAAAGACTCGTGCATACATTAAATCGTACCACCACTACCGAAATGGAAGTCACCAGTATCCGCTTAGAGCGGGAACTAAAAGACAAACTTAAGGAACTTTCTGGCAATGTAGGCTATCAAGCTTTAATTAGAGACATTTTATGGAACTATGTACAGCAAAAATCCGGTGATTATCAAACCTCTATTTCGCCCACCGACATTCGTGCAAGTGTCGCCGCGATCGCCGAAAAAGAAGTTCGTTGCGTACTTACAGGGCAGCTAATTCGTCCGCAAGAATCAATGTTGTTAGGATTTACGACTGGTGGCGAGCTTGTTCCCTTAAGCACAGAAAGTTTAGCTAGGTAATTCTCCACTTTAAAAAACAAATAGAGGCGACTAGAGAAAGCTTACGCTAGTCGCCTTATATATAACTGCATTAATAACGCTTTAATTAATTGCCAAAGCCAATCTCATCTACTTACGTGACCGATTAATCAAGTTTCTGACAATCCGCAAAATTACCGATTCTATAAGGTTCAAGAAAGGATAATCTAGAGCATAGATAACTAAAATTATGTTGAGCTAATAATTAATTTATTCCTAGTTTCAAATTCTGATTTATAAAAATTACTAAGTTTGATGGCTAATAGTCGAACGGGAAAGTATAAAAGTGATAAAGCGTGTTAATCAAAAAATAGCTGCAACCTATTCAATTAGAAATAAAAGTCGGCTGAGAGCTTCAAAAAATCTTGGGGTAGTGCCACCAAGATTATCAGTTTTAGAACAACCTTTAGAGTCATCAATAAATCGTCTAAGTCAAGCAGCTCCCTTGCAAAAGAACCTAATTAAATTGATGCCCAATCGAAAAGATTTCCGCGAGTTAGGACAACAGATTAATCAGATTGTTGTGCAAAGCTCCGATCCTGAGATGATGCTCAAACAGATTTCCCAAGCTTGGGGAGAAGCCTTTGCTGTAGACTGCTGTTTGGTTATAGCTGTAGATGAAGCTTTGCAACCTCACCAAACGGGTTACTGGTCTAGCGAAGAATTATTCAGTTCCACCACCCTACTGCAATTTCAATTGATTGACGCAATATTATTGCTGCCAAATCGAACCGAGTTGTTGGCAATTGATGATTTAAAAACTTTAGAAATACAAAAATCGTCTCAAGGGCAAGACTTATCTCTACCTGTTCAGTCTGTATTAAGCATCCCAACTTATTTTCAAGGTAAGCAAAATGGTTTAATCACTTTATGGCGACTCTATCCTTACCAGTGGCGAGACTACGACCTTGAAAGCGCTCAAATCGCCGCCGAATCTGTAGCGATCGCCCTAGCCCAAATTGCCCAAGCTAAAGCGATCGCCTCTTTAAAACGGGTTATAAACACCTCTACTCAGCATCAAAATGCGATCAATGAGCTTACTATGGCAAGCCGAAACACGCCAGACTTAACTCAAATTCTCCAATTAGCGATTTCTAGAACATCTCAATCTCTCCAAGTTGAACGTGGTTTAATTATTACTTTAAAATCCAGCGACTTGCTTTTTAAGAATCGTCCTAAACAGTTTATTCCTAAAGCTAAAGTTACGGTAGTTTCTGAATGGAATAGTAATTCTGATTTAGGTGGAACTACCACCCTTAATAATCTCAATCAATCTGTTAATAATTCCATTGCTTTAAATCAATCTTTTTGGTTAAGTGAATGTGCTTTGTGTCAACAAGCCTTCATTAATGCTCCTGAACCATTAACTCTAAATTTTAACGATGATTTTAAAGTATTTGAGCAATCGGAAGTCAATCCACTTTTTAATATTACTAGCCTGCCTGCTGTAATGATGTTTCCCTTAGAAAATCAAGGCACAACATTTGGCTTTTTATTAATACAAAATTCTACCGCTCGCACTTGGCAAGTGGAGGAATTAACCTTGTTAAAATTAGTTAGTGTCCAAGTCAGTACCGCCATTATCCAAAACCAAACACTGCGCCAAGTCCAAAATCTTGTAGACGAACGTACCGCTCAACTGCAAGGCAGCTTAGAAGTTCAATCAAAACTATATGAAAAAACTCGGCAACAAATTGACCAGCTAAGGCAAACAAATAAGCTAAAAGATGACTTTATTGATACAATTAGTCATGAATTACGTACTCCTCTAACTAGCATGAACTTAGCTATTCGGATGTTGCGTACACCAGGTATTAGTAACGAACGTAAAGTAAAATACTTAGATATTTTAGAGCAACAATGTAACCAAGAAATAAACTTAATTACTGATTTGCTTAGATTACAAAAACTAGAATCTAATCAAACTCCGCTTAATTTGCAAAGTATTAAAATTAGCTCAAAACTTAATGACTTAGTTGAAATGTATACAGAAACCTGGTCAGAAAAAGGATTGGCTATTACCGTAAATCTGCCCCAAAAACCCTTGTTATTACAAACTGATGCAGATAGTTTTGATCGAATATTACATGAATTATTGACAAATGCCGGAAAGTATGCACTTTATGACACTAGCGTAATCTTGCAAGCTATTACTCAAGGCGATCGCATTGTTATTAGTGTTACTAATATTGGAGCAGAAATATTACCCGAAGATGCTACTTATATTTTTGATAAATTTCGGCGCGGTCATGGAGTTACAGACCAAGCCATCAAAGGGACAGGTTTAGGATTAGCGCTTGTAAAAAGCCTAGTACAGCATTTAAATGGAACTATTGAGGTTACAAGCATACCTATAGAGCAATCATCCTCTGCTCAAGTTTGTTTCACGCTTACCTTACCTCAGTTACCTGTAGCGAATTAAAACACTATTAAATTTTTGTGACTAAATCACCAGACTTTGAATCTACAGCCGATTTATCTCCTGATGAAACTGCTGACGTTGGAATTTTATCTAATTTATCTCCTCAAGAATTAGCCGCGCTGCTCGATACGATAGAAGTTCAAGTAGAGCAAGTGTCCCCCAGACAAAGACAAATTTCTGCTAAGATACCTATTTTTCAATCTATTGAACCCATTTGGCAAGTATTGACAGACTATGAGGCTTTAGCTGATTTTATTCCTAATTTATCTATCAGTCAGCGCTTAAAGCATCCCACCGGAGGTATTCGTTTAGAGCAAGTTGGTACGCAGCGCTTATTACGCTTCAACTTTTCGGCGCGTGTAGTTCTAGATTTAGAAGAAAAATTCCCTCACGAGATTAATTTCAACTTAGTAGAAGGAGACTTAAAAGATTTCTCTGGTTCTTGGCGCTTACAACCCGATTTGCACTCTCAACAAGTTGTAACCCACCTCTTTTATACAGTATGCGTCTTACCTAAACGGACTATGCCCATATCAATTATCGAGCATCGTCTGGCTAAGGACTTGCGTTTAAATCTTTTAGCAATTCGTCAGCGTGTACACAATTTATTTGGAGCTATAACTAATTAGCTACGGTGACTATGTGAAGTACCCACATCACCGGAGTACAAGTGTATGCAGGACTTCTACTAACTATTTAAAATTAATAGGGTGATGTGTCTAAACACATCACCCTATTTTGTTATACCCCCAGGGGAATTCGAATCCCCGTCGCCTCCGTGAAAGGGAGGTGTCCTAGGCCTCTAGACGATGGGGGCATGGACTCGCACTTTTACCAATATAATAACTTTCTGCGCTGGTGTCAACACCCAAACTTGCTAAATATCAAAAATACTTTTTTGCGGCGATTTACATAGACTCGGAGGAGTTACGCAAGCGCATTAGCTGGCGGCGCATTTCTGGGGAGGCTTCCAAATCCGTGACTTCTTGAGTAGTTACTGCCGATTGTAACGGTTCGAGATAATCATCTGCACCAATCATAAATGACTCAATAAGAAAGTTTAATAATTCGCCGCGATCGCTAAATACAGCTTTGTCTTCAATTAATCTAAATTTTAGATGTATTTCACACTCGTAGACACCAACTTCTAATTTTTTTGTTTGTGGCGATGCTTTATCAGTCTTCATTTTAAATAAATCCTATTTTTGTAGCAGGTGAGCAGTAGCCTTGGTTTATAGAGAAATAATTTTGGCTTTTTATTTATTTCAACTAGGATAGGCAAGTTAGACAAATCTATTTTTTGTTAATAGTATTGTTCTCAAACCATCTAGCTAAACTTTAGTCATAACCAAAACTCAAATTCGTTGCCCTTATGATTACTATTATTCAGCTTTTAAATTGAAATATAGTAAAGCTTATGTAAGGAGTTTGTAAGTCTTTCAAAATGTTTTTAAAGGGGCTACTTGTACTGAGATGCTTGGGTTACAGTTGTTGCTAAAATATTTGCTATGCTAGTATAAATTGATGCTAAATCAGCAGCACATTTATTTTGACCGTATCTGTAAAATCTTTGTTTATCAATGGAAAGGATAACTTTAAGCCAATTCAGCAGCTAGGAGTTAGCATTATTTGTTACTGCTTTTAACAGCGATTGTTAACAAAAAACTAATCGGAAGAAGTTGCGTATTTTTTCTTTGTTATTAGCAGTTAAAACAAATTAACAGTTAGTTCTATTGATTCATTAAAATCAAAAAAAGACCACAGTAATTACACGTAAATCAACTTTTCAGGCATGAGAATTTGAGGCGATCGCCCTAGGAAAGTGACCCAGTAATTTTACTTGCAACGATGAAAAAAATTAAAAAAGATATATTATAAAGTTTAGCGGTTTATAAGTTCGCACTTTGGGTGAGATTTTTTGATGAGCAACTCAATTGGTGGTGTAATTTTTGTTGTAGATGACAATATAGATACCGATCAGATTATTCCCGCCGAGTATCTAACATTAGTTCCCTCTAAGCCCGATGAGTACGAAAAGCTAGGTAGTTATGCCATGATTGGTTTGCCCGATCACTTTGGTAGATTTATTGCTCCGGGCGCAATGAAAACTATTTATCCGATTATTGTAGCTGGAGAGAACTTCGGATGTGGTTCTTCGCGGGAACACGCGCCGATTGCCTTGGGTGCGGCGGGAGTAAAGGCAGTAATCGCTCAATCCTATGCGCGGATATTTTTCCGTAATTGCACGGCTACAGGGGAGCTTTATCCTTGGGAATCGCTAGAGCGGTTGTGTGATGAGTTTGTTACTGGGCAAGAAGTTACAATTGACTTTGACCAAAATCTGTTAACTAACCACACTCTAAATAAAGAGTATCAACTTCAATCGTTGGGAGATGTTAAGCCTGTAATTGATGCAGGGGGAATTTTTGCCTATGCTCGTCAAACAGGCATGATTGCTAAGGTTAAGTGATGGTTTAATATGAAGTGAAGTGCCAAGGTTTATTTAGAATTTTTACCTATGGAAGATCAGTTACTTAAGTCTACAACTCGCCATATTAGGATTTTTTCGGCAGAAGTTAGTAAAGATGGGGAACTTGTTCCTAGCAATCAAGTTTTAACGTTGGATGTCGATCCAGATAATGAATTTAATTGGAATGAAGACGCTTTGCAAAAGCTGTATCGCAAGTTTAACGAGTTGGTGGAAGCTTCTAGCGGCGCAGATTTGACTGATTATAACTTGCGGCGGATTGGCTCAGACTTGGAGCATTTTATCCGCAGTCTTTTACAAAACGGTCAAATCAGTTACAACTTAAACGGACGCGCGATTAATTACAGTATGGGTGTACCTCAAGTCGCTGTTGAGTAAAGGTAATATTAAAGTAAATGGCAGCTTATAAGCTGCCATTTGTCTTAAAATCCCGATTAGAAATTTTGAACGCGATCGCAGACTAATTACCAAATCCGATCGCCGTTTTCGTCTACTCTAGCTTGACGAATTACATCAGAGATTTCTTCAGCGTCTTTGACGTGATGCAATGCTTTTTCTTCGCCGTCTGGTTCGTCAACTACAAAGTAAGTAGGTACGGTGATATGGTCGCCAGTAATATCAGGAGAATCTACAGCAAGTTGTTGTGCTTTTTCTTCAATACTTTGTGGTTTATCGTCAATCACATCGCCTGGGTTGACTGAACGATGTCTTTCTTTTTCGGTACTCATAAGTTTAATTGAGAATTTTTTATCTTGATCCTAGAGTAGAGAATGATCGCTTTAGTTCGCATCTTTCCAATGGTGTAACTATAGTAAGTCACACTTTATACCCTTCTACCCACAGACTTTTAACATTTTGGCTACCTAAACAACGTAGCCAAAATGATTTAATCGTTTAATCTATAGTTATTAAAACTTACAATTTTTAGAAATTGGGTGCGATTAAATTACTCAGGTTTAGAAATTGCCATAACTGCATTTTGACCGCCAAAGCCAAAACTAAAACATAAAACTTGCCTCATTTGATTGTGGCGAGGTTCAGTAACTAAATTTAGCTTAAATTCTGGTAATTGCAATCCTACATTAGGCGGTAATATTTGCTGCTGCAACGCCTTTAGACAAAAAGCTGCGCCAATGGCTCCCGAAGCTCCTAAAGTATGACCTGTAGCTCCTTTTGTCGAACTAATAGGTACACTTTGAGGAAAAATATGTTCGATTAATTGTGCTTCGTGGCGATCGCCTTTTTGGGTTGCTGTCCCGTGAGCGTGAATATAATCAATGTCCGAAGGCTGAAAGTTAGAGCGTTTCAAGCATTGCTTAATAGCTAACTTTGCACTTTCTCCGGTAAGTAGGGGTTGAGAAGCATAACAAGCATCGTTTGTCAAGCCAAAGCCACAAATTTGTCCATAAATTCGCGCCGAGCGTTCTAGGGCTAATTTAGCTGATTCGAGTACCAATACCGCCCCACCTTCTCCCAATACCAAGCCTTGACGGGTGCTAGAGAACGGATAAGACCCTGTTTGGGCAATTGCTCCCATTTGCTTAAATCCTGCCAGTGTCAGGGGTGTAATTGGGGCTTCAACGGCTCCAGCGAGGACGCGATCGCAAAGCCCAGTTTTAATAAGTTGAAAAGCTTGAAAAATTGACCAAATACCAGTAGCACAAGCAGCCATTGGAGCCAAAACAGGGACGAGCGATGCGCCGATTTGTTGAGCGGTAGCGATCGCATTCCTATGAGCTAAAATCTCTAAGCAATCGCTGTCAATTTGGGGATTTTGAGCAAAGTTTTTAGCTAACTGTTCCCACTCGGCTTGATAAGTGCGACTAGAGCCAATTACTACACCACAATCAAGTAAAGGTAGATTTAAACCCGCATCGGCGATCGCTTGACTTACAACCTTGCTAGTGAGAATTTTTAGAGAAATAGGTTGTTTGCCAATTAAAGCCAAAGGTATAGGCGGAAGTTCCGGGAAAGGTTGATGTAGCTTAATGGCAGAATTTTTCGCAATTAGCTGCTGCCAATTAGCTTCTAGGTTGTCACCTAAAGCCGAAACTAAACCAATTCCAGTAACAACAACGTTGCGATCGTCCACTTAATTAAACAATAAAGGACATGGTGTGATGCCATGCCCCATAAAAACTTTGTTCGTAAGTAAAAGTAGCTTTATTACGGCTAACTTTACTTACCACCATTTTTTAGATTTTCCGCACCAGAGGTAACTTTTGCCGTATCAATGCGATCGCCTTGTTGAATTTTATCTACTACATCCATGCCGCTTGTGACATTACCAAAGACTGCATAACTGCCGTCTAAAAAGGCTAAATCAGCTAGGGCAAAGTAAAACTGTGAGGAAGCAGAGTCGGGAGATTGCGATCGCGCCATTGCCACAGCGCCACGAAGGTGCTTTAATTCGGGCGACTTTGTAGTCTCACTATAAAGCGGAGATTTCGCGCCTTTAGGGGTGATTTCTAAGGGAATAGTACGTTCGCTGCCCGTTTTGGGATCGATAAATCCACTTGTACCTAATCTTTCTACGGGAAACTTAGGATCTTTGCTTTGAGGATCGCCGCCTTGAACTACAAATGGTTCCGGCTGACGAACAACGCGATGAAATACTAAGCTATCGTATACGCCTCTTTGTACCAGGTCTACAAAATTGCCTGCTGTGATGGGCGCATTTGTGCCGTCAAGTTCAATTGTAATTGGTGCGCCTTTAACGGTCATTACTACCGTTGCTTTGCCTGTTAGAGTTGGTAAATCTTTCATTAGGGGGCTAGTTGACTGAGTAGGTAATGTTGGAGTTTCTGTTAATGGGGTACGAATTGTCTCTTGATCTGAGACTGGAGGAGTTTCTGAAGCTACGCGATCGCCTGATGTACATCCCCCAACCATCAACGCAGTCAAGAGTATAAACGATATTAAACAAGTTTGAATTTTTAGCTGCATTACCATTGTTACTTAACTACAGTCTTTCTTGAACGATTGAATATTTTATAGTCCTTCAATTTGGACTCCTAAAAACCGCGCTAATTCCGCCGCTTGATTTTCAAGCTCTGTTAAAGATAACGGCTGACCAACACGGGATAAAGGAATATCTCTACGACCTTTGACGCGCAGATACAAACCCCGACGCGGGTTTATCCCTTCTTTGATGTCTACTTTCACCGCTTGCACGTCTTGGGTTTTGCAGTTGATTTCTATTTGGCGGTTTTTGCCTAGAAATCCCCAACGAAAGATTTTGATAGCGCCAGTTTGAGTATTAAATTCGTTGTAACCACCGCCTACATTTAAAGCAATTACCACCCATAGGAAAGAGAAAAAAAGTAACCCCGCCACACCGTAGAAACCCATAGCAATCCCTTGGGGGACAAAAAGTAGCTCAGTAGGGTTAGCAAAAGGTAAAAAATTTACTTTCAGGTAACTAGAAACCGATGCGAGGAAAAAGCCTGTAGCTCCGACCGAAACAACCGTTGCCCACCAATAATTGCTAAATCGGCGCGATCCTAAAATAGTTTGACGGAGGACGGGCGATGTTATATCCCCCGCCGGGGAGTTGCTTGGATTAGCAGTTGATACGCTCATTTGGCTGAAAAAGGTATTTAAAATAGGATTCACTGCAAGTTTAGCGACATAAATAGGGCGATCGCCGGAGAACTTGTGTCAAATTGTAAATAGTCGGGTAGGTCAGGGGTATTACTACCCCCTTCCCCCCTCAGAACCGAGCGTGCAAGTTTCCAAGCACTCGGCTCAAGCAAGTCATTTAGCTACCAAATTGGTAGTTCCTTCCCATTGGTTTCTTGGGCGTGAACTTGTTGGTGGCAATACAGATGCAAGAGTTTTAGATTGGAGTATTTACTGTTTCCTCCTTTCTTTTTGGGGGTTATATGATGCAGATGGATTTCTTCGTCATTTAGTAACGATTGTTCACATACCGGACAAATGTATTTTTGTTTAATAGCAACCTTTTGGTAACTGGGTTTAAAGTCTTCCGATTCTTTCTTCAGCCTTTTCCCCCAGTATCCTTTTAGTTCCGGGTCATCGGGTGATGATGCACCTTTTACCAGTTCGTGTCGTTGGATCTTGAACCAGCTAAACTTTAACAGGTATTGTCCACTTTGTTT
Organism: Chlorogloea sp. CCALA 695; assembly: GCF_003003885.1. GTDB lineage: Bacteria > Cyanobacteriota > Cyanobacteriia > Cyanobacteriales > Chroococcidiopsidaceae > Aliterella. The sequence goes on along the minus strand of NZ_PVWN01000061.1, from coordinate 2,424 downwards.
GTCTCCAAACACCCATCTATCTTCCCTGTCTAAGTTCAATCTTCCCCAATAGCGATTAGTACGCCACTCTTTATTTTTTAAAGGGTGCATCCGTTTAGCGTGTCTAACTTCCCGTTTAAACATCCAATAGTCCAAGCTATGGAATGCTTTACTAGAAACCCCTTTACGGTAGTAATTTGCTTGCCCCCTGATTATTGGGTTAAGCTTGTTGATTACTGCTCTGATGTTATGACTTCTAAATTCAAGCCATGATTCTCGAAGCTTGTCCCGTACTTTTTGCAATGATTTTGTACTTGGTTTGATTAGCAGCTTCCAACCCGTTTTCGTGTTGTTAACTTTGTAGTGCTTTATATTAAAGCCCAAGAAGTCAAACCCTTCAGACAGATGTGTAATTCGGGTTTTTTCTTTTGAGAGGTTTAATCCCCTTTCTTGAAGCCAAGACTCTAAAATTTCAACTGTTAATTCAGCGTCTTCTTTTGTCTTACAAAATACTACAAAGTCGTCTGCATATCTGACTATTTGACGGTTTCCCGTTGAATCTCCACGAGAGTTATATTTAACTCCCAAAACCATTTCCATACCATGCAATGATATGTTCGCCAATAGTGGGCTAATTATTCCTCCTTGCGGAGTTCCCGTTTCCGAGTCGTAATAAGCTCCATCTTCCATATACCCCGCTTTGAGCCATTGGTGTATCAACTTTCTAGCAGGAAAGTTACCAACTGCTTTCATTAGGTGTTCATGGTTGATGTTGTCAAAGCAGCCTTTTATGTCAGCATCTACTACCCACTTTTTTGTCTTATTAGGACGGGCAATCATGTATATTTTACCGATTGCATCGTGGCAGCTTCTACCAGGGCGGAAGCCGTAGCTGGTGCTTTCAAACTTTGCCTCCCAGGTTGGTTCTAAGGCATTTTTTACGATAGCCTGTAGACACCTATCTATGATGCTTGGTATTCCTAGTGGTCGCTTCAACCCATTTGACTTGGGGATGTAAACACGCTTTGTTGGGTATGGCTTCCAAGGGATAAATTTTTCCAGTATGTCTACTAGCAATCCCCTGGCTTTTGGTGTTTTGACTACCAATTTATCCACCCCTGCCGACCGTTTACCAAGGTTTGTCTGCGTAACTCTCCTTACTGCTATCAGAATATTGGAGTAGCTTCGCATTAACAGCTTTTGAAGGCTGCGAACCTTTTTAAGGTTTCCCTGCTTGGTAGCCCTAAAAATCCTCTGTCTTAGGTTCCTGACTACCGTGAATGTTTTACGCCAATTGACGGTATTCCATTCGGTTGTTCTCTCAGTTACGTTTGCGTTTAATTGCATCTAACTTTTCCAGTCGAGTTCGGTTCCTTTACTTTGGTCTTTAGGAGTCTCACCTGCCAGACGTTGGCAGCCTTTCGGCTTAAACATAAGTTCTATCCGTCCGGTTATTTATTCCCGTTGCCTTTCGGCATGACGGCATTAGCTTCTTCTGGCATCCCTCCGCCGCCAGGGAATTCTGTCTACCTCACGGTTTTCTTACTATCCGCATCTAACTAGCGGTTAGACCCTGACGGGGTTACTTCGTTACACAGATTTGAGATACGATAAGTTAAGGTTCCCTCTTTACTCCGGGGGCGTTTTTGGCATCCTGCCCATCAAACATAGGATGGATTTGATGGCTTTATGACCGACAGAAAGTTCGGACATTCATAACCCCAATTACCGTATATAGCCACTTCCGGTATGCTTAAACTAACGGAGCCTCATTAAGGGTTTACTTTCGTTAACCTTTCTCATCTTTCCCTAGCCCTCTACCGTTTTGTGGTTAACAGTATGATTAGACATTTTCCCTTTAGCTGTGAGACATCTCAGTTACCTGTTATGCCCCTATTGGGACGGGAACGAACCTTGGATGCTGGTTCGAGGGAATCGAATTCCCCACTCGCTTCTGTGGCGGCGAATCGCACCTTTCTGATATTAATTATATTAATAGACTGATGCTAAACACCTGAGAACCATTGAGGGCGATTAGGATATTAGTATAAAAGGTGTGATAAATTAACAAACATTAAGCAGCGATAGACCGGACTGTCATTTGCTGGCAGTAGCGGTCAGGCAGACCACAAGAGAAGATTGTATTAATCTACTCATAAATCTCAAAAGCTAAAAGCAATTGAGAAGGTCTTAATGTCAATTCCTCAGAAACGTTGCAATTTTTAGTAAACGAGAGGATTTTAAATCGATGACAATTGCAGTCGGTAGCGCACCGAGTCGCGGCATATTTGACACCGTAGACGACTGGTTAAAGCGCGATAGATTCGTATTCGTAGGCTGGAGCGGAATATTACTATTCCCCTGCGCTTACATGGCATTAGGCGGCTGGCTAACCGGGACAACCTTTGTCACCTCGTGGTACACCCACGGCATCGCCAGTTCGTA
>NZ_PVWN01000128.1 GCF_003003885.1 Chlorogloea sp. CCALA 695 | reverse complement strand
AGTTGCTCCTGTTTGTCCAAAGCTGTTTCTGCTGTTAATAATGCCGCTATAGCCAACTCTCTCTGTACTTGCATCTTCTTTGCAAATAGAGGCTAGAAAATCCATCAAGCCCCTAGACTGCCTTCACCTATTGAAATTCTTTTGAGATGATGGTAGGCAAACTATTAGAGGAATTGGGATTAGTAGGTAGGGTGCATTAATCGAGAAGTGAGGCAGGGAAACCCGCCTATTAATAATCAATTGATTGCCTGGGAGAGATAAACCATAGCTTTAGCTGCTGTTTTTGTTGCTTCCTTTTCTAGATAAATACAAGCATCAGGATCAGGATGGTTTTCCAGATCAATTCCTTGGAAAAAAGCATTAACAAAACCACAGCAATCAATTAACGCGCTCAAAAGCTCAATGGGTATCGTTACTGTGGGCGTTGGGAATGTAGGTTTGGTTAATCCGGATTCTACAGGATCTCTCGCTGTTTCTTTGATGTAGTGTTTGCACATACTATTTTCTGCCACTGGTAACGCTGACTGTCATCTCTCGTGGAGGTAATTGCACCATTGCATAAGTTCTCTTTGGCGATGGTTGTACCAAAGCTTTGTTACAGGTAACTTCGATGCGGCGCTCGGCTAATAACTGTACGGGAATCGAAGCGGCTAAATTGTTAGCTATCTGTTGACACTTGACTATATCAACATCACTGGTAACGTCAAATTCCAAAGTTATTTTATGAGGGTGTTGTTATTAAACTCAACGAGGTTGTTGCCAACCCCGCTGGTCTTCAAAACCGGACATGAGACTTTCACCTCATCCGGCTCCTTAGTCATTTGGTGCTTGTCACGCATACCTCATTACCCATTTATCCTCGACTTTTTCAAGTCTTCTTGGTGGGCTTAGGCTCGGTACTGTTACAACCGGATTTTTGCCAGAACTGCTATCATTAGCAGTTTTTGTGTCGTGGCAATGTCTGTGAAGTAGTTGCCAGTTGTCGTAGGAATCCTTTCCACCTTGCGATTTAGGGATTTTATGGTCAACTTCCATCACATCGTTTTCACGGAAAAACATATTGCAATGGGTACATTTTCCTTTTTGCTTTTTCAGGAGTTTTGATACCCTACTTGGCATTTCAGGATTGACACCCATTCTTGAACTCCAGTAAACTAGGTTGCCGTCGTATGGTGACGATTTGCCTTTAACTTTTACATGACGAACTATCGGAGTATCGGCATGGTCTAGTAACCATATAGGGTTTTTGCCCTTTTGTCTGGTTGCGAATACCCAGTTATCATCGCCTCTGGTTTGCCAGTATTTATTTGACACCCATTTCCCGTTCTTTAGGGGGTGACGGCGTTTTGCCCAAGCTTTAAGCTTCTGGTACGTGAGGTTATCCATATTGGAGTAAGCTTTGCTGCTTACTACCTTCGCGTAGTATTTAGCCCATCCCCGAATAATTGGGTTCAGATGTTTAATCAGTGCCGATTGTGGCACCATCCGATGGGATTCTATTACCCTAGCGATTCGGTCGTAATGTACCTTTTGCTTATCTTTGCTTGGAGTAATGATTGTTTTAAAACCTAGCAATTTACCATATGTGTTTTTCCCTGATTGGTACTTTCCTACTGGATGCTGGCGTACCAGAAATCCAAGGAAGTTGAAGCCAGGTGTTTCTTGCTCATGTTGATTGAGAGTATGGGCAAGCCTTGTTTTACTAGGTTTTAATTCAAGTCCCATGCCTTTTAACCACTCAGATATTATTAATCTGCATCTTTGGACAACGGTTACATCTTCGTGGAGAATCACGAAGTCGTCGGCATATCGGATTAAACTTAAGGCACTCTTATGCCCATCTTTCCCAAATCCACTTCTACCTGGAAGTGTCTCTGCGAATTGCTTAATCCGATTTTCCATCCCGTGGAGGGCAATATTTGCCAGGAGTGGGGATATTACCCCACCCTGGGGAGTACCTTCAGATGTTGGAAACAACTGCTTACCATCCATCACTCCCGCTTTTAGCCAACTCCTTATTTGGCGACGAATTGTAGGAAATGTATTTAATTTATTTAGCAGCGCTTCGTGGTCGATACGGTCAAAACATTTAGCAATATCGGCATCAAGCACATATTTTGCTTTATGCTTGATTGCATCAAATATTGCCTGAACCGCGTCGTGGCATGAGCGCCCCGGTCTGAACCCGTATGAGTTGGGTTCAAATCGCGCTTCCCATTCTGGCTCTAATCCCAGCTTGATGAGCGCTTGCAATGCTCGGTCATATATTGTCGGAATTCCCAATGGTCGCTTCTCATCCTTTCCTGGCTTTTCAATCCATACTCGCCTGGTTGGAGCGCTTTTTGAGTGTAATTTTAGTTTGGCAACCAGGGTGAGACGTTGCTTAGGGGTCAGTGATTTAATACCATCAACTCCTGCCGTCTTCTTACCTTGGTTGTCTTGTGTTACCCGACGAACCGATATACATTTTGCTGACCAGGACTTCATTAACGTCTTTTGGAGCCTGCGAACTGTTTTCACATCACCTCGATTAGAGGCTTGATAAATTCTCTTTTGGAGCTTATACACGCTACGTTCTAGCTTGCGCCAGTTAATTTCGTGCCATTCCGCCGTAGTCTTTAAACTCGTATTGGACATTTGTACTCCTACTAGACATTTTATCTTCCAAATCACCATGAGAACGTCAGCATATTTTTGGTATTACCCAAAACATTAGCTTCTTTCTCAATCTTTTCTACTCGCTGCATCCGGTTAGCACCTTCTCAGTTATCTGAGAGCAGGCGAGAGATTACTTCGTTCCGAATGACCATTCTGTGTACTTTTAGAGTGATGCTATCCGCCGGATTTATCGGAAGTGCGTGTTGGTCAATCAAGAACTTGCCAACTCCATATTCTTTGCCTTTTGGCTCCAGCGCATAAAGCCTTATTTCGCTGGTTAGAACTTACGACGGTTCAAGTGCATCTTCACTTACGTTACTCATTGGTACTTTTGCTCGATGGATACCGGATTAGGCTTCCAGTAGAGCCACCTTTTCTCCCCGCTTCAGGCTTTGATGGCTAGTCGCGAACCTGGGGGAGATGCTTTCACCGCTGCACCTGCGGGGTAGGATTTACACCTACATGGTCATTCAGTTATCATGATTCTTATTTGAATCAAGTTAACCGTCCCTGAGTATTACTACTCATTTAGGCTAAACGAATCGCACTCTTAAGGGTTCTACGTTCAAAATTCATAGGTGTTTGCCTTCTTTTTCCTAGTAAGTAGTTTGCTCAGATTGACTGCGGACAATTAATTTTTAAGTCCCGAACGTAGAAGTGCTTTGAATAGGGCAATCTGCGCCAATGGAATTACTGAAGCGATGGCGCTCATTAACAAGGCTGGAAGTATGCTGGTTGCCATTTGTAAGCCTCCAATAATTACTAAAGTTAATGCTGTGTGCGAAAAGATATTTTCGTGCATCGCGCACAGCATTAATAACGTTGATATCGGTCTAAAACCCCATATCTCCTTGTGCATCATCGTTTATGGTACTAGCTATGTAGCGTTGATTTACCTCAAAATCGTTTATAGTACCTTCTGGTGATAGCGCCGCCACTACACGAGATTCGCCTTCGAGCGCTGGCATTGATAGTACATCAATTTTCTGACCTGGTTCTAGCGCTGACCAAGTATAGTCCTTGAGATGCGTGTAACCAACAAAGTAATCCT
>NZ_PVWN01000060.1 GCF_003003885.1 Chlorogloea sp. CCALA 695 | reverse complement strand
ATATTAGGCTTTCAAATTAAGTAGCAAAGTGCGAGAGGAATGTTCTGTTTAAGTCTTACAACTTGCAGGTCGACGATAACAATACTAACCAACAAACAAGAATCACTCTATGTTACAACTTCAAATTCCTGAAGCAGCATTACGCTTGCGAAACCTCAATAAGATCAAAAACGATCTCTACATATTAGAAGTCAATTTAAGCGGTACATCTGCAAGTACCAGCATCCGATGGGAAGAACTAGGATTTATTGGCGAAGACTTAGAAGAAGTTAAAGCATCCGAGGCAAAGTTGGCTAATATCCCCTTATTTAAGGCACTTAAAACTGCCGGAGGCGAACTTACCACCGCCCGCAATCAAATTTACTATAAAATGATTCGCGCTGAGGGACGGACTGCTTGTACGGCAGAGAAGTTGCCGCAAATTTGGGCAGAATTTCAACAACTTCAACAGCTTGCTGACCAATTGCGGGATTCCTTAGTTCTTGAATACGAGCAAGGATTACAGGAATTCTTAGAAAGAATCACCCACTTGCTTGCTAATAAAAAGTTTGGTTTATCTCAAGAGGATGTTCTTGAGAAGGTAGAAAGAATAACTGCGAAGTTTCCCCACAGGTCGCAACTTGAAAACTATCTTCAAGTAAGGATTGGTGCGTTTGAATTAATACCTGGGATTGAGTCTCAGTTATCCTTAGAAACAAATATTGCTAACGCTGAAGCTCAAAAACTTGCTGCTCAAAACCAAGTCAATGCCGAGCGTATAGTTAGCCAAATTCAAACCCAGCAAGCGCAAGATATTCAAAAACTCCGGCAGGAATTAATCGTTGCTGCAAAAAACGAATGTTATGAAATGGTCGCCAAACTTGTATCGTCTTTAGCCAAATTTGAAACTGGCTCCTCCAGCAAACGACTAAAAAATGGATTGAAAAATCATACAGAACGCCTGGAAGCTTTGCTTGGAGCCGATATTGACGGCACATTGACAGATGTATTTGACAAGTTTAAGTTAGTTTCCCAAACTGTGCAGCGAGACAACGAGAACCTAAGCGTGGATGGACGCGCTCAACTAAAACAGGAAATTGATGCTCTCAGAGCCAGTTTAGAGGCGGATCAAAATAACTTGTTATCAGGTAGTGATGAGTCTGGACTTGGCAAAGCTACCGTCATGCGTCTAAATCTACGCTCAATTTGAAGAAAACGGGGAAGCCAAACTTCCCCATTGCACATATATCCAACACATAATGTCACACTTTTCTCAAGTTAAAACTCTAATCCGCGATCGCCAAGCTTTAGTTGCAGCCTTGACCAAATTAGAATTAGAGCCAAAAGTATACGAACATCCCCAGCCTCTTAAAGGTTACTACGGCGACCAAGGCGAATACAGCGCCGAAGTCATTGTATCTGGGGAAACCATGAAGGCACGGGCAGACATGGGTTTTAGGTGGAATCAAGAAACCAATGTATATGATGTCATCCAAGATGATTACGAAACTGGGCGGCGACTTGGGCGCGATTTTTTTACCCATAAGTTGATGCAAGCTTATGGCAATGAAGTAACCCGTGCTAAAGCTGCCGAATTATCAGAACGCCTTGGAGAATGCACGATTACTGAAAGTAGTAGTGGAACTGTACAAACTCTCCGCTTAACCTTCGCCGCTCATCAAACTACTCAACAAAACCGCCGCTAAATATGTCTACTGAACGCTCTTTGCTTATTCACTTTGACGAAGAAACAGGACAGCACACCGTTGAAGCTGAGGGATTTGAAGGCTTGTCTTGCTTGGAGGCAACTCAGCTAATTGAGGAAGCCCTCGGTGTTGTAAAGGAGGGCGATCGCACTTTCAAGCCGGAAGCCCAAACCAACACTATCAGCACTACCAACTCCGTGCAGGCAAAACAGAAGCATTAATCACTTAATCAATTCAACTATTTCACCTGGGGGGTAGTAAGTTACACCCCAAGTGAAGTTTGTCCTGCAACAAGACCAAATTATTCACGAAAAATATGCAGTTAAAAGACTTAACGACAACCATAGCTTCGCAAATTCCGATTGTTGGGGTAGATGTCTTATCCCCTGACGAGACAACTACTATCGAATACATCCAACATGAGGTAACTAAAAAGCTGGAACTGCCTGTCTATTTTTGGAATTTGGGGGTATCTTCCCTTGAGCAAGTCAAAATTAGTAACAACGATGGTGGTCTAGTATTTACCCCTACAGACATTTACAAGAAACCCGCCCATGCCGATCCTTTGTTGTACATATTTCAATTCATTCAAGACTTTAATGGTGATGGAGTATTTATTTTAGGTGACGTGCATCCTTTTATAGCTAAAAATTCACCTGCTCTAAGTTGGGAGATTTTGACACGGGTAAAAAATCTTTATCACCGCCTCAAACCTACAGAAAAGCGTATTGTATTAATTGGTCAGCAAATTTCTTTGCATGACTCGCTAATACGTCTTATTCCTGTAGCGGAAGTTAGTTTACCCAAGGTAGATGAAGTTATTAACCACATTAATGACTTCCTGGAGTATTTTAAAAATTCGGCAAAAGCCCAACAGACACAATGGTCTAGTTCACTCACCGCTTCTCAGACAGAAGAACTTGCAAGAGCTACCCTTGGACTAACTCTAGAAGAAGTCTCAGACTTCATCCGGTTATATATCAAAAAGCACTTAACAGCTAGAGGCATTGAAATAACAACAGACATTATCACTGCCGCCGTAGAGTATAAAACAGGTATGCTAGCCCAGATGGGTATCGAACTTGGTAAAAGTGCTGTCATTCCCTTTGGCGGTTTAGACCTGTTTCGCCAGTGGTTACTTGCTAGAGCAAAATTATTTACTAGCGAGGCTGCAACCTATAACTTACCGCAACCCAAAGGCGTGTTGTTAGCTGGACCTCCAGGTACGGGAAAAACCCTAATTGCTAAAAACATCGCAGCTATTTTAAGGCTACCTTTGCTGCAACTAGATATTGCGAGGATGTTAGGATCGCTCGTTGGCGAATCTGAAGGTAATGTTAGACGCGCTCTTAAAACAGCTTTAGCAATTAAGCCCTGTGTTTTGTGGATTGATGAAGTAGATAAGGCTTTAGGAAATAATTCTGATTCCTCTGGTGTATCTCAACGCATTCTTGGCACGATTCTTACCTTCATGGCAGAATCGGATGGTGGAGTATTCGTTGTAGCAACCGCTAACGATGTCAAGGCTCTACCTGCGGAATTTAAGCGTAAAGGACGTTTTGATGAAAACTTCTTTGTTAATTTACCTACTGCCACCGAACGCCAAGCTATCTTGAAGATTCACTTAGAACGTTTTGGTTGCAGCGAACTTCCTGATGAGTATTTGGAAGCGATCGCCTCTTCTACCGATAAGTTTTCGGGAGCGGAGTTAGAAAACTTAGCCGCCGAAGCTGCAATTCTAGCTTTTCATGAAGGACGCGCACAGCAGATCGCGCTTGCCGACTTAGAAAACTCTCGCAGCACCATCGTTCCGCTCGCAATTACTGATGCTGCCGCCGTTGAGAGAATGCAGGAATGGGCGAAAACTGCTCGTCCCGCTTCAAATCCAGTGCAAGAAGGTAAAACTAAGTCATTACGAACGGCAAAAATGAGGAACTTGAATTAACCGTTTGGCGGTGGTTAGATATAGCTACCGCCTTTTCTAGATAGACTATTAGCAAAAAACTCAACAAAGCGCTGAAAATGTTTGAAGTACCAACCGAAATACAATGGGTATTTTTCTGCGATCGCATCCGCTCTTTAGCGCAGATGCGGTTTTGCCTTTACAATTTGTACATGGAAGGTGGATTGCTGTTTATCGAAGTTAAAAGTTGCGATAACGAACAAGTAAGGTATCTATACATAATCAATGCCGAAGGTGAATTTGTATGAAACTTGAAGAAATAAAAATCGAAGAAATTCAAGGTTATATCCAACAAGAAAAAGGTAAAGGACGCTCTGTTAAAGATATTGTTAAGGAATTAATTCTAGTTCGTGACGACGTTATACTTCTATCCCACGATCCAGCGATCGCAGACCAGCAAATAATAGATTCACTTAAACAGCACCAGAAGTAGAAAAATCAGTTCGCAATATAATTCCCAGTTATTGACTAATAGCTGGGAATTGCTATTTTATACCCACAAAAAAATCAAGATGAGCAAACCTGTAGATAACAAAGTGCATTTAGTGTTTGTCGATACTCTTGCTAATAGCAACAAATTCTGGAAAGCGAAAGCAAATGATAACGGCGATCTAGAAGTTACCTGGGGACGAGTTGGTTACAACGGACAAACAAAAACTCGTAACTGCGGTTCCTATGGTGCAGCTTTGTATGAACTGCATACTATCGCAACTAAGAAAAAGCAAAAAGGCTATAAGCCATCAGTTCTTGACACTAAGTCAGTAGAAGAAAAACTTGTTTACCGAGCTTTAGAGTTACTAGAACAGCTAAAAACTAATACCTATTACAATTACACCGAAACTATCAACGAATATTTAAGTCTAGTCCCGACTCCTTTGGGTACAAAAATCGACCCTTTTGTAATTCTATCAAGGCTACCAGAAATCAATAGACACGAACAATTGCTACGAGAATTACTATCAAAAGTAGAAATAGCAACTGCAAGCCAAGAAACAGTAAAAGTTTTTTCGCTTAAAGGTCTTTCTAATTTGTTCTGGAAAGTTGACTAATACTTTAATCACAACTTTAAGTATTAGTAATAGCCCTAAAGATAAATGTTGCTAATACTTAAATTATTACTATGAAAATTGAATTTAACTCAGAGCTTTATCCGAACAGAAAAATATCAATTACTCTACCGGAAAGCCCCTTTTTGCTGAGACTGAATAAGCAAGTTGGCTGTTTTGCGACAAGCTTAATTGAAAAATACAACCACAAATCGATAGAAACTTATGGGCGTGGAAAGTGGTTGGAGTGTGCGATTGCCAAATTTGATGGTGACTTGCACGGAATTGTCGGCATGGGGGAAAGCAAGCAGTGGGGTTTTGTCAGCGCCATCGTCACCGACACCAAAGATAAGAGAATTGAGATAGGTTGCCTGATACATTTCCTCACCTATGGAAGTGAAAGAACTATTTTCGCTAGGCTGGCAAATAATATTATTAATAAAACGCAGTCAATTTTGGAGATAGATTTTAACCAATCGATTCCGACGCAACACAAAACTGTAATTAGACCGCCCTCTATCTACACGCGCAAGCCCAACGAGCGAGAATTACAGTATGTGGAAGCAGCACATATTATAGCTAGAGATTATTCAAGCTATTTGTTAGATGCGACTTCTTTATACCCAGCAAGGTACGATAATCAGAACAACTTAATTTCAGGATTAATACATCTGAAAACCCCAACAGTACCAAAAAATATTGATACTGCAAACTCAGTCTCGCTCAAAAAACTTTCTGGCTTGTTTTGGAGATAGTTATGAAATTACAGGAAAAACATTGTGCTACTTGCCCATTTGTCAACTCAGACATTCTTCGCCCAGAAGCAATGGCAAAGATATACGATTATTTAATTTCTGGGACAAATCATTTATGCAATAGCGATCGCAGTAATTGCACTATTTGCTTAGGTGGTCGCAACTTTCAGCTAGATGTATGGCACAAAATGGGAATAATTGATAAACCGACAAATGAGGCACTGGCAATCGCTATGGGCGAAGCTAATGTACAACCAGAAAAGCATATCTGTGGTTAAAGTACGAAGTCTTATGACTGTAAAGTGCTGAGTAAAATCTCTAATTCCATAGGTGCATTAGTAGTAAAAACTTGCTTGCTGAAACGTCGCCATAGTAAAGCTTCAACTAAAGTGGCTTTTCGCTTTTCACTTAAATTGGTTCCCCAGATAGCTAACTCTAGATTGCCTTGAGCTTTACAACGGTCAAATACCTTTGCAAGATTAGAATCAGACTCCAATTGTTGCAGTTGTTTTGATTTATCGTGCGAGTTCTTCGACTGATTAGAAAGATAAACACTTAATTTAATCAATGCGTCGCCTGCCTGCGCCTCAATATTAATTTCATCCCAGTTAACTAAAAATTCTGGGTAATTGCTTAATATTCGATCAAAAATATGCTGTGCTACTAGCAAATTAGCCTCAGACTTACTCTCATTCTCAACATTTTCGCAAATTACTTGACCATTAGGAAACTCTATTATAATTGTGGAACGGTAAAGATTAGGCGTTAGACAGATGAACTTAAAATTAATACAATTATTACATCCAAGGTTTTGGAGTAGTTCTAAAAGTTGATTTTTGGCATTATTATTCATTTACTAGGATGCAGAAAAAGAAAATGGATAAACAAAAACTTTTAAATTATGCTCGCATTCTTGGAGCCGAAGCTAGGGCTAACCAGAAAGCCTCCTTTATGACGGCTGATGATAGAAAAGATTTGATTGCCAGTGCTGGTGTATCAAAATGGGGTGACTTACCCGATGAAATAACCAATGAACTTCAATCCGCATTTTACGCAGGCTTCCAGTCCGAGTCTAAAAACTATCTTAGTTGATTTACTGCCAAGTGCCGAAAGTTATAAGATGCGATCGCTCTTAACAGATTTTTTAGATCAGATAGTTAACCTGAATAATTGCTAACGCAACCAGTAGGTGAAAACTATCAGGTAAACCAATGTCTCTAATCAACTTTTTGTCTCTAATCGAGTGGACATTCGCTTATGGGGTCTTTCAAGGAACTATCGAACGCAGCGAAAGTGTAACGGCGATTTTGGGAAGTGCTGAGAGCGGGACTCTTCCCGTCAAAAGCTCCCAATTAAGTGGTAGTCAGGAAACTAAACTAGCTTGGTTTGTTGACGAGGAGTATGTGAAGTTCCGAGTTCTTAGCATTACAGAGCCAATTTAGCACAGTAGCAGGAGATAATATAAATTATCTCCTGCTTTTTGAAGAATGTCTTTTCGAGCATTACTCCGTAGCCCAGTAGCGCTTCGCGCCCTTCATGGCGGAGCGCTGCTCTTAACTATACAAACCTGAAAAATCTTTTAAATGCTTAAAAAAATCTCACATCCAGTCTTTAGTTCTCGCTCTAAAAGACATACCTTCTCACTGGTTGCTTACACCAACAATTGACAAACAGCCAGTAGAATTTGAATGGCAAAAAAATCCCTTTACGCCCGAAGACCTCTTTGAGCAACTTAACAAGTTTGGTTGAGTACAAGTAAAAAGTAAATTAAAAGGCTTCAGTACAATCACTCCCACAGGTTTTGCGGTAATCTGCGGACAAAATAGCCTGGAATATTTGATTGCCATTGATTGCGATGGCGAGAGCGTTCATAAAGCAATTCCGAATCTACCTCCTACAGTGGCTTTTACATCAGGGCTACTAGGACGAGCGCAGTATTTGTACAAAACTAACATCAGTTGCGACCGTTTAAAATCAAGAAAAATTGCTATTACAGCCGTTGAGAAATTAGAGCTTCGAGGTACGGGTCATGCCTCCGTACTACCGCCATCTAAGCATCCTTTGACAGGAAAATACTCTTGGCTACCAGGGCGCAGTCCCAGACAAATTGAGGTAGCGCCAATACCCGACTTTGCGATCACGCAAATGTTGATTACACCGCCAAGTCTCAAAGTGCAGAATACTGTTGTGACTTACTACCCTAAAAGCACAGATAGGGAAGAAAAAAGGGCATTACAGTATCTCCAAAAAATCCCGGCTGCCTTTGCCCACGATTATCACTCTTGGATAAGAGTAGGCATAGCACTAAAAGGTGTTAGTTCACACTTACTAGAGGCTTGGGATAAATGGAGCCAACAATCTCCAAAATACAAGCCAGGAGAGTGTCAGCGTCGATGGGAAACGTTTAAAAATCTTCGTTCTACCATTGGAACGCTTTACTACTTTGCCAACAAATTGTGACAGAAAAATTATGATGTTGCCAGAAAAAGATGATGATGAAGAATTAGAAATTGTTGAAGACAACGATGATGACGAGGAAAATACAACGACTGCGCCCTTGAGTAATTGCCTAGATTCTCAAAGTAAATCCGACAAATTTGAAAATGTTACTATCCTCGTTGGATTACAAATAATGCCTGGAGTAAATCAATCCCGGCAAGTATTAATTACAGCAGGTATTAAGGGCGCACCACCAATTATTACCAGCACGATTTTAGACGAGATAACTAAATGTCCAGAAATTGCTCAATTGCTTGAGCAATTAAAACAAGCTTTGCCAAAACTAGCAGCAGTTAAAAAACTTACCTCCAGCACCGCGCCGCAGGTAACAAGTGCAAAAACCACCAAAGCAAAAGTACCGCCGCCAGACTTACCCGCACCTAATACCACAAATCAAGTAGATCAATTATCCTTATTCACATAACCCATGCCTTACAAATTATTCCTCGAAGGTCAAGAAATTGCTTTATCTGATGAAGTGGCAGCTACCGACGATACTTTGCGTAATGCGATGATGCCCTTTTTCCCAGAAGTGGGTACAGCAGACATTAGACGCGAAGAAAAAAACGGAATTACAGAAATTCGGATGGTAAAACGAGCCGGAACTAAAGGTAACGTAGTTGTCCAGAGTTTAATTGATAGTGATGGCGAAGTTAATCCAGCCCTCTATTTGTCCTGGCAGCTAAAAGAACTAGAAAGAAGCGGCAATTTAGACATGGATAGGCTGATTAGTTTTCAACCACAGATCGCTAAAGCCGTTGACGTAGGAGAAGACTGGGAAAACACTGTAACTGATACTCTGAAGGCTTTAAGAAAATGCCAACCAATTCCCTCCTCAGTGCAAGTTATCGGGATTTAACTGCCTTCAAGTTACCTTTAACTGTCCAAGAAGGGCTATCGTATCTAACTGACCTAAATCAAAAAACAATTCTACTTGCCCACTATCAACACTATTTCCCTTATGAGTGGGCAAGTTCGTCGGTTGATTGCTTGTATTGTTCGCAAGCAGATAGTTTGTATAGCGATCGTGAAATAGAGTTTCTAACTTTAGTAAACGATCGCTTGTTTCCGATTGGTGAAGTAGAAAACTTCTTAGACCGAGACGAACGAACGTTCGATATTCCTCTCTATCCACAAAACACCGATTGGTATGACGTAGAGCTTGAACAGTTAACTACCACCGAGCAATTTTTGATATCCGTTCTAGGCTGCGGCTACAATCTTCTTGATTGGCAAGAAGCCTTTGGATTTACCCCCAAGAAGCTGGTCGATCCCGATGTCATAAGTTGGCAAAAGTTAGACCAGCTTTGCCAAACACAAACTGCACCATTGTCGTACTTGGGCGATGTTTTAAGTCTAACCGACCATAGCACAGGCTGTATTTGGCTTGATATTGTTTACGAAAATTACGAATCCCTAGATTGGAATCGAGAATCGATTGATTATTTAATCGAGCATTGGACTATTGCCCAAAGCTATTTAGCCAAAATGGAAAAGCTCGATGAATGGCTACAAAAGTCCGTTACTAACTACGAACAAGTAATCGCCCTATGGAACAATGCCAAGAAGTAATTGGTACTACAACAACGCACCTAGACACCAGCAACCTTGCCCGGAGTCTCGCAACTAGAATCAATACCGCAGACATTCAGGCACAACTATTATTTTTGTCAGGACAATACTTGTTTGTCAGCACTCAAGAAAATCGCACAACCTATAAGTTTCTGTCTCCTAGCAGTGTTAAAGCAGCTTTTGACAACGTTCCTTTGCACTCTGGCTTTCTTCCTGCTAATACCATTTGTTGGGGAATTAATGGTTTTGGGGAGTATTTAGTGCAGTATATTCCTCCCCACAACCAAGTTGTAACCCTAATTAATTCGACAGATAATCGCCTTGTAACCCTTACCGTTTCAATGCCTGGAATGGTGTTTATGGGTTGGGGACTTTCTTACTGGATGTGGTGCGTAAAGGACAAGCAAGTTACGCGCGAAAGCCAACTATTTCACGCCCCATTGCCAAACGTAATGTTAGACGGTGCTATTTGCTTTGGCACAACTCCCCACAGCCTGTGTTCTGCTTTGGGGATAGGTAGCACTTGGGATGGCTTTTGGTCTAGCCCTTTTAACGATCATATGGTGCAATCAAAATCCATTGAGTTTCCAAGAGATGTGCGAAGTCAGTTACTCAAACTGCACGGACAAAAAGCTAAACGTTACCCACTCAAAGACTTAATTAGTTGTAAGAAAAATGTTGCAGAAGTCGTCGAATCAATTATTAAACTTCGGTAGTACATTTGTATCTTACAATATCGCTACCGGTTGCCCGTTACCTCCAATTAGTTCTGCTATTAAAGAGTATTGGTTAGCAGGTAATGGTGTATTTTTACGCGCTGCTAGAGATGGGATTGAGGTTTGTGTCCAGCTATGCGCGCTAAATATTCCAGGATTACCGGAACTCAAACCTTACTTCAACTTCGATTACCCACCCATTCCACAGCCCTTAGTATCTACGATGCTAGAACTATCAATTGCCGCCGGACAAGAGGAAGTTCTATTCTATTTAGCCTTTACTGACGGTGACTGGCAACTCATTATTCCAGACCAAATTGCTACAAAATATAGCGTTACCCCAAAACGCCCCCTAGATCCATTTTACGAATCAGCGATCGTAGAAGTCCATTCTCATCACCAGATGGCGGCGGAATTTTCAATTGCCGACGATAAAGAAGAATCGGGCAAGTTTAGGCTATTTGCAGTTTTGGGAGAAATATTTACTCAACCAACTATTAGCGTCCGGGTGGGTATCTACACTCATTTTCAAGTTCTGCCCGCTTGTCAAGTATTTGAACTACCACCAGGAATCGTTGATGCAAATAGATTTGTCCTATAGCCAAGCCGTACCATTAATTGTGTCTCAGCACAATCATGTGGAGTTTGTATTAGTGGGTGCGGGAGGTACGGGAGGCTTTTTGATTAGCGCGATCGCCAGATTAATGAAAGAATTTGAGACAACTACTACCAAAACAACTGCTTGTACAATTATTGACCCAGATATTGTCGAAGCAAAAAATATTCCTAGGCAAAACTTCCAACCAGGAGATATTGGTTTACCAAAAGCCGAAGTATTAGCAGCAAGGTACGCTTTAGCTATGGGCTGCAATATTAGCGCTATTAGTCAGCCCTTTACACCAGTAATGGCAAAAGCACCTTGGCGCAGCTTAGTTATTATTGTTGGCTGCGTGGACAACGCCGCCGCCCGCCAAGAAATTGCTGCTTGCCTAAATAATGGCTATGGAACCTATTATGTACCAGATGTTTGGTGGCTGGATTGCGGCAACCACCGTACTTCTGGGCAAGTATTACTCGGTTCGTCAAATTGTTTTCAATTGGAACAAGCTTTTGATAATTTGTCAAAGCCTAATTTTTGTAAAGTTCTTCCTAGTCCCATTATCCTGCACCCTGAATTATTAGAAGCATTGCCCGAAGAAAAACAGTCTACTCCTCTTTCCTGCGCCGAATTAGTAGCTAGAAACCAACAAAGTTTGTTTGTTAACCAGCACGTAGCCGCGATCGCTAGCGAATATCTATTAGCTCTCACCTTAACAGGGGGTTTGAGAAAATTTGCCACTTACTTTGATATCAATTCTGGTGCGTCACGAAGTTTGTATACCAACCCCGATATTTTAGCCAAGTTTTAAACAGTACGAACGATTTGCGCTTGCGCGCGGCGAAAGTGGGAAGTAAGGGTAAATCGTTAGAGTGCGATATGCCACGCACTCTGATTTTTTTAAGACAAAAAACAAAACTATGCTCAAAAACTTAGATGTTTGTTTAGCAATTATGAATGCTCACATTAGGCGAAGAATCCCCAAAAAGCAATGAAAATCCACCAATTTCAAGAAGTCACCGTGACTGCAGAAACGGCAATCAATAGTTATAGCAACGGCGACAACAGATGTTGCTCGTTTATCGAAGCTGGAGACAGTTTTGCCTTGAGTTTCGACTATGAAACGTTAGATAAATTAGCGGAGCTAGTAGAACAGCTTCAACAGATCAAAATTGATTTAGTTGAAAGCAAGCAGAGACAGTTAAGGAGAGAAACACTCCAATTGGCTGCACACACTACAACCCAAGTTATGTTACCAGAATTTTCTAGAGTCATTGATTTCTAATTAGGCATAATTCCATAAACGTTTATGGAATTATGTAGCGCGCTCACTTCATCACTTCACCAAAAATTATCTATTAGCAAAATATAATTATGAAACTAGAAATCGCTCAAAAATCTTTAGCGACTTTGCTTGGTAATGCTTATAAAGCTATCAGCAATCATCCAAATATACCCATAATGTCTTGTTTTCTATTTCAAGCAGACATAAAAAATCAACAAGTAATTGTTACGGGCTTTAATGGTAACTTGGGGATCAAAACTCATGCAGCTTGTCAAATACTCGATGGGGGTACAATAGCTGTAAACGCTGAATTGTTCCACGATGTAGTTGCTAGTTTGCACGAACAACTGGTTTTAGAAGTAACCAGCAATCAATTAACAATTACTCATAGTACAGGCAAGTGTCGTTTAGCTACCGCCACAGACCCAAGTGAGTTTCCCGAAATGCCAACAGTTGTAGGCAAAAGTACAACTTTGAGTGTTGAAGTAATTAAATGCGCGATCGCCTCGACATTACCTTTTGCCGCTCGTAACGAGCTTCAACAGGTTCTAGCAGCAATTCATCTCAAGCTATCAGCAACCATCTGGGAAACCGCCGCCACTGACGGGCATCGTTTAGGTGTAGCTTGCAGTCATAATGGAACAGAAGAATTTGACAGTGCTGCAACCATTCCTCATGCTACAGTTACTCGTTTAAAGGAAATACTTGTCACGACTAAGGGCGAATGCCAAATCACTATAGCTGATGAAAGTCTTATTTCCTTCCAGTTAGCAAATATTTGTGTCACATCTAGGTTATTAGACCAACAATACCCCAATTACCGATCGCTCATCCCCACTCAGTTCAACTATCGGTTTATTGTCAATAAAAACATTTTGTCATCGGCTCTAAATCGAGTAGCAACTTTAGCGGGTCAAAAAGACCGATTTGTTCAAATTACTTTTAGTCCGGGTGTAGCAACTTTGTACGCAGAAGCCCCAGACCTCGGTGGTGCTGTGGAATCAGTAGCAGTAACATCTGAAGATTACGATGCTGATTTTACAATTGGCTTCAATATCAAATATTTAAGTGAAGCAGTTAGAGCTATTGATAGTAGCGAAATAGTTATCAAAGCAAGCGCCCCAGGTCATCCAGTCATTCTTGCGCCTATAGAAAATACGAATCAATTTGTATTAATTATGCCCGTGCAGTTAAAGCAAATCAAGGAATTTGATGTTGCGCCTCAAATTAATGATGAGATTCCAGGTTCGGTTATTGCAGCCTAATTAAGTCAAACCAAAACCTACCTATGTACCAACCCATTCATCACAAATACCGTCCCCAAACCTTTGCTCAGTTAGTCGGACAGAACGCAATTTCTCTTACTCTGACTAACGCGATTTCCTCAAATCGTATTGCCCCAGCCTACTTATTTACTGGTTCAAGAGGTACGGGCAAAACCTCCAGCGCTCGGATTTTAGCTAAATCTCTCAACTGTACAACCGGAGCAATGCCCACAAGTAACCCCTGCGGTAAGTGTGGCTCCTGTCTGGGGATTGCTAAAGGTATATCTTTGGATGTAACAGAACTTGACGCGGCAAGTAATTCGGGAGTAGATAACATTCGAGAACTAATTGAGCGCTGCCAGTTAGCTCCAATGGAATCGAGGTACAAGGTCTATATCATTGACGAAGTTCATAGCCTGAGTTCCCAGGCTTTTCAAGCTTTGCTCAAAACCTTGGAAGAGCCACCGGAGAATGTGGTGTTTATTCTCTGTACTACAGAAGTTATGAAAGTGCCTTTAACTATTGCTTCGCGCTGCCAAAGGTTTGATTTCAAGCGCATCGAACTTGAAGCGATGATAACGCATTTAGCCTTTATAGCAAAAGAAGAACTTATTGATGTAACGCCAGAAGCAATTCGTTTAATCGCTCAGTTGTCCAACGGTGGACTTAGAGATGCGGAAACGTTACTCGACCAGTTGAGTTTGAGAGACAGCGATACCATCAATCCCGAAATGGTTAGAGAATTAGTTGGTTCGGTCAAGGAACAAGATTTACTTTCGCTGCTGAGTGCGATTTCTCGTGATGACTCCAAAGAGTTATTGACTGTCATTCGCCGAATCCTTGAAAGTGGTAAAGACTCACTGACAGTATTAGAGAACGTAGCTGGAATTTTCCGTGACTTGCTAATTGCTAAAAATAGCCCCACTCAACAACAGATGGTAGCATTAACCATTGAAAGTTGGCAGAAATTGTGTCAGATGGCGAAACTTTGGGAACTGCCATCTATTTTAAAAGCACAACAGCACCTTAGAGAAAGCGAAATCCAAGTAAAACAATCTACCCAACCTCAATTATGGTTAGAAATAGGCATACTTGGCTTGTTACCTGGAGTAAAGAAGACTTCGGTGATAGAGCCACCAGCTACACCAATAGAACCCAAGGTAGCAATTTGGGCTAATTGGAAAAAGCCTAGCGATGCCATTTCTTGGGCGCAGCAAGAATTACCTCATTTAAGCCCAGAAACCTTGCAAAAGTACATGAATTCTCTAGTGCCTATTAATGGTAAAAAAGCTCCAGCCTGGGTAGATTTTGTCAGACAGCAAAAGCAAGCTAGTAGATAAAGTGAGAAGCGGTAGGATTGAACTTACTCTTACCGCTTTAACTTTGTTTAAATTTAACAATGAACAAATATCTTTTAACTAATTTAGCAGTAGAAATAGATTCTTAATCATAAATAAATACATTTGCTATCGCAATAAATAGATGAAAAACTATTTATTGGTATACAGAAATGTACGAGCGTCAAACTGTTGAGTGTGGTGGCATATCTTATACAGAATACAGCTTTGAGCCTGAAGAAATTGTAAATTGTGACAATGAATTAGACCTAACTGAAATCAGTGGCGGATACAAGTGCTATGAATGTACTTATTTTGAGCGAGGCATTTGTCAACTGAAGAATATATATAGAAACAGAAATGACGATGCCTGTGCAGAATTAGAAGATAATTCTCCGTTTTAAAGAAGGACATTCTACTTTAGTAGCACAATTAACTTCCCTAAAAAACCATGCTAAAATCGAAAGCTCATGTAATTACAGAAGCAGCTACAACTATTGTTAGGTTGCACCCAAACAAGTACGATCCTTTTAATCATTGCGAAATACTAAAAGTTACTTTTGAGATTCTTTGCAAAGAAGTTCCAGAAAACGATCCTGCTTCAGCCAGCCTCAAAATTTGCAATTACGTTCAAGAATTATTTGCAATTAAAAAAGGATAGGATTTAACTAATGCCAATTCATATTTATTGGGGCGAAGACGAATTTTTAATGGCACAAGCTGTCAAACAACAAAGCCAGTTAGTCGCTCCTGACTGGTTTGTTTTTAATTATCGCCAATTTGAGGAAAATGAGATCGCCGCAGCCATAACCGATGTTCTCACCCCTCCGGTAGGCAGTGGAAATCGCCTTGTATATGTAGCTAATTGCTCGGTGGATATATTTGAGCAATTAGCTACTGTCTGGTCATTTATTCCCAGTACCAATACTTTACTGCTAACTTTTACTAACAAACCTGATGCTAGAAATAAATTAGTAAAGTCTATTCTTAATAATGCTCAAACTAAGGAATTTTCTTTAATTGCTCCCTGGAATACTGATGCTCTTTGCTATCAGGTACAAAGTCAAGCTCGTCAAATAGGCGTACAAATATCCCGGCAAGCAACACTAGCTTTAGTTGAAGCCGTTGGAAATAACACTAGACTCATCCATAGTGAATTAGAGAAACTCAAAACTTATACTGGTGGTGAAATTATCCACCAGGACGAAGTAGTTGAGCTTGTAAATAATAGCAGTGGTAATGCTCTGAAGCTTGCTAGTGCGATTCTAGCTGGAGATACCGATGCAGCGTTGCAAATTACTGATAACTTGCTGCGCTGCAACGAGCCGCCGCTCAAGATTGTCGCAACTCTTGTTACCACGTTCAGGACTTGGCTTACGGTTAAAGTCTGCCAGATTGAAGGCTGGCAAAACGATAATGCGATCGCAACTCTAGCAGAAATCAAAAATCCCAAACGTCTGTACTTTTTGCGAAATGAAATCGCTAATGTACCAGTAGAGCGATTGAGAGAGGCTTTACCTCTATTGCTGGAATTAGAGTTAAGGCTAAAGTCTGAAACTGACGAGCGCCTAGTAATGCAAACTCAACTTGTACAATTGTGCCGTTAAAGGTTCTATGACACTATCAAAAAAAACACAAATTGCTAAAAAACAGTGTACAAATTGCAAGCAAATAATAGACCTTTTCTGCTGCTCAACTAGCGATTACAGTTTATGTGTTAATTGCTGCAATCCGCACAAAAAAGAAACTGATTTAGGTGGTGGATTTATTATCATGGGTTCCAGGTGAAAAATTGTGCATCAATTATCTTTTCTAGCAGAAACAACAGAAAATTCAGTTACCACAATAGTTCAAGAAGATAGGTTCACCGCACTTCAGGAAAACAAAGGCTGTAAAGTTCCTTTAGACTTTGACCAAATAGTTGGGCAGAAACTAGCGATCGCGGAACTCAATAGTGCGATCGCAACAAATCGAGTTCCGCCAGCCTATTTGTTTGCTGGCATTGATGGGATTGGTAAAACCCTCGCAGCACGTATAGTTAGCTCTAAGTTGCTGAATACAAATAACTTTGACAACCATCCCGATCTGCTGTGGATAGAGCCAACTTATTTGCACCAAGGCAATTTAATCAGCGCAGACGGGTTAAAGGCGCTAGGTATTACTCGTGCGTCTGAACCAGGTATTAGAGTCGAGCAAGTTCGAGAGATCGATCAGTTTTTGAGTACGTCAGCAATAAATTCTAACCGCAAAGTTGTAGTCATTGCTGATGCCCATCTAATGAATACTACTGCCGCTAACGCATTACTCAAGACCTTAGAAGAACCGGGGGGCAATAACTGCATTATTTTGTTAACTTGTAAGCCGCTCTTACCAACAATTGCTAGTCGCTGTGCAGAAATTCCTTTTCGTCCGCTTTCAACTTCAGAAATGGCTCTAGTATTGCAAAAACTGGATCGAACAGATGTCTTATCTAATCCAACTGTTTTAGATATGGCAACAGGTAGTCCGGGCCAAGCTATTGTTTATGACCAAATTTATCGATCCTTACCACCAAAATTACTAAAATTAAAACCGCCTGGCGCGGACAATAGTATTTTAGCAGCAGTACAAGTAAGCAAACAAATCAAAGAATTGGGTTTAGAACAGCAAAGGTGGTTGCTCGACTTTTTGCAGTATCAGTGGTGGACGCAGTACCAAGATAGCAAGTTGGTGGCGAAAGTTGAAGCTGCTAAATCAGCGTTAAACAAGTCTGTATCCCCGCGACTTGTTTGGGATATTTTGCTCATGCCAATAAACAAATAGAATTTAGGTGACTTCCGGTAAAAAGTATAATAACATTAGTTTTACAGATAATAAAAATGAACGCCAAAAATTTGTCGTCAGATTTTGAAATTTCGATCTGGGGTAGTTTCCCAGACAAAAAACATTTCGGAAACGACTACCTTTGGCACGATGTTGTGCCATCGCTACCACAATTGGGAAGTGTTATTAAAATTGACGATACGCTGTTCCAAGTTGAAGGCGTTCGCCTCGATGACTTATGGATTGAAGAGCAGGAAAACAAGAATAGATACCTAATAGATGTTCGTCCTTATCAGGGAGAAATCGCACCTATATTCACATTTTCCTATCTACCCTTGTGAACCGCTGCAATTAGCTTGACAGATGCGATCGCTAAATTAACTCAAAAGTGTTAAGGCAATCAATCTATCTTGCCAAACTTAGGACTCCACCAACCTTTCTCAGTATGAAAATAAACTAATTCTTTATGTTTTTTATCTGTGCGAGATTTAGGATTTGAACACCGTAATAGTTTCTTTGCTTGCCCATCTTTTTGATAGGAGTATTCTTCTAAAGGTTTTTTGCAAACTGGGCATTTATGCTCAGTTAATATTGCAGGGATTAGGGGACTCTTTTGAGCAAGTTCGTTTTTAGGTTTAGGCTTCTGCCATTTTTTTTCTCGTTCCGACCAAAACAGCACTGTACCGGCACAACCACTGACGCACTTGAGAAAATATTTTTTGCTGACTTTGGAATTAGGAATCTTTGCTAGGTAGTTTTGGCAATCAGGGCAACGAGTACGGGAAATATCTGCTTGAACCGTCACTTTTTCTTTTGTAGCCACCTGACGATTAGGGATAATTTGTACTGCTTTGGCGATCGCACTTGTAAAGTAATCCCGGTTCCAGCCTGTTAAATATTGCTGCCAATCCTGCTTGCCTTCGGCGATCGCATCAAGCTTTAATTCCATTGCCGCCGTAAACTCCGTTTGAATAAGATCCGGCATTGCTTCACTTAAAAAACTATCTACTTCTAATCCCATTGCCGTCGGCTGCAAAGTACCTTTGGTTAAAGTTGCATAAAGTCTGTCTTTAAGAACTTTAATCATTGCTGCATAGGTGCTAGGACGACCAATACCTTTACGCTCCATAACTTGAACTAACTTGGGTTCGCTGTAACGGGGCGGCGGCTGAGTTTGCTTTTGCTCGTGATTTGCCTTGTCTAAAGTCAACACTTGTCCCTGCGGCAAGGTAGGTAGTTCCGAGTCAGCACTAATATTATTCCAATACTTCGTATAGCCAGGAAACTCCATAATCTGCCCTTTTGCGTGCCAAAATAATTCGCCTGATTTAGTTACTACAACAGTTTGGCGTAATCTAGCACTTTGACACTGGGAAGCAACCGTCCGCTTCCAAATCATCACGTACAAGGCAAATTCAACATCAGATAATTCAACTTTTAATTGGGCTGATGGCTTATGAATGTCAGTAGGACGGATAGCCTCGTGTGCCTCTTGCGCCCCTTTAACTTGCTTATGTTGACTTGACTTAATAGGAATATTATCAGGGTCGTGTGATTGCAACCAACTCCTCACTGCCGCACAAAAGTCTGAAGCTAGGGCAATACTGTCAGTCCGCATATAGGTTATTAACCCCGCTTCATACAACGATTGTGCCACTTGCATTGTTTTTTCTGGGCTGAACTTGAGCTTTGTCCCTGCCGCTTGCTGCAAAGATGAAGTAACAAAAGCTGGGGGAGGAGTACGAGTAGTGATTTTTCCTTCGACAGAGACAACATGGTGCGGGTTAGCTTTTGCTGTTTGAACAATACTATCAGCTTGTGCTTTAGTTAAGACTCGACTTGATTCTGGTGCAGTTTTCTCTAGTGGATTACGGCTGTCATCTAGCTGTGATTCTGATAAGTCTGAGTTGCCCTTTTCATGTCCTAAACCCAAATAATAAGCGCGGAAACCTTCTTTGTAATCAACGTAAACGCTCCAATAATCTTGAGGAACGAATGCTTGAATTTCTTTCTCTCTAATGCAAAGAATATGCAGCGTAGCGCTTTGCACTCGACCCATGCTCTTTGCACCATTTTGGAGTTGCCATAGCAAGGGAGAGCCTCTATAACCGACTAATTTGTCAAGAACGCTGCGGCACAGTCCAGCGTTAACCATATTTTGGTCAATTTGACGTGGATGCGCGATCGCATTTCTTACGGCTGTGGGAGTAATTTCGGTATAAACAACGCGCACTGGATTTTTAAGGTGCAATGCTTGGCTCAGATGCCAGGCGATCGTTTCTCCTTCCCGGTCAGAGTCGGTCGCTAGAACAACCGTTTGAACCTGCTTAACGGCTGTTTGGAGTTGTTTGATGGTTTGCGCCCCTTTCTCTGAACGTGGGATAAAGCGGCAATTAACGGTGTTGCCCACCAAGTCGAAACCCAAAGAATCAGCACCGTCATTAGCTAATTCTCGAATATGCCCCATGCTGGCTTTAACTAACCAATCAGAACCAAGAATTTGACTGAGTTTTTTGATTTTGCCAGGGGACTCAACAATTAATAATTTGGTCGCCAAAGTTTTTCTCTTAGTGTAGCTGGAAGTGTACAAAATCTTTGCGACTAAATACTTAGAGTTCCAGTCATGCCTTTACTTTTTACCCTAAGATTAGGATAGCTTTATATTATTAATTTAGCACAAAACTAAGCTCAAATAAATCACAATTTAAGATTAATTTATTGCCGTTCTTTACTTTAATAAGGTTGAAAAATGTCTTCAGAATATGAATTAACAATAGGAGTAGTAGAACGGCTAACTTATCACTCAGCAGAGTCCGGTTATAGTGTGGCGCGGTTTAAAACCCCTGGTAACAGAGACTTGGTAACAATTGTAGGCAGCTTTCCTAATATTCAAGCAGGGCAAACCCTGAAGTTAACTGGTATATGGCGGGAACATCCCAAGTTTGGGCAACAGTTTCAAGTCACGCAGTATCAGGAAACTAAACCAGCGACAATTACAGGGATTGAAAAGTATTTAGGTAGTGGCTTGATTAAAGGTGTGGGACCCGTCACCGCCAAACGCATAGTTGCTCACTTTGGATTTGATACTTTAGATATTATTGAATATTCTATTGAGCGCTTAAAAGAAGTTCCTGGCATCGCTAAAAAGCGAGTAAAGATGATTCAAGAAGCCTGGGACAAGCAAAAGGCGATTAAAGAAGTGATGGTGTTTTTGCAAGGGCATGGTGTCTCCACAACTTACGCCGTCAAAATCTATAAACACTATGGCGACGAGTCAATTACAACTGTTACCAATAACCCATACCAGTTAGCAACGGATATTTATGGAATTGGTTTTGTGACCGCCGATGCGATCGCTCGGAACTTGGGGATTGCTCCTGATAGCGAGTATCGATACCGCGCGGGGATTATCCATGTCTTGGGGGAAGCCGCAGAAGACGGACACTGTTTCTTGCCTTATATGGAACTGACCGAAAAAGTAGTAGAAAGGCTAACAATAGCTGACCATCAACCATTGCCACAAGTAATAACTAAACTAATCTTTCAGATGGCAATGGACGAGGAGTTGGTGATGCAGGGTCATCGGCACCACCAATTTGTCTGTTATCAAAAACCATTTTTTACTAGCGAACAGAATTTGGCTAAAGGGCTGCATCAGTTGTTGAGCCGTCCGGTCGTAGTAGATAAAGAGAGAGTTATTGGATGGATTGACAAGTTTACAAAAGTAACAGGAATGCCGTTATCGCCCCAGCAACGGCAAGCGGTAGAAATGGCAGCAACTCAAAAAATCCTCATTCTTACGGGAGGGCCTGGAACGGGTAAGACTTTTACAACTCGCACTATTGTGGCACTTTGGAAAGCGATGGGTAAATCTATTGTTCTTGCTTCCCCCACTGGTAGAGCCGCAAAGCGCTTGAACGAGATGACGGGCTGCGAAGCAAAGACTATTCATCGCCTGCTGGAATTTGACCCCAGAACGATGAAGTTTAAACGGGATGCGGATAATCCTATAGAAGCACAATCGGTAGGTATAGATGAAGCATCGATGCTTGACCTATTTTTAGGTCATTCGCTACTCAAAGCAATACCGAAGGATGCCCAACTGCTATTAGTCGGGGATATAGATCAGCTTCCCAGTGTCGGACCTGGAAACGTGCTGCGCGACCTAATTGCGTCACAGCAAATACCTGTAGTGCGCTTAGAGCAAGTATTTCGCCAAGCTCAAGCAAGCCACATTGTCCGCAATGCTCATCGGATCAATTCTGGACAGTACCCAACTCTAGAATCGGTGTCTCTTTCGCCGCGCTCCGATTGCCTGTGGTTGAACGCTCCCGAACCCGAACATGGAGTGCAGGGCATCCGAGAATTGTTAACCGATGTAATTCCCAAACTAGGTTTTGACCCAGCAAAGGATGTACAGGTGCTATGCCCAATGACTAGGGGAGAAGTGGGAACGCGCAATCTTAATGCGGTATTGCAAGAATTACTTAATCCACCGTGCCAAGGTAAAGCTGAACTATTTCGCGGTGGGATGAAACTGCGAGTAGGCGATCGCGTAATTCAACAAGTCAATGACTATAACCGCGAGGTTTTTAATGGTGACTTGGGGGTAATTGCTGCAATTGATAATGAAGAACAAGAAATAACAGTGCAGTTTGAGGAGCGGTTTGTTAACTATGACTATGCTGATATTAATGAGTTAGCCCTAGCATTTGCTGTGACTATTCACAAAGCCCAAGGTTCGGAGTACCCTGTAGTAATCTTGCCTATTTTCATGCAGCATTATGTGATGTTGTCACGCAACTTGATTTATACAGGTTTAACTCGCGGTAGAAAACTAGCAGTTATTGTTGGCACAACTAAAGCAATCGGTTTAGCAGTTAGGCAAGTCAAAGATAGTGAACGGTATACCTACTTGCAGGAAAGATTGCGATTACTGTTTGCATAATTTATTAGCAAAGGTTATCTGATTGCTACGCAACAACTATGTGAAAACAAGTTTTCACATAGTTGTTCAAAAAACGGTACGAAATTCTTAATGAGATTTACTAAAAGAAGACGAGAAACGGAATTTTTTGCCTTCTCCTAATAGATGAGAAAGAACTGCTACCGCAGTAATTAATATGAAAAATAAATGAAGCAACTAAGGTTAATTTATGACGACACAAACTATCGAAGTAAACTTTGAAAGCGTCAACACTCTCGCTAGTCAGTTAAGAGCCGCAGGTGCAGTGCTTAAAGTGGCTAAAGGTAAAGTTGAAAACTTTGTTATTACTGTTACTAAGCCACCTAGTTTAGTCTCGATTGAAGAAATACTAACTTACTCAGAACCTCCAGCTAAACCTAGCGATCTTGCTGAAGATGTTCCTCAAGATACTAATGAAATAGCTTCTGAAAATGTACAACTTTCTGGTGAGGTTGAAACAGCATTAGAAAATGCGGCAAAACCTGCTAAGAAAAATAGAAAAAAGTCCACTAAATCAAAACTTAAATTAGAAGACCTACCTGCTTTCGATGACAATGATGAGATTCCATTCTAGCTTTTAAGCTTTCGAGCGAAATAATGCTTCGCAAATTTTTTAATGAGATTTATTAGAAGAAGACAAGAAACGGAAATTCTTGCTTTCTCTTAATAGATGAGAAAGAACTGCTAACGCAGTATTTAGTGTGAAAAATAATGGAGAAAACCCATGACTTATACTAATGTTCACGAGTTCACTGGTCGCGTTTCTAATAGTCCAGAAACTAAATACTTCTCGTCTTCAAAAGTAGTAACAAAGTTTAGTGTTGCTGTTAAGCGTCCCTACGCTTCCGAGGAACCCATATACCACACTTGTGAAGCATGGGGAAAGCTTGCGGAAACTGTTGCTAACTTTTTAGAAATTGGTAAAGTTATTACTGTTCAAGGTGAAATGAAAGTTGAATCTTGGACTGATAAAAATACTGGTGAAATGCGCTCTAAAGCGGTATTTATAGTTAGCAAATTGGATATGCTCACTGGAGCTAAAAAAATATCTGAGCTTGCTGCTGTTTAACCACTTCTCACCACTAGATACTAGGTATCTAGTGGTAAAACTTGCTACGCAAATAATTTAGTGAAAATAATTCGTTTTGAGGCAAAAATTATGCTGTCTGTAATGACTGTTGAGATTGTTTCTTTATCCAATAAACTGACCACAGGTGGGACTGCGGTTTGTAAAGGAATCCTTGAATTCTCTAATTACTCTAAAGATGGTGAAACTAAAACCAGTTTAAGTTATGAAGGTTACGGCGCTGCTGCTGTTTCTCTAATGAATGCTGGTGTTTATTCAAATGGTATTGCTATTGGATATGTAGATATAGTTGATAGAACTCCTGTATTTAAAATCAACTCTTTTATTCATACTGGCTTACCTATTGTAGTTGCTGAAGAAGAATTTGTTATGACTACTCTTGGCTAGTTTTTAAATAGGTATAAGTCTTATTAAACTTATACC
>NZ_PVWN01000059.1 GCF_003003885.1 Chlorogloea sp. CCALA 695 | reverse complement strand
ACTTAGTAATTAATTGGAATAGAAAGCTCCGTAATAAAGGAAATAAAGTTCTTACAAGTTAAATGTCTATCAGCTTACCACCACCACAATAAGTTGCGAACCAAGGATTAAATTTAGTGGGTTCTGCGCGATCATTACTCATCTTCAAAAGTGCCTCAAAGTTTGATTGCTCATCACCATACCGAAAGTGCATATGTATCGGTTGATCATGGGGTGCAGTGAGAGCAACATACTTGAACTTGTTGCAGCGCAAATCCTGTTTTTCTTCCGGCTTCAACTCAAACAAATCCCAAACGGCGCTTTTGACCTGAGAGTAATACTTAGGATCGGGTGCTGCACCCATGTAGGTATAATGACAGTCCCGCGCAATTGGTGTTTTTTTGGCTACATCTTTGTAAAAGGTGAACTTCTCCATTTTGGAGATGGCGATTACTTTCTCTTTGCGCGGATCTTTTACAGATTCCTGTTCTGCATTCAAATTAAAAACGCCATCAAATCCTAGATAAGGAACTTTATAGGCATTCGGGGAGATGATCTGAGTTTCAAGTGCTTGCGCCAGTCCATTGGCGATTAACAAAGTAGCGATCGCGGCTAGACAAAAACTAGGAAAATTTTTCATGATATGTTCCTGAAAATTACATGAGAAAAATCTGAATTAGTAACTAATTACAGGGTTGGATCAATGCACTAAGCATTGCATCAAAATTCAACTGATACTGAACCAAGGACAGTCGAAGGCGCTCCAGGGTAAAGCAAGAATCCCTAAGAGTTGTAGTATTTGATGTCAAATAGATTTTTGAAGTTAAGCGCAGTTCGCCAATTGTCACGTCGATGCTGTACTTCACTTCCTGGCTCAACGGCTTCAGGCATTACTGGCATTTGCTCCTCTGGTTGCGTCGTTTCCTGCTGCGTAGAAGCTGCCCCACGAACAACGCCAAAAATCAAACCCTCCTCAGAACTGTCAAACAACTTGACTGTTGGTATACTCAAATCACCCGGATAGTCTTAGCATTTGCGTTAGTGACAGTTATCTGAGTAATACCCGCAATCGGCTTTTGAGAGCGAAATGCAAACGCCTCGCCATTAGGCAAGAGTAGTTGAGCATTAGGGATATCAGCAATGTAACTATTGCCACTACTGCGATTTACCACAGTCAACTATTCTCCAACAGTCGTCTGTAAAATCACCTCCACACCTTGCTCGGTGGGATTAGCTTGCTGTCACTTGGACAATTTCTGGTGTTGGCGACTGCACTAATAGTTGAGCGCTAATGAGTGGACGCTTTACCTCACTTAGGAGGGGAATTTCTTTCGTTGCTGGAGCATCGCCTAGTCGCCGACCAACAGAATTACTTTGTTCCTCCAAACTGGGAACTGTTTGAGCGATCGCTTCTATAGAAACGCCAAACCAAATAAAACCTGTAACAAACGAAGCCTAAATTATGGTTGTCTTACCTATACTCCTCACACTCTGATTACCCTCAGCAACTTTCAGCATTATTGATATATGTTCCTGATAAACTTCAAAAATAACTATAGGGTATCTAAGAACTATTTGCAACTAGCGATCAAATTTTATGCGAGAGGAGATAGCAGAGAAAAGAAAAATACGATTAATTGGGGCTATCTTAACTACACTTGGCTTGTATTTAGTTAAAAACGGTAGCTATGTTGATGACTAAGCTGCATTTATTCAAGAAACCAGGAGAATCATGGTTTAGCCTTTGTTTAGACACTGTTGCCTTAATATTTCTTAACGATCCTTAACTAGAAAAGCTGGGAATAGTCATGTTAGGATGCCTCCAAGTTAGTTGAGTAATATTGTCAATAAGCTTTAGACTTTCAATAACCTAATTTAGGAGAATATCTTGCATGGTCAGAACGAAGGCTCAAGCACTTGAAACTGTTCCTTGGTGGGCAGGAAATGCTCGATTAACGATTGTGAATTGCTGTTCTGTTTACAGTTGTTTTTTATCTCCTCAACCGTAGGCAGTTCGTTTCTAAAGTTTTTTTATCTACAGGCATTTATGATGGTTCAGACTACGGCTATTGATCGACCGTTTCATCTCCAGCTATTGCTATTCAATCCTGCCTCTGAGCAAGTAATTAATTTTGAGATTGTTGAATATACCCACGGACAGCAAACCTTGTATCAACAGAATGTAATGAGTTTAGGTGCAAAGACTGAACTAATAGAAATATGTGATGAAAAGGATGTAACGATCGCGGTGCTAGAAGGATACGGCAGTTTGACATTAAATCAAGAGATTATTCCCCTCGAACCCGGACGGTTTATCTTCATTCCAGCGCAGATGTCTTATACGTTGCAGACACAGACTAGTCTCGTTTTTTTGCTCAGTCGTTGCGAGTCCAATTTAGGTTTACCCGAAAAAGCTTGGGCAATTACGTTGTAGCTTAAATTTTTCTGTCCACAATTAGTAAGGAGTTGATATGACTAAAATTGGCTTAATTTTTGGCACTCAAACTGGCAACACCGAAACCATCGCCGAAACCATTCAAAAAGCATTCGGTGGCGATAATGTCGTAACACTACACGATGCGGCGGATACTGAAACTGCTGAACTGGAGGGTTATAAATATCTGATCGTCGGTTGCCCCACATGGAACATTGGTGAACTGCAAGCCGATTGGCAAGGCTTGTATGCCGAGCTAGACAACATCGATTTCAGTGGCAAGAAGGTTGCCTATTTTGGACCCGGCGATCAGATTGGTTATGCCGACAATTTCCAGGATGCGATGGGCATTTTGGCAGAAAAGATTTGTGAATTGGGTGGCACTACGGTTGGTTATTGGTCAACCAATGGCTATGACTTTAACGAATCAAAAGCAGTCAAAAATGGCAAATTTGTCGGACTAGCGCTCGATGAAGATAACCAGTCTGAACTAACTAATCAGCGCATTAACACCTGGGTTACGCAACTGAAGCGAGAGTTTGGAGTGTAGGGGGGATGACCAGAACAAAAGCAACTGTGGGTAAAATTCAAGAAACACGGCTGATTCCTTTATGGGCGAGGGTAGTTAAACCATCCGTTTCAGATATTCGCAAAATTCAAAACTGGGACGGAGCGATCGCTCCGCGTTTTAAAAGTCACTGACTTTAATGACCTGCCCGTTCACTATTGGCAGTGGTTTTCACTCCTTGAGTAAATTGTCTTTTCGCTGCCAGTTTTACGGAATGCTTACTAAATAGAATTCGCGCAAAGAGTGAAAAGTGCACGCAAAATCAACCTATACCAAAATAATCATGCCTAATTTGACCGAAGTTGTTTGCCTGAGCGCTAGTCCGCATCTGCAAGTGTTCAATCGCCCATTGCTGCAATCCCTCACACAGCATACTCCAATTGCTCAGTGGGAATATCAACTCTCACCAGATGAACCTTGTTCCCTCGACATTGCATTGGCGTTGCTGCATGACTATTTGAAACACCACGATCGCCCCATCCATCTCATTGGTCATGGAATCAGTGGACTGTTGGCGTTGCTGTATACCCAAAGGCATCCTGAACGAGTGCGATCGCTAACGTTACTGTCCGTTGGTGCCTATCCTGCTCTAGATTGGCAGACATATTACTACACCCAGCGCCATCTTTTACCCTGTAGCCGTCAGATTTTGTTGACTCGTATGGTAGATATATTGTTTGGTTGCTCGTCTAAACCTATGACAAAAACGCTAGTAAAGATTTTAGGACAGGATCTTGACGATTCGCTGTCTCCTCATAGTCTTGTCAAGTGCTTGAACTTGATACCAATTCAAGTAAAAGTGCCGTTGCTAGTGTGTGGGAGTGTAGATGATGTTGTAGTCGATCCACACCAACTCCGCAGTTGGCAGTATTACTGTAGTGAAGATACATCAAAACTTTGGGTATGTCCAGGTGGACGCTATTTCTTCCCATACTTTCATCCTCAACAGACGGGAGAACAGATTTTGAATTTCTGGAAATCGCTGCCGTCGTGTCGGAGCAGTCATTCATCAGAAAAACTATTTCTGCCTGCCAATTTCTAAACTCTAAAGCAGCCTCCGTTCTTGTTGAGTAACCCTAAATTTCTGAGCAAGCTTTTTTGAATTAAACTTAGCCATGCCTTACTCTATTTTCTCTCAATGATTAAATTGGTCACAATCACCTGTTATATCTTCAGCGCCTTTTTTCTCACAGGCTTCTGCTGCTGGAGCCTTTGGCATACAACTTGTGAAGGCATTCGTTACTTGATGCAGTCGCCTCAAGTGCCATGCGATCGCAAAATAATTTCTTACCTGAATTCAGCAACAACCGAGTTTAAGATAATACTCTTAATTGGAACACTTAAACCTTACACAAAATAAAAGTTCTAGTCAGAGTAATCTGAGAAACATTTAAGTTACATCTTTACAAGCGTTACAATGTGGTCTTTAGCTCTCTTTTTGTGCAGATTAAATGTCCTTCCAGATTTTAATCCCATTGAACAATGGTGGTCACAACTGAAATCTTTTTTACGTCAGTTCTCTCCCACTTCCACAAAGATGGTTGATACGATCATTGCTACTGCACTTAATTTAGTTAATCCTCTCCATCTACGCAACTGGTTTGCTGACTGCTACTGTACTTGATAAACCTGCAATCTGCTGTATCCCTCATTTGTCACTCTGGGTAAGCACAAAATAAACCAAGACTTGAACAAGCTTGTAATGTAAGGCTTTCAAGCTTAATTTCACAACAGATAAATTCACTTATGTCAACTTTGCCAAAATCCTTATTCACAAAAGTTTCCAGATTTTAATTTTCCGAAAGTGATAAAAGAGGGGTATCAATGAAGAAGTGCTAAAATTCGCTACTTATTCGGGTAAAAGGTAGGAAGTTGTTCGCAATAGTTCCCTTCAGTGCTAAGAACGGTTGTGTTCCAAGCGGAAACCTAACTCAAACGACACTACAACTAAGCAAGTAATTGAATAACGCGATCGCTTAGAAACGACAGACTGCTGCTAACTGGATCTCTGAGGGTTGAATCACTCCGCAGCAGTATATTAAAACTCTAGCAACCGGAGCAACAGTTTGAGTATACTCTGGCTCAAGGTGGGTTCGATGGTGGGTACAGGAAAATCACGGACTCGTTGCCGCATCGGTGATCGCGCTGGAACCAACCGGACGATTTTAATTGGAACTAACCGCGCGATCGCATTAAAACCAGATTTTTGGCAAAGAAAAACCGGATCTTCTCAAAGCTTCAAACTTGTCTCTAGACGTAAGGCACAATGCTACTTCAGGCTCAATCTCGTAATATCCTGCTAAAAATTTAAGGTAGTCTGTACTGAAGAAGGTGAAGGTAGGATGACTCAAAGCTTGTACTGAAATTTCAGTTTGAGTAATGTCTAATGGGGGATTGCTTAACAATCGCCAGAAAGTTTGGCGCTTGTCTAGGTTGTGCAGTGGGTTAATGAAACGCTCGTGCAAGCACTGCACAATAGCTTTTCCAGCTAAAAAGGCTTCTCCTGCTAGACTAATAATATCGCCATCTATGATGTAGTGCGTAACAGTCAACTTAGCGCCCCCGTGTTGCAGAAATTTAGTTACAATCTCGCGGCTAGTGCCAGGAGAACTGAAAGTTACTACTTCACCAATCCAATCGCTTAGTTCTGTAGCTACTATTTGAGCAATCGCACCTCCTAAAGCGTGTCCGACAATGACTGATTTTTGCTGAGTTATCTGCATGGTGTTGATAAGCCAGGCTGCAATTTCATCTTGATGCTGAATAAATTGCTTAAGTCCGAGCGCTTGATCGCGATTGCGATCAATGTCATCAATTGCTTTATTTGTACCTCGAAATACGAGTACGGGCGCTTTTTTTGCAGCAACTGGTAGCAGTCCAAAGGGGCAAAATCAAATGTTCGGAGCATTAAAAGCTCGATCAAGCTTGTACCCCTTAGTATAGAGAAACTTATTGATAGTTTTTTCCAACTCAGGATTGTCAAATAGGTAAGCAATTTCTGTTGCTAAAATTTCGTAGACGCAATGATGTTGTGCGATCGTGTTTTGGTAGTGTCTTAGATTTGTTATTTTGATTTATATCGATAAACCAAACTCATAGCGATTGATAAATAGTCCAATCACCAAGTCATGCATCAATTCTGACGAGCGAAAAGCAAATTGTCTTACGCACGAGTCGCTTAATCCTCGTTCTCAAATTCAGATGCTTACGCTCAATTGTCTGAGTTTTCTGCTTCCCTACTTCAATTTGCTCAACCGGAAGATGGCGCTCCACCTACGACGTAAACCTGGCAGCCCAAATGCATCAATCGCATTGCCGCCATCGGGATCGCCAAGCCGCTACCACCTTCACCGATGACAAAGATTCGCTCGACATCTATAATTTTTTGTGCCAGTTGCTCGACTGCTGGATAAGCGATCGCTTATCCAGCAGTCGTTGATTTTCTGCTAAAACTAATCCAATGGCTTGAGTAAAGATTGCTTACACTATAGTTATCCTAAAATTGAGTCTAGCTATATACACCCCAGTCAAAACCATACTTTCAATTTTTTCTGCTGCCTCCACTCAAATCCTTGACTATACCCTCTTCGATAGCAAAAAAAGATACTAAGCAACCAGTGTTGTAGGACAGGAAAGCACTTAAGGGAGCCATTTTTCCAGCCCATGCAGTAGAGCTTGTATAAGTAGCCCATGGGTTCAATAGGTATTGCAAAATTACTCTGGCTTGCTTCTAACTGTGTACTGTCATTTAATAGATACTCTACTTTAGCGTTAGCTCGTCTCAAATTAGACAATCGCTTTTCTCGAATGTAAAACACTCCTCGATAGCGCAACACCTGCACCGATTGAGAAACATCTTTAGACTGAAGATGTTTTGATTGTTCGCTCATATCTCGCTCCTGTCTTAGATATCTGTTAGTTTGTTGTGTGGATGACGTTTCAAAGTGTTGCTCGTCAGTACTTTATCGGCTGTGGCTCAAAATGCAATTGCAGCAACAGCAATTATGTCGCGAGGCGCACAGAGCAAATTTTTCTTGCATAGGCAAGCATACTAAAAGCTAATTCCTCTAACCGCATCAACAAGAAATTTTTTGCAAAGAAAAACCTGACTGTCTTAAGGCTTCAAACTTACCCCTTGAGGTGAGGCACAATGCTACTTCAGGATTGATGGCGTAATATGCCGCCAAAAATTCTAGGTAGTCTGGACTGAAGAAAGTAAAGGCAGGATGATTTAAAGCATTAACTGAAATTTCAGTTTGAGTAAAACCAAGCGGAGGATTGCTCAACAAGCGCCCGATTGTCTGAGGCTTGTCTGTGTTGTAGAATGGTTTAATTGCACACTCAGTAAAGCATTGAACAATTGCTGTTCCAGCTATAAAAGCTTCTCCGGCAAGACTAATAATGTCGCCATCTATGATGTAGTGCGTAACGCTCAAGTTAGCTCCTCCGTTTTGAACAAATTGAGTGGCAATTTCCCGACTTGTGCCTGGAGAACTGAAAGTTATAACTTCTCCAACCCAATCAATCAGTTCTGTTGCTACGATTTGAGCAATCGCACCTCCTAAAGCGTGTCCTACAATGTTTGGTTTTTGGCGAGTTGCTTGCGTGATGTCGAAAAGCCATGCGGCGATCTCATGGCGATTTTCAATAAATTGCTTAAATCCAATTCCTTTGGGGTGGTCATTTCTAATGTCATCAATCGCTTTGCTTGAACCTCCAAACACGAGTATGGGTGTTTTCTGGGCAGTAATTGGCAGCAACCCAAAGGCGCGAAGTCCGGTATTTGGCTTGTCAAAAGATTGGTCAAGTATGTACCCTCTAGGATGAAGAAACTCGTCTACAGGATTCTCAAACTCAGGATTATCAAACACATAGGCGATTTCTTTGGCAAGGATTTCGTAGAATGGATGTTGTTTTTTCATATTTTGACTGCTAAGAGCCGCTCTGAAGTAGACGTTTGTGCCAAGAATTACAAGCACTATTTTTGGAACGCCCCCTAAATTCCCTCAATCTTGGGGCTAGGGGGCCGATCTACGGCTGTTCAAATCTCCAACGTTGATAGCACGAGGCTTTTGATAGGGCTTGGGGGGTGCGAGTTTACGTTCAAAAACATTTCCTCGATAAATTAGACTTACCGTTGACCAGTCTTTTTTATCTTCTTCAGAAACCACCACAGGAGGACGCGGAATATGGTCGAAGGTATTACCGTTGTAAGTGAGTTTGATTTTGGGCTGCTCCATAGAATCAGAACCATGATTGATTGGAGCAGGAATTTCGTAAGCTTTGCGGCGAGAGGCAAATTTCATAGTTAACACTCCTTGTCGGTTAAGTTATTAGTTAGGTTGCACATCCAGGTGAGGCTGCTTGAACGTGATACATTTATCAAGCTTCAGTGGTAACCAATTAATAAGACTTTGAAGCCAATGCTGAAATCTCCGCAGGCATTGATGTTGATAATTCTGCTTGCTAAGATGGTATCGATTATTTAGATAACCCCTCGAACGCGGCTTCGAGGAGTTGATTTCTAACAAACACTCTGGCGAGTTCATGTGTTGACTGTAAAACCTAACGCGATCGCGTAACTCTGACACCAACCGGGGAACAGCTTCAGGTTGAAACAGATAATACTCGTATAAAATATCCAGAGAGAAAAGTCTCATGGTTCCTCGTCTTAATGAAAAGATTACATTCTTCCATGATTTATCTAAGCTTCGGCTCCCTGACTACCGAAATTACTGCTTTCAGTTATATCAATGAAGATGGTTAAAGTAGTTCGGTACTTTTTCTGGCGAAAGTTATAAGCTTGTTCGGAAAAGTTCTGTTTAGGTGTAACAAATTGGTTCTATAAAAACTGAAAAAGCTAATGGTCGTCGTGCTAATTTGCCCTAGCTAAAGCTGTATTGCGGATGCTAGGCGCAACATCTTTTTTTGTGCATCCGTTAATCCCGTCACGCCTGAAATGTTCGCTTCTGCATAAGGACGCTCGACACTCAACACTTTTAAACAGTTACCTGTAAAGCTATCCCAGAGGCAAATTGTGCCATCCTTACTGCTGCTGACAAGCATTTTCCCCTCTGGAGCAAAGGCTACTGGAATCGGACTCCTTAGCGCTTGCAGAGTAACAAGCGCTATTTTTGTTAGTAAATTCCATAGGTTGACAGTCTGCTCGAAACCGCTACTGACGAGCAGATTCTCTTGAGGATTAAAGCTGATACTCACAACTGGGCGGGTATATCTCTGCAAGTCTTGGAGTTTAACGGTTCCGTCCTCATTGCCTAAACACTGCTCTCTAAAACTAAAAGCCACAAATGAAATCCAGTTAACCTCTGGTTCAATGACTCGAAAGGCTAAAGCTAAGACTCTTTCTAGAATACACGCAAAGAGATGCAAAGACCCCAATTGAATATTCCATAACTCGATAGTGGGAATTCTACCTCTTTTTGCTAAGAGGTAAATCTTTGCTGAGGGCTGAACTTTCAGCAGTTGGTTTAAATTTTCACTGCCACCTTGTACCTCTATTAATCTTGTTAAAATTGGCTGCACAATTTGCTGCATCTGCATACCTCGCACATCCTCTGCCTGCACCTTTAGCAAAACATGACTTCTGAGGTCGATAATCTTTGCTTGCTCCACTTCCTGGGAAACCTGCTCAACTAATTTTTCTATGACATATTCCTTAACTAAAGGCTGCTGCGTGTAGCTAACGCAATCTAACTTCATCTTTGTTGTGGGCTTGGAGGGTAGCTTGATTTTTTCGATTAGCGATCGCCGATCAAGCGATACTAATGCGTCCCGCAACTTTAGTAGGGAAACGGAAGGTATAGTATCTGCTTGTAACTGTGCTGCGGTCACGGGTTCCCGATTAATTGCTAACCAGTGCATTACTTGTCGTTCTAAAGAACTGAGACGATTGAACTGTTGTGTTAGTAATTCCCGAATCTCTGTAAATAACAGAGCCTCTTGAGCTAAAAAAGCTACAATTTTACTATTAAATAACTCTTTTATCGGCGTTGCTACAGTTTTCAACGCCAGTGGGTTGCCCCGATACCGCTTAATTAGTTCCTTTACTTGCGCTTGTTCTCCTGGAAAAGTAAGCCCTTTTGCCGCTAAAATTATTTTTCCTGCCTCGCTCGACAAAGGTTTCAGCCGCAGCAACCGTATTGGTGAGGTTAGTCCTTGCCCGATGGCAACCTCTGCCGGAATTTCACGACTGGTCAGCAAAATAGTACTTTGATGCCGTCCTGCCCCTAACTGCTGAAACAGCCACCCATAGTCTTCGTAGCCTGGTTGGTAAGTACCCACTAATTTACCATCCTGCATCACCGCCTCAACGTTATCTAGAATCAGCAGACAGCGATGATGGCGCAACTGCTCTAGCAATTGACGTATCATGGCATCAAGCCGCAGTGGTAGCGATTGCTCAGGAGAAATCGCACGTATTAGCTCAGTGAGAAAATCGGTAAAGGGTGGAGCCTGCCGAAGACTTCGCCACACAACAACATCGAACATACCTTTATCAGCAAGCTGCTGTGTCAACCGCGCCACTAACATTGTTTTACCGATACCACCCATGCCCGTAATTGCGATCGCTCGACAATTGCCTTGTACTATCCACTGCTCTAGTATGTTTAATTGAGCCTGTCGCCCGCAAAACTGGGAAGTATCTGGTGCTTCTCCCCAATCTACTCGGTTGCCCTGCGACGACGATGATAGGTTACGCATTTGTTCTTGTTGAGCATAACGCGCCAGAGCACTGTGCAACTTTACTTTTGACACCTTAATTTTTAATTTCTGCGATAGCAATTTCCACAGGTCTGTGCCAACGTCTGTAATGTAGCTGTAGTCATGACTCAGTTCCGACGCAATCTTTTCGTAAGAGAGCATATTCCAAGCTCCCTGAAAAACCTTAATTTGTAGTGGAGTTAAGGATTCTGGCTCTAAGGCGCTCGTGATAATGTTTAATGCTTCCTCTTGTGTCATAGTTAATTTTCCTTTAGAGATAACGTTATTGAGAAGTATTTAATCCGTTTGGACGTTACCTTGAACTAGAGACAGATGAACAGCGTCATAACCAAAACCAATAAGCTCAATACACCCATCTTTGTTTACCTCAGCTAACTGGCTAGGATATTTATCGAAGCTCTTGCATTCCTGGAAAGAACTAGAACTATTGATAGTCAACTTCTTTGCCACATGAATCCTCATAATAATGCTCCTCTTACAAAACTCTTACTGTTTCAGACGTGTTGCAGAAAGTTGTTAAAAACAGTCTGAGAAAGCGCTGTAATTCAGTAACTATTTGCTTAACTTGTACATTAGAAGATCGAGCAGGGAAACGCTTTAACCTTCTGTGCTAAATTAATTAACCCAACTCAGCAACCAAATTGCATAAGTATGCAATTTGGTTAACACAAGTCTGTAATATGTATTGTTTGTCTAATTTCCTTTTTATATAAGTCGGAACAAAACTGAAAAATTATGAAAACCATTGAAACAGCAAAACTGGCGCTGAATTTTCAAAATCTCTGCCAAAGTCAAGCTTGTATTTCTAGATCGACAAAAAGTTGGCTAAGTATGAAAAATGCAATGCTGCGAGCAATTTACCTTATTGTTGAGTTGTGCAGAATACGGTTCTATTTATCTAGCGACTGATATCAGCAAGGATGATTTAAGGCACACAATGGGAAATTTATATACGCAGGATCATTTTAGATTAGCTGTCACCGAAAAAGGTTCTGTCGCAGAAAGTAGAGGAGATTGTACGTTAAGGCTGCCTGATCGTGAATGCTCAACTTTCAATGTCCGCTCAATTCCTATTCAAACAGTTATTAGCTGCTGTAACTATTCCTAGTTTAATTAATCACTTGCTCTTTTAGAAAATTCTAGCAACGTACTTTTTTATACTACTTAGTTTACTTAGAAATATTAATGAATAAATAAGATATTATCCTTTCATTTTGATGCTGCAAAAATATATAATGACCCAACTGAGCTAACTTAATTGCACAGTTGTGCAGTCAAGTTGGCATAAGTGGAAAAGGTTTTATTCAAGCAAATTTTATATATTAACATTTTGAGGTTTCAATGATGAGCCAAGATTTACCCAAACAAGAGACGTTGAAAATACTTGTAGCAGATGACCACGAACTAATCTTGAGTGGAACGCTCGACTTGTTAAAACAGCACTATCCACAAGCTGAGATCCTCACCGCCCAAACAACCCAGAACGTACTCCAGCAGGTAAAGGCTTTTCAACCCAACCTAGTTATTATGGATCTTTCCTTGCCAGAAACTTCCGGGGACACTCCCGAAATAAATCAAGGTATTAAAAGCTTGAAGACTTTAATCAAAAACTATTCCACCCTCAATCTGGTCGTGCAAAGCAGCTATATCAAAGCTTTAGTGCGGATTAAACCAAACATAGATGCTCACGAAGGAGGGTTTACCGTAGCAGATAAAGGACTTTCTAGTCAGGAGATGCTGAAGCGAATTGAATTGGCGCTGATTGGAGTAACCCATACTAAAGACCTCAAAATGCCACGGGGGGAAGTCAAGCCAGAGTGGATTGAGCTACTCAATCTCGCTTTTCCAGAAGGATTAGATGATAAAGTCATTGCCGAGCGGATGCACAGATCTCTGAGAGCAGTGCGCGGCTACTGGAAGAAAGTTCAAGACGTTCTAGGCGTTTACCCTGAAGATGGCAAAAGTCTTCGCATTCAAACAGAGAAACGAGCTAGAGAAGAAGGGTTTATTGACTGAAGAATTTTATTAAGGGAGAAGCAGTTGTTGCCCAGTATTTGGAGCAAATTTAAACAAGGAATTACGATCTGGTCTGTAGCAGCACCAGGAATTGTCGCTTTGGGGGTGATTATACTCCTGCGCCTGAGTGGTTCGCTGCAATTTCTAGAATGGGTGACTCTCGACTCCTTTCTTGGCGCTCGTTTTTTGGAACCTATCGACCAAAGAGTTGTCATTGTCGGAATTAATGAAGAAGATATCCAACAAATAAATGATTACCCGATAAGCGATCGCGAAATTGCCAAACTGCTAAGGACGTTGCAGAAATACAAGCCTAGAGTTATTGGTCTTGATATTGTTAGAGATATACCTGTCGAACCTGGTCATACCGAACTGGTTACAGCTTTTAAAGATATCAAAAATCTGGTGGCGGTTGAAAAAGTTATATCCCCTACTATTAAGCCCCCCCCCGGCTTACCCTCAGAACAAATCGGTTTTGCCGATGTGCTTGCCGATAATGACGGCAAAGTTAGGCGGGCACTCCTTGGAACGCCTGGAAGCGAAGAATATGAATTTTCCCTGCCTTTGCTGCTGGCAAAAACTTATCTCGAAGCTGAAGGCATTGAACTAAGCAAAGGCATTCGCGATCTCGATGCGATGCGGTTTGGTTCGACGGAACTCCCTCGCTTTTTGCCTAATTCTGGGGGCTACGTGGGCGGTGATGATTTTGGAGTCCAGCTACTGGTTAATTATCGCAACGGTCGGCAACGATTTCGTACGCTCTCGCTTAAAGATATTAATGATATCGAAGCTAGAAAGGTTAATCCCAACGTGCTGCGCGATGCCTTGAGTGGACGCATCGTTTTGATTGGGATGACTGCTCCTAGTATTAAAGACTTCATCGATACCTCAGCCATTACTAATTTGCAGCCACCGGGGAAAATTTATGGTGTCGAATTTCATGCCCAGGTTGTCAGCCAAATTGTTAGTACAGTTCTTGACGGAAGACCCGTTTTACAAACCTGGTCGAAGGGTTGGGAATATTTTTGGATTTTTGGTTGGGGTGTTTTAGCCATTTATTTCGGTCGGCTAACTCAATCTCCCTTAAAAAACTTCGTGTATGTCGCTGCCGTCAGCCTTGGTTTAGGGGGAATCGCTTATGCCTTCATCCTTTGGGGATGGTGGATTCCAGTAGTACCAGCTTTATTAATTTTAG
This sequence comes from Chlorogloea sp. CCALA 695, assembly GCF_003003885.1. GTDB lineage: Bacteria > Cyanobacteriota > Cyanobacteriia > Cyanobacteriales > Chroococcidiopsidaceae > Aliterella. The sequence goes on along the minus strand of NZ_PVWN01000059.1, from coordinate 10,123 downwards.
TGATCAATAATGGGGCTGTTTTAAGTACTTTTTATCAACACGAACGTTTTTTGAGGTCTCAAATCAAGCTCCGCCAACACACTATTGAAAGGACATTTGTGGAAATTCATAATGGCCCTTTACAAACATTAGCCAATATTTTGCGGCACGTCCAAGACCAAGATTTAGAGCAACATCGATTGCTAGAAGAACTAAAAAATTTAAATGACGAAATCCGAGAGGTCGGTGAACACCTGAAGCTAGAAGCCCTAAAGCGAGAGGAACGTTTTCGTCTCGGTAGCGGTCTAATTCTAGATTTAAAGCTGCCAATTCGCGACCTTTTATATGAAGTCTACAGCCATACCCTCCAGCGAAGCTTTCCCTGTTTTGAAGCGCTCAAAGTTAAAGCTTATTCTTTCGATCCGATTAAAGATCAAAACTTGAACAGCGAGCAAAAGCGAGATATCTGTCAATTTCTGGAAGAAGCACTATGCAATGTCGGCAAACACGCTAAAGGATTGACCCGTCTTAGTGCTATAGGCAAACAGGAGGGAAATTGGTACACTCTAAGCATTAAAGATAATGGAGCTAGAGTTCGCTCGTACTCTGAAGGGAGAGGAACAAAGCAGTGTCTAAATATAGCAAGAAAATTAAGAGGAAAGTTTCAGCGCCAGCCTCTCCAAGAGAAAGGCACTCTATGTCAGTTAACATGGTGTTTAGTAGATAACACCTGGGGTTTTGCTCAACTAAGACGCAGATTCAAAGCCCTAGTTCTCAAAACATTAAATCTTGAGTCTCGTAAGCAATAATTCTTGACTAAGCTAACCATTAAATTGCCCTAAAGATAAACGAAACATCCGCACTCTTGTTTGTATCTCTTATTTAACTCAACGTTTGCTTAACTAATACTATGATTTCAATCTTGTGGTTCACGAACAAAAGCATCAACATCAAATTAGCACTCAGTTGTACCCTAAGTTTGGCACTGATTGCACCAACAGTTAAAGCTGTTTACGAACCTAGCACTCAAAAACCTGTTCCTACTGACCACAGATCGGGTACAGGAACGACTAGAGGAACGACTAGAGGGTGTTCTGGAGAAGATATGCCGCTAACCGTTCTTGCCTCTCGCAGTTATGTTGGACGGACGATATCAGGGCATCCTACCTTAGCCTGGTTTGTCCCTCGCGACTCTGCCTCCAAGCCAGTAGAATTGATGATCTACGAGTGGGTTCCAAGTGGTACACCTAAAATAGTTCGCAAAATGTCTTTGCAGAGTTCACCAGGGGTGATGAAGTTATCCCCGTTTTCCAAGAACGAACCAGGGTTGCAACCAGGCAAAGAATATCTCTGGCAAGTTGTAATTCATTGCGACCCTGATAATCCATCAGGCGACTTAGTCAGCGAGGCAAGTTTGGAGGTTGTAGGAATGCCCACAAATATTTTGCAAAGTGAATTGAATAAAGCCATAAATGGTGTGGAAAAAGCCAATATTTATGCTAGAGCAGGTTTATGGTATGACGCGCTAGATGAAGCACTCAAATTAGCTGAAGCATCGAAACTGGGAGAATTGGGTTCAATTTTGTTAAACGATTTGGCTAAGTCGGAGGCACTAAAAACTACGTCAAAACTGCCACTAAAAGAGCGGGACGCGACGGAAAAACAGGTTGTAACCTTGCAGCAGATCGCACGCAGTGCGCGTTAACCAGGTTTCTTTAGTCCTAAAGCCAATTACCAACGAGGATAAAGGATGCCCATTGAGCGGGGTGAATTTGCTTATTTTGATTAATCAGTGCCTTCTGCGCTTTTGAGAGTGCTTCTGCCTTGCTCATTGGCGATCGCGAGGCGCTGTCCTCTTTGGGCGATCGCAAGTTATCGTAAAATTTGGCAATGAGTTCTTGTGTAAAAGCATCGTCAACGTACCAAAGAGAAGCCAAAGCACTTCTGACACCTGCTTGTACGGTAATACCAGCTATACCCAAAGTAGCACGGTCATCTCCTATACCCGTTTGACAAGCAGTGAGCGCAAGCAACTCTACTGGCTCAGAACCGCCACTGAAGCGGCGGATGTCACTTTCTAGCTGAGTAATTGTAATCTTTTCATTGTTACCCGTAACTAAAAAGCTATCTTCGGGAATAGTGCCAAATTGACCGTGAGTGGCAATATGAATAATTGGGTAGATTGCTTGTTTAAGCTCTTGTTCTAAGCTTTGAGGAGTAAATTGTTTATTTAAAAGTTTCTTGCTACCTGAAGAATTCTTAATGACTTGATTGAGTTCATCAGTGACATTTTCCAAAGGCTGAAATCTTTCACCATCAACGATCGCTGCTTGGGTTAACCCCATCGCTAGTGTCCGCAAACCTTGAGATTTTACGGGTTTAGGAGATGTCAAGCGCAGACCGGGAGTGGTAGCAAGGGCGTATTTCTGTACTAAAAATTCTTGACCATCATGGAGTGCAGCCATCGGTATGCTGCGTAAGATTCCATCTTGAATGAAAACAATAGTTTTTATTTGTGCTGGGTCTAAATCGGCGGCGAAAGGGCGAATAATCAAGTTATATAAACTCTGTGCTGTTATTAAATAAGCATCAGTGGGGTCATAAAACTGCTGAATTTCTAAACGGAATTTTTTGATTTCTTTTCTAAAATTTTGACTATCGTTTATCCACGTTAGCTTTTTCAATCTTTTTTTAGCATTTGGATTGAACTTCTTTTCAGGATTGGGTAAACTCACCACGATAGCTGTTCGGTCTTCTAGGATAATAGAGCTAAAGATGGCGGTATCTTCGGTTTCTAAGTCATCTACTCTTTCTTTGTCAAAAACAGCAAAAACACAATCATTACCGAAGTAATTTTGCAATTCTGCTAGTTTTAATGAATCAATAGCGTTGAGTGCTATATCCAGTTCCTTTTGGTACTCAGAACTTGCAATAGGTAGCAATTGGGCGCGTTCTAGCTTCAGCCGGGCAAATTCTCGGTAGAGAGGACTAATGGTATCGCGAAAGTTAAATTGCAAGTCTTGCTGGGCAATTAACAAATTATCTCGGATACCTCCCTTATCTTCTAAGGTAGCGATCGCGCGTTCGTAAGCCTTGTTTGCCTCCAACGCTTGCGCTTGTGCCTTAAAAATTCGTCCCGCCTGCCACTCCCACAAATAAAGACTATCTCTAGCACGCAGCTTTTGGTCGGCGGCGAGCCTTGCCTGATTGGTAAAATCTAAGGCTTTGTTGTAGTCCTTGTGGCACTCGTAAAGATGACCCAGTTTACCTAAAGCAAAGGATTCGGAGCGAGAATCTTTAATATTTTGAGCGATGGAAACAGCTTTTTTCAGGAGTTCAGTTGCTTGCGAATCGTTAAGTTTTCGCGGCAGACATTGAGATTGAAATGAAGCAGAATTACTACCAGAAATTTGTTCTAGTTCGGCTAAATCAATTGCTGCATAAACTTTATTCACAGAATTTGGTAACTTCTCAAGTAAAACTAAAGCCTCTTGTAAAGCTTGCTCTCCTCGACCCGTGCTATCAAGTAATTTTGCATCCCTTGGGCGGTAATAAAGTTGAAGCAAGTTGAGCAACGTCTGCATTTGACTCGATTGGTCATTTTGAGTGCGAGATAGCTCCAGACTGTGATCAAAATAGCCTAAAGCTTGTTGGAGATCAGTAGTAGATTTGGCGATAAATTCCTTAGACTTAGTTTCTGCGCCTCTTGACTGAGCGGAATTAGCACGCTGCTCGCCCAGTTGAGCTTTACTAAAGTAAGCATTGCCTAGGCTATTCAGCACTGAGGAACGATAAGCTAAGAGATGACGATTCTGAATAATCTTCCAGCTATCTTCTAAAGTTTTGACTGCTTTATCCTGCTTTCCTCTAAGACGATAGGCTTCTCCTAAGCTTCCCAACGCGGCGGCTTCTCCCTGAAAGTCGCTAAATTTTCGGGCAAGATGCAAAGCACTTCCTTCACTTTGCAGGCAATTATCATCAGTTTCGGCAGCACCGCATAAAAGCGCGATCGCTTCTTTGTTTTGCCCCAATCGGCTGTAGGTTTGAGCCTGTTCGATGAGCAACCGTTCCACCTTCACCAAATCTCCGGTGGAGCGATAGTTGGCGATCGCTTCCTGCCAAAGAGCGATCGCACTCTCGAATTGACCGATTTGCTGATAGGCTAGGGCTAGTTTTTCGCGCACAATTGCCGCATTTGCGAGGTTATTAGTGTTTTGATAGGCAGTTAAAGCAGTTTGCCAAGAAGCGACCGCCTCAAGCACATTTCCTGCCCGATATTGTTCGATTCCTTGCTGTACCAGTTGGCTATTATTGGGAGACTGCGCTAATGCTACTTCTCCCCATTTTGCCTGCACGGTGAAGGGAAGGCGATTTAGTCCCAAGCAGAGCGTGAAACTGCTCAAAAATAGAACTATTAGAAAGCCGCAGGCGTGGAATCGGCGGTATCGGCTTGGCATAGTAAGATGTGGTAAGTTTCCAAGAGGATTGAACACAGCGTTGTTTTATTTGAAGTTGCACAGTTGGGAAATAGTAGCTACCTAGGTGTGCGATCGCACTTTGCATAAGTCTGCAACTAACTTAGCGCAACAGGTAAAGGCATAACTTCATCAGTTTAATGTTTACTGTAGAAATTAGGTCAATGTTTTGTACTCGCGTCCTAAGAACGCTGATTAAAAAACTCCAGTAGTATACTGCTAAAAATGTGAAGGAGACTCTCCGATGATTGCTAAAAGCTGGTGGGGTGGGTGTTTAGTTGGAGCGTTGTCCATAGGAGTAGGTAGCAGTGTTTTGGCTCAAGTCGTACCAGATAATACGCTGGGTGCGGAAAGTTCTGTGGTTACACCCGATAATATCGGAGGCATCGAGAGCGATCGCATAGATAATGGAGCAATTCGCGGCGCTAATCTATTTCACAGTTTTGAGCAATTTAATATTGGTACAGGGCGAGGCGCTTACTTTACTAATCCAGCAGGAATTGAGAACATTTTCTCGCGCGTGACGGGGGCTAACCGTTCGGAAATCTTTGGACGGTTAGGAGTATTAGGCAATGGCAATGCCAATTTGTTTTTGATTAATCCCCAGGGAATTGTGTTCGGATCTGAGGCAAGTTTAGATCTGCAAGGCTCATTTATAGCCACGACGGCGGATGCTGTGAGGTTAGGCGATACGGGACTATTTAGCGCCACGCAACCAGAGACGAGTAATTTACTTACTGTCAGTCCCTCAGCTATTTTATTTAATACCATTGCTGCTCAACCAATTGTCAATCAATCGCGATCGTCCGGCGCAATTGGTCAGAATAATTCAGCAGATCTAAACCCAGGGTTACAAGTGCAACCTGATCGCACCCTAGCGCTGATTGGTGGAAATGTACTCTTAGAGGGAGGAAGGCTAACCGCCGCCGGAGGACGAATTGAACTCGGTAGTGTGGCGGGAGTGGGAGAAGTGAGCTTGACACCTATTGGAAACCGCTTCGTCCTAGGATATGACTCGATTAATGATTTTGGCAATATTTTGCTATCAGATGGGGCGTATGTGGATGCCAGTGGCGAGGGGGGCGGTGATATTCAAATTCAAGGTGCGCGGTTGGAGATGACACAAAGCTCCAATATTTGGGCTAATACTTTGGGGGCAGAAAATGGCGGAGAAGTAATGGTAAGCGTAGCAGAGGTTGTTCTTAGCTATTCGTTCCTAACTGCTAATGTGTATGGCACAGGAACTGGGGGAAACTTAATAATCGATACAAGGCACTTGCGGGTGCGCGATGGAGCGCAGGTATCAGCCAGTACTTTCGGTGAATGCAAAGGCGGCAGCTTACAGATTACAGCTACTGATTCGGTTGATGTGATTGGTACCTCCAGGCGGTTTGAAAGTGGCTTGTTTGCTAAGAGTGAAGGGAGTGGAGATGCAGGAAACTTAACGATTGACACGGGGCGCTTGCTGGTGAGCGACGGCGCACAGGTAGTAACCAGTACTTATAGTGAGTGAAGGCAAAGGGGGCAGCTTGCAAATTAGAGCTTCCGATTCGGTGAAGGTGATCGGGAGTTCAACCCAGAATGGGAACCCCAGTCGCATGTTTGCTACGAGTGAAGATAGTAAGAGTGGGGATGCAGGGGATCTGACGATTAACACGAGGCACTTGCTAGTAAGCAATGGGGCGCAGGTATCAGCTAGTACCTCTAGTAAAGGTAAGAGCGGCAGCTTGCAGATTACAGCTACTGATTCGGTGGATGTTACTGGTAAGCTAATATACCTTTAAAAGATATAAAATAGAAAATTGAATTAGCAAAGGGTGGAGGGGACAATGCCTGCTAGGGGATTTCCCTTTCTGGAACAGAAAGAGAGATTGCAAACGCTAGTACGCGGCAATGACTGTCCCAGAATAAGAGAACACGCTTTGATACTGTTACTTCAAAACGATGGTAAAACTTATGAAGAAATTGCTAATTTTATTGGTTGTGGATATCGAACGGTAGCGCACTGGTGCGTACATGGTGACCCAGACAAACTCGATAGTTTAAAAGACAAACGACAGCAAGGAAATCACCGAAAAGCTACAGAGCAATATATTGAATTATTACTAGAAGTTGTTGAACTCCCGCCGAAGGAATTTGGTTATGCATTTGGTAGATGGACGGGAGAAAGATTATCAACTTATCTGGAACAGCAGACAGGAATTAAGTTAAGTAGTAAACAAATTAGTCGAATATTGCAAAAAAAAACTACGTTTATATCTGGGCAAAGTACAGCTTAGAATCAAAGCAAAACAAGGCAGAAAGAGCGATATTTCAAGAGAAATTAAAGACTTATTTAAAAGCAGGGGAAGTAGCACCACAAACTTTCCAGGTATGGTTTTGGGACGAAACTGGCTTTAGCTTAAGAGTAATAAGACGTAAATGTTGGACACGTCGAGGGGGTAGGAAAAAAGTTGCAGGTAAGCGGAGCCAAGGTAAACTAAGTGTAATGGGAGGTCTGCGCCATCATGACCGGAAACGTTTATGCTACTTCATCGATAAAGGCAACGCTGATAGTTTTTTTGAACAGTTAGAAAAGCTAAATGAGTTTGTTAAACAGGAATGGATGATGCAAGGCAATAGAGCGGAGCTTTACGAACGGATAGGGACAAGAGTTTTAATAATTTTGGATAATGCAAGTTTTCACAAACGTCAAGACGTTTTAGAGAAAATAGAGCGATTGATGCCAAATATTCCTTTAGGTTTTTTGCCTGCTTATAGCCCAGACTTTAATTTAGTTGAATTAGTGTGGCATTCCTGCAAAGAGTTCATTGCCCATCGCTTATTTCAGTCTGTACAGGAACTTAAAGAACTCTTAAAGAACTTACTTAATAATGGCGACTTATTAATTAACTGGAATAGAAAGGTTCGTAATAAGGGAAATAAAGTTGTTGTCAATTAAATGTCTAGTAGCTTATTACCGATGGTTATCCGGTTTATCCTTGCTTCATTGATGATTGTGACCATCTAGTTAGTAAAACAGCCATGACCAGAGTTGAAGGAGAAAATTCTCGTTTACGCCACCCCGATCGCTCGTTTACATCGTCAAACGTTCTGTTATTCCAAGTCTGTTGAGATGCTGGAAGCTTCAATTGGTCTTCTAACCTACTATCTTAAATACTGGTCTATTCCTGCTTTTTAGCTAATCATCTTTCCCTTGTGCAACGCCCAAAAGGTGGTACTGGCTAGTCCTCCAGCTATGGCACTGTTGACTCAACCAACAGGAGTGAAAAACCAAAAATTAACTTGGAATTTGCTAGATTCGCCCCTTGGTGCTGGTTTTTATTTATATGCTAGAAGACCGCAATTTTTGAGTTCTTTCTCTACTCGCCAACTGTTTGCAAATACTGAGCAAGTTGACCGCGAATGGTTGGATCTGCTAGCACTAGGTGCGGCAAATCCTGCTAGCCGTCACGCAGTCTTTTCCTTCTTAGCTGGTTTCTAGCGACAGGATTATCGAAAAGCTTTCACCGCAATTACTCAACCAACATTAGTTGTCATGGGCGATCACGCGTCAAGTATTAGTAAAAATAAGCAGGATACTCCAGAGCGAAGATTAGCAGATTACCTCAAGTGCTTGCCTCATGGCGAAGGCGTGAAGATAGCTGATCGTAATGTCCTGCCCTACGAGTCAACTTCTGAGTTTACTAATACGTTAGCAGCATTTGAAAACACGAAGTTAACAGAGTAGCAGGGATAAAGCGACCGAGTGCTAACGAAGGCATAAAGCAGGATGAACCTCCAGACTTTTGCCGTTTATAATAAAATTAATTTCTAGGGAAGAGGCAATCAAGCAGAACAGAAACTTTTGATTTTTTCACACTACGGATAAACGAACTTACACCGAATCGTCTATCCATCCACAACTTGGGCAATCAAAATGAACGACGTATAAATTAGCTGGTGTGAAATGGTATCTGCAAGCAGGACAAACGCTAGTAAATAATGGGTGATTGTCCAAAAGCCACAGTTGTTCCTCTCTTGCCCGTTGCTCCCTTTGTAAAATTAATTCGCCGTTGTAGTAACTAGCCCCCTCTGGCTCCCATTGTCCCTCATCAGGATTTAGAGCGAAGGGATTGCTGAATGGTTCATTACAGTTATGATCGCTCTCGACCTGCTGTAGCAATCCCAGAAAGTCTACAAATTTTCTTATTTCTAGGTCTGGATTTTGCTGGAAGTCTGGACAGGAATCTCTATTTTGTCCGTTAGGATGAACAGCACAGACTAAATGAGAATCGTGGGCGCACATAAGGCAGTGTGACTTTACCCATAAGTTTGCCGTAGCGGTAGCTTTATTTTTCCATTCTGCGGTGGCAAAGTTATGGTTTCAATCTTTTACAAGTTTTGTTGTTGCCTGCTCAACGCCTGACTGGTCACCAGTCGAAGTCTCAAGGGCGACAGTGATAACTAGGCAAAAGCATAGCAAACTATATAGGACTCGCGGCAAGCGTACGCTTCCAATCTGGACTCACGGCAAACTTATGATTCCACTGACTTGAAACAAGCTTGCTTCAATTAACGCAAGAATAAGTATTATAGCCAGAAGAACGGCAAGGTTATGATTCCAGTAGTGGCAATATTATGGGTAAAGTCACAAGACAAGATTCGCAATCGGAGATTTTGGGCATTTGTTTTTAGAAAACAACTGTTTATCAATAATAGTAGATTATGATGTTTACTAAGTAAGTAGTATGTAGAAGATGCTACCTCGAAAAATTGAAGAAAGTTTAATCAATATTAATAGTTGCCTGCTTAACCGATTAGCTCCAAAAAGAAAATTAAATGCCGAGGAATTTTACAAACAATCAAAAGTTATTAATTCTCCGCCAAGCCAATTACAAATGTCAAAATTGTGGCACAATCCTCGACACTACAATTTTTGAAGCAGACCATAAAACTGCCTATTCAAAAGGTGGCTCAACAGAAGCCTGGAATGCCCAAGCCCTGTGTAGAAACTGTAATCGTCGCAAATCCGACAACCCCCAGTAGCTATGAACGCTAAAAACGATAACTACTTCCTTAACTATCAACTCAAGAAGATGATTGACCCTACTTTGGTATCTCCAAGCAATGCTATATTTTCAGAGATTGCTGAAGCTATAGGTTTGGAGCTACGACAATCAGAAACAGAAATTTTTTCTCCTCAGGCTTGGCTGGCTACTATTGCAGGTCACAATATTGATATTTCCCTTTTTTGGTCTAGATTAGTAAATTGGCTATTGATAGACACAACTTACGGTGTAGTTCGTTACTGTCTTGAAGGTAGACAGGAGATTGAGCAAGTAGCAACTTTATTTAAACAAGTTACAGAAGGTATAAAACCTACAGATAATACTTGGGAATTAGCAGGAAACCAAGCCCGCTCGATAGCTGTAGCACTAGCTGGAGATCGGCATAATTCCCCTCTTTTGTCAGTTTCCGAAATCAATAAATAGTAAATAAAGTCTTTCATCCAGACGAATAAAAGGGTTTGAATTGATTCATTCTGCTAATTAGGTAATTAAATCCAAGCAATAAGTTGGAGTTGGGGAAAATATCTAACCAAGGAGAAACTAACCAAAATAATAAGAGTGGTTGGACAACTAATCGCAGATTATTTAGAACATTCTTCCATCCGCTTGCATGATTCC
>NZ_PVWN01000127.1 GCF_003003885.1 Chlorogloea sp. CCALA 695 | reverse complement strand
TTGGTTGATAAAACAACGTTGGAAGAGGTGGCGTTGGAGTATAAGTGATGAATAAAATTAAATCTTGGTTATTTGCGATCACACCATTAGAAGGAGAGAGTTTAAGTCATTTTCTGGGGCGCTTTCGGCAGGAAAATGATTTGTCTGCTTCAGGGTGTGCGATTCGTTTTGGATAAACCCATTTTTGGGGAGACTCCAAGCTTCAGTAAGGTAATTCTTCAGGATTGAGTTCGCACTTAAATCCCTTACTGATGATAACTGGTTACTCATACAAGTGAGGTGTTTCACCAAATCTTGTTGTCCTGGTGCGGGATTAAAAGCACACAGCGCCCTCTACCGTGAGGTAGATGTGGAGTTTCCCCTACCTCTGAACTGACAATCCAGAAGTAGAAGCGGGAGTGAAAGCGGTACTAGCGGTAATAGCTGAAAGCGCTCACCGCAAGCAGGAGTCCTATGGGTAGAAAAAACAAAGTGCCGTTGAGCCATCGTTACGCTGAACCAGGGGATATAATCTTGTAGACTTCGGTCTACCTCCTGGGCTGGAAATATCCGGCAAGGGTAAGGTCTAGCAAGATCGTCCGACTGAGCTAACGCACCACCTTTAACCCCGGTGGAAAGGCACACCCTAACGGCTCAAACCAATGAGTAACTGGAACGAAGTAATCCATCCGTGAGTTCCTACTATGGTCGGTTAGTAGGTAGGCGGTCAGGCTACATACCACGCATGGAAAGGATGGTTCAAAAAGCTAAAGCCTAGACCGAACTAACGGTCAATGCTTGAAAAGAGATGGCGTAACTGCCGGGATACGCTGACGTGAACCGCAGTGTGTAAAGAGCTAGAGGTGTAATTAGTAATGGATAAGTCTAATTCGGATTCATTCAAGAATACTGAGGGATGGAGAAGCATCAATTGGCGACAAGTCGAACGATACGTTTTCAAGTTACAAAAACGCATCTACGCCGCTTCACGTTGTGGTGATGCCAAGCGAGTCCGAAAACTCCAGAAGACATTAATGAGGTCTTGGTCTAATCGGGTATTAGCGGTACGACGGGTTACAGTTGAAAATCAAGGAAAAAAGACAGCAGGAGTGGATGGTGTAAAATCACTGCCCCCAGAAGCACGTCTAGACCTTGCAAAGCGTTTAAGACCCACCGGAAAATCTATGCCCACACGTCGGGTATGGATACCGAAACCCGGAAAGGAGGAAAAACGCCCCTTGGGAATCCCCACAATGTACGACCGCGCCCTACAAGCTGTAATAAAAGCAGTTATTGAACCGGAATGGGAGGCTATTTTTGAGCCTTCAAGTTACGGTTTTAGACCCGGAAGGTCATGCCACGATGCAGTAGCACATATAAAGCTGGCGATTAAAAGCAAAGCAAAATTTGTGTTAGACGCGGACATATCCCGTTGCTTCGACTGCATCAACCATGAGGCATTGCTCCAAAAATTGAACATGAAGGGTAAAGTTAGGCAACAAATAAAAGCCTGGCTAAAATCTGGAGTAATAGATAAAGGGGTATTCACAGCCACATCTGATGGTACACCACAAGGCGGGGTAATTTCCCCACTTTTGGCTAACATTGCCCTGCACGGATTAGAAAACAAAATCAAAGAGTTTGCTGAAAGTTTGGACATGAAACGATCTGTAATAGGAAGACAAATGCCTAAACGAGATAAAAGAAAGTCCTTAACTTTTATCCGGTATGCCGATGATTTTGTTCTGTTACATCAGGACAAATCCGTTGTCACTAGGTGCCGAGAGATAATCTCGGAATGGTTATTAGGTACTGGCTTGCAACTGAAACCAGAAAAAACCAGATTAACTCACACTCTCATTCCCGAATGGAGCGAGGACGGCAAAGGCTGGATTTGACTTTTTAGGTCATCACATTCAACAACATCCTGCTGGCAAATATCGGAGCGTCAGAAATACAAGGAAAGACGAACCATTAGGTTTCATAACCCTCATCACACCTACAAAGAAAGCCTGCAAGGTACACCAGGAGGAAATCAAGAAGCTTATCTTAAAACATCGGCACTCGCCACAGGCTGCGCTGATAGCAGACCTTAACCCTGTAATCAGGGGATGGGCTAACTACTACAAAAATTCCGACTCTCATACAGCCGGAGTTTTAAATCAACAAGACCACCTCACGTACCTAAAATTACGAAGATGGGCAAAATATCGCTGTAAAACTGCCAGTGCTGGATATAACAAATACTGGACAACCATAAATGGCAGAAAAGTGTTTGCAACCAGTCACGAAGGATTAAAACCCTTTTCACTGACAACACATAGTGAAATCGGAAGTAGTAGTTGCTCCTATGTGAAAGTTCAAGGCGATAAAAGTCCCTACGATGGCAATCTAATTTACTGGAGTTCAAGACTTGGTGAGCATCCTGAAATGCCCAAGAGAAAAGCTCTTTTGTTAAAAAAACAAAAAGGCAAATGTGCTTGGTGTGGATTACATTTCCTAAATAATGATGTATTGGAGGTAGACCATATAATCCCACGTATCATAGGGGGGAAAAATGAATACATTAATCTCCAAATACTCCACAAACATTGCCACGATGAAAAAACTACCAGCGATGATAGTTTGAAGTCTCGTAAGACAATGAGAGAAAAAACTACCAGCGATGATAGTTTGAAGTCTCGTAAGACAATGAGATTACACATTGAGTAGCCGTGTGCGATGAAAGCCGCAAGCACGGTTTCGGATGGGAGGGGTAGAGCAGTAATGCTCTCCTCGACCCTACCTAGGGAAAGAAGCAAGAATCGGTACCACTGTAGCACGCCCTTGAAAAGTTTCATCTAAATCCGTTTCCGTCGCTTAGGGAGTTGGAAGCGTTAGCTAGGGTACTTCAGGTGGATGCCGAAGTCTTGCGGGAGATGCTACTGCCTGTTGGGGTTGAAATGAAGCATGAACCGATTCGTTTGTGTGGGGCTTGTTACGCCCAATCACCTTGTCACAAGATTGAGTAGCAGTTTGAGATAATACAGGGATACGTAGGCGAAGCTCGTCGCTGACATCGCCACAAATTAAGTTTGCTTTCAGAATGCCCAAACTGTAGAGCAAGGTTCAAGGTTCCGGCGTTATGGGTCGATGGGTGGTGTCAGAGGTGTTTTGTAACTTTTACGGTAATGGCGGAGTCTCAAAAGCCTAGTTAATTTCTATAGTTGGTGAAGATACCGTTTTGTATGACTGCTGAGGGTGATTTAGTTGTTTGGGGTATCCCAGTTCTATTAATCCCCGGTCTAACATTGGGCTTAAATAGTGGTTCCTAATGCTGTCGGATTTACGGCTTAGTAATTCAGCTAACGTTCGGAGTAATAGATAATGTTCGGAGCAAAGTTCTAAGATTACACGCTCGACTAACTCTTGACCTGCGCGACCTTTCTCACGAACAGGGGCGGCAATATCTTTTAAACGCTTGTAATGTTCGGAGCTTGGCTCGTAATGTTCGGAGCTTAGGAGCAACGTAAGTAAATCCGATTGTTGTTGGTTGACCAAAGCGTAATACGTCCCACGACCGCGACCAGAGCGTTCCAACCAACCATTATTTACTAGGCGATTGAGGCACTCGCCTATGTTTCTAGGATGTTCCCGTCTG
>NZ_PVWN01000058.1 GCF_003003885.1 Chlorogloea sp. CCALA 695 | reverse complement strand
CCGGGTGAGGCAAAAGTTTCATGCCCGGATCTGTAGGAGAGGTGCGGGGTTGTAATAGCCCCCATCGACTCTAACTATTTGCGGCGGATTTAAGGCTTTGTTACTACGCTTATTGGCCCATTTACTAAAGCTTGACAAGCTAACCGATAAGTGCTAGGCTTTTTCTTAAACTTGCGATCTTCAACGTCTGTGCGCGGTGATATATTTTCTAGACCTTCGGCTATATCTACAATGCACGTACCGCACTGCCCATAACCGCCGCAGTTCATCATTTTACCTTTCCAACTATAAAGGTCTATCCCGTTTTCCATTGCTTTGATGCGAAGGTTTGCTCCATCGGCTGCGATCGCTTCAATATTTTCTTTGACAAATTTGATATTAGCCATTTGTTCCCTGATTAACTGCCCTTGCTGCAATTTTTGATGCAGTTCAACATCTAAAAATCTTTACTTGCTGCCCTGTTGTCTCAATTAAACACCAACACTTAACTAATTTTGCTTTGTCAAGCTTCTCTTAAGTGATAGATTTGATTTTTTACAACTTGCGCTAAAATTAAGCATACCAAATATTTAGATAACTTAATAAATCACTACAATAATTGTAAGTTCGGGTAATGGAAAACTATTATTTGCCTCCTATGGAAGGTAATACTACCCAATAAGTGCCTTGACAGGAGCAGAATTTATGATTGAAATCGCTAAAATGCCCAAGTTAGCAAAAATTAACCTTAATCAATATCATCGCTACTTAGGGAGTGTTTTAGTGGTTGGGGTAGCAATAATTACAAGTAGTTGTACGCCCAAAGAAGCCGCCGACGCACAATCGCAAGAGAAAAATCGACCTACGGCGGTAAATGTAGGAGTTTCTAAGACAGAAACATTAGCCCCATCGCCCACTTATACGGGGAGTACAGAACCAATTAAAACTGTATCAATGCGAAGTCAAGTAGAAGGGCAATTATTAGGCTTAAATGTGGATGTGGGGGATTTTGTCAAGCAAGGGCAAATAATTGCCCAGTTAGACGACTCTATTTTAAGAACGCAATTAAACGCAGCAGAAGCGGAACTTGCAGCATTAAAATCGGAAGTAGCTAGAAGCAATAGTCAAGTTAGCAACGCCCGCGCCCAAGTAGAAAGCGCTAGATTAGAATTGACTCAAGCCCAAGCCGATTCTCAAAGGCAGCAAAGCTTACTTAGGGAAGGAGCGATCGCAAGTCAAACAGCCCAGCAGACCCAAACAGAAGCCCGTACAGCCGCCCAAACTCTCCGCGCAGCAGTACAAACAGTAACCACCGAACAACAAGCTGTAGCCGCCGCCCAAGGTAGGGTAATTGCCCAGCAAGCCGTAGTAACCCAAGAACAAAAAAGGCGATCGTATACTCGGTTAATAGCGCCAATTTCTGGAATAGTTTTACAACGACTGCAAGAACCCGGTGATTTAATCCAGCCTGGTAACGAAGTATTGCAAATTGCCGATTTTAGCCGCATCCAAGTACGGGTTGAAGTTTCAGACAAACAACTAGGAAATATTAGTACAGGGCAATCAATAAGTGTAAAACTCGATGCTTTTCCTCAAGAAACTCTAAACGGACAAGTTACCCGTATTTACCCCGCCGCCGATGCTACAGCGCGTTTAGTGCCAATAGAAGTAGTGATTCCCAATAGTAATGGCAAAATTGGTAGTGGTTTGCTGGCAAGAGTGAGTTTTATTAGTTCAAACCAAGAATCTGTTGTTGTACCTCAATCTGCTTTAGGTGGAGGACAACGGGAACAAACAGGACAAAAGGAAAGTAATACAGGGACAGTATTTATCGTCACTCAAGAAGCCGAGAATAAAGCAAAAGTTGTCGCTCGTCCCGTGACATTGGGCGATCGCGCGGATGGCAAAGTAGAAGTTTTATCAGGGCTAAAAGTAGGGGAGAGATACGTAACTGCTAGTAGTAAACCCTTAAAAAATGGCGAAACCGTAAATTTATCAATTCTGTCTAGAAAACCCGCAGCAAAAGGATAGTAAGTAATGCAGGACAATGGGAAAAACGCAGGATTTAGTATTAGTGCGATCGCAATTCGACAGCATATTGGTACTCTAATGCTGACTGTTGCTGTAGTTGTGTTGGGAATCTTCTTTTTTACAACTATTCAAGTTGACTTGCTCCCCTCCATTACTTATCCCCGAATTGGTGTCAGGCTTGATGCACCGGGCATTTCTCCCGAAGTAGCGGTTGATGAAATTACTAGACCATTAGAGGAAGCATTAGCAGCAACAGAAAATGTCGAACAAGTGTTTTCTCGCACTCGTGAAGGACAAGTAAGCCTTGATTTATTCTTTCAGCCGGGGGGAGACATTGACCAAGCCCTTAATGATGCTACGGCGGCTTTCAACCGCGCTAGAGGCAATCTTCCTGATACTGTTGAAGAACCGCGCGTTTTTAAGTTCGATCCTTCTCAGTTACCTGTTTACGAATTGGCGCTAACTTCTACTTCGTTGCAAGGAAAAGATTTGCGGGTGTTTGCAGACGAAGAATTATCCCGCGAATTAAGTGTTGTTCCTGGAGTAGCTTCTGTAGATGTATCAGGGGCGGCGGAGGAGGAAGTAAGTGTAAACGTTGACCTTAACCGCTTGCAAGCTGTAGGAGTTGGTTTAGTAGATGTTTTAGATGGTTTAAGAGCGCGCAATCAAGACATTTCTGGGGGACGGATTCAAGGAGAAAATTCTGAGCCATTGACTCGGACTGTAGGACGATTTCAAAATGCCCAGGAAATTAATAATTTATCTTTTGATGTGGCAGCAGCTAATCCAGATAGTCCCCGTCGCCGCGTCTATTTAAGAGACTTTGCCCAAGTAGTTGATGGTACGGAAGAACAAAGAGTTTCAGTTTTTCTCAACCGTCAACCCGCCGTAAAACTATCAATTCAAAAACAACCTGATGCTAATACTATCAATATTGTCGATGGGGTGAAAGCACGAATTGAGGAGTTGCGGCAGTCCGGTTTGATTCCCGCAGATATGGTTATAACGCCGACTTCTGACGAATCTAAATTTATTCGTAATTCCTTAGCAGACGTTACCAATTCTGCCATTACTGGGGCATTACTCGCCGCCGCCGCCGTATTGTTATTTTTAGGCTCATTACGACAGACTTTTATTATTACCTTGGCAATTCCGCTTTGTTCGTTGGCGGCAATTATTTTAATGAGTCTGTTCGGTCTAACTTTAAATGTATTTAGTCTGGCAGGTTTAACTTTAGGAATTGGTCAAGCTATTGATACATCTGTTGTAATTTTAGAAAATATTGCTGTCAATACTAATAAAAATTCGGGGAGACTTCGCCCGTCAACAGCTACAGAAATTAGATCCAATGCTCAAGAAGCGGCTCAAGAAGTAGAATCCGCCCTTGTAGCCGCCACCAGCGCCAATTTAGTCTCGGTACTGCCATTTTTGCTCATTGGTGGTTTTATTTCCCTACTATTTAACGAATTAATTTTAACTATTAGTTTTGCCGTTGCAGCTAGTCTTTTAGTAGCAATTACTATTGTCCCAATGCTGGCTTCTCGGCTATTATCAATTCCTTGGTCTAGTCGAGTAAGCGAGTTTTGGCTGATTCGCAACTTTAACCGCAGCTTTGAAGCGGCGACGGGAGGATACGCCAGATTATTAAGGCGAGTAGTACGCGATCGCATTCTTGTAGTTACAATTGCTGTAATGATTTTAGGTGGCGGTACAGTGTGGATGATTGGGCAAATTCCCCAAGAAATTCTCCCCCGCATTAGTACCGGACAAGTCAACCTCCGGGCGCAATTTCCCCCCGGTACGCCTTTAGCCACAAGTCAACAAGTGATGGAAATTGTTGATGGCATCCTCCGTAAACAGCCCGAAACAGAGTATGTTTTTTCTACAGTGGGGGGTTCTTTATTTGGTAGCAATACAACGGCAAATCCTTTACGCAGTAGCAGTACAATTACCCTTAAACCGGGGGAAGATACCGAGGCTTTTGTTGAAAAAGTTAAACCCCAGTTTGCCAAACTTAACTTAGTCGGAATTAGGTTAAATGTAACTCCAGGTCAAGTACGAGGATTGATTTTAACTAATACTCCCGCTCAAGGCTCGGAAATTGATGTAATCTTACAAGGTGAGAGTGATCGCACTTTACAAGAAGCGGGAGCGCAAGTAGTCCAAGCTTTAGAAAGCGCCAAACTCGCCCAATTTCGCCCCGATGCTGACCCGCGCCAACCAGAAATTCAAATTCGCCCTGATTGGGAACGAGTAGCAGACTTAGGACTAACAACCCAAAATATCGGTGATACAATTCAAACTGCTATTGAAGGTTCTGTACCTACTCAAATTCAACGGGGAAATCGTTTAGTTGATGTGCGTGTACAATTTGAGCGCTCATCTATTAACCAACCTTCCCAGTTAGAAAGCTTGCCTTTATTTGTGCAAAATAACAAGCAAATTCGGTTAGCAGATATTGCCACAATCGAAACTGGACAAGCGCCGGGAGAAGTGCAAAGAATTAATCAAAGACAAGCTTTTATTATTGCTGGGAACCTCAGCGAGGGAGCGAGTTTAGGCGATGCACTTACTGAAGTACAGCAACTTTTAAGTAACGTGCAATTACCTGAAGGTGTTTCTATTGTTCCGAGTGCGGCGGCGAAGACTAATCAAGAGTTGCAGAAGTCTTTACAGCTATTGGGAGGATTAGCAACTTTCTTGATTTTTGTAGTAATTTCTGTACAATACAACTCGCTAATCGATCCGTTGGTAATTATGCTAACAGTACCTTTAGCTTTAGCTGGCGGATTATTTGGGCTTTATATTACCAAAACTGCAATCGGTGCAACAGTATTAGTTGGTGCTGTATTGTTGGTGGGTATAGTCGTAAACGCGGCTATTTTGATGGTAGAACTAGCTAATCAAATTTTGCAAGAACAAAACGACGCTATTTCTACGCAAGATGCTCATACGGCGGCGATTTTGCAGGCTGCACCCCAACGATTACGCCCGATTATGATGACGACTGTTACAACCATTTTGGGCTTATTTCCCTTGGCGCTAGGAATTGGGGAAGGTGCAGAGTTTTTGCAACCATTGGGAATTGTCGTTTTTAGCGGCATGGCGATCGCAACAATACTTACTTTATTTATCATTCCTTGTTTTTATGTAATGCTTCACGGTGTTTTTGACACTGATTGGATAAAGCTACTTCGTGTCAAGTCTAAGACAATCCATAAGTTATTGAATCGTAGACATACAGCAACGCAGAAAAAGAACAAAAGAGTTAATTAGTTATTTTGGCTTCTTAGTCTTGCTTTTGCACTATTAATAGTTAGAACCGCTAATTATTCAGCTATCTTCACTTTTTTAAGCTGGATAACTAGACATAGTACCTAACTTTAGAAAATGCCGAAACTCAAACTTTTCGACATTTTTTGTTATAAGTTCCTTAAACTTGACTTCATCATTTCTTTATGTATTTATACGGAGAACTTTATTTTCACTTCATAAGGCTCCCAAAATATACTGTTAAAATTATGTAGAGAGGCAACTCAAACGGTCTTCAGACCAGTTTTTTCTATCGTGATTACAGCAAAAAACTATAGGAACTGGATTCAAGAAAGCCGCCACCGCAGCCGGGGAAGCATATATTTATTTGCCCCGATGGTGGAATTTAATGTTATGTCAAATGTCGGAGATTGTCCCCCATAAAGTGGGTGGATAATTCCAAAAAAAATTCAGTGAGCTGGAAAGCATCGCGAGAATTTACCGCCAAAAAAGGCATTTTTAGTCCGGCGGTTACTAAATAGTTATCAAGCTATTAATCCTCTGAAAATAGGCGAACTTTAATTGACTGCAATAGTCAACCAGATATTTTGCTGCCAGCTACAGAAAGCTGTTGGATTAAGCAGCTAATTTTTGGGCGAAGCCCGTAACCGGGCGCGCTTGCGCTATCGCGTCTGCACCAAATTTAAAAATATTAGCCTCAATTTCGCCTTTATTGACAATAAAGCATGAGCTTATTACGTCAATACTGAGCAACTGCACTTCATAAATCGAACATTAGAGCTATAAAACCATGATCTTCAATAACAGTGCTAAGTTGACACGTGCCAAAGAGCTTTTAGTGACCACTGGCGTGGGTTGGATTCCACAAATCGCTGGGGGAAACTTCCTCCGAAGACTTGCTTACCGTCTAATCTTTAAGAAAATAGGAGCGTCAGTTTACATTCAAAATGGCACTGAATTAATCGGAGCCGACAGAATTGAAGTTGGTAGCAACGCTTTTATGGCTCAGGGTGTGAGTATAGTTATCAGCAAGCTCAATAGTAAGGTACTGCTTGGAGAAAGCGTTTCTCTCAGTAAAGGAGTAATTATTAATCCTGCGGGTAGTAACTGTTGTATTGAGATTGATAGACATACATTTATTGGTCCCTATACCTGTATAGGAGGACCAGGGAATGTCAAAATTGGGAAATATTGTTTAATTGCAGCACATTCAGGCATTGTTGCTAATAATCACATTTTTTCCGACCCCACAGAGATGATTCACCTCCAAGGAGTAACTCGCCAGGGTGTAGTAATTGAAGATAATTGTTGGTTGGGTTATGGAGTCAAAGTATTAGATGGCGTAACTATTGGTGAAGGTAGTGTAATCGGAGCCGGAGCAGTAGTAACTAAAAATATTCCTCCTTATTCTGTTGCAGTTGGCGTACCTGCTAAAGTAGTTCGCAGCCGCCAGCTTGTAGAAAAGCAATTTACAAATTGGAGAGAGGCAAGTTAGTAAAGGTCGTATCCCGAACCATACTGCCATTTGTCTAACATTCGATGATAATAATATTGCTCTGCGGGGGATATATATTTTACCCGCTTTAGCAACTTTGAACCAAGCTTGAATAAAACTGTATAAAGTCCTAAGTTGATGTAATGCCACATCCAATCAAACAAGCTGACGATACCAACTTGGGGAATAACTTGAGCAATTAATAAGGGATAATTGAGAGCAGTTTTAAGTAAGGTTTGCGTCAAGCCAGAAAACTGCACCACATCTTGCAAAAAGGGCTTTAATACAGGTTCTCCTAGTTGCTGCATTTGGGCAAACACGGCAGAAAGTAAGGTGTTAATTTGATTAGGATTGAGTTTTTGCCCTACCCCTACTCTCATTGCCTTTTGAAATAGCCAAGTTACGCTTAAATTAGGTTGATAAGGCTGTAATAGTTTCAATGCTGGCGCTGATAACTGCTCTGTTGCTAAAGCTTCACTAATGCCTAAAGTTAAACGTTTGAGATGACGCACCATTGAGCCAAAACCGCCAAAACTCAAAGGTGATTGATTTCCGCTACTATCGCCAATGGGTAAAATTCGCCCCCAAGGAAAATATAACTGCTGCCTGTAAGCCGGAAAAAAACCAAATAGCGCTCTTTGTATTTGTAATTGATTTAATAAAACACCTTGATACTCTGGCAATAAACGCAGATATTCAGCAAATAAGGTTTCTATGCCAATATGTTGCGCGTTTAAGTCCATATAGGTAAATAAATAAGTAGTTCTCCCGTCTTTTGCTGGAAAAGCCTCCCAGAAGTATTGACAATTATTTAGTACGGGCGTAAAAGATGCTAATAAATCGCCCGTACTGTTGGGCGCAAATCCTTGAGCGCAACTACCTACTACTAAGCAGATACCGTCAGGTTTTTTCGCCTGTCTTGCTTGCCCAACTATAGGAGAAAAACTACCCATTGCGTCAAGTAACAAGCGGGTACTAAAAGTGTGAGATATTAAAACGCCATTAGGATGAACTACCGCACAATCAAAAGCAGTATTTTCAAATAATTTCCCCCCCGCAGCGAGAAATTTATTTTTTAAAGTTTCTAATAGATAGACTGGATCTACGCCAATATTGAGAACGTCTTGTACGCAAACTTCTGTACCGCCCAAGAAGCTGACACGAGCAGGGTTATACTCAGTTGCGATCACATTAACCAATTCTTGCTGACTTAATAAGTCCAATTCTAAAAATACTTCTAATTCCGAGCGTGAGATATTCCATTCTTGCTCTCTACCGCGCAAAACTCCCCGCTCTAGCAAAGCTACTCTTAACCCTCTTTTAACTAAAGCACAACCGATTAAAATTCCTAACGTTCCACCGCAGATAACAACATCCCAATCTATCGTTTCTAGATGTAGGTTACTTTGGCTCACTACTTGGGGGATAGGTGCAGTGTTTTCTCGCAAAGAAGTTAACAGGCGATCGCATTTTTGCAATCCGCCAAAAACATCACCGGGTAATTGGTTCAAAACTTCTTCAACTAAGCGCATAAAACTAATTTATCTTTCAAGTCGTAGTTATGAGTAGCAATAGATAGCAATTTTAGATTACGCTGGATGAAAATAATTGTAGATTTCCTGGGCTAAATGCGAACCAATCCCTGGCGCTTGGGTTAACTGCTCTGGCGTAGCTTGACGGATATAATCAACAGAGCGAAAATGTGCTAGTAATTGCTTTTGTCTGTGGTAGCCTAAACCAGGAATATCATCTAAACGCGATCGCTTTAATTTGTCGCTTCTCTGTTGCCGATGAAAACTAATCGCAAATCTATGCGCCTCATCTCTCAATCGCCGCAATAACTGCACTCCTGGCTGCTCTGATTGAGTAGGAATAGGTTTTGATTCTCCTGGTGTAAATATCTCCTCTCGCTGCTTTGCAAGGCTAACTACGTGCAAATCTTCTAATAGATTCATCTCTTGTAAAACGGCGACTACAGAAGATAGTTGTCCTTTACCGCCATCAATCATCACTAAATCCGGCCAATCAGGATTACCTACCCGCGCTAATTGCGGATCTTGCCCATACTTGCGAAAACGCCGCCCAATTACTTCTGCTAAACTTGCGAAGTCGTCTGAATGTCCCGCCGTAACGGTAGGATTTTTAATTTTGTAATGGCGATAGTATTGTTTGGCGGGTAATCCGTCGATAAATACTACCTGAGACGCAACCGCATTAGCGCCTTGAATGTGGGAAATGTCGTAACCTTCAATGCGGCGAGGTAATTCGGGCAAATCGACAATTGCAGCCAAATCTTCCATCGCTTGAGAATTGGCATCGCTTAACTTTTGCGTCCGCGCTAACTCATACTCAGCATTACGTTCGACCATTTCAATCAATTCTGCCTTAGTTGAACGTTGGGGAGTAAGGATTGCTACTTTTCGTCCCTTGCGATCGCTCAAAACTTCCGCTAATATCTCGGTTTGTGGCAATTCGTGCTGAACTAATATTTCGCTAGGAATCTCTACCGAGTCGGCTGTTTGATAATGTTCTTCTAATACTCTTTGTAAAATTGCCCCCATATCGGCATGAATATCGGCAACAAAACCTAATCTCCCTACCAATTTTCCCGCCCGAATTTGGAATAATTGAATGCAGGCGTGTTGCTCGTTAGCGGCTAAAGCGATCGCATCTCTCGATACGGTATCATCAGGCAAAGATACTTTTTGATGAGCATTAAGCGACTTTAACCCAGCAATTTGATCCCGCAATCGAGCCGCCGATTCAAAATTCATTTCCTCGGCGGATTTTTGCATTTGCTCGGTTAATATATCAACCAATTCCTGCGCTCGACCTTGAAATACCATTGCAACTTTCTGAACAGTTTTTCGGTAGTCTTCTGGTGTAATCAATTTTTGACATACCCCAGGACAACGCCCCAAATCGTAGTTAAGACAAGGACGATCTTTAAATAAAGGCTGCGGACGTTGCTTAAGAGCAAAAAGGCGTTTAGCTATGCGTAATATACTCCGCAACAGCCCTGCGTCTGTGTATGGGCCGTAAAACTTATCTTTTTCCTTACCTATTCTGCGGTTACGAGTAATAAAAATGCGCGGGTATTCCTCTGACCAAGTAATGCAGACATAGGGATATTTTTTATCATCCTTAAGTAAGACATTAAAGTAGGGCTGATGCTGCTTAATTAAATTTGCTTCTAGAGCTAAAGCCTCGGCTTCTGTATCTGTAACAATAAATTCAATCTCGGTAATTTGCCTGACCATCATCGAAATGCGATCGCTTAATTTTTGCGCTGGTCTAAAATATGAACTAACGCGCGATCGCAGCGAACGCGACTTACCTATATACATAATGCGATCGCTAATATCGCGCATCAAGTATACTCCCGGTTCTCTAGGAACTTCTTTAAGGCGAAAAGCTAAACGTTCTCGATCTTTTACCAACGGTAAGTTAGCTGCTTTTTTTGCTGGGGTTATCTCTGGGGAAAACGGAGCTTGTTCTCTCAAGGTTTGGATATTTGTCATAACTTTACGCGCTTTGTATAGCAGTGCTGACTTTTTGCCCTAGCTGGCAATAGAAAATTTTGACTATGCTATGGTTTGGCGTTTTTTTGCTGCTTTTAAGGTGTCACCGTTTCTTAATTCTACTTTGGGCAACAGTTATCAAACTCAAAAAAGGTGTAGATTGATTGCTCCAAATCTTTATGTTTAAGTGCAATCACTTAAAAAACTTTAAGTTTTAAGTGTTATAATATACGAGGGTGTCTTTGTAAAGTTGTTGTCAATTTTTCAGTTTTTATGATGAAATTATTGCAATTGCGCCTATTTTGGTTGTTTCTCCGATTAGATTAGTAAAAGGGGTTAGAACTCAGGTTTTTTCTTTTTGAGTAACTTTACAATATCTTAGTTATATGAATTTAGATGAATTTGAAAACCAGTATCGCCGCGCCCTTGATGCCAATCTCAATCGACTACAAACAGCAGTTTTACTAATTGCTAAACTAGAAACTATTGTTACTGAGGTTGGTCAAGATTTACAAAATCTGACATTGACTTTTGAAGAATATGTAAATGAGCAGAGAGGAAAATAAATGTCAACTATTTAATTTTTAGAGGGATTAATTAGCTATTTCTTGCTCAATGGCTTGTTTTAAGTCCACAAGATTAACTGGCTTGATAAAATACTGACGCGCACCTAAATTCATAGCTCGTTGACGATCGGCTTTAAAAGCACGAGCAGAAACAATTATTACAGGAATATCTCGCCATTGCGGGTTTAATTGCAGTTGCTCTAATAGAATATAACCGTCAATATCTGGCAACCTCAAGTCTAAAAGAATTATATGTGGGTGAAAATTAACTACTTCCTCAAGCAAATTAGCTCCACACGCCAAACTCATTACGTTATAACCGCAAAACCTCAGATAATCATTTAACATTAACCGATTAAGGGTGTTATCTTCAACGATTAATAAACGCTTTAGATCGGGATATTGGGGTAAAGCTGCACCGGATTCCACCTTGAGATTTCTATCACTATTCACGAGCTTATCTGTTATGGAACTCGAAGGCAAAGGTCTAGGCACGTTGTACGGGAAGCTAACTCTTTAATCCCTAAATTGTAACTTCACTTGGTTTAATTTAAGAACAATAATCTAAATTTGTAAACCTTATTTGCATAACGTACGAACTCGGTGGGAGAAGTAAATATCTTTCTAAGAGTAGTAGTTTAACCACTCTTAGAAAGATATTTACTAGGTGAAACCAAAAAAAATTGATTAGGTAACTAGGAAGTTATGCCGTCATAACTGAACAAAGTTGAGTTTTAAAACTGGGTAGATTTTGTAGCGTTAATAACTTCAGATATTTTGCTGGCGGCAATTTTTAAAATAGCTGGATCATGTACTAAAGCAAATCTAACGTAACCTTCGCCAAATTTGCCAAAGCCAAAGCCAGGAGAGGCGGCGACTCCGGTAGTTTCTACTAAATGAGTGCAAAACTCTATAGAATTGGTAGACCAAAATGCGGGTAGCTTTGCCCAAATGTACATGGTAGCGGCGGGAGTTGGCACATCCCAGCCAATTTGATGTAAAGCAGTAATGAAAGTATCTCGACGTTGCCTGAAGGTGTTTTTAGCAACATCTACTCCTGCTTGATCGCCTGTTAAAGCCGCGATCGCACCGTTTAATATCCCTAGGTACTGATTAAAGTCAACGGCAGCTTTAACCTGTCTTAAAGCTCTAATTAGCTGAGAGTTGCCAATGGCATAACCCACCCGAAAACCGCCCATATTGTAAGACTTAGATAGAGTAAAAAACTCAATAGAAACACTTTTATCGGGGTCAGCTTGCAAAACTGAGGGTGCGACTTGCGCGTTAAAAACCAAGTCAACGTAGGGGAAATCGTGGACTAAGACTAAATTATGCTGCTGACAAAAAGCAACAGCGCTGCGAAAAAAATCAAGGGGTGCGATCGCACTGGTGGGATTATGAGGATAACTAAGTACCATCATTTTTGATTGCGCGAGAATGGTTAAGGGAATATCCTCAAACACTGGTAAAAAAGCATTCTCAGCGCGTAACGGCATTGGGTAAATTTGCCCACTAGCTAAATAAACGCCCCCAGCGTGAGAAGGATAGCCAGGATCGAGTAATAAAGCATAATCTCCCGGATTGAGTACAGCTAATGGTAAATGAGCCGTACCTTCTTGAGAGCCAATTAGCGGCAAAACTTCCGTTTCCGGATCTACTGCAATGCCAAATTTTTGTTCGTACCAACTAGCCGCCGCTTGACGGAATTTTTGCGTGCCATTAAACAGCAAGTAACCGTGAGTGCTAGGATCTTGCAATGATTGAGTAATTGCCTCAATTACGTGGGGCGCAGTTGCTAAGTCAGAAGAACCCAAAGATAAATCGATTATGTCCTTTCCCGCCGCCCTAGCTTTTGCCTTCGCCCTATCCATATCAGCGAATACATTAGCTTGCAGGAAATCTATTCGTTTAGCAAATTCCATAAACAAGTTATCAATTTAATTAGGCAGATGAGGATCGAGAAAGCTAATTAATTTTGGTTTAGCGATCGCACCTTCAGAGGAGGCAATTAACTCGTTTCCTTGAAATAAGCGCAACGCAGGCACGCCTTCTACCTGGTACTGTTTCACTGTGACTTGATTGGGGTCTACTTCCATTTTGACCACCTTAAGGCTACTACTATAATTGTCTGCTGCCCAATCTATAGAAGAAGACATCAGCCGACAAGGGCCGCACCAAGAAGCCCAAAAGTATACTAAAACTAGCTGGTTTGCTCCAATTACCTCAGCTTCAAACTCTTGATCGTTAATGGCGATCGCTTTACTCATAAAAAATTTATTATTTAAGTCTTTTCTACAATAAACTGAACTGACCGCTAAAAATTATTACTTCCATAGCCCAAAACACTCTAATAGACTTAGCATTCTACTAGAGTGTTTTAAACTACAGCAATTTAAAGGTTATCTAACTGCTTGCGTAACTGCTCTAATTCCGCATCAACAACTTCATTAGATTTTGCGTCAGTTGGTTGCACCGTTGCTTGAGGAAGGGATGGGGTACTAGCCGAAGTAGCAGGGCCTAAAGACATTTGAGCTTTGAGGGCGGCTAATTCATCATCTACACCGCTACCCGATTCTAGTTGAGCAAATTGGCTTTCTAGATCCGCTCCTGCCAATTCTCCAGCCGCCTGACCCCTTGCTTCTTGCATTAATACTTTTTCTTCCATTCGCTCAAAAGCTGCCGTAGCGCTATTTGTTCCCAATCTACCTACCGTGCTTTGTAAGTTCTCTTGGGCTTTAGCCGCAGCACTTCGGGCTTTGAGCATATCTTTTTTGGTTTTCGCTTCAGAGATTTTGCTTTCAAGCCCGATTAAACTCCGCTTGAGAGTGTCAATTTGACCAACTTGGGAATCCAAGGTAGTTTTTATAGTATTAGCATTTTCACTAAAGCTTTTTTTCCGTTCCAACGCTTGACGGGCAAGATTTTCGTCACCTTTTTGCAGTGCTAATTGGGCGTTGCGCTGCCACTTATTAGCTTCATTTTGAGATTGATTGTACTGCTGTTCAGAGCGTTTTTGCGCGGCGATCGCCTGAGCAACACCTTGACGCAATTGTACTAAGTCTTCCTGCATTTCCAGGACAGACTGCTCTAACATTTTTTCTGGGTCTTCAGCATTACTGACTATATCGTTCAAGTTTGATCTGACAACTCGGCTAATGCGATCAAATAATCCCATAACTGTTATTAATTCCGTTTCAGGTTTACAAGGACAAATCTTAAGCAATTTTTACTAATAGCTATACTAACAAAGCTACTTCAATTCTTCTACCGGGGGAAGTTGGGCTTGGTTTTGCGATTGTGCTTTCATAGCAGCAAGTTCAGCTTCTATATCGCTAGTAGAACTTAAAGAATTGAATTGTTTTTGCAAGTCATCAGTTCCCAATTCGGCGATCGCTTCTGATTGAGCTTCTAGTTGCAATACTTTTTCTTCCATTTGGGCAAAAGCATTTAAAGAACTTGTAGTATTGACTCCTCCTAGCATCTCATTTAACCTTTGAGAAGCTGTCGCCGAGCGCGCTCTAGCAATATACATATCTTTTTTTGATTTT
This sequence comes from Chlorogloea sp. CCALA 695, assembly GCF_003003885.1. Taxonomy (GTDB): domain Bacteria; phylum Cyanobacteriota; class Cyanobacteriia; order Cyanobacteriales; family Chroococcidiopsidaceae; genus Aliterella. Next base: position 10,274 of record NZ_PVWN01000058.1, on the reverse strand, counting down.
AGTTCGCCAATTTTTAATTCTAAAGTCTGCATATCTTTTTTGATTCTATTAACGACACTGCTTTGCTCTGTCCTTTGAGCATGGAGGGCTGTAGCCGTCTCTTGATAAGATTTGCGCTTGGTTAGGGCTTCTTTGGCTAAAATTTCATTTCCTTGATTTAAGGCTAATTGAGCGCGGCTGTACCAGTCTTGGGCGATAGAATCGGCTTGACTTGCTTGTCTTTCGGTACGCTTAGTAGTAGCGATCGCACTAGCTACAGCTTGTCGCAGTTGTACTAAATCGTCTTGCATTTGAGCAACGGTTTCTTCTAGCACTTTTTCTGGATCTTCGGCTTTGTTAACTAAATCGTTTGTATTAGCGCGAATAACTCGTTTGATGCGGTCAATCAGTCCCATGACGGCTCTCCATTCACGTGGCTTTAAAGTGCGACGATATATAGTAGGTAAAATCTTTCAGGCAATTAAATTCATGGTATCGCTTACTTAAAAGAAGCGATCGCCTTACAACTCTAAATAATGCCATGTCTTTCAAACCAATCGATCAAATTTTAGGGATTGTTCTTCAGCAAAGCAGCTTGCAACAACAGCCTTTTCAAATAGCGCTGCAACATTGGGCGCAAGTTGTAGGTAGCGCCGTTACACCCCATACTCAATTGCTGTCAATTCAACGAGATGTGTTGCAAGTAGCGACTTCTAGCGCTGCTTGGGCGCAAAATTTGACCTTCGAGCGATCGCGCATTTTAGCTAAATTGAATATTTATTTACCTAGTCCTTTAACTGATATTCGCTTTTCTACTGCTCAATGGCAACGCCCCGATACCATTGCCAAAAATCGCGCGATCGCTGAGAATTTTTTTGGCGGCGTTCATCCTAGTGTTGTAGAACCGACAAGTTTAAATAAAACTAAGCCTCCAAAAAGTAAAGATGCTCAAGCAGCTTTTAGCCAGTGGGTAAAAACAACCCAAGAGAGAACTCATAATTTACCTCTTTGTCCTCAATGCCAAGCTCCCACACCTCCAGGAGAATTGAAACGCTGGCAAGTTTGCTGTATGTGCGCTGTCAAAGAGTTTTAATATCTTGCAACGCAGCGATTAATTTTTCAATATGTTCGTGTTGATGAGTTGCCATTACTGAAAACCGAATTCTACTTGTAGGTACGGTGGGCGGACGAATGGCGGGGGCAAAAATTCCCGCATTTTTTAATTTAGATGCCGCTTGCATGGCTAAACTTGCACTAGAATACTGACAACAAATAATTGCAGAATCAGAATCAATAATTGGTAGAGGTAATTGTTGTTTTAGGTAAGCTACATTAGTCCATAATTGCTGACGACGCTGAGGTTCAGAATCAATAATTGCGATCGCACTTAGGGCGGCGGCGGTAGCTGCGGGAGAAAGCGCTGTAGTATAAATCCAAGTAGCGGCGCGGTTACGCAGAAAGTCGATTAAAAGTTTTGAACCCGCTACAAAACCGCCCAAACTCCCCAAAGCTTTACTCAAAGTTCCTACTTGAATCAGGTGGCTATTGGCAACGCCAAAATGTTCCGCACAACCTGCCCCTGTCGCTCCAAATACTCCTGTAGCGTGAGCTTCATCAATTAGCAGCATACAATTAAATTGCAGCGCCAAGTCGGATAGTTGGGGTAGAGGACACAAATCGCCATCCATACTAAAAACGCTATCGGTGATAATTAGGCAACGGCGAAAGTTAGCTCGTTGTTGGGATAACAGATTATCAAGAACTTCTACATCGTTATGCGGATAATCTATAACCGTTGCACCGCTAAGAACTGCCCCATTTTTTAGACAAGAATGATTGTAAGTGTCTGCTAGAATTAAATCTCGTTTGCCGACTATTGCCGAAATTGCCCCAATATTAGCTAAATAGCCAGAGCTAAATACTAAAGCATCTTCGGTTTGTTTGAGAGATGCGATCGCACATTCCAACTGTCTATGCAACTCTCGATGTCCGCTCAGTAGCCGCGAACCTGTGCTACCTGTACCTAATTCAATAGTAGCTGCGATCGCGCTTTTAATTAGGCGATCGTCTCCCGCCAGTCCCAAATAATCGTTACTTGCAAAATTAACAACTTCTTTTCCTTCTAACTCTACTACCGCGCCCGTGCCGCTAATTGCCTGCACCGAACGATACCAATCAGCGCGGCGAATAGTATTTATTGCTGGCTCTATCCAATCGTAAGCCTCGTACTGCATTGTCCAAAGTTGAATATTTTTGTATTTAAGTTGAGATTGAGGCAATGTTTAAAAGCCTCAATCCTAAAATCACTCTTTATCTAAACGCAATACTGCCATAAAAGCCTCTTGAGGCACATCTACTGTACCCACCGACTTCATCCGCTTTTTACCTTTTGCTTGTTTTTGCAGTAGCTTTTTTTTGCGGCTAATGTCGCCACCGTAACACTTAGCTAATACATCTTTTCTCAAAGCGGGGATTTGTTCGCTGGCTATAACTTTACTGCCAATTGCCGCTTGAATTGGCACTTTAAATTGATGGCGTGGGATTAATTCTTTCAGCTTTTCTGCCATCGCCCGTCCCATATTGTAAGCTTTATCGCGGTGAACAATCATCGCCAAAGAATCTACAGGATCGTTGTTAATTAAAAGATCCAAACGAACTAGATGATTTTCCCGGTAGCCGATTAGGTGATACTCCATACTGGCATAACCCCGCGTCCGCGACTTCATTTGATCGAAAAAGTCAGTGACAACTTCTGCTAAAGGCAATTCGTAAGTTAAGGTTGTGCGCCCTTGGGTAAGATACTTCATATCTTTGAAGACTCCCCGCCGATTTTGGCACAACTCCATCAAAGTACCAACAAAGTTTTCCGGCGTAATCATGTCTACTTTGACGTAAGGCTCCTCAATTTTTTCGCGCTCGTTTGGCTCTGGTAAGGTGCTGGGGTTATCTATATGCAGAATTTCGCCTTTATTTGTAGTTACGCGATAAACCACCGATGGAGCCGTTGTAATCAAGTCTAAGTTGTATTCTCTCTCTAGCCGCTCTTGGACAATTTCCATGTGCAGCAAGCCCAAAAATCCGCAGCGAAAGCCAAACCCCATCGCGCTAGAAGTTTCTGGTTCGTAGTGTAAAGCCGCGTCATTTAATTTCAGCTTTTCTAAAGCATCGCGCAAATCTTCAAAGCGATCAGCATCAATGGGAAACAAACCACAAAAAACCATTGGATTAGCTTCTGTATAACCCGGCAATGCCTCTGTAGCTCGGTTTAAGGCTAAAGTAATAGTATCTCCAACTCTCGCATCTGCTACGGCTCTAATGGAGGCGGCTAAGTATCCTACTTCCCCGGCGTGGAGTTCGCCTATTTGTGTTTGTGTGGGTGACAGTACGCCTAATTCATCAATTTCGTATTCTTTCCCCGATGCCATTAAGTGAATGCGATCGCCTTTTTTTACCGTACCATCCATCACCCGAAAGTAAACTATTACTCCTCGGTAGCTGTCATAATAACTATCAAAAATCAATGCTCTTAAGGGTTTGTCAACGGTATCTTGAGGAGGCGGTACACGCGCAACTATAGTTTCTAATATGGCATCAATACCGATTCCTTCTTTCGCCGATGCCAAAATTGCTTCGCTACAATCAAGCCCAATAATTTCTTCTATTTCACCCGCTACCCGCTCTGGCTCTGCTCCTGGCAAATCAATCTTATTTAAAACGGGGATAATTTCTAAGTTATGCTCCAACGCTAAATAAACATTTGCCAAAGTCTGCGCTTCTACCCCTTGAGACGCATCTACTACTAACAAAGCCCCTTCACAAGCAGCTAAACTCCGCGATACTTCGTAAGAAAAATCTACGTGTCCGGGAGTATCAATTAAGTTTAAAACATAGGTTAAACCATCTTTGGCTAGGTAGTTCATCCGCGCCGCTTGCAGCTTGATTGTAATGCCGCGTTCGCGTTCGAGATCCATATTGTCAAGAAACTGCTCTTTCATTTGCCGTTGCTCTACAGTGCCAGTAGTTTGTAGCAAGCGATCGGCTAGAGTAGATTTTCCGTGATCGATATGTGCGATGATAGAAAAATTACGTATTTGCGCTACGGGAACATCAGTCATACTTTTTAATTTAGCGGCAATAAAGTTAAGAATTGAGCATACTTAACGCATTTTAATCCTTTCTGCCTAAAAGCGATGGACAAGCCGCCCTCAGCAATTTAAGGAGAATATCAGCTTTCCCTAACTATAGAGTTTCATAAACCTAGGTGCGATCGCATTAATGGGCGCAACTTATATATAATTTCTATAGATTTAACCGCAGTTTGGTGTAACAAGTTTCTCTAAAATTGCTATCGTAAAGATTAGCCATATCGTTCAATGACTTTCCCGTGCGAGCAGCTACCAAGGCTAGAGTAATTAATAGAATATACACTTTAATTTGTTAGGCAAAAAGCCATATACCATAAATGACTGAAAATAGCATTAATTCAAATTCTTTTGATGACAAAGTAGAAATCTCTATTCAGTTAGATTCAACTTTACTAGATCAATTACAACACTTAACAAAAGAACCAAGTAAAGTCATAGAAGTGGCAATTCGTCAGTGGCTGCGGGGCGAAACCCAACGAGATGATGAATTGACTCGCACCATTGGGCGCACCCCTGTACCTCCTCGCGGTGAGTGGAACGATTAAAAATCCACTATACAAAGCTAAGTTTTTTCACTTTGATGAATTTTGTGCCAAACTTTGAACAATAGTCTAAGACATTAATATTAGCTACTTGTTTATAAAAAGCCTGACAAATGAGTGTGTCTGCTAGTTCTGAACCGCCTACAGTGTTTGACAACTTAAAATCTAGTGCTAAAGATAGCTGTGGGCTACAAGTTCTAGGTTCAGAGTTAACTTTTACGCAAGAAGCAACCGGAAGATATTTGTCTTTCTATTGGCAGCAAGCTGAAAGTTATGGATTGAGTAACGAGCAAGTAATTGGAAAATCTCTAAACGAAACTTTTGCTCCGGTAGATGTAGCGGCTTATTCTCAACGGCTACAGAGAATTTTGGCAAGCATGACTCCTGAACATTGCCGATGCTTGTTCAAGCATAAACAAAATTTGTGGAGCTTTGAATTAGTCATTAGCCCAGTTCCTTGTGCTAACCAACCGACAGTAGTTTTAGTTATGGGGCGACAGCTAGAAATTCAATCAACCGGCCTAACAATCAACTCCTATCCTGTTAATTATACGCAACCAAATACCATTGCTCCCGTTGAATCCAAAAAACTGCTAATTCATATTGCCCGAAATATTCGCCGAACTTTAGACTTAAACACGATTTGGCAGCAAACCGTTGATAGTTTGGGCGAAGCTTTGGGTGTGAGTCATTGTATTGTTTGTGCTTACACAGCAAAATCGCCAGTAGTCAAAGTAGTAGCCGAATGCAGACAAGTAGCCGTGCGTTCGATGGTAGGAAGTGAAATATTAATTGCGGAAGATGCGGGATTTAGTCAAGCATTAAAAACCCTAGAACCTGTATTAGTAGACCAAACTGATAATCCTTCTTTTCAACAGTCGTTACTGGTAGTTGCAACTTATTACCAAGGTAAACCAAACGGGCTAATTAGCCTAAGACAGTGCATTCGTTCACCATTGGTACTAAAAGAAACTAAGAGCGCACAAGCAACTACGCCCCCCCGTCAGTGGACGGCAGATGAAATTGAGTTAGTGAGAGAAGTAGCAGAGCAAGTAGGAACAGCGATCGCTCATGCTACTTTGTATAAGGAGTTAGAAGAAGCAAGACTACAAGCCGAGGAAGCTTCAAGGCTCAAAAGCGAATTTTTGGCAAATACTTCTCACGAAATTCGCACCCCCTTAAATGGAATGCTGGGGTTTTTAAAGCTAATTTTAGAAGGGATGGCCGATGACCCCCAAGAACAAGAAGAATTTATTAAGGAAGCTTACGGTTCTGCCATCCATTTATTGCATATACTTAATGATATTTTAGATATCGCTAAGATTGAAGCTGGCAAAATGGAGCTAGAACTTGGGCGAGTTAAGCTTGATGAATTATTAAATCATGTAGAAAGTTTTACTAAGCCTCAAGCGGAACAAAAAAACCTCAGCTTTTTAATTCAAAAACCCGATACGACCGATGAGATTGTTGTTTATGGCAACTATAAGCGGTTATTACAAGTAATGCTAAATTTAGTTAGCAATGCCCTCAAGTTTACGGATGAAGGTGCAATTACAATTAGCGCTGATGTAGTCCGCAAAAAAGTTATATTTCAAAACCAAACTCTGCCAGGTATCGTTAAAATTCGCGTTGTAGATACAGGCATTGGGGTATCTTTAGATAAACAAGAAAAGCTATTTCAAACTTTTAGTCAAGTCGATGGTTCGCTAACCCGTCCTTACGGTGGCACAGGCTTAGGACTAACCATATCTCAAAAGCTTGTAGAAGCAATGGGCGGCGAGGTATATTTCTTTAGCATGGGTGAAGGACTGGGTTCGACAGTAATGTTTACTATACCGCTATACCAAGAGCCTGTAATGTCGTCCGCACCAGTAGATACTTCTAACGAACAATAATTAATGTTTTTGCTCAATCTAAGCAATTTTTAAGTTAACAAACTTAGTGTAAGTCGTTAAGGAAATTAAAAAACAGTAGTATTTGTAACAATTTAACTTCTGCTCTTAGTTGCTTGTCAAGAGTATAGTATAGCTACTAATTTAGCTTAACTAGGAAAATTACTCTTTGTAATTACAACTAACCACTCATCAAATCCTATTCCCATTGGAGTCACTGTAGCGCAAACTAGCAACGTAGCATTGCTTGGTCAAGAACAAGTAGCTGGCGTAAAAATTGCCTAAAAATATTTTAATGATAAAGGTGGTACTAAAGGTACACCGATTAAAATAGTATTTCAAGATATGGCAGGAGATGAAGTTCGAACAATCAATGCTTTTCAAACTTTAATTACTAAAAACAAAGTTGTTGGATCTACTTTATCACAACAAGCTTTTAGTGCTGACCCTATAGCTGAAAGAGCAAAAGTTTCAGATTTAGACCCTTCTAATACTGCAAAAGAAATTCACCAAATTGGGGAATATATTTCGCGGGTTTCTGCTCCGGTTGCTATTGTAGCTCCTAACTCTATTGCAGCCGCTTTAAAAATTAATCCTTAAGTTAAAAAAGTTGCCGTGCTATACGCCCAAAATGATGGGTTTAGCAAGTCAGAAACAGAGATTTTTCAGCGAACGGTAAAAGAAAGAAAGTTAGATATTGAAGCTTTTGTACCTGCCGACGACTCAGCCTATAAAGAAGCGATCGCCTTTGCGATATTATTTATTATGCTTGCAAGTCGCCCCCAAGGATTGCTAGGAAGGCGTTTAATCCAAAAAGTTTAAAAAATCCACATCGCAGCTTAGTAATATATGACTCTAATTTTAACTAACGATGATGGGATAGATGCGCCAGGGATACGGGCGCTACTTAAAGCTGTAGAGGGGCAAAAAGTCATTGTAGCGGCTCCGGTAGACCATTTATCGGGCTGTGGACACCAAGTTACGACAACTAAAGCTATAAATGTACATCGTCGCTCTGTTACAGAATACGCGATCGCCGGGACTCCTGCCGATTGTACGCGCATTGCTTTATCTCACCTATGTCCAGAGGCAAAGTTTGTCCTTTCGGGCATCAACGCCGGGGGAAACCTAGGAGCGGACGTTTATATCTCTGGTACGGTTGCCGCCGTGCGCGAAGCCGCTTTTCATGGGGTTAGTGGCATTGCTGTATCCCACTACCTCAAAGGTAAAAAAAATGTAGATTGGGATACCGCCGCCAGATGGACAAAGCAAGTTTTGGCTGACTTAATGAATCGCTCCCCAGAAGTTGGGACTTACTGGAATATAAATTTACCGCACTTAGAACCGGGAGATCCCGACCCAGAAGTGGTATTTTGTCAACCCTCTACCCAACCATTGCCAGTAAATTACCGCGTAGAAGAGGACGATTATTATTATGTGGGGAAATATGCCCAGCGCGATCGCACGTCCGGGACAGATGTAGATGTTTGCTTTGCCGGAAAAATTGCTGTAACTAGGCTACGGTTGTAAGTTAGGCGATCGCGCATTGTATTAGAGCAAGTAGACTTGAAAAAGTCTTTAATAGAATTCATGAGCGATTCCAAGAAGTTTGTAGAGCCATTGCGCGCCGCACCACCCTTAAAAATGGTAGAAACAGCTTTTTTAGCCAGTGCTGCCAGCTTAATTTATTTTATTAATTACTATTTTCCTTTGGGGCCATTATTGCAAATATTTTTTCCCATACCTATTGCCTTACTTTATCTGCGTTGGGGTCGTCGAACGGCTTGGATGGGGGCGTTGGTTTCGTTTTTGCTGCTGTCGGTACTTATGGGGCCTACTCGTAGTATTGTTTTTGTTGTCCCTTACGGCTTGATGGGCGTCCTACTAGGTGTAACTTGGAAACGCCGCTCTCCCTGGATAGTTTCTATTGGTTTAGCAACTTTATTAGGAGTTTTTGGGGTATTTTTTCGACTATGGTTATTGCTAGTGTTATCGGGAGAAGATGTTTGGGTATTTTCTATTACCCAAGTCACAAACCTACTCGAATGGCTATTTCTTAAAGCTGGATTGCTAACGCAACCGAGCAGAGTTTTGGTAGAAGCAAGTGCGATCGCAAGCGTATTTCTCAACAATATTATTTACTTATTCGCCGTACATTTAGCGGCATGGTTCTTGTTTGATCGTTTGGGTAATCCTATTCCTCGCCCTCCTCGTTGGGTACAAGTTTTGATGGATTATGAAGAATAGTGCGATTCGTTGGTAGCTAAATCGCGGTAATCAGCCCGTACATAAGCTACCCAACCAGACAGCAGATTACTGTCATTACAGGTTGAACTTCAAGGTTGATGTAGGTGAAAGCCCTACCCGTCAAACTCAGACGTGACTCCTTATCTGCCCACGCCGAACCGACTCGGAGTACCTACGGGGAAATTGGTAGAGCGAAGCTGGGTACAGGGTGCAATCAGACAACTATTACGGGTTGACACTGGTGCTAATAGGGGGTTCCTATGACTAAAACAGATTCTAGAAAAGTGACCTACATAATGGCAGGGCGTAAACAGGAACACCTGGAAAAGCCTGACCACGCCAGAGATTAGTATCCCGCCGAGCATTTGTTCTAGCAACGGCATGAGTAAGGGGTTCTGGCGGTCAAATTGAATCAGTCTAAGGGAACGAACAATCACCTTGAGGAACGAATAAAAACAGTCTGTTAGGTCTGGGGTTTCGTAACCCCGGTAGGCTAGACGAGTAGCGGAATCCCGCAGACTGGGTAGGATGACCCGTAATTGGGTCAAGGTTCAAAGAACACACTTTTTGGAGCAGAGCATGGTTAGACACAGCGAAAACGCTAGTGAACTTTGGAAGAACCTCCCCTGGAAGAAATTTCGGAAGGATTTATTTCGCCTGCAAAAACGGGTGTGGAAAGCAGTTTCAGTTGGTGACAAGCGTAAAGCTAAGTATCTACAGAAACTTATCTTGAAGTCTACGGCTGCAAGACTATTGGCTATTCGACAAGTAACTCAGTTAAATGCTGGGAAGAAAACGGCGGGTGTTGACGGCAAAGCGTCCCTCACTTTTGAAGAACGCTTTTTATTAAGCCATGAACTTAAGGAAAACGTTAACACATGGAAGCATAATAAGCTACGCGAAATTCCTATCCCCAAAAAGGACGGAACAATACGTATGTTAAAAGTTCCCACTATGGCGGATAGAGCGTGGCAGTGCCTCGCAAAATACGCCTTAGAACCCGCCCACGAAACAACCTTCCATGCTAGAAGTTATGGGTTCAGAACGGGACGCTCGGCACACGATGCCCAGAGAATCCTGTTCAACAATCTAAACTCCAATGTTAATGGAATAGATAAGCGAGTCATAGAGCTTGATATTGAAAAATGTTTCGACCGGATTAACCACTCATCCATCATGGAACAACTCATCGCCCCCTTGGGTATCAAGACAGGAATTTTTCGCTGTCTTAAAGCAGGGGTTAACCCAGGATTTCCCGAACAAGGAACGCCACAAGGCGGAGTGGTTAGTCCATTACTAGCAAACATCGCCCTCAACGGAATCGAATCCATCCATAGATACAAATCTGGACGATGGATAGAACCATCAATTCGGTACGCCGACGACATGGTTAGTGCGACTCGATGTCGCATGGTTTGAGTGAGAGACTCATAGGAACAACTCTCCGGCTAAGTGTCCAACAAAGCTGT
>NZ_PVWN01000009.1 GCF_003003885.1 Chlorogloea sp. CCALA 695 | reverse complement strand
TACGAACTGGCGATGCCGTGGGTGTACCACGAGGTGACAAAGGTTGTCCCGGTTAGCCAGCCGCCTAATGCCATGTAGGCGCAGGGAAATAGTAATATTCCGCTCCAGCCTACGAATACGAATCTGTCGCGCTTTAACCAGTCGTCTACGGTGTCAAATATGCCGCGACTCGGTGCGCTACCGACTGCAATTGTCATTACAGTAAAACTCCAAATATTATAAGTACGTCAGGAAAATCGCCCGATGGGATAATGTAGGTTGTGAATAATACAAACAATCCATCGGTTTACAAGTTTTGTTTACGATTCTTTACTTGTTCCTAATCTAGTTGTACAACTAATTGCCCATCGGTGGCAAGGTCATTAGAAAAATTTAATCTTTATCCTGTCTATAGGCATAGAATGCATTACCGCAATAATTAGTCAATTAAAATATTTTTTGTAAAGCAACGAAAATAATCATATTTGCGATCGCTTGATTTTAGACAGCTTGGTTGCTACAGGTAATAGGCTATTTAACAGGTATGGTTCGTAACTTGTGATCGCGCGGAAGCTCCCCCTTAAAAAGGGGGACATATGTAGCCAGCTTTTTCAAGCAAAAGTGCAACTATTGAGTACCAATCAAAAGATTCTTAAAATATTCTCTATGTAAATCGCTTTAAGAATCTTTATGTTTATTAACTACCGGGAATCATTCTTCCACAAGGATAGGTAGTTACAGGTTGCTCGGAAGCTGCCGCCGCCGGAATTTCTTCTATAGGTTGAGTTTTAGCTGCTAAATAATCTGTACGCAATTTTTCTAACATCGCGTCCCGCTTATCGTACAAGTTCTTCAATGGACGCGGCTGGCATTTTTGCAACACATAGGCAGTTAGTAATGGTAAGGCGATCGTGCTATCTGTATAACAAACAATTGTATTGGGCAATTGTTCGGGGTCAATTTTGCCCCAGCTTACAGCCTCCGAGGGTGTAGCCCCTGATAAGCCGCCCGTGTCGGGACGTGCATCGGTAAATTGAATGAAATAGTCGTGTCCGCGTTCTTCTAAGCCTAGAACCTCGTGCAACTGCGGCTGAGTCTGCAATAAAAAGTTTTTTGGGCTACCACCGCCAATAATTACCGCCGCGCTTTTGCCTTCTACATTTGGTATACCAGAATCACGGGCAGCATAGGCGATCGCCGCAGTTTCGTTTACGTCTATTGATGGATCGATTATTAGCTTCGATCCTTCTAAGGCTAACGCCGCAACGTTCATTCCAATAGAGCTATCGCCAGGGGAAGAAGTGTAAATAGGTACGCCGCATTCGTAGGCTGTAGCAAGTAAACAAGAATGCTTTACACCAATTTGCTTTTCTACTTCTCGTACGTATTTACCTAGCAAATGGTGAAACTCCGCACTTCCCATGCGTTTTTGAAAAGGCTCGGCTTGCAGAATTTTCCGAATAAAAGCATCGGTTTCTAGCAATACATCGTAGCCAAACATGATGTCATAAATCCGAATAGTATTTTCTTGGCGCAACTTAACATCATCGACAAAGGGATTTCCGCTAAAGAGTTCAAAACCCAAGCCGTAGTGCATATCGTGGTACAAATTTGCCCCTGTGCTAATCATCCAGTCGATAAAGCCATTGCGGATTAGTGGCGCAAGTACCGAAACCCCATAACCCGCCGGAGTCATTGCGCCAGACAAGCTAAGTCCTACGGTAACGCCTGGTTGCAAGACTTCTTTACTTAACAGGTGGCAAATTTCCCGCAGACGTGCGGAATTGTAGGCGGTGAAATAATTATCAATTAAATCTACTACGCCAATTTCTGGCTGCATGGGAGTAGGAGATATTTTGTTACTAGCCAGTTTTGACATTATTTTGATGCTCTAATATGGATGCGTCGATCTAATTTAGCCATTTTTGGCAAGTTTTCTCACCGCTTCCAGGTAACAATTGTAAGAATCTTTGCTAAAACAAACTAAGATTACTTTTTCCAAATGGTTATTAGTGGCTAAGAATGCTTGAATTTCGGTAACGGCAATGGTTGCGGCTCTTTCTACTGGAAACCTATATACACCCGTGCTAATTGCTGGAAAAGCGATTTGCTTAATTTGATAATCTTTAGTTAGTTCTAAACTACGGCGATAACAACTAGCTAATAGTTCATCCTCTCCCTGTTTTCCACCCGTCCAAACTGGCCCAACGGTATGAATTATCCATTTTGCAGGAAGGTTGTAGCCCTTAGTAATCTTAGCGTCCCCAGTCTCGCAGCCGTGTAATTTGCGGCATTCAAGCAAAAGTTCTACTCCGGCGGCGCGATGAATTGCCCCATCAACGCCACCACCACCTAGTAAAGAGTTATTGGCGGCATTAACTATGGCATCGATGGCTAAGGTTGTAATGTCTTTTTGAATAACCGTGATCATAATTTTCTAGGCGATCGCACTCATAAATATATTACATTTGCACGAGAGGGAAAATCGCAACACGCTCTCTTTTAGATTGCTTCCTGGTTTTTACAATCAAACAGATGCAATCCAAAACACCGGGATAGTTCCTCAGAAACTTTGACTTTGCTATCTTTCATACCATTTGCCAATTCATAAACGAGTAAGATTTATACACTCTTTATGAAAAAGAACAAGACTATGAGTGGTAATGAATCGCGCTTTGCGGCAATTTCTCAAATCACCGATCGCGAAATCCTGCCGCCCAAGACTCCTAGTCGCCTAGAAGAACTATGGGCAACGGATGTTTTTACCCTAAATAAAATGCAGGCTTGTTTGCCTAAAGATGTCTTTAAAGCCATCAAAAAAACGGTACAAACTGGCGGTAAATTGGATGTGTCGGTAGCGGGTGTTGTGGCGGCGGCGATGAAAGATTGGGCAATTTCTAAAGGCGCGCTCTACTATGCCCATGTGTTCTATCCCATGACGAACATTACGGCGGAAAAACACGACGGCTTTATCTCGGTGCAAAGCGATGGCTCGGTAATTACAGAATTTACAGACAAAGTGCTGGTGCAGGGTGAACCTGATGGATCGTCTTTCCCTAACGGCGGTATTCGCTCCACGTTTGAAGCGCGAGGATATACCGCGTGGGATGTTACTAGCCCTGCCTACGTGATGAAAACTGACAATGGCGTAACCTTGTGCATTCCGACGGTTTTTATTTCCTGGACTGGTGAGGCCCTAGATAAGAAAACGCCGCTATTGCGCTCTAATGCTGCTATGAGCCATGCCGCAACTCGGTTGCTTAAGCTTTTGGGACACTCGGAAGTTGCCCCAGTTAATTCTAGCTGTGGTGCAGAGCAAGAATACTTCTTAATCGATTCTCATTTTGCTAATAGTCGCCCAGATATCTTATTGACTGGCAGAACTCTATTTGGCAGACCCGCCGCCAAAGGTCAACAGTTTGACGATCACTATTTTGGAGCCATTCCAGAGCGCGTCCAAGTTTTTATGCAGGACGTGGAAGAAAGAATGTATCGCCTAGGCATTCCAGCTAAAACTAGACACAACGAAGTTGCCCCCGGACAGTTTGAAATTGCGCCCTTTTTTGAAGCGGCTAACGTCGCCAGCGATCATCAACAGATGACAATGACGATTTTGAAGAACACCGCCAAGAAGCACGGTTTTATCTGCTTGCTGCACGAAAAACCCTTTGCAGGCATTAATGGTTCGGGTAAGCACGTTAACTGGTCAGTGGGCAATGCGACTCAAGGAAACCTACTCGATCCCGGCGCTACACCGCACTCCAATCTACAATTTTTGCTCTTTTGCGGCGCGGTAATTCGGGGCGTTCATAAATATGGGCCGCTTTTACGGGCGGTGGTGGCTTCAGCCAGCAACGATCACCGCTTGGGTGCAAACGAGGCTCCGCCAGCGATCATCTCGGTTTACTTGGGTTCTCAACTTGAGGATGTGTTCGAGCAAATTAAGCGGGGAGAAGTGAAAAACTCTGCCCATGCTGGGGTGATGAATTTGGGTGTAGACACCTTACCCGAATTTCCTAAAGATCCAGGCGATCGCAACCGCACATCACCCTTTGCTTTTACAGGCAACCGATTTGAGTTTCGAGCCGTTGGTTCTAATCAAGCGGTTTCTGGCCCATTGGTAGCCATGAATACGATTTTGACAGATTCGTTGATCTGGGTAGCAGACACTCTAGAGGCAGAATTAGCAAAAGGGGTGGCATTGAATGATGCTGCCTACACGGTACTTAAGTCGGTGATGGAGCAACACAGCGCGGTTATTTTTGGCGGTAATGGCTATTGCCAGGAATGGCACAAGATGGCGGTGGAGCGAGGTTTATTAAACTTACCGACTACGGCGGATGCTTTGCCTGTTTTGAAAGAGAAGTACATCGAAGAACTATTTGAAAAAACGGGCGTTCTGTCGGCAACCGAACTAGAAAGTCGCTTTGAAGTTTATAGCGAACAGTATGTTCAGGTAATTGAGATGGAAGCTAAATTAATGATTAGTTTGGCAAAAACGGTGATTTATCCGGCTGCCTACCGCTATTTATCTGAGCTTTCTTGCACGATCGCCAATTTGAAAGTAATCGGGGTTGAACTTGAAAAAGAGAGCTTAGAAAAAGTAGCTTCGCTAACCAAACTAATGATGGATAGTGTAAGTAAATTAAGTGACGCTCTGAGCAAGCATGATTTTTCAGTAACCGAAGAACACTTGCAATATTCGGCAAAAACCATTCGTCCAATGATGGATCGAGTCCGAGAGTACGCTGATGCGATCGAGGGTGAAGTAGCCGATGATTTATGGCCTTTGCCCAAGTACCAGGAAATGCTATTTATCAAATAATGGTTAGCGCTGCTGATTGAATGTATGAATTGTAGAGACGTTGCATTGCAACGTCTCTACATGGGTGAATCCCACTGTTAATTGCTGAGAGCAGTTTCAAATTACAATTTTTAGTAATAGTCATATGTGCCAAAAATTGATGCAAACTAATCTCAACAACGAAACGGATGTAGCGGGATCGAATTCATCAACGCTCACGGAAGAACAGTATCAAAGTAAGATGCAGAGGCGTAAAGAAGTCCAACAAGAGCGTGTAGCTAAAGCTTCTCAAGAAAAAGGTTTAATTATTGTCAATACAGGCAATGGCAAGGGTAAAACTACCGCCGCTTTGGGAATGGTGTTGCGGAGTCTTGGTCATGGGTATAAAGTTGCGATCGTGCAGTTTATTAAAGGTGCTTGGGAGCCTGCGGAAAAGGCAGTATTTAGCTTATGGCCAGAACAGTTAGAGTTTCATGCTATGGGTGAAGGGTTCACTTGGGAAACTCAAGACAGAAACCGCGATATTGAAAAAGCTGGGGAAGCTTGGCAAACTGCTTTAACTTTTATCCGCAACCCTGACTATAAATTGGTGCTACTAGATGAGGTGAATGTTGCCCTAAAACTGGGCTATTTGCAGATGGAGGAAGTTTTAGCGGGTTTAGAAGAAAAGCCTGTAGATAGTCACTTAATCCTTACTGGGAGAGGCGCTCCTTTGGCGCTAATTGAACGGGCGGATTTGGTTACAGAAATGACGCTAATTAAGCATCCTTTTCGGGAACAAGGTATAAAAGCTCAACCAGGAATTGAATTTTAAAAGCGCGATCGCCCTTGGCGCTATGCTGTGTGTAATCGCCCCTGTTATTCTAGAAAAGGCGCGATCGCACGACACATGAGTAAATTAATCCTCTTTTTGCTATTGCTAGTTCTAGGCATGGGTTTAGTTAGTAGTAAGTTTTTAGTTGCTCCTAAACCTGTAGTAGCACCGATTGAGATTAAGCAAAAAGTAGCCGCACCGCCTGTAGTTTCCACCCCGAAAGTATCAGAAATTTACTTATTTGAGCATCTTCAGAAGTTGCAAGGCGATCGCTCTACTAATCAAAATCGCACTTTTGCCCGTAACTATATTACTGCGTCTCTAAAAAGTCTCGGTTGGTCGCCTAGCTTACAACGTTTTGCTGATGGTATCAATATTGTTGCCGAACGTTTGGGAACAAGCCCAAAAGCTGGAACAATTATTGTTGCTGCTCATTACGATACCGTTCCTAGTTCTCCTGGGGCAGATGATAATGCAAGTGGAGTTGCAACTTTATTAGAAATTGCGCGAATTTTTAGCAATCTTTCCACACCACAGACTTTAAAGTTAGTTTTCTTTGATGCGGAAGAAATCGGCTTGCGCGGTAGTTTGGCATTTACGGCTAATAAAGCAAATTTAGCTAACCTAAATGGTGTAGTAGTTATGGATATGATTGGGTTTGGCTGCTATACTCCCGGTTGTCAGAAGTACCCACCAGGGTTGCCAGTCTTTGCCCAACGCGATCACGGTGACTTTTTAGCAGTAGTGGGCGATGCGGAACATTTACAGTTATTAAATGCTTTTAACAGCCCCACATTACCAGTAATAACTTTACCTATTCCGCTTAAAGGTTTGTTTACGCCGGATGTTTTACGTAGCGATCATGCGCCTTTTTGGTATCAAGGAATTGGCGCGGTATTAGTTACAGATACGGCAAATTTGCGATCGCCTCACTATCACCAATCAAGCGACACTGTCGCAAATATTGATCGCTCCTTCTTTACAGGAGCGGCGCAAGTTGTGGTCAATGCTACTCATAGATTATTACAACGCCAAGCATGATTGGCGGAAATGATCGCCTCGTTGCTCGAAGTTTTGGTATTGATCGAAACTTGCACAAGCAGGTGACAGTAAAACTACTGAGGAACTGTATTGTGGTGCTAATTCTGCCGCTTTAATTACGGCTCGATCTATTGTTTCTACAATTTGGTAATGAGTATAACCCTCTTGCTGCAAACGTTTAGCAAATTGCGAAGCGGCGTTGCCAATTAATAACACCGCCGCCGCCTTAGCTTGAATTGCTTTTATCCAACTACTATCATCACCCGCTTTAGCTTCGCCTCCAGCAATTAAAATCGCTTTACCCTCAATCGCAGTTAACCCAACTTCCGCCGCGTCGTAATTAGTGGCTTTGCTGTCGTTGATAAAATCGATTCCTTGCCAAGTACAAATATGTTCTAAGCGATGGGGAACTCCAGGAAAATTAGTTATAGCTAATGCGATCGCCCTATTATCAATTCCCGCCAATTTTGCCGCCGCTACTGCCATTAACAGATTTTGATAATTGTGCTTTCCTACCATCCGCAAAGCCGATACTTCTACAACTTGTTCGCCGCCAAATACTACCCAGCCAGCCTCTATATAAGCTCCTAGTTCCGGGTTCCCGATTACATAATCTTTTCCGTTAACACTTGTCCAACACGCCGAAGGATGCCCAAAACTAGCTCCTAAATTGCTTAAATATTCATCATCACCATTAAAAATTTGGTGTTCAGACTGCTTTAATAAATGAGCTTTAATCTCAAAATAGCGCTCTAAAGTTTGGTGGCGGCTGAGATGATCGGGTGTAAATGTCGTCCATACGCCGATTTTAGGCGCAACACTCGCCGATGACTCGATTTGATAACTACTTAGTTCCCCAATTACCCAATCGGGCTTAATTCCCTGATTTCTTGCCTTTAACGCCAATTCGCAAGCCGCGTAGCCAATATTTCCGCAAGAAGGGGCGTTAAAACCCGCCGCTTGAAAAATAGCTGCAATCAAAGCTGTAGTTGTAGTTTTGCCATTTGTACCCGTAATTCCTACCCAAGCCGAGGAATTTAAAACCCGCCATGCAAGCTCCATCTCGCCAATAGTTTCAATGGATCTTTCGCGCGCTTGAATCAAAATAGGCGCATCCCAAGGCACGCCAGGACTTACAACAATGATTTTTGGTGAGTCCTCATCCTCTAGATTTAGGGAGTAATTTAGCTTTACTTCTATACCTTCGGCGGCTAATTCTGCTTGCTGTTGCTGCAACGTTTCATTAAAAGCGCGATCGCTTATCACTACATTCCAGCCATCACCCTTTAACAACCTGGCGGCGGCAATTCCCGACTTTCCAAGTCCGATTACATGAGCCGTTTTCATAGTTTATCCTTTAACGATCGCTCCAAAATCTCCTAAAACGCGGGAGTGATTTCTTAGTAAACCCAACAAATTCAAACGGTTTTGCTTAATATTTGGGTCATTATCCATCACTAAGACGCTATCGTCGCCATCAAAAAATTTGCTGACAATTGGCGCAATCTCACTAATTGCTGCTACTAATTGCTGATAATTGCGATCGCGCTTTGCTGTTTGCGTTTGAGGTACTAACTGCACTAACCCCTCATAAAAAGCCGATTCTGAGGACTTTTGAAATAACTCTCGATTTACTACGCCTTCAGGGTTTAACTCATTTGTATCTAAATTACCTTGGATTGCTAAACGAGTAGAACGGTTGACGGTTTCGTAGATTTTCTCTAAGGTGCGATTGTTGCGGATAGTTTGCAAAAATAAAGCGCGATCGCGTACATCTAATAAATCTGTCAATGCGCGTAAGTTATATTCTGTGTCTTTCTCGCTACAAGCGGCGTTTACCAAGTCGTAGTCGATACCGCGTTCGTCTTGTAGTTGGTTGCGGATTCTTTGAATAAAAAACTCTTGCAACTGTATCTTAGTTTCTTTGCTGGCAACTTGTTCTAGCAAAGCATCTATGTTAATCGGTAAGTCTGCCATCCAAATAATATTAACAATGGCATTGGCTGCACGACGCAAGGCAAAAGGATCTGATGAACCCGTTGGCAACATCCCTAATCCAAATATACTAACTAAAGTATCGAGCCTATCTGCTATCCCCACAACTTGACCAGGTAAGGATTGTGGCATTACATCCCCTGCACCTTTGGGTAAGTAATGTTCCTCAATGGCGATTGCTACGGCGGGGGATTTTCCACTTGATAGAGCATACTTATGTCCCATTATTCCCTGCAACTCAGGAAATTCATAAACCATTTGCGTAACTAAGTCGGCTTTACATAATGAAGCCGTATCTCCAATGAATTCTAATAATTCGTGATTTGACCATCTTAAGTTCTCCCCAATCTGTTTGGTAATTAACTCAGAAATCCTAACTATGCGCTCTACTTTGGCGCGTACCGAGCCTAAATCTTCTTGAAACGTGACTTTCTCTAGCTTGGGTAAATAGCTTTCTAAAGGTTTTGCTAAATCGGCATTGTAGAAAAACTGAGCATCCGCTAAACGAGCGCGAATCACTCGTTCATTTCCCGCCGCGATGATATCACTTTTAAGCGGATCGCCATTAGAAACGGTTATAAAATAAGGCAACAAAGTATCAACCGATTGGGTTTTGTTAGCGCTGACTCCTGACAAATTCCCGCTAACGGCTTTAAACACCGGGAAATAACGTTGATGAGTTACCATCACTGTTGTAATTACTTCTGGGGGTAAAAGTAAAAATTCTTCGTCAAACTTCCCGACAACGGCGGAAGACCATTCGACTAAATTTGTAACTTCTGCTAGTAATTCTGGATAATTAGCTAAATGTCCGCCCAAATTTCGCGCTGCGGACTCGATTTGTTCTTGAATTTTGGCAAGTCGTTCTTTTTCGTCTACATCTACAAATGCCGATCGCAAGCTGGTAGCATAATCACTAGCATCGTTGAGGGTTACAGGCTGGGGATGTAAAACGCGATGACCTGATGTAATGCGATCGCTCTTTATTGTCTCTGAGCCGTTAATTAGTTCAATGGGCAATACTGTATCATCAAGCAAAGCAACTAACCTTTCAATTCGGCGGGGAAACTTCAAATCGCCATCCCCCCAACGCATAAACCTTTTACCCTCTAGCTGCAATATCCAACTGGTGGCAATTTCGCCTAATATCTCTGAAGTTACTCGTCCAGGGATAGTTTGACGAACAAATACAAAGTCGCCTTTATCAGTGGGACGAATTTCTAATTTTTCTACTTCTACGCCCTGTTTTTTAGCAAAACCTACGGCGGCTTTAGTTGGTTGACCATCTTTGAAAGCAGCTTGAGATGGTGGCCCTTTAACGTCTTCAACTCTATCTGGTTGTTTTGCGGGTAAACCTGTAATCAATACAGCTAACCTTCTAGGAGTACCATAAACCTCTAGCGATTTGATCGCCAGATTATTTTGGGTCAAACTTTGGGGAATAAGTACGCGCCATTGCTGCAATGCATCAGTAACAAAGCTTGCTGGTAATTCTTCTGTACCAACTTCTAATAAAAAATCAGACATATAAAATATAATGGCTAATTAAAATAGTTTACTCGGTAGCTGGTTGTTTAGCTCCAGTCTTCATCTTCACCCTTATTAGCTTTACTTTTATAAAGTGGTTTATCCTTGTGAATTTCGAGAGTTTTAGCAAATAGCTCGCTTTCTGTAAGTTGCCAGTTTTGCAAAGCTACCTCTAAATCTTTTTGAATATCTCTAGCGCCGGGAAAGCCATCGTAACGAATCCGCAGCCTGGCAAGCTCCGCTAAATTGTAATCGGTGGGCGATGATACTAATAGATTGTCAACAATAATGCGATCGCGGTGATATAAAGGATGTTGCCTATCTTGATTTTCTGTTTTTGACATTAGTAGCTACTCCGACGGGCGATCTAGCTTTGCATCTTATTCCTTTAGCAGGAAAAGAATCAAACGCAATTTATATTAATCTAAATTAGGTGAGTAATTCTATTCAAATTAATGTAGAGACGTTGCAGTGCAACGTCTCTACACTCTGCGAAGAAACAAGATTAGATTAAAACAGCATTATAAAAATATGATTAAATCTTGGCTGATTATTGGGGGTGTAACGCTACTGGTAGCAATGGCGGCGAACTTTGTTACCCCAAGCGATCGCAAATGGTTTAATCGCTTGCGTCCTAGTTGGTTAACTTTTGAATTTGCAATTCCCTTTATTTGGATTACTATTTTTATTTGCGGCGCTTGGTCGGCTTATATAGCCTGGGAAAATAGCAAAAATTGGTTATTAATGGGGCTGTATTTACTGCTAGAAATTGTTACTATTGCTTACACTCCAGTAATGTTTAGACTCCGCAGTTTAAAAATTGGCACACTTATCGGGGCTACTGGTGCAGTTATCGGGCTTTTACTCACACTAACAGTATTCCCAATTTCTGGCTGGGCAGCATTATTACTTGTCCCTTATATACTTTGGAGTCCAATCGGAACTTATACTACGTGGGAGATGATGAAACTAAACCCTCAAGATGGATAATCAGTTTCTTCTACTCGCCCATAACGTGCGACTACAGGATTAAGACTCAACCAAGCCCACATTTGATCGCCTTGACAAAAATGCCACCATTCCCCCGGATGACGTGCAAAACCTGCGTATGTCATTACTTCTCGCAATAGTTGGCGATCGTTATGATATTGTTGCTGTTCGGGTAAACTACTATTAGCAAAATAATCGGGATGCGATCGCGCTGACATTTCATCTATAGGCGAACCCATATTCACTACCTTCCCTGTACCATCTACTAAAGTAATATCTATTGCTGCGCCCGTACTATGAGGCGGTGGAGTAAGGGGATCTAAGCTTGGTAATGCCCAAATTTGATAAACTTGTTGCCAAATATCTTCGCGCTTTACGGCGGATAAATTAGCTATATTCAGCTTTTGCGCCTCAACGACTTGGGCGAAAGTGTAATCTACCATAAACTGCTGTACGGACACCGGGCGATAAGCATCAAAAATTTGAATCCGCCAACCAGGATTTTTTGATTGTAGATATTCTTGCGCCTTGATTAAACTATCGAGTACAGATTTACGCAAATAATAGGGTGATAATTCTGCATAAGTTGCGCCTAATAACTGGTAAAGGTGGGGTGACTCTACAGCAAATATTTCTAAAGGAATTTGTACCATTGATTCACCACATTCGGCGATCGCAATTTGCTGATATGGTTTCATTTAATAACTTCTTTAGGTAATGGCGGTACAGGATCGTAACCACCCGGATGCAAGGGATGACAGCGCAAAATCCGCTTTATTGCCATAAAACTACCTTTTATCGCCCCAAATCTCTCTATAGCTTCCATTGCGTACATCGAACACGTGGGGTGAAACCGACAAGTAGGCGCAAATAAAGGCGATATAAATAAGCGATAGCCACGAATTAGCCATAAAAGCAGCATTTTCATCATTCACCTTAGAAAGAATCTACTACATTTGTATAAAGGAGCTTATTTTTTAGTTTAGATACTTTGGATACTTTACTTTCGCCGATAAATCTACAAATTGCGATCGTTGTACTTTGGATAGGCTTACTTTTACTTGTAGCATCTTTGCTCAATCGCTTTGGTAATGGCAACGCTGAAGTTGTCCGCAAAGTTGTCCATATTGGTACAGGTAATGTAATTTTGTTTGCTTGGTGGCTGCATATCCCCGCTTTTGTCGGTGTTGGCGCTTCAATTTTGGCAAGTATAGTTACTTTTTTGTCTTATCGCTTCCCGATTTTACCTGGAATTAATAGTGTAGGGCGTAAAAGCTTAGGTACATTTTTTTATGCAGTAAGTATTGGCATATTAGTTGCTTGGTTTTGGACTATCAATCGTCCCCAGTATGCAGCTTTAGGCATATTAGTTATGGCTTGGGGAGATGGTTTGGCGGCTTTAGTTGGACAAAAATTTGGTAAACATCCTTACAAAATCTGGGAAAATAAGAAAAGCTGGGAAGGTTCTGGCACAATGGCGTTAGTTAGCTTGATTGTTTCAGGCTTAATTTTTTTAAACGTCAATGGGAATAATTGGCAAACATGGATAGTATCTTTAAGTGTGGCGTTGGCGGCGACAATTTTAGAAGCTTTCTCTGTCTATGGTATTGATAACTTAACTGTACCTTTAGGAAGTGCGGCTTTAGGCTTTTTCTTAATTGAACTGTTGCCCCATTATTTGGGCTAAAATATCTACCTACAGATTGATGAACGCAATCGCACTTATCTAAAAATAACTAATTGCTCCTCTAAAATAAGTGGCAGCCAATCCCCTTTGTAATAACTAATTAGACCCAGGAACAAAACCCTTTTAGGTTACTACTTTTGAGCAAATCTGAGATTTCAAAGACAGATACAAAAGTTGGATTGGCGACAGATTTATTTCTGAAAAGCTAGATTTTCTATTTTAGTATTTACACTCGTTGCAAAGGTGATATGCTCCTATAAATCCTTTTATCACCAAAAGCTGACAAGACCCATAATGTAGTCTCGAAAAAGGATAATTGCCGTTTGAAGTGTTTAGTATTATAGGTAGCTAATCCAAAAAGATAGCGTTGTTAAACAGCTAATCAAGCTACTTGGCTAAACAAGTTAAATTTATTCAATATTTAAGGTGCATAAATTGCTAGATTCAAAACAACCTAACTATCCACTGTTTTATCGTGGTTTGTGGTCACAAACTAAATTGAGGCTCCAAGATTATTACAAAAGAACGCTAAAAAATCCTCAATGGCTATTGATGTTTACTCTGGGACGATTTAGAATTATTCAGTTGGCGGCAGTTTATCTAGCTAAACGTCCTGCAATCGCCAACTTAGAAAGTGCTGATTCTATGTTTGAGGATATTAACGTAGATGAGGCAGTTAAATTTCTGAAAGAAGATGGTTGTTATTCGGGATTTAAATTACCTGAAAATATTTTACACGAAATAATTGATTTTACTCAAAAAAACTATTGCTATGGTGATGCCGAGCCTAATATGGGCTTTTTATATACACAGAAGCAAAGCATAGAAACAAAAAATAAAAGGCAGTTTGTTAGAGGAGATTACTTTAATAGTAGTTTAAATTGTCTAGCAATTAAAAATATAACTAAAGCTCAAAAATTATTAGCAATCGCTCGCTCATATTTTGGTGCGGAGCCTGTAGTGTCTGGAACTCGGCTATGGTGGTTGTTTGTTAACAAGACAGAATATGACTTAAATAAAGGAGCTTACTTTTTCCACTATGATTTAGATGATTATAAATGCTTGAAAGTATTTTTCTACCTTACGGACGTAACTTTGTCTAATGGTTCTCATGTCTACGTTC
Source organism: Chlorogloea sp. CCALA 695 (assembly GCF_003003885.1). Classification (GTDB taxonomy): domain Bacteria; phylum Cyanobacteriota; class Cyanobacteriia; order Cyanobacteriales; family Chroococcidiopsidaceae; genus Aliterella. The sequence goes on along the minus strand of NZ_PVWN01000009.1, from coordinate 118,374 downwards.
GTGGTAGTCATAGAAAGAAAAAGCTTAAGCACTTACTATCTGTATTTAAACTCCGCTCAGATCAAGAAATAATTGAAAATTATGGCACAGAAAGCTTAGTGCATATAAGTGGAGAAGCTGGAACTGGATTTGTGGAAGATGTAAATTGTTTTCACAAAGCTACACCGCCACAACAGAGTAATCGCCTGATGTTACAAATACAATTTACGCTCAATGACTATGGTACTAATAACGATTTTATAGAACCTGTGTTACTAAAAAATGGACTAGACTCTTAAGCTGACCTGGAGAGTTAGTGATTAAAATTAGAGCAATATTTCTCTTTGAGTTTGTGTTGCAAAAACTCTTTCTGAAAACAACTCCTCTTAGTGGGGAGGCATTTAGGCAGTCACTCCGAAAACTTGAGATCCGAATTCTGTAGGAGCATCTCCTCTTCGCAGTAAGTAATTATACTCAAAAGAAGCCCCCTTTTATGTTAATACTTTTGAGCAAATCTGAGGTTCTAAAGATGGATACAAAAATTTGATTGGCAACAGATTTATTCCTGAACAGCTAAATTTTCAGGTTAAGTATTTATACTCATTACAAAGGTGAGATGCTCCTAAACATAAGTTTGCACTCCTTAGCATCTACTTAAAGGTTGCTTAAACACCTAAATTTATTAACTCTTTCGATTGATTAATAAAATTAATTTGTATATAAAAATAGTACAAGCGATACAGATAATTATTTATCTATTTTGCTGGGTCGTAGCAAGGGTTTTGCTGTTTGTCTTGCTAGTTGCTTCCTAAAGGAGAACGATGTCTAAGGAACAGGCGATCGCACATCTTGCAATAGATTGATAGTTTTCGTTGATTAGTAGTGGTGTAGGGTTTTTATCGTTTCCCCTACTTTGTAGTTATCGAAGGGACACTAAACTGTCCATCAGAGCAGCCTAAGATAATTAGCACTGAGCGGTTCAATTCACTATTCAACGGAAACTGCGATCACGCAAGTAATTAAAAAGTTGGCAAAAATAGGCATATTTTCGCCAACTTTTTTAAAAATTATATTCAAGACAAGCTTTTTTAGTGCCAACTCTCGCCAGGCTTTTGAGGTTCGCCTGCAAAAGGCTGTACGCCAATTAAAGGATATTCATCATCGGTAAGGGTAAAAATCCGCGCTAATCCTTCAAAAAGATATTGAAAAATACTGAGAAATCGTTGGGAAATATTCATAAGTCCATACCTCTAAGCAATTGCCAAGGAATGTTATTAGCTGCATTGTAGAAGGAAAGATGAGAAAATGCGATCGCATCTCAATCATTTGCAAGCCTTCGCAGTATTTGTTTGCTCATGTTCGCATTACTTTATATCTCTGATTTATCCAGAAACTACCATAATTAAAACTTAATAAACTAATTAACTTAGCTTTCTGTACCAAAGAACACCAAAAAATCGTTATTGTTTTGGTAAGATGTACTATAATTAAAAAACAATCCTATCGAGGTAACTGCGCCATGACGACTTCCCCCAACTGGGAGTGTCTGCAAGATCGCCACCTTCAACCAATAGCACCATCTCAAGAACTAACCCTAACTGAAGGGCAAGATTATAGTTTACTTACAGACCTTTACGGGCTTACAATGGCGGCAAGCTATGTAGGCGAGGGAGTAGAGCAAAAACAAGCCAGCTTTGAATTGTTTGCGCGCAAGTTGCCAGAAGGGTTTGGTTATTTGATCGCTATGGGTTTGGCGCAAGCATTAGAGTACCTAGACAAGTTTTGTTTTAGTGCGGCGGGATTAGAAGCATTAAAAGCAACGGGAATTTTTGCCCACGCACCCGATAAATTTTGGTTACTACTGGCTCAAGCGCGATTTACAGGCGATGTTTGGGCAGTACCAGAAGGGACAGCAGTTTTTGCTAATGAGCCATTATTAAGAATAGAAGCGCCGTTATGGCAAGCTCAATTGGTAGAAACTTACTTGCTTAATACCTTAAATTACCAAACTTTGGTAGCCACAAAAGCGGCTCGTTTGCGAGATGTAGCTGGAGTAGAGGCGACTTTATTAGAATTTGGTACGCGGAGGGCTTTTAGTCCGCAAGGCTCGTTGTGGGCGGCACGAGCGGCTTTAGCTGGGGGGTTTGATGCAACATCTAATGTACTAGCAGCATTGAAATTAGGACAAAAACCTAGCGGGACAATGGCTCATGCTTTAGTTATGGCGCTTAGTGCTTTAGAAGGCAGTGAGGAGAGAGCGTTTAGCGCGTTTCATCGCTACTTCCCTACTGGTACGCTGTTAATTGATACCTTTGATACAGTAGCGGCGGCAGAAAAATTAGCAAAAAAAGTAAACTCTGGAGAAATCGAACTAGCCGGAGTAAGAATAGATTCAGGGAATTTAGAGGAATTATCGAAAGTAGTCAGAAATCTTTTACCGAATGTACCGATTATTGTCAGTGGCGATATTGACGAAACAGAAATAGTTAGGCTAAAAGCCAACGGTGCTTGCATTGATGGTTATGGCATTGGGACTAAGTTAGTAACGGGAGCGCCTGTAAATGGGGTGTATAAGTTAGTTGAAATTGATGGTATCCCGGTGATGAAAGCTTCTAGTAATAAAGTAACTTATCCAGGACGCAAGCAAACTTGGCGCACTTTTGTAGATGGAGTAGTACAAAGTGACCAATTAGGATTGATTACGGAGGCAAAACCGCCGGATTCTCAGCCATTGTTGCAGTTGGTAGTTAAGCAGGGACAAAGGTTACAATTACCAGAAAGTTTAACCCAATTGCGATCGCGTACTAGAGATTCTGTAGTTAGTTTGCCCCCAGAATGTCGAAATATCAACACTCCTGTAAGTTGTGAAGTAACTATTTCTCCCGATTTGAAAAAATTAGCCCAAGAAGTAAGTAAAAAAAATAGATGAGAGTTGCTTTATTTGGTACAAGTGCAGATCCCCCCACTTCTGGACATCAAAGGATTCTTAGCTGGCTTGGCGATTATTACGATTGGGTAGCTATTTGGGCGGCGGATAATCCGTTTAAATCTCACCAAACTTCTTTAATTCATCGCGGTACAATGCTGCGGTTGTTAATTGAAGAAATGCGCCCACCACGACATAATATTGGGTTTTATCCTGAACTTAGTAGCCGTCGGACGCTAGAAACCGTAGAAAAAGCTAGAAAATTGTGGAGTACGCAAAGAGTAGATTTTACTTTAGTAATTGGTGCAGATTTGGTTGACCAATTACCTCGTTGGTATAAAGCCCAAGAATTGTTACAGCAAGTTCAAGTTTTGATTGTCCCCAGACCAGGTTATAAACTGGAAAAGGAAGATTTACAGCAATTGCAAGATTTGGCAACGAAGGTAGATGTTGCGGATCTAACAGGTTTAGATGTATCTTCAACGGCGTATCGAGACTTTGGCGATACTCATGCGATAACTCCTCCGATTCAAGCCTATATTCATCAAGAGCATTTGTACAAATGCCAGGACATATCCAAAAAAAGTTTGCCGATTCACTAAATAAACAACCTTTAGCTGATTTTAAAGTCGGAGTTGATAATGTAATTTTTTCTGTCGATACATTGCAAAATCGGCTGTTAGTTTTGTTAGTAATGCGACATCAAGAGCCGTTTTTAGATTATTGGGGACTCCCTGGTACTTTGGTACGTCAAGGGGAATCGCTAGAAGATGGCGCTTATCGGATTTTGGCGGAGAAAATTCGCGCGAAAAATTTGTATTTAGAGCAACTATATACTTTTGGTGGCCCAAACCGCGATCCTCGTGAAGCCGTTGATTGTTATGGAGTGCGCTATTTATCGGTAAGTTATTTTGCTTTGGTGCGGTTTGAGGAAGCAGAATTAATTGCTGATGGTGTAAGCGGTATTGCTTGGTATCCCGTGAAAGAAGTACCGCAACTAGCTTTCGATCATCAAGAGATTTTGGCTTACGGACATAGAAGATTGAAAAATAAACTAGAGTATAGTCCGGTTGCTTTTGAAGTATTGCCAGAATTGTTTACTTTAAGCGATCTGTATCAGCTTTACTCTACAGTTTTGGGCGATAACTTCTCTGATTATTCTAACTTCCGAGCGCGGTTATTAAAATTAGGTTTTCTAGCAGATACCAAAGTTAAAGTCTCAAGGGGTGCAGGTCGTCCAGCTACATTGTATCGGTTTGATGCGGATGCTTTTGCACCGTTTAAAGATCAGCCTTTGGTATTTATTTAACCTTAAACTTATGAAAATTGCGATCGCCCAAATTAACCCCACTATCGGCGAAATAGCTGCTAATGCTAGTCAAATTTTCCAATTTGCATTACAAGCAGAACAGCAAAATGTCTCTTTACTACTAACGCCAGAACTATCTTTATGCGGCTATCCACCCAAGGATTTGTTACTCAATAGTAGTTTTATCAACGATATGGCGGCGACTTTAGAGCAATTAGCGCACGATTTGCCGCATTCTATGGCTGTATTAGTTGGCTGCGTGCAACCAAACGCTCAATATCATCAATCCGGTGGTAAACCGTTGTTTAATAGTGCGGCGTTGCTACACCAAGGCAAAGTCGAGCAAGTTTTTCACAAACGGCTTTTACCTAACTACGATGTTTTTGACGAACACCGTTATTTTGAGCCAGGTTTGCAAATTAATTCCTTTAGTTTCTCCTCTATTAAAATTGGTGTCACTATCTGCGAAGACTTCTGGAATGACGAAGACTTCTGGGGAAAGCGCAGTTATGCAACTAATCCGATTGCAGACTTGGCGGCTTTGAATGTAGATTTGATCGTTAATCTGTCAGCGTCTCCTTATAGTGCGGCTAAACCACACCTAAGAGAAACAATGCTGAAACACGCTGCTATTCGCTATCAAAAACCGATTATTTACGCCAATCAAGTAGGCGCAAATGATGACTTAATTTTTGATGGTTGTAGTGTAGGTTTTAACCGCAAAGGTGAAGTAGTTGGTCGTGCTAAGGCTTTTGAAACCGATTTATTGGTAGTAGACTTTGACGAACAATTGCCAGATTTAAAACCAAGCGTAATCGCGCCAATGCCAGAAAATGACGAGGAGGAAATCTGGAAAGCATTAGTATTAGGTGTTCGGGACTATAGCCGCAAGTGTGGTTTTACTAAAGTAGTTCTCGGTTTAAGCGGTGGGGTTGATTCGGCGTTAGTCGCTCAAATTGCTGCTTCAGCTTTAGGAAAAGAGAACGTTTTAGCAGTATTAATGCCTTCTCCTTATAGTTCCGATCATTCCGTCCATGATGCGCTACTTTTAGCTAAAAACTTAGGTATTCAAACCCAAACTCTACCGATTGGCGACTTAATGGCAGGTTACGATACAGCTTTAGAGCCTTTATTTGCCAATACAAGCTTTGGATTAGCGGAGGAGAATATTCAATCGCGGATTCGGGGTAACTTATTAATGGCGATCGCAAATAAATTCGGTTATCTGCTACTGTCTACAGGTAATAAGTCAGAAATGGCTGTAGGTTACTGTACTTTGTATGGCGATATGAATGGCGGTTTGGCTGCGATCGCTGATGTTCCCAAAACTCGCGTATACTCTATCTGTAACTGGCTAAATCGCACTACTGAAATTATCCCCACAAACATTTTAACTAAGCCTCCTAGTGCAGAACTCAAGCCCGGACAAGTTGACGCTGATTCTTTGCCACCTTACGATATTTTGGACGATATTTTGCAGCGCTCGATTCATAACTATCAATCTGCGGGGCAAATTGTAGGCGCGGGACACGATAAAGCCACCGTAACGCGGATTTTGGCATTGGTAGCGCGATCAGAGTTTAAACGCCGCCAAGCACCGCCAGGCTTAAAGATTACTGATCGCGCCTTTGGTACTGGCTGGCGAATGCCAATCGCTAATAAGTGGATAGATGCAAGTACGCATCAGCTAAAATTATCTCCACCTCTGCACAGCAATTTATAAAAGTAAAAAAAGCCTGCACCTGCGGGCGTTTCATAGTTGTTAGATAAGATTCCTGAATGGAAACTTACCTATAAAGATGGATTCATGCTAGAGGTCTATTGTAAGCAAGTTGTGTACAGAAAATAGTTAGTTTACAAACTGTCTACATTGGGTTGTTAATGGTTTCCTGTCGCGTCCACCAAATTCTAAATATTTATATAATTCTTGATATCTAAATTTGATGCACGTTTCTTGAATTTATCAATCCATCATTTTTCCATTTGGTTGATGGATTATGATCGCCAATTTATAAATCAGCATCACAAAACTTTACGTCCACCAAATTCTAAATATTCCTGATATTTCTATTTGGTGAACGCTCAAAAAATAGTAGTTTTAGGTATTCTTGCTACTAGGTCATTTTGTCCCCAGATGCGATCGCATCCTTTTTTCGACAACTTTGACTTGCTCACCAAATGATAAATAATCTAACTCCCCGGCTTCCATGAGAACTCTTTTCGCAAAGACCTCCGATCTATGTAGGCGTGAAACGAATCTTCGTCCTGATGCTGAAAAAAGTATTGTTTTAATTCTTGATCAGACATTGACTCAAAGCTCATCAGTTAACATTCCTTGGGAGTTGATTTCAAATTCTAGTAATTCTTCTTGTCCTGCCAAAATAAAAATATTTCCTGTTCTTTCATAATACTGATGCTGCCAAAAGATAGTTTTAGTTGCGATCGCATCCCACAGTTAGGTAAAATCATAGATTCGACCAATAGATAATTTAGACTTTACAGGTAAAATTATGGCAAAGCGCGTACAGTTAGTTTTAAATAAAGATGTTAACAAGTTAGGCAAACTAGGCGATCTCGTCGAAGTAGCTCCTGGTTATGCTCGTAACTACTTGCTTCCGCAAAAAATGGCTGTCCAGGCTACTCCTGGTCTTCTCAAGCAAGCTGAACGCCGCAAAGAAAAAGAACGTCTCCGTCAAGAAGAACTTAAGCAAGTAGCTCAAGGGTTAAAAGCAACTTTAGAAAAAGTTGGCGGCTTTACGATCGCTAAACAAGTCGGTGAAGGCGATTCGATCTTTGGTACGGTGACAGACAGAGAAATTGCCACCCTAATCCAAGGAGCCATCGATCAAGAAGTAGATCGTCGGGGTATTACTCTACCCGATATTAGCAAAACTGGTACTTACAGTGCCGAAGTTAAGCTACATCCAGAAGTCACCGCCACTGTAAGGATTCAAGTAGTAGCAGAATAAAACTTTATCGATCCCCTCTCTTTGAAAGCTCTCTTGATTAGCGATGTATCATGGCTAGTAGGCGAAATATTTTAGCCTGTCAAAAGCTTAGAGAGGGAAACTTCACCAAATTTTTGCTGTGTTAAATTTATAGTGGAACAACTCAACTTTCAAGGCTTGGGCGCACTCCCACCGCAAAATATTGAGGCAGAAGAAGCGGTTTTAGGAGGTATTTTACTAGATCCTGAAGCAATTAGCCGTGTAAGCGATCGCCTATTAGCAGAAGCCTTCTATATTAGCGCTCATAAACAAATTTATGAGGCGGCTTTAAAACTCCAAAGCCAAGGTAAACCCACAGATTTACTTAGTATTAGTTCTTGGTTAACTGACCACGAATTGTTGGCAAAAGTTGGCGGAAAAAGCAAGTTAGTTCAATTAGTAGATCGCACTGTATCGGCGATTAATATTGACTCCTTGGCAACTCTTGTCATGGACAAATACTTACGCCGCAAGCTGATTCAAGCAGGTAATGACATTGTTCAACTTGGGTATCAAACAGAAACAGAACTGCCAATAGTTTTAGATAGAGCCGAACAAAAAGTTTTTAATATTACTCAAGACAGACCTCAGCAAGGATTGATTGCGATTGAGCATACTTTAACCGATACCTTTCAAGACTTAGAAAACCGCGATCGCGAACAAGCTTTACCGGGTATATTGTCTGATTTTTACGATTTGGATGCGCTAACAAGTGGCTTCCAGCGCTCGGACTTAATTATTGTCGCCGCCCGTCCAGCAATGGGCAAAACGGCTTTATGCTTAAACATTGCTCGTAATGTTGCCACTCGCTACAAAAAAATGCCTGTAGCTGTTTTTAGCTTGGAAATGTCTAAAGAGCAGTTGGTACAGCGTTTATTAGCTAGTGAGGCAGGAATTGAAAGCCAAAGAATGCGGAGCGGGAGAATTAGTCAAAATGAGTGGGAACAACTAAGCCGAGCCTTTGGTAACTTAGCTCAGTTGCCCATATATATAGACGATACGGCGAACATGACGGTAATGGAAATGCGTAGCCAAGCACGGCGTTTGCAAGCAGAGAAAAATAGCGAACTCTCTTTAATTGTGATCGATTACTTGCAGCTAATGGAAAGTAGTAGCAGCGATAATCGGGTGCAAGAACTATCAAAAATCACCCGCAGTCTCAAAGGTTTAGCTCGTGAATTGAAAGTGCCAATTATTGCGCTATCTCAGTTGAGTAGAGGAGTGGAAGCTAGAACTAACAAGCGCCCCCTGCTTTCAGATTTAAGAGAATCTGGCTCTTTAGAACAAGATTCGGACTTAGTATTAATGATTTATCGGGATGACTACTACAATGCCGATTCTCCTGATCGCGGAGTGACTGAAATTATTGCCGCCAAGCATCGAAATGGCCCTACAGGTACAGTAAAACTGCTCTTTAACCCGCAATACACCCAGTTTTTGAACTTTAAGAGGTAATTTGCTTAAAAAGTGGCAGAAACCCCAACGCGATAAGTTAGACCAGGATGATAGATGCGATTAGATTTTTCGTACTGCACATCAGCCAAGTTTTCTAAATAAAGTGTTAGAGCAATACTTTTGTACACAGGTACTCGCGCTGCTAAGTCTAAATTGAGGAAAGAAGGCGAAAAATCTGTACTACTTTCGCCAGGGTTATTAAAGAAAGCTCGCCTTGCGCCGCCAAAGTAACTAGCATACAAATTAACTTGCCAATCTCCCGAACCATAACCAACGCCTAATTGTGCTACAGAGTAGGGAAGTAAGCCTAATTGCAAACCTTCTTCCGCGCCAGATTTTATCTTCGCGTCGGTATAGGTGTAGTTAAGAAACGTTGACCACCGGGGATTAACTTGCCACTTTAGCGCTGCTTCTAAACCATTAGTTTTGACAAGTCCAATATTTGCCCATTGACCGTTTTGAATACCTAAGCGATCGCTTAAACTACTACCAAAGTACGTAAACTGCCCTGTTAAACTGCGAGAAAGCTGCACATCTACCCCCGCAGTCCAAGAAGATCCGGTTTCTGGATCTAAATCTGGGTTGGGTAGCCAGTTGTGGACGGTATCATACACATACAACTGATCTAAGCCAGGATTGCGCTGTACTCCTACCCAACTACCACGCAAAGCAATATTGCGATTAGCTGCCCACCGTAATCCAACGCTAGGGTTTAAGTAGCTGCCAAACTCACTACTAAAGTTCTGTCTTAGTCCAAAATCGGCTCCAAATGTATCGGTAATTCTCCAAGTATTTAAAGCAAATAACGCTGTATGAAACCTGTCTCTAGTTTCTGATTCATTTAAAACCGTGCGATTAGGCGCGGTGCTTAAGACATCACCATTTAGATTGCTCGATTGTAAATCTATTCCCCAGCGCAAGGTATTAGTTGAAGTTAGCTGCCAATCATGGTCTACTCTAGCGCTGACGGCTTGCGAATTAAGCGTACCTGTGCGGAAAAACGTGTTTTGAGTTGGGCCGTAGGTATTAAAGTAATCTTGGTTGTAGGAAACAGTGGTATTTAAAACCGAGTCGTCGCTATTGCCAAGCAAAGTTTTCCACGATAAACCGACATTAAATACATCATGATCAAGTCTGTCTCTTTGCAATGGAAAACCAAAATAAAGCAAACCTCTACGGCTGCTAATTTTGTAAGCATCCAAGCTTAGAGCATTGCGCGAATTTATATCTACTCCTATGTTGCCGAAATAGTTGCTAGTTGCCGTATCGCCATTAAATAAAAATCCTTCAGCATCACGATTTACTGAACCTTCCGGGACTCGGTAGCGGTTTTCGGCGGAGTATTCTTCGTAGCCAACGTTGAACCTTACCGAACCCAATGAGCCACCATAACTAGCGCGATATTGCTGTTGCTCAAACTCACCAAACTCTGCGGAACCGTTGAAAGTAGGCGTTTGTTGACCTTGTTTTGTAATAATATTAATTACTCCCCCAAAGGCTTCGGAACCGTACAAAGTAGAACTCGTACCGCTAGACAATTCCACTTTTTCAATTGCACCTACGGGAATGCTATTTAAGTCTGTCGCCCCGTGATAAGTATTGATATTGGTGTTGATGGGTCTACCATTGAGCAGATACACTGTTTGATTAATTGAGTTACCGCGAAAATATGTACCTGTATGGATATCTGCGCCAAAACCAAAGTCATTAATTGCAAATCCGGGCAATCCTCGTAAAGCTTCCGATAAACTATTGGGGTTTTGCTGAATAAGCTCTTCTTCGGTGATTTGGTAAACTGGCGAGGAAGTTGGCGTAAATGTATCTTGTTGTCCTTCTACTTCTACGAGAATTTCGTTAGGATCTTCTGCTTCATCGGTTTCTACGTCAGTAGGATCTGCCGTTTCCTCAGTTTTTAGTTCGTCGGCAAGATCGGGTTGCTGTACTAATAATTCGGCATTAGTAGAGGGAAAAGTAAGTTCACTTAGCTCGACAATTTTTTGTTCTGGTGGGTTGGTGGCAGATTTTAGTTTTTGAATTAGTGATTTGCGATCGCTCTCAACATCTACGGGGGCGGTTTGAGCAACAGCAAAGGACATTAAACTCAAATTCAATAAAGCAATACTAGGGAAGAGAAAATATAATTTCATGTTTAATAGATAGTTACTAGAGCTTAAATAATTTTGAACATAGCAAAGCTGAAAGATGGCTTTGAGTAGCACTAGGCAAGCTTTCTAGCCACAAATCTCTAATTTTTTATTTAATTTATCGGTACTTGTATTAAATTAAATAAAGTAGCTGTTGGTGTCAAAAGACGGGCTGTCAAACTAGAGGTTTAACAGCTTGTCTACCAATGAGTTCAATTATTAGTATCTAAAAAATCACATTATGGTAAGGTTTAAATTTTTGTGACTGCTATACCCAATTACCGCCCCAAACAACTATCCCTTGGCCCCTTGGAGGCAGAAATTTTAGATATAGTCTGGCAATTTGGTTGTGCGACCGTCAAGGACATACACGATCACATTTTGTCCGATCCAGACCGAGAATTGGCTTATACTTCTGTAACAACGGTGCTAAATCGCTTGACAAAAAAAGGCTGGTTAGTATGCGATCGTCAAGGTAGAGCCTTTTACTATCGACCAATGGTTACTAAGCAGCAAGCGCAGGCAATAGAAGCCCAAGAACATTTACACCGATTTTTGGCTGTAGGTAGCCCAGAAATTGTGGCAGCCTTTGCCGATAATTTTGATAGAGCAAGTGTAGACCAGTTGAAAGACGTTGCCCGTCGAATTGATGATGCCCGTAAAGCTAGGGAGCAATAGCGATGCACTTAATTATGATTCTGACCGCTTTAGGTGTAGCTGGGTTATGGAGATACAAATATCCTTTTTACTCTCAAGGCAGTTGGAATCAGCGTTGGCATCAGGTGCTATCGTTATTTGCTTTACCACCCTTATTACTAACAATGACGGGGGTTGCGGTGCTGTACATGGGAGCCGATGAAGAGCCGATGTTATGGCAGTGGCAAGGACGATTTAGTTACTTAATTGTCTCAGGTATGTTGGGATTTGCGGCAATCAGCTTGTTAAAGTTAGCTTATCAAAGTTGGCAGACGCAGCAAATCGTCCGCACCTGTCCTCAAATTACCTTGCTAGGCAAGCGCAGTCGTGTTGTGGCGAATCCTCTGCCTTTTAGTGCTTTAGTTGGCTTTTGGCAGCCAGAATTGATTGTGACTGAAGGTTTATTGACTACCTTGGATAATGAGCATCTAGAGGCGGTTTTGCATCACGAGCAAGGTCATTATTATTACCGTGATACATTTTGGTTTTTCTGGCTCGGTTGGGCGCGCTCTTACACAGCTTGGCTACCTCATACTGAGCAATTGTGGCAAGAATTATTATTGTTACGAGAAATTAGAGCCGATTTCTGGGCAGCACAGCAAGTCGATCCTCTACTTTTGGCAGAATCGCTGTTGCAAGTAGTAAGTACGGTGTCTGTGCCTCCTGATAGCTGCTGTGCGGCTTTTAGCTGTGCGGCGGTACGCGATCGCACGTCTATAAGAATAGATGCCCTCTTAGCCCCAGAATCGGTCGCTTCGGCAACTAATTTGTGGTTTTGGAGTTGGTTGGTTTTGGCGTTTCTGCCGTTGGTAGCTGTACCATTCCACACTTGCTCTCATTTGACTTCTACGGCTCATTAGAATTGTTACTAGGCGTTGATGGCGATTGTTTATGAAGACGCAAAGATTGTCTGAGCTTAGTTTGATTGGGCGATGTTGTTTGTGGCTGCTGTCGCCTTCTTCTAGTTTGATTGGGTGATGTTGCTCGTGGTGATCGCCTTAAAGATTCTCGTAGTCTTGTTTGACTTGGCGCAGATTGTCGCCTTTGCTGGCGTTGGGGTGCGTCAAACGCTTGACGAGGTGGCAAGGTATCTACGCGCCGCCGTCTGACTGTAGTTGATTGACGGCGCAGCGAGCGATTTAAGGCAGTATTAGTATTTTGCCTTGCTGGTGTTCTAACTACAGGCGTTGTCTGGGTATTTTGACTACTAGCAACAGGTCGTTTGCGTGTAATGGCTCTTTGGCGGCGACGTTCGCGAATTTGGCGCGACTTCTTTGAGCCTTCTATTGCAAAATCAACTTTGGCGGTGACTCCTTGCGCTGCACCATTGGGGGCGTTAAATTTCCAGTTTCTGGCTTGCTCAACGGCGGCTTTGTCTAGCTCCGCGTGACCGCTAGTTTGGGCAAGTCTCACATTTGTAACATTACCTTTTTTATCAACATCAACACTAATTTCTGCTTTGCCTTCTAATCTTCTCTTTCTAGCACTTTCTGGGTACTTGGGCTTACTACAGGTGCGACAACCTAAACGACCCGACGCTCCTGGATTTGTATCATTAGTATTATCTGCTGGTGAAGTTCTGCGCTCTATATTTCGCGCTCCTGTCGCTACAGTTGAACCGTTTTGCACATTATTACCTCTACCAGTACCGCCAGTACCCGTACCTGTACCGTTTCCAGTACCTCTACCACTACCCGTACCTATACCGCCTCCTGTACCTATACCTCTACCAGTACCGCCATTTCCCGTACCTGTACCGTTTCCAGTACCCGTACCTGTACCGTTTCCAGTACCTCTACCAGTACCCGTACCGCCAGTACCTGTACCTGTTCCGTTTCTCAATTCATTACTAGCGCTATTACCTAAACTATTGCTATTGGTAACGCCGCTTCCGGCTTGGTTTCTCAAATTAGCAGCAATCTTACCTTGGCGATCGCTTGAGGCTTGCTCTCTAGCGTTTTTAGCATTTACCAGCAGGCTGTTTAATCTTTGATTATTTTGCTGCTGAATTTGCGATGAGCGATCAACTGCTATGGGATTAGATGTCTTTGCTACAGTTGCACTAGCTACCGGAATCGGTGCAGGAGTTGCTACAGGTTTTGGTTGAGTAACAATTTCTGATAGTTCTTGGGGAGGTGTAACTACAGGTTTTGGTTGAGCAACAATTTTTGCTGGTACTTTTTCTAGGTTTGTTCTTTGATTTTGCTGTGGTGTAGAGATTACTTTAGAACTGCTTTGCAGTAACTTCTGTGGTGGTGCTGGTTGAACCTTTAAAACTTCTGATGAATTTGAGGAGGTGATTTTTTTAGGTGAGGGCGATTTTTCTTGAGATGCACCGCCACCACCAGCTACGCCGAATCCTTCGCTACCTCCAGCATTGCTGAGTATAGCTTGATTATTCCCTGCTACGGAGCCGCTTGCTTTAGTTTCTTGCTTTAATTCTAACTTTGGCGGATTTGGCAATTCCACGATCGCAACTTCAATCGGCTCATTTTCTACTTCCGGTGCTTTACCCAAAAAATTGCCGCCTAAACTTAGCACCCCAATATGCAAAGCTAGGGAGCCAATCAGACTAAACGCCAGAAAAGAATTGAGGGCTTGTGCTTCTTTTTCTCTCTGCTCGACAGCTATGCGTAACAAGCTCATAAACTTATTAATATCTATTCTTATTAACCTTCTCAGCTTAATACGTGCAACTAGCAAATTTCAAGAAAAATATCTAGATATTTTTCCGAAGAATTATCTCTGATATTTAGGCAAAATACTAGAAATCATTTATTTTTTTGCCCTATAAACCTTGCTGACTCTAAGTTTATGGAGTTTGACAGCTTGTCGTTTGACTTTAAATGTTGGTTATTATATATTTTTTATAAAAACTCAATCATAATCGAATTTGTTTCTTAAGCGATAATTGTTATAAACAAGAAAAACTTTTTGTAAGAGCTTGTTAGTAATAAATGTCAATTATTGTAATAAAATAGCGGGCATAAGCTCAATTGACTCTATAAATACTTAGATGGAAATACAAAATCTGTTTGCTGCTGGTGGCGTGGTAATGTTCCCGCTACTGGGCTTTTCAGTTGTGGCTGCCGCTTTAATTATTGAGCGTGTAGTTTTTTGGGTGCGGATAAACAAGCGCCAAAATCGAGTTGTACGCGACGTATTAAACCTTTACCGCCATGAAAATATTGTTGGCGCTGTGGATAAGCTGAAACAAAATGCCGATTTGCCGATGTCGCGGATTTTTCTGGCTGCTTTAGAACTAGAACAACCAACCCCAGAGGAATTTCGTCTAGCCTTAGAAAGCGAGGCACAGGCGGAGTTACCTTTACTTAAAAGGTTTAGCAATATATTTGACACCATTATTAGCCTGTCACCCCTTTTAGGTCTTCTCGGTACTATTTTGGGATTGATTACTTCGTTTGCTTCACTAAATATTGGTGAAGTTGGAGGTAGCCGCACAGCAAACGTGACAGGAGGAATTAGCGAGGCGTTAGTTTCTACCGCATCGGGGTTAATAGTTGCTATTTTTACACTGTTATTTGCCAATACCTTTCGAGGTTTGTACTTGCGGCAAACGGCGCGGATTCAAGAATATGGCGGACAGTTAGAATTGCTGTATCGTCGCCATTACGAGCGTCAGGGGGTATCTTATGCGTCTACCCGATGAACCAGAAATGCCATCGCAAATAAACATCGTACCGATGATCGATGTCATCTTTGCCATATTGACATTTTTCATTATTTCTACACTGTACTTGACTCGTTCACAGGGTTTACCTGTCAATTTGCCCAAAGCCGGAACAGCCCAAAGCCAAAACTCTACGCCGATCGCAATTACTATTGATGAAAAAGGAAATTTGGCTCTAAATCGCAAATCTACTAAGTTGGAAGCTTTAGAATCGCAAATTGAAGCGTTGATTCCTAGTGGTAAAGAAGTAGTAGTAATTTTAAATGCTGACGAGCAAGTAAATCACGGGCAAGTAATCGCTGTAATGGACAGAGTGCGCCGAGTTGAAGGGGCAAAACTCGCGATCGCAACTAAACAGCCTTAAATAAATCGGGGCGCACATTTAGCTACGCCCCGATCGCAATTGTTAGCTAATTTTTAGCAATTCTACATCAAAAATAAGCGTCGCATTGGGGGGAATTGTGCCACCTGCACCGCGTGCGCCATAGCCTAATTCTGGGGGAATAGTAAGCTGACGGCGATCGCCTACTTTCATAGTGCTAAGTCCTTCATCCCAGCCTTTAATAACTTGTCCTACACCTAATTTAAACGAAAAAGGCTGACCGCGATCGCGGGAACTATCAAATTTTGTGCCATCTTCTAAAGTTCCGGTGTAATGAACTACAACGGTTTGACCAGTTTTAGGAGCCGCACCCGTACCTTCATTTATGACAACGTACTTCAATCCAGAAGCGGTTGTTACAGCTTTGTTATCGTCATCAGACATAATATTACTGGTTGGTTTTTCTGTTACTTGAGCGATTTGGGGTTGGTTTTGGGTAAGTCTATCTGCACTAGCGTTGGGCTGATTTGTAAATTGACTCACAACCAAAACGACAACACAGACTACTATGACACCAAAACTGACGATAATTTCTCTCAAAATTCTTCCTCCTTAAAATTAAGGAATAGTAGAAAGTGTTACAAACACAACAAATTTTAGTTCACTTGCTGGGAAGAATGCAAATTAACGCCAAAGTTTATTTTCCAAATCTCGTACTTGACGCTCTAGGCGATCAATCCTTCCCCGCAATTCATCGGTTTCTGATTGACGAGGTACACCCAAATCTTGCATCACGTTCTTAATTTGCTTTTGTATTTGGGTTTCCCAGTTTCCCTGTTCCGACTTTAATTGCTGCATCATATCATCGACGAAAACCTTAGCTTGCTCAGGGTTTAGCTTGCCATCTTTAACTAAGTCGTCGCTTGCATCGCGTAATTTTTCCGCAACTAACGATGTTGTCCCTACACCAAGCATTACGAGTTGCTGAAGCCAGTTATTATTTTCCATGAATGTACCTTTTTTATTATTCCTTGCAATTAAATTATTACAGTGCAGCACGATCGCGCCTTGCTACAATTCTATCAATCGGAAAGTTTTAAAAATGTGCATTACTCCCCAAAATTTTGCTAGAAATACCTACTTGCACCAATTAATTTAAAAACTAAACTTTTTGCCATGAATACCACTCCATCAATGCTAATTGCTCAAATTACTGATACTCATTTATTTGCAGAGGTTGAGCCAAGTGTCTTTGGGGTAACAACTTACAAATCATTGCTTGCTGTGGTCGAAAAATTAAGTACATTGCAGCCGCAACCAGATATTTTGTTATTAACCGGGGATCTTTCTCAAGACGAAAGCAGCCAATCTTACGATCGCCTAACTAGCCTTGTTGCACCGTTAAATATTCCTGCTTACTGGCTTCCAGGCAATCACGACAATTTACAAGTTATGGAGCAAGTATTACAATCTCCAATTAATGCAACTAAGTCTTTTCATGCTGGCGGCTGGAATTTTATACTTTTAAGCTCTTTAATTCCAGGTTGCGTACATGGAGAGATTTCTAAGCAAAGTTTGGAGTGGTTAGAACTTCAACTAGAGCAAAATCCTAATCCTACCTTAGTCGCGTTGCATCATCCACCTTGCTCGATTAATTCTGAGTGGATGGATAAGATTAATTTACGCAACTATGAGGAGTTTTTGGCAGTTTGCGATCGCTATCCACAGATAAAATTGGTTATATTTGGTCATATTCATCAAGAGTTTGACACTAGGCGCGGTAATGTGCGTTATTTAGGTTCCCCTTCTACCTGCGTTCAGTTTCAACCCCAAAGCAAAGAGTTTGCGATTGACAAGCAAGCTCAACCAGGATTTAGATTGATAAATCTCTTTGCTGATGGAACTTACAATACAGAAATCGTCCGGGCGTAAAGCGTTAAATAATTGTGGTCATTGAGTTACTCAAAGTTGAAGTTGCGTCCCAATATCAGGAAAAATATCTGCAATTAGATCGGGAAATTTGGACAAAGGCGATCGCGCAGTTTCCTGGGTTTATAAATAAAGAAGTTTGGCGAAATCCTCACACACCTACAGAAGTTATTTTAATTATTCGTTGGCGCACTCGTCAGGAGTGGAAAGCAATCTCGGTAGAGCTATTAGAAGAAGTTGAACGCCAGTTTGTTTTAAAAATGGGCAATATTCCTCATAAGATCGTTGAAGCGATTGAGTATCAGGTAATAATCGCCGCCGAATTTCCAACTAAATAACTTTAGCTGAATCTTAAAGACTGACGGTTTATGATTAACTAGCTTGGCGATCGCTTGACAAAGGTTTTAGACTTGCTAATTGCATCCATGAGCGACAAATTATCTGTCACTGATGGTTTTTCAACGAACACGGCTAAATCAAACCAAAAAGTTGTACCGACACCAACCTCGCTGACTAAATGGACGAAGCTATGATGTTTGTCAACAATATTGCGGACAATTGATAGTCCTAAGCCTGTACCTTCTAGAGTATGAACGCGGTTTTCTACCCGGAAAAAGCGATCGAAGATGGCTTGTTGATCTTCTGTGTCAATGCCAATTCCGGTATCAGAAACTTCGATGCGGATTTGATTAGCAGAAGCATGTAAATGCTCGTTTATAGCTGTTGTTGGCAATAAATAAGCGCGAATTGCTACCATTCCCCCTGGCTGAGTAAATTTAAGCGCATTACCTACCAAATTTGTAAAAACTTGTAAGAGCAAATCGTAATTGCCTAATACTGAGGGCAAATCACGGGAGATTTCTTGTACTAGCTCAATACCTTTATCTCTAGCATTTAATTGATAGGTGCGTAAAGTTTGCTCTACTGCTTGCGATAAGTCTACGCTATCAAAATGATAGATTCGGCAAGATTCTAGCCGCGACAAGTCCAAAACATCATTTACTAAACGTGCAAGTCTATCGGTTTCGTTGTTGGCGGTTTCCAAAAACTCCCGGCGCTCGGTTTCAGTTAATTCTTCCCCGTAATCGTGTAAAGTTTCAATGTGAGTTTTGATGTTAAATAAGGGCGTTCTCAACTCGTGGGAAACGTTACTAATAAACTGACTTTTGGCTTCATTTAGCTCTACTTCGCGGGTAATATCTTGGATAGTAATCGCAATACCTTTGATACTTTCGCGTTGCTGATTGACTACGGTAGTTAAAAGAATGCGTACTGTGCGATCGCTTGGCTCAGAAAGAGTAAGCCTAAACTCAGCACTATCGCGCTCTCCTGACGCGATTTGATACAAGGGGCGCGATAGCTCTACTTTCACCGCCATTGGTAACTGATTAAGTATATTTATACCCACTACTTCCACCCCTTCCCAGCCAAAAATCCGTCGGGCGGTAGGATTAACTAAAATTACCTGCAAATCGGCATCTAATAGCACCGCACCATCGGCGATGGTTGAAACTAAAGTTTCAAGCTTGGCTTTTTCCGCCGTCAATTCGTCAATATTTTGCTCGTCGTAGCTTTCTAGCTTTTCCGCCATTTCATTAAAGCTAAAAATCAATTCTCCCAATTCGCCACTAAGCGGTAAATCGATACGTTGCTTAAAGTTTCCCGCCGCAATATTTTTTACCCCCGTTGATAGCTCTTTAATTGGCTGAGTGATCATCAAAGCGTTAGAAACCGCCCCTAGTATCACCATTACCCAAATAGATACAAAAACTGCGATCGTTACATCCCGCGTTAGATTTGAAGAAGCAACAACGGTAGGATTAGGATTAGTACCGATCGCCAAAACCCCTAAGTATCTTCCTTCGTACAGTAAAGGAATAAATACGTCTGTAACTTCTCCATCGGGGGAGACGTGCTGACGTACCATCGGAATTTCCGAATTGGCAGCATAATTTTCGGGTAAATTAATGCGTCTGGCGATACTTAAAGACGTTTGAACTTCTGGTTGCCAAAAAGGAATCCCAAAAAATATTTGTCCCGCTTCGTCGGCGTAAAGCATATAACGGACGCTAGAAGTGTTGCTATAAAAGCGTTGAGAAAACTGGGCAACTTCTGTAAGATTATTTTCGGCAACTAGCGGCGCAACGTTGGAAGCCAGTAGCAGTCCCAAATCGCTCCCAAAACGAGTATCATTTGTGCGCGCATCTTGTTGAATCGTATTAACGGCCCAAAAGGTAAGCCCACTCATAATTAAGGAGACAACCAAAGTCGCCGCCGCCAATAGCTTTGTTTGCAGCGTAAAATCTGCCCACCAATGGGCGATCGCTTTTGCAAGTGTTTTGAACCAATTAACCATTTTTTAAATTTATATTAACTTTTGTAATAAATCCTTACAATTAAAAACTAACAGTTAATTGGTAAATAGGTAGGTAATAAGACTCAAAATTTATTTTTTTACCCGGTAGCCAATATCTCGGCGATAGTACATCCCCTGAAAATGGATGCAGTTAATCGCCGCGTAAGCACAATCAATGGCTTGGACAAAATTCGATCCTATTCCTGTCACCCCTAATACCCGGCCGCCATCAGTGACTATTTGCCCCTCTAACTGCTTTGTGCCAGCTTGAAATATATAAGTATCTGTTAAACCTTCAGCGCTAGTAATTCCAGAAATTGCTTCACCTTTGCTATATTCTCCCGGATAACCATTAGCCGAGGCGACAACACAACAAGCTGCGCCCGATTTCCAAGCAATAGCAGGCATTTCACCTAATCTCTTTTCAACGCAAGCTAGTAACAAGTCTTCCAAAGGTGTTTCCAGTAAAGGTAAAATTGCTTGGGTTTCAGGATCGCCAAAGCGACAGTTAAATTCCAAAACTTTAAATTCGCCCTTGGGTGATACCATTAAGCCTGCATAAAGTACACCTCGGTAGTCTATGTTGCGATCGCGTAAAGTAGCGATCGCCTTTTGCAATACTTCTACTTCTATTTTTGCCATTAATTCGGGGGTAATTAATGGTGCTGGGGCATAAGCGCCCATTCCGCCTGTATTATCTCCTGTATCGCCGTCACCGATGCGTTTATGATCTTGGGCGGGTAATAAAGGGCGAATTGAGATCCCGTCAGTCAAGGCGATTACAGAGACTTCTTGCCCTATTAAACATTCTTCTACCAAGACAAACTTACCCGCACTGCCAAATTGCCCTTGAAATATACTATTAATTGCTCTATGGGCTTCCTCAACAGTGGATGCCACGATCACTCCCTTACCCGCCGCCAACCCATCGGCTTTAATCACAATGGGTACAGATCCCGCTTCTACATAGCCTCTAGCTGCGGCTGCATCGGTGAATACGGCAGCTTTGGCTGTGGGAATCCCCCCATCAGCCATTAATGCTTTTGCCCATGCCTTGCTTGCCTCAATTTGCGCTCCCGCGCGCGATGGCCCAAACACTTTAATTCCTCTATTTTGCAAGTAGTCAGTAATGCCTAAAGCTAAAGGTATTTCTGGCCCAATCACAATTAAATCAATGTTGTTATCTTGAGCAAATTGTCCAATTGCTGTAAAGTCGTTTACCCCCAAAGCTAAGTTCTGACAGCGTGCTAGTGTTGCTGTACCGCCATTACCGGGAGCGCAAAAAACTTGTTCAACTTTGCTCGATTGTAGTAGTTTGAATGCGATCGCGTGTTCTCTACCGCCATTACCGACAACTAAAACTTTCACTTTTTGCCTCCCAATTACTTTAGACGCATATTAGCAGAGCAGAAACTTAGGCGGATTTTGTAAAGGCGATCACACTTACTCCACTTAAAATTAATCCAATAGCCAGCCATTGCGACAGGGGGATTTTTTCTTTTAAAATTATGGCGCTACTAATTGTAGTGGCGATCATCGTTAACCCAATTACCAAGGGATAGGCTACCGATAAATTAAGCTTTCCTAGTACAACTATATAAAAAATCGCACTTAAGCCGTAAAGACAAACCCCACCAAGTAAATAGATGTTTAAGGATTGTCCATCAGCCCCTAATTTTAGTAAAGTTTGGGCGATCGCACTCAAAGCTACTGTAACCAAAATCAGCAAGCCAACTAAGGGAGAATTCATCATAATTAAACCTCTAGCTTTAGCCTTTTTGCTGTTGGTAGCGCTCTTTAAATAAACGCTGCTGAATCTTATGATCGACAATTGGCAATGGATAGCCCAGCGCGTCGCGTTCTTCGGTTGGAATATTCCCGCTAATCAAAAATTCTGTATCTACAGACCTTAATTCTGGTAGCCATTCTCTAATATATTCGCCTTCTGGGTCAAATTTTTGGGCTTGACTTGCCGGGTTAAAAATTCTTACAGGTTTAGGATCCATACCACTAGAAGCGCTCCATTGCCAGCCGCCATTATTTGCCGCCAGATCCCCATCTATGAGACGCTGATAGAAATATTTTTCGCCTAATTGCGGATTAATTATCAAGTCTTTAGTTAAGAAACTAGCTACAATCATGCGACAGCGATTGTGCATCCATCCTAGTTCGTTCATTTGCCGCATAGCCGCATCTACAATCGGATAGCCCGTTTTGCCTTCACACCAAGCTTGAAAATGTGTTTCGTTATTGTTGTAAGGAAAATTTTTAAAAACTTCTCGATACGCCCCAGTTTCTAGTGCTGGGAAATTATACAGGGCGTGTTGATAAAATTCTCGCCAAGCAAGTTCTTGTTGCCAACCGATAACGCTAGTGTTTACTTCATCACTGCGGCTATTCTCTAAGGCTTCTTTGGTTGCAGCCCATACGGTGCGAATACCAATAACTCCAAACTTTAGCGCCGCGCTTAGTTGAGATGTACCGTTAACGGCGGGAAAATTACGCTGTTCTTTGTATTGGTTAATTGCCGCATAAGTAAATTCTTCTAGCTTTTGGGTGGCGGCGGCTTCTCCTGGAGCAATTACTAATTCATTGTCCCAATTGAACCCTAAATCTTTAGCGGTAGGTAAAGCTATAACTCCTGCCGTAGCAGCAAGGTTTTTTTCTTCTGCTGTTAGCCCTGTAACGTCTTGCAAGGTGGCTACAGGTTCGGCTTTGGGTTTAACTATCCAATTTCGCCAAAAAGGGCTGTAGACGGTGTAGGGCGCATTAGAACCTGTGCGGATATCTTCGGGAGCGTGGAGCAATTGATCCCAGTTTTTCTCTTTAAACTCAATGCCTTTTTCTTGGAGGGCATCCATTACCGCGCGATCTCGTACCTGTGAATAAGGTTCAATATCCCAGTTCCAAAACACCCCACGAGCATTTAAAGCCTCCGCTAAATTAGGGATTGCTTGAGTTGGATCGCCTTTAATAATTAGTAACTCGCTACCTATTTGGGCGTAACGTTGTTGTAAGTGTTGCAGACACCCCATCATATAAGTAACGCGCACAGGGGCAACATCATCGCGTTCTAAGATATTGGGATCGAGGCAAAATACCCCTACTACCTTTTGACTATGCGATCGCGCAAGTTTAAGTCCGGTATTGTCAGAGAGGCGCAAGTCGCGACGATGCCAAAATAAAATTAAGTCAGACATTTAATACTACTTTAGTACGAGTGTACTAATATTTTAAGACGATTTATTAGCCAAAAGCTCGATAAATTGAGCGTGTTCGGGGGAATTTAATCCTAACTGTAACAGTGCGATCGCCTTTGGCATTTCTCCCGCCAGTAATGAAGGGACAAATAACCACAAACCCGGAAAAACCAGACTTCGCACTACTCCATTATCATCGGGCTGTAGTGGCACATACTCACCGGATTGAAGGCTAAACCAATCAAGCTTATTTTCAAAAACCTGCCAGACAATGTACTCTTGTACTCCATTACGGCGATATACTTGCTTTTTGTCGTGCAGATCGTAAGCGGCGCTACTTGCGGCAATTTCTACAATTAATTCTGGCGCTCCTTCTACATAGTCATCGTTACTAACAATACTGCGTCCGCCGGACTCTATTCTTAGTAAAGCATCGGGTTGAGGTTCGTTATCTAAATCTAGGCGCACGGTGCTATTGTCCCCAAGATTTACTCCTGGCGTTGCAACCCAATAAGCTGTCAACAGTGCCATAATTGCCGCATGAGGCTCACCGTGACTTCGATGACGTAATGGTGATGCCATGTATACTATTCCCTCAATTAGTTCAGCTTTCTTTAACTGTGGCATTGCTGTATATCGGCGCTCAAATTGAAGTCGTGTCAAGCGATCGCCATTTTCTAGAGGTAAGATTTGAGTAGTAATAGCTTGTACTTTTAAGGAAGTCATAACTAATTGAGGAAAGGACGAGCAAGGAAAAAGCTAGAAATCGATTTGGCATCTACAGGCTCACCTTCTAAAATAGCTTGTTCTAATTCTTGGGGAGTGAGCAAAACTGTTTCAATGTCTTCATCGTCATCTTGGACTGGCGGTTTGTCTAAAATTTCCAATTCTTGAGCGAGAAAGGCATAAATAATTTCATCGGAGTAACCCGGCGCTAAGAAAAATTCACCGAGTTTTTGCCACTTATGAGCGCGATAGCCTGTTTCTTCTTCTATTTCGCGGCGGATGGTTTCGGCGGGTGATTCATTAAGTTCTACTGTACCTGCCGGAAACTCTAATAATCTACCTTGAACTGCAAAACGATACTGCTTGACTAAAACAAGTTTACCTTCAGGAGTTACTGGCACGGCTAAAGCGCCCCCTGGATGTCTGATACATTCCCATTCACCTTCTGCTTTGTTTGGTAAACGTAGACGATTGACTTCAAAATCAAATTTGCGCCCTCGGTATTGCAGGCGTTGCTTTAATAATTGGGGGGGTTCTCTACCTATTGCCATATGGTTAAATTTTTATAACTCCTGAACAGTTTACCGCTTGCACCAATTGCGCGATCGCAAGTCCTGAGACTGGTTCAATCCAATTAGGAGCAATTTCAGCTAAAGGTACAAGAACAAAAGCACGTTCGTTCATGTGCGGATGAGGTAATTGTAATTGGGGAATATCTAAAATTAAATCCTCGTAGAGCAATAAATCAAGATCGATGGATCTTGCGCCCCATCTTTCCTTTCGCACTCGCCCAAACTTGGCTTCTACTGCTAGTAAGGTTTTGAGTAATTGCTGGGGTAATATTTGTACTTGTAGCAAGGCGCAACTATTTAGGTAATCTGGCTGAGGTATTCCGCCTACAGGTTTTGTTCTGTACCAACTAGAAACTTTTTGTACTGCAATACCTGGAGTGGCGGCTAATACTTGCAAGGCGGCGGTTAAAATATCTTGAGAATCACCTAAATTACTACCAAGGGCGATCGCGCATTGTTTGGTTTCACTCATCTGCAAAGCTTTGTCATGGCTCCATTCAAAAACTATTATCTTATAATTTGCTGGTAATTTCGGCTAACAAATTTATAGTTCTTCTTTCTAAAAGAGCGATCCCAACCAAGTAGAATAAACAAAACAATTGTTTAAGCTGTAGTTTATTGAGGAACTAGATAGAAGTGTCCAAATTAATCCCCTGGCTTAAAGAGCGAACACCTAAAATTAGTGATTCTGCGCTAGGGGAAAAAGTACGCCCTAAAAGACTAACTTTGGTAGAGAAGATCAAAAATTTACCACTAATAGCTTATGCCAAAATTCCCACTGGCAAACCTTTGTATCGTTACTATTGGTTTTGGCTGCTAGTTGTAGCTAGTGGAGGAAGCGTTGCTTGGATGGTGTTTTGGTCGAGTATTGAACGCAGTTTACCCGAAGCGACAGAACTTTACACTTTTATCCGCGATGATACCCTAACTATTACTGCTGGCGATAATAGTATTTTGCAACAACAAGGGCCGGCGACTAGAGAACAGTTAAAACTTAGTCAAATACCTAAGCCACTGGTACAAGCTTTTATTGCGTCGGAAGATCGCCGATTTTACAATCATCACGGTGTAGATTATCAAGGCATTGTCAGGGCGTTTGTAAATAATATGCGATCGCGTAATTTGGGCGAAGGTGGAAGCACAATTACCCAGCAATTAGCGCGAATTTTGTTTTTAAATCAAGAACGCACCTTTGGGCGCAAGTTTAGAGAAATCAGTTTATCCCAAAAAATCGAGCAGAAATTAACTAAAGAGCAAATTTTAGAACGTTACTTAAATTTGGTGTATTTGGGATCAGGTGCTTACGGTGTCGCCGATGCTTCTTGGGTGTATTTCAGCAAACCTGTAGATAAATTAAACCTAGCAGAAATGGCAACTATTGCTGGACTCGCCCCCGCACCTAGCCTTTATTCTCCAGTTGTGAACCCAACGGCGGCTAGACGGCGGCGCGATTTAGTATTGCAGAGAATGCAGGAAGATGGGGTAATTACGCCTCAAACTGCCAAAACTGCCCTAAGTACGCTCACAACACTTAAACCAAGTTTGCCCAAACGACTCCAAGTAGAAGCACCTTACTTTACTACCTATATTCAGCAAGAGTTACTTAAATATATTTCCCCAGAACGGATAGAAGCTGGAGGTTTAACCGTTGAAACTACCTTAAACCCCCAATGGCAAAAAGCCGCAGAAACGGCGGTAAAAAACACGGTAGCTCAGAATGGACGTTGGCAGCACTTTGAGGAAGCTTCCTTAGTTAGTATTGACCCCCGCAGTGGCGAAATTAAGGCAATGGTAGGAGGCAAAAATTTTCAGGTCAATCAGTTTAATCGCGTCACTCAAGCCCAACGCCAGCCCGGATCTACTTTTAAGGGCTTTGTATACGCTGCGGCGATCGCCTCTGGGATGTCTCCTAACAAATCTTACATCGACGCACCTTTTATCGTGGAAGGCTACGAACCCTTAAATTACGATCGCAGTCACCGAGGTTGGATGACTGCAAGTAGCGCGCTAATTTCCTCAATTAATACAATCGCTGTCAAGGTTTTAATTGATGTCGGCTTTGAACCAACTATTAAACTTGCTCGCAATATGGGCATCAAATCAGAACTTAAGCCTACTTATTCTCTAGCTTTAGGTTCTAACGAAGTAAATTTACTCGAACTAACTAGCGCCTACGGGACTTTGGCAACTCAAGGGACGCACATTGAAACTCACGGGATTCGCCGGATTTTAAATCGTGGTGGCGAGGTCATTTATCGCTCAAAATACCAGTCTAAACGGGTGCTAGACCCTGATAGTGCAGCAATTATGACGTGGATGCTCAAAAGTGTCGTCCAGTCGGGTACAGGTCGCGCCGCGCAGTTAAATCGCCCGGTGGCTGGAAAAACTGGTACTTCCGACGAGGCGCGCGACTTGTGGTTTATTGGCTATATTCCCCAAGTTGTAACGGGGGTGTGGTTGGGTAATGATAATAACGATCCTACCTGGGGTAGCAGCAGTACGGCGGCTTCCACTTGGCATCAATTTATGGCGCAGGCGGTGCAAAAAATGCCTGTAGTAGCATTTCCCTCAAGACCAAAGTTAGAAGGGCGCATCGGTAGTATTAAGGCGCAAAAACTCAAACCCAAACGAGTTATTTTAGGGCGTATTCGTCCCAAACGTCTCACTGGGCAAGGAGAACAAAATATACAAGCAATTCCTGAATCTAATCGCCAACGAAGACGGGGAGGTACAAGGCGTTATGATGAGCAAAAACCAGAAACTACAGTGCGGCGTAATCGTCGCTATAGAGGCGATCGCCCAACTAATAATTCCTCCCCCAGGCGACTGCGGAAGAATCAAGAATCGGTCGCACCACCAAGGGAGCGATCGCAACCTAAAGTTAGGTCTAGGTCTACTCCCCAAAATACACCCCCTAGGTCTACGCTTACGCCCCAACGTATACCAACAAAATCTTGGCGAGAGCGGCTTAAACCTGTAGAACGTCCGCTTAACAACCCCCCGGCGGCGGCACCCCAAACAAACCCTACTCCCGGCTTCGGTAGCGATGGTTAAAATTGGTTTTAGCTATTCCCTTCATCCTTGGGGGAGATAGCAAAATAGCACATATTTTTGTATGCTCTTAAGATCAGTAATTGCCTAATATTAGGAGCATAAAATGATCAATTTATTAATGCAAACCGCCGCCCAAGCACCAGAAAACGGCCCTCATTTTCCCTTGTCTTTCACTTTAGTATATGTAGTTGGATTCATTGCAGCAGTATCTATTGGTTCTGTTGCTTGGTATAACTCTAAACGTCCTGTAGGTTGGGAAGATAAAGAGCGTCCTGATGTTGTCCCAGAAGTCAAAAAAGAAGAAACTCCTGGTATTGGCGAACCAAAAGTTTAAAAAAGCTACTTAATTGCTATTTTTGACCCTCAACCCAACGGCGGTAAAGCTTTTGAATTTCTTTCATTACTGCGTTATAAGCGGGTTGAGGTTCATGAGTTACTGGATTTAATAATTGTAATTGAGTCAACAATTTTGCTTCTTCGGTATCTACATCGCTATCGCTATAAATTAAACCGCTAATAGCTTCAAGTAGGTTTCGATAGTCTGCGGTACTGGGAGAGTTGCCTAAATACTCCTGCACCCATTGGTAACATTCTGCTGTCTCTACTTGACGCAAGTCTTGCAGTAAAGGATAGATTTCCGGGTCTTGGGCTACGCCTTTTTCTTGGGCTATTCGGTTCAAATAGGTGCGTTCTTCGGGCTGAATTTTGCCGTCCAGCCAAGCAGATCCAATTAAAATTTTGACTAATTTGACATTATTTAACATTTTTTTTCTCTGATAGTTGTAGGAATTTACAGGCTTTTTTTTAGTCGCACCATAAAAAAGCCGTCCATCAAATCTTGATATGGTAAAACTTTAATCCAACTAGGGGATTTTGCAAAGGGAAAACAAGGCGAATCGGTTTCTGGTGGTTCAATTTGCCAATGGGGATTTCGCTCTAAAAAATTCTCAACTATGCTTTCATTTTCTTGGGGGTGCAAAGTGCAGGTAGAATAAACCATTACGCCGCCCGGTTTGACAAATAACGCCCCTTGAGAAATTAACTCTGTTTGTAGTAATGAAAGTTCTTGGATAGTTGCGAGAGTTTGTCGCCAACGCGCATCAGCATGACGGTTTAATGTTCCCAAACCAGAGCAAGGAACGTCAAGTAACAGGCGATCGCATTTATCTATAAACTGCTCAAAATGGCGACTATCTCCTACTTGAATTTGAATTGATTTTAGTTGCAAGCGTTTAGTATTTTGTTGGAGTTTACGCAACCTAGAAGAAGTGCGGTCGCACGCCCAAATTGTCCCTTTGTCTCCCATTAATTCGGCAATATGGGTAGTTTTTCCCCCCGGTGCTGCACACGCATCGATGATAAATTCTCCAGCTTGAGGAGCAAGTAAATGGCTAACCAATTGAGCGCTACTGTCTTGCACCGTCCACCAGCCATCGTTAAAACCCGGTAAGTTTTGAATTGCTCCTGTACTCCCATTTATCCTTAAAGCTTGAGGCAAATAAGGGACGCGACTTACATCTATACTCGCCAATTGTAAGGCGGTTTCGACCTTTTCAATTGAACTAAGGAGCGGATTTACTCGTAAATCGAGCTTAGGTGGTTGGTTTAGCCACTGGCAAAGTTGTTCTGTAGCTGTAAAGCCAAATTGTTCTAACCAAACTTCAATTATCCAATCTGGGTAACTGTGCAGAATGCCTAAGTTTTCAACGGGGTTTTCTGGTAACTTAAGCGGATCGATTCCGGTATCAACGATGCGGAGATATTGGCGCAACACACCATTTACAAATCCTGTAAGTCCTGACAGTCCGTTTTTTTTAGCAAGTTCGACAGTAGTATTAACCGCCGCCGATGGAGGGATATGGCTTAAGTATCGCAGTTGATACAAGCCTAAATGCAGAATTGACCGCAAAAGTGGGGGTTGTTTATCGGCTTTTTTACTAGCTAATTGGTCAATTAGAGTATCAAGCGATCGCATTCTCCGAACGCTACCGTAAACAAGCTCGGTTACTAAACCGCGACTTCTTGGATCTAGGTCATTTTTACTTAATACTCGCTCTAAAGCGACATCAGCATAGGCTCCTTTGTGAACGGCACTTAGAGCAATTAGAGCATCTTGGCGAGAATCTTCCATAGTTTTGGGAATTGGGAATTGGTAATTGGGAATTGGTAATTGGAAGCTGCTTAATTACTTATCACTTATTACTCATTACTCGGTTTTGAACTATAAAAAAAGCCTCCGGTTAGGGAGGCTTTAAAGTTTTTAAATCATAGAGGTTTTAGCCAACTAGATTTCTTACGGCTAAGATTCCGGCGATCGCACTTACAACCAATGATGTCAGTGCTGTACTAAATAACCACCAAGCTGCACCAGAGGCGGCTTTTTTAGTTTCGTCTGCTTGCTTAAGCGCTTGCTGTTTGATTGCATCTAAGCGTCTTTGGGTTTCTTTTTGAATGCGCTCACCTTGTTGCAATACTTTGTCTCTAGTTCCTTCAATTTGAGCAATAATCCGGTTAGCATCGGCTTCGGAAATGTCTTCGCGGGAACTAAGGACAGCTACTAAGGTTTCGCGGTCAAATTGCGACAATCTTTCGCGCAAGGCGCTAAATCCGGCTTGGGGATCGTCAAATACCTTGCTGAAGTCTTGCTGCAAACCCTCGTAATTTAACTCAGGACGTTCTAAACCATTTAGGTAATTACGGACATTACCCAATACTCCCTCAACGGCTGAGGTGACAGTTTGCTGGATTTTTTGCGCTTGTTCCACAATTGAGTTGCGGACTGATTCTACTTGGTCGGCGATCCGGTTTGCTTCTTCTTCGCTAATATCTTCCCGTTGGGATAATAGCGATACTAGAGTAGAACGATCAAACTTAGATAAGCGATCGCCTATGCTTCCCAAACCAGAGCGCGGATCGTTGAGTAGTAGTTGCAAATCGCGTTTAATGTCGTCTGGGTTTAGTTCGTCTTTATTAGTATTTCGCAAATAGCTTTCGAGATTAGCTTCAAAATCAACAACTTGCTGTGTAGCGCGAGTTGCTAACCGACGGGGTGCTTTAACAATGCTGCTAATTCCCGATTGCAATTGGTCAATTGTTTTGTTAACTTGCTCCTCGCTCAAGTCTTGGCGTTGGCTGAGGAGTTTTACTAAGGTTTCCCGATCTACTTGCGACAATCTTTCCCGCAATGCGGAAGCACCTTGTTTTGGATCTTCGAGCAATTTAGTTAAATCGCGCTTGATTCCTTCAGGATCGAGTTCTTCTAAGTTGGTATTGCGGAGGTATTCAGCAATTTTTGTTGTAGTTTGCTCGTATTGTTCTTGAGCAATTCCGGCTAGTTTCTGCGGCGCTTGTAAAATGTTACTGCGTACTGATTCTATTTGATCGAGGGTTTGGTTAATTTGCTCCTCGCTCAAATCTTGACGCTGACTGAGCAGTTGTACCAATGTATCGCGGTCAAACTGGCTCAATCTTTCCCCAAGTACGCTAAGTCCAGCTTGTGGATCGGCAAAAAGGGTTTGAAAATCGCGCCTAATACCTTCAGGGTTTAATTCTTCCTTATTAGTATTGCGGAGATATTCTTCAACTTTAGTCCGTACCTCAGTAGCTTTAGCTTTAGCTTGTTCTTGAACTTCTTTAGCTTTATTAACAACACCATCGCGGGAGGTTTCTAACTGGCTAACTATCCCCTGTGCTTCCTCGCTGCTGATGTCTTGACGCTGGCTGAGGAGTTGGACAAAGGTATCGCGGTCAAATTGACTCAGGCGATCGCGCAGCGCCTCAAATCCTGCTTGTGGGTCTTCTAATAATTTCTGGAAGTTTTGTTTAATTCCTTCAGGATTTAGTTCTTCTTTGCCTGTCTTACTCAGATATTCTTCCACCGAAGCGCGGATATCTTTTGTTTCTCCCTGGGGTGCATCTTGCAAACTACCTAAAACTTCAGTGCGAATACTCTCTAGTTGTTCGGCGACTTCGGTAATTTTGGCTGGTAACAAGTCGCCACGAGAGGTTAATTGTTGAGTAAAATACTCTTTATCTATTTGCTCTAAATGTCTTTTAACGGTTGCTGGGTCGGCTTCTGGGTCGTAGATGACATCTTTAAACTCACTTTTAATTGTCTCGCGGTTTAAATGCCAAGCATAAGAATCTTGCAAGTAATGATCTACATCGGCTTTGATAGTGTTGAAACCTAGTTTAGGTGCTTTTTCAGCTACCGCAGTACCAACTTTACTAACTTGTTCCGTTGCTTTACCTGTCAACTGCTTTAATTGACCGGAAATTTTTTCTATATCCAAATCGGACAAATCTGTTCTTTTTAGAACTGTTCCCAGCAATGAACTTGCTCCTAGTTGCAAGGCTTGGCTCATCATTCCGCCGCTTTTTTGTCCGTTACTTTGAGCGCCTGTAACCAACTTTTGGAGTTGTGCGGCTAAATCAGAGGAAGTCAATTCTTCGGGAGTCGCAGACTGTAAAAATTTCTGAATCTGGGTTTGCGGATCTTGTTGTGGCTGACCAACTACATTTTTCCAAGCACCTTCTAGTTGATCGACAACTTTACTAATATCTTGCTTAGAAAAGTCGGTACGACTGCTAACTAAATCTACTAGCGTTTGACGATCAATATTTAAGCCTTCATTTCCTGCTAGGCTTTGCAAATCTGAGGTGCTAAGTATTTTCTCAAACTGGCTGCGAATTTCCTCTACATCTAGCTTAGGTAATTGCAGATTGCTTAAAGAACTTTGCAAAGTATCGCGGATACTATTGGGGTCAATTCCCGAAGTCAATTCGCGGCGCACTGCGGCGGTAATAGATTCGGCTGTTGAAACTAATTGCGATGAAGCGGCGCTTGCACCCATAGCGGTAGCGGCAGTTCCCATCAATCCTTGAAAGCCTGATGTAGCAGTAGTTACAACTGATCCAATTAACGAACCTACGGTAGTTGAACCTACCCAAACTAGCAACGAAAAGTAAGTAGACCAAATAACAATAGCTGTAATTGCGCCTAAAACTGCACTACTAACTAAGCTCAGTTTTACTGCTAAAAAACAAGCGATAAATAAAGCAATACTAACGGTGATTAAAGTCCAAAGACCAACCGCCGTTTCTATTTTGCGAATAGTGCTGCCTAAACTTTCCGATTCATCAGAATTAGACGAACCTCCCAAAGCCGAAATACCGAAGGCAACGGAGAAGTTTGTTAATAGTAATTGAAAAGCAAAAGCCATCAAGACACCCGCAATCAATGCTACTAAAAATTGCGGTGCTGAAAATAAAGCTACAGTCTGGGGTATAGCGCTTACTTGGGTTTCCACAACTTTCGTTACTCCCAAGTATTGGCTATATAACGGAGTAATTGTACTCAAATCCATATCTTTCCTTCTTTGCTAACTTAAAGTAATTAGTTCTTTTTACACAACGATTTGCGTACTACGCGTTCGGCATTTATAAAATAGTTTTATAAACGTCAATTGCTAACTACTGTTTGGCTACTTATTTGTAGCTCCATCTCCTATATGTATCGCTGGCTCATTACCCTAACTCCCTCTAAAGTCGGAACAAAGGAAGTTTGTTTATATAATTTTGTAAATCAAAAAATGTTTGATAGGTTATAATTTAGGAAGGCAATTGTCTGAAGCAAGCAAGCAAGCAACAGAGGCGATCGCTAAATTTTCCTAGAAACTCAGCGTTGTAAGCTTAATTTGAGCAAGTTTGTTTTGAAAGTAAGTACAACCACCGCTTTTGCACTTAAAAGTGTATTTACCTATTGACGTTTGAGACTTTTAGCAAGCTTTATAGCTTCAATTTCCATTAAGTGGGATAAAAAACTGATTTCGATAATTTAATAAGTCTAAGAGATTCCATAAAACAATCCCTTCTAAGTTTAGGAGGGATTGCTTTTAAAAATTCTATTTTAGCTTACTTGCTAATATCATTTAAGGCTTTTTGAGGAGCTTTAACTACATCTTCTGCTGCTTCTATCAATTGCTCTCCAGCTTTTTTTGTGCCTGGATCGATTGGTTCGTCAAGATTGAGTTTCTCTTTTATATTTTCAAATATATTTTTGCCTTTACCTTCGGCGGCTCTATTTTTAATGTTTAGTCCTTCGTCTTGGAGCAGTTTTGCAGATTTTTCGGCGTTATCTTTGATTCTATCTACTTTAACTTCTCCCTCACTTCTACCCTCTACTTTGTACTGAGTTGCTTCGGGTGTTATGGCTTCTGCTTGAGCTTGTAGTTGATTGCCGTGAATGTCAAAGGCACTACCAACTAAAAAAGTTAACCCTACCAGAAACACTGTTATAATCTGCTTTATTTTAATGCTTTGCAGCCAAGAAGTTACACGCTTCATATTAAATACTCCTACCATGCTTTAATCGATTGAACAAGTTTGATCGCAGATTAAACGCTGCAATCATTGCCTCATATTCTTTAATGTTCGGCTATTCTTCGCATCAGTCTAACGATATATAATTAGTTTAAATTAACAAATTTTATTGTTAGTAATTTATTAATGCTCAAATAAGTCTTTGAATTGTAATAAGTCTAAACTCACCATAGTTGGCAGAGCTTCAAAGCATTTATTGGCAAGCTCTAATCTTTCTTCGCGTTCTAGCATGGCGATTAATTTTTGTCTAGCACTTAGGAGATAACGCACATCATTAGACGCATAATTTAATTGCTTATCTGATAAGTTTGCTGCATTTCCCCAATCAGAACTTTGAGCGCTTTTATCTAATTCTACGTTTTCTAATTCTTGAATTAAATCTTTCAAGCCGTGTCGATTAGTGTAAGTTCTAGCTAATTTACTAGCAATTTTTGTACAAAATACAGGCGTTACTAGAATATGCAAATATTGGCGTAAAGTTGCTAAATCAAACCGGGCAAAATGAAAGACTTTAACAACATTAATATTTTCTAATAATTGTTTTAAATTGGGGGCATCGGCTTGATTTTTGGCAATGCGGACTACCGTTACTATACCTTGAGCATCGCATATTTGTACTAAACATAGGCGATCGCGCGTGGGCAATAATCCCATAGTTTCGGTATCTATGGCAACAGCTTCAGAGGTTAAATACTGCGATAGTGTGTTGTCGCTAAGATCGCGATCGCATACTTGAAAATCTGGTAGTTGCATTATATTAGCGGCGGTTAATAAATAGCTGAGTAAAATAGTATTCATTCTTGGCATTTTTGACAATGCCGATACCCGTTAAGTTATATTGACCTTCAATATTGACTCTATGACCATCACTTTTAATCCAACCCTCAACAGCTTGCTCGGCGGGGTTAGAATAACCTTGGTTGAAAGCAACATTTTCCGCCACCGCTTGGTAGGGAATTTGGCGACGGATAATAGAGACGCGTTGCTCAAATCCATCATGGCTAAAAGGTACTTTACCACTTGCCATATTTTGACTATGAATTTTTGCTTGGGCGCTAATGCGAGAATCAAGAGTTAAAGGCGGCAATTTACGCGACTGACGATATTGATTAATTTGTTGATGAATAGATTTTTCCATAGCTGAAGGGGGTTTTACTGGAGAAGCGGCGATAGTTTCCGGTGGTGGTAAGCCAATGTCTGCATTTAAAGGAATATCGCAGCTAGAGAGAGTAAGTACAGTAAATAACATTCCTGGCAAAAGTTTTCGCATTATTAATTAGTTTCGGAACCTTGAGCAACAGTAAAAATAAGTATTAGAAGTTTGGGTATAGTTTTAATTATAAATGGTAGCGCTGCTGTGGCATTCTGGCGGCAATGGAGCTTGCACAAGTTAGGATAGATAGGCTAATCGGCTTAATTATTTTTATGGCATCACCTAATCGCAATTCTGACTCGACTAAATCTAGTCAAACCCGTTTTGTTTATCAAGAGTTTGGCGATAATAATCCAGCTTTAGCAAGAGGTGTTCCCGATTTACCCGCTTCAGAGCAAGATGTCAGAATCCAAGCTTCCCGCAAAGGACGTAAAGGCAAAACTGTTACTGTAATTACTGGTTTTAAAGCTAAAAATGAAACTTTGGTTGAACTTGTGAAAAAGCTGAAAAGCCAGTGCGGCACGGGGGGAACAGTCAAAGAAAATGAAATTGAAATTCAGGGAGAACATACCCAAAAGCTTTTACAGATTTTGACGCAGTTGGGTTATAAGGCTAAAATTAGTGGCGGTTGAAAGCTTATTCAATCTATCTCCATAAAGATGTCGCCTTTGCCAATTTGTGACATATTGAAAAAGTAATATAGTAGCTGCGATCGCCTGATGGCATGGTAGGCTACAAAGGAGACTACTATGGATATTATTCGCTTAATAGCTGCAATTTTCTTACCTCCTCTAGGTGTTTTCCTACAAGTAGGGATAGGAAAGGATTTTTGGATAAATATTGTTTTGACACTTTTTGGCTATATACCTGGAATTATTCATGCGGTGTGGATAATTTTGTCCAAAAAGTAAAGGATAAAGCGATCGCTATTTTAAATGTAAGCGATCGCCCTTAATATTATTTACTTAGGTTTCTTAACTGCAAACAGTTCTGCAAAAAACTGCTGCATATCTGCAAAAGAGCGTCTATCGGCGGTAGCGTTGTAAGCTACACCTTTTGAGACATCGTTACCAGCTTCAGGATTAGTAAAACTATGTACTGTTCCTCCATACTTTGTTAATTGCCAATCTACTTTTGCTTGACGCATCTCGTTTTCAAAAGTATCAACTTGAGCTTTAGGCACTAAAGGATCGTCCGCACCGTGTAAAACTAAAACTTTACTTTTGATCTTTGTAGCATCTTTGAGGTTGGGCGTGTCTAAGTTGCCATGAAAGCTAACTACACCTGCAACATTTGCACCGCTTCGCGCGACTTCTAAAACTGTAGTGCCACCAAAACAGTAACCAATAGCAGCAATGCGGTTTTTGTCGGTAAGTTTGTTGTCTTGTAATACTTTCAATCCTGCCGCCGCGCGATCGCGCATCAATTGGCGGTTAGACTTGTATATAGTAGCTTGGGTAGCAGCATCCTTGGGATTAGTTGGTCTAATACCTTTACCATACATATCAACAGCAAAAGCAACGTAGCCAAGGCTTGCTAATTGCTCAGAGCGCTTCTTAACATAAGAGCCTAAGCCCGTCCATTCATGCACAACCATCACTCCCGGACGTTGCCCTTTGATTGCGTCATCGTAGGCTAAATAGCCTTGTAGTACGGTGTTTCCGTGCTTGTATTCAACAACTTGGGTTTGCACTTTGGCAAAAGCTGAGGTTGAACAGACCATAGTTACAATGGATGCGATCGCTAAAGAAGATAAAACTTTCATTTGATCGAAAAAGAAAAGTAGATAACTGGAAAATTATCTTAGCGCGATTAATTAAACTTAAACATCTTGCCTAAGTAGGGCTACAAATACTAAAGTCCGCTGTAGGCGGACTTATTTAAGTCATAAGTACAAATACTTGGTTAATGATAAGGGGTGATTTTTGTAACTAAATGTAGAGTTAAGGACAGCCGTTAATTAGCTGCTGTCTTTAAATTGAAACTTAGATAACATCAGCCCTAGCGCCTTGAGAATCGAGATTGAGCGATCGCACATCCACCGTTACCCCCGCAGATTGCCAAGCCAAGGAGATCGCCCTTTCTACATTCGCCGCCTGAATTTTATCCACCAAAGCGAGTAGAGTGGGGCCTGCACCACTAATGACCAAACCCAACGCACCCGCCTCTAGAGCGGCGGTTTGTACTGCTTCAAAGCCATGAATCAATCCTTGACGATAAGGTTGATGTAACCTGTCTTGCAATGCCACCTTGAGCCAATCAGCGCGCCCAGTTTGCAAAGCGCGAATTAATAAACCCAAATGCGCCGTATTAAAAATCGCATCAGCGCGGCTAACTTGAGTTGGTAAAACTCGCCGTGCTTCTGCGGTGGAAAGCTCAAAATCTGGGATAGCAACTACAGGAATAATAGATTCATGCCAAGGTACATCGCAAATTGCCCAATTATCTCCACTAGCTGCTAACCGACAGCCACCTAGTAAGGCGGGAACTACATTATCTGGATGACCTTCAATAGCGATCGCCATCTCGATAATTTCTTCTTGACTCAAAGGCAACCCCGCTAAGTGATTTGCCCCCATTAACCCCCCGACAATTGCCGTTGCCGAACTACCCAAACCCCTCGCCAGAGGTACATCTAGCTTAATTTCAATATTTACGGGGGGAGTCTTTTCGCCTCTATGTTGATAAAATTTGACAAAAGATTGATAGGCTAGATTGCTGTCATCAGTGCTGACTTTTTGCGCTTCTAAACCACTAACAGAGATGCTAAAGCCCGAATCAATAGGAGTAAATTTGAATTGGTTGTACAGAGTTAAAGCAGCGCCGATACAATCAAAACCCGCCCCTAAGTTTGCAGTAGTGGCGGGAACAGTAATATTAATAGCCGTCATTTGAATAATTCCTAATTTTGTTAGCTCTCTTTAGCCATCTTAAGTTAGCACCAAGTTATCGCGGTGAACCACAGTTTCCGCCGCCGCATAGCCTAAAATTGTCGATATTTCGCTTGAATGTCTCCCTAAAATCTGTTGCAGTTCGCTGCGGTTGTAATTAACAATTCCTCGTGCGATCGCTAAACCATTTAGATCACACAATTCTACCGCTTCTTGACTTTCAAATTCTCCAGCAATAGCAGTAATTCCCGCCGCCAGTAAAGACTTTCTTTCTTGAGCAATGGCTTTAACTGCGCCTGGATCTAAGGTTAATTTTCCCATTGGTACTAAACCGTAAGCAATCCAACGTTTACGCGCCTTATTAGGTTCTTTTTGGGGTTCAAACTCTGTCCCTAAAGCTTCTCCCAACAAAATTCTTTGAATGTTGTGCGGATTGCCTTGAGTAATTACTGTCCGCACCCCGGCTGTGGTAGCAATCCGGGCGGCGGCAATTTTTGTGGTCATTCCCCCCGTACCCCATTTTGATGGGCGATCGCTCTTTTGTACTTGCTCAGCTAATTCGTTGATGTTTTTAACTAAAGAAATTGGTTGAGCGTCAGGAAAAGAGCGCGGATCGGCAGAATAAAGGCGATCGACATCGGTTAACAAAAATAGCCAGTCTGCTTCCACTAAACTTGCAACTAGAGCAGACAATGTATCATTATCGCCAAACTTCAATTCCTCTATTGCTACGGTGTCATTTTCATTAACTACCGGAATTACACCTAATTTGAGTAACTCTGCAAAGGTACGGTAGATATTCATATAACGACTTCGTGCTACTAAGTCGCCGCGAGTTAAAAGCACTTGAGCAATGGGCTGACCGAGGGTGTTAAATAAATCGTCGTACACGCGCATCAATCGTCCTTGACCTACGGCGGCTACCGCTTGCTTAAGGGCAACTTCTTTTGGTCTTTCCGTTAATCCTAACCGCGCACAGCCCACCCCCACGGCTCCTGAAGATACCAAAATTACTCTATGACCTTGTTGCCGCAACTGACTTAAAACTTCTACCAATGTGGCGATTGTAGATAGAGCAAGCTGTCCAGTTTGCGGTTGAGTCAGGCTAGAAGTGCCAATTTTTATAACTATGGTTTGAGACATTTTCTATAGAAAAATTGTAAAGCGCCAGTTCCTCTATAGTGAGGCTGACGCTTTACGAAGATATTTAGTATTATTTATGGTTAGAGTCTTTATAAGGCTGACTCTATTTCAACTGTATCTATCATTACAGATATTTCTCGAAAATGAGATACTTGTAATATTTTCTTTAGATTTGCTAATTTCTATCCTATTTTGTTGCTTTTTGTTTCGCTACAATGGTCGCGCCCAAAAATTTAGACACTAATACTTCAAAATTACGCACGGGATAAGAGCGCACCGCCTCGCCCGGATCAAGCATAGGATCGACTAAAATTGTGAACATTCCCAACCGATTCCCGGCGATAACGTCGGTAAATAGGCGATCGCCTACCATAGCAATTTGGGCTACAGGTAAATCCATTGCCGTCACCGCTTGTCGCAACTTACGCACCGAAGGCTTGACCGCACCTAAAATATAAGGCAGATCCAAAGAACGGGCAATGCCACCAATCCGCACATCGCTAAGGTTGTTACTTACTAGCCACAGCTTAGTTGTGTCGCTAATACTTTTTACCCACTCTCTTAATTCTGGGGAGGCGGAGGTTGTTTTTGTGGGGACAAGAGTTTCATCTACATCTAAAACCAACCCTTTCAGTTGATGTTGCTTGATGATATCGGGAGTCAAACTTAAAATCGAGCTTTGCAGATTCAAGTCTGGCTGTAAGTATTCGTTCCATGCCATAGTTGGTTTTAAATAGAGTTTATTGGGCTGAAACTTGTCTGCGAATAGCTACTTGCGCGGCGGTATGTTCGCTCAAAGTTCTGCTAAATACATGAGTACCATCGTAACGGGCAACAAAGTAAAGATAAGGAGTCTTATCGGGGTTAAGTGCGGCTTTCAAACTAGCAATACCAGGACTTGCTATAGGGGTAGGCGGTAATCCGGGATTAACGTAGGTATTGTAAGGACTTGCTACTTTGATTTGAGCAAAAGTCAATGGTTTTTCTTTAGTTTGGCGAATATTAAGCGCGTATTCTACCGTCGGATCGGTTTGCAATAGCATACCTTTACGCAACCTAGAGGCAAATACTCCCGCAATGCGCGATCGCTCCTGGGGAATTACAGATTCTTTTTCGACAATACTTCCCAAAGTTACCCACTCTAATAAGTTTAAATTTGTTTTACTTTTACCTTGTTCGTAAACTGGCAAAGCTACAACTTGAAATTGGTTGAGCATCTGCCTAACAACAATATCGGGAGTAACGCTATCGCCATTTAATTTGTAAGTATCGGGATACAAAAACCCTTCCAAGTGAGGCAAGTTAGCAGGTAGCCAGGGGTATTCGCTTTTAGGAATTTTTCTTGTTTCACTCAAAAACTCTTGAGCAGAAAAAAAGCCTTGTTTTTCAAAGTATGCTCCCATTTGCTGCAAAGACCAACCTTCAGGAATTGTAAAACTTAGTTCCACAACTTCACCCCTCCAGATTTGCGCGGCAACAACGGGTAAAGACTGATTGGGAACTATGACATAATTCCCAGCTTTAAAGCCTCCATTCGGTTCTTGTTTTTGCAAATACCGCGCCCACAAACTCCAAGCTTGGCTAGAACGAATTATTCCCGCTTCTTGCAACTGTTGACCAATTTGTTGCGCCGCAGTTCCTGGTTTAACTTGAATAGAAGTTACTTGATCATGTTTGGTAGGGGAAATTGCCCCATTCCACCAATTCCACCCCAGCCAAGTACCGATTCCCAAGGCTGGGACGAGTAACACTATGAACCACTTGAAAGCTTTTTGCATTACTTTCATTTTTATTTAACTGCCTAAGTAACGACATTTGCAAGCTCGATTAATCCATCTCGTCAAATAGCTGCTCCTCTAGTAGCGGCTGAATTTTATTAAATTCTTCTTGAGAAAGTAGCTCTGGCTTTCCGGTGGGGGTCATTTTGGCGAAGAAAAGTAAGGGGTCAAGAGGGGTATAAATTGAGTATTCTTGCTCTTGATGATAAAAGTTTGATAGCAATTGCAACTGTTCAGGTTCTAATTCTGAGCCTTCTTCTTCACTTTCTAACGTAAATAGCTCCGCATCTTCCACTGGGGGAAGTTCGCCAGCGACAGTAAGCGCGAAAGCCGTGCGCCGGAGGATCAAGTTTTGTTCAGCTAGTACAGCTTCGGCGGTAGCAAAGATTTGGTCAATAGTTTCGTCATCTTCGATTGGTACGGCTTCTTCCTCATCTCCTTCACCCTGCCAAGCAAAAATTTCGATGGCTGAGTCTTCCGGGAGTAGCAATACATATTCTATATCCCCAACAAATAGCGATCGCTCGATATAACAGGGAAGACTTCGCCCAGTTTCATCAGTAAGGGTGATGGAAGCTGTTGGGGCTGGATCGTTTTCTTCAGAGGATGGAAACATAGACGATGGGGGACTGTCAATTTGTTATTAACAGTACCTAAATTACTTGCGCGTTTCTTAGGTACTATTTGTCAGCTTTCAGGATATCACGGGATGCGAACTTAACGGCAATTAAGTTAACTAAGGGGAGTCTCCACCTGTAAAGGTTTACTACTGCGTCTTAAGTCTAGCCAGCGTTGTAAGATAATTGCGGCAGCTTTGCGATCAATTAGCCCTTTGGCGATAAACTGGGTAGATTTTTTTTCTAAATTAATTAATTGCTCGGCTTCCACCGAAGTCAGGCGCTCATCTATGTATTCCATTGGCAGGTTTAAAACCTGGGCAAGTTTTGATGCTAGTTTTTGTACTTGTTTAGCCTGATAACCTAGTTCACCCTTCATTGTATAAGGTAAACCAACTACCAAAATTTGAGCATTGCGCTCTTGCACCAGTTTTTGAAACTGAGCTACATCTAGAGTAAAAGTTTGCCGCTCAATAGTAGTTAAGCCTGTAGCAATTAAGCCCGTACCGTCGCAACCAGCTACGCCAATGCGCTTTTTGCCAATATCTAAGCCCAGGGCAGAAATCCTCGGTAACATGGGTATAAAGTGGTTACTGGTTGCCTAATTCTGACGGTGGCAACGATTCTATATTCGAGTAACTGCTAGATTCGGATGTTAAGTTAGCAGCTTCGCTAGTTACTTCTATTGGCGACAATTGCTGTTTGGATTGTCCAATCCAAGACATTCCCCCGGCTACTGGTTTACGGGCTGGTTGAAATCCTTGCAACATTTCTGACCATTGCAATCCCTCTAAAGAGGCAAATTTAGACTCGCGCAGCTTGTGGTATACCGAGCGCGACATCATCAAAGTATGTTCTACTCTTTTCGCGCCAATTTGCTCTAAATAATCTTCTCTTTCTTGTTGGTAGTCCGCCGAGGCTAATTGCAAAGATTGAGGTGGCAAATCTTGAGCAATTCGAGCAAGTTGCGACAATAACTCTGGGTACAGCCAAGTATAGGCGGGATGAACAGTGAGAGTAGCTACGTGAGGCTGCGTACCTTGGCGACACATCCGAATTTGAAAGTAGCCAATGGCGGCTTTGCGTTGGGGTTCAAAAACGTAGCCACTAACTACTTCAAGCTTATTTAACCACTGTTGGTAGGCTTGAACAATGCCACCTAGCAAGCTAGTTTTAAAGTCGTCCGCATTACGGTCAAATACTTGACGCACCAAAGGCGGCATTGAGGCGGTATCTAGTTGATATAGTAATTGAGCATCGGCATTGCTTACAGGCAAAAGATTCGGCAAATCGGGTTCGCGCAACGCCAATTCTTGCAACAAACTAGGGGTAATTTCCCAGTAAGTTTGTTGAGCTAAAGTTTGAAAGCCATTTTGACGATAAACAGCTAAGGAATCTTTATCATTAATATCAACTT
Source organism: Chlorogloea sp. CCALA 695 (assembly GCF_003003885.1). Classification (GTDB taxonomy): domain Bacteria; phylum Cyanobacteriota; class Cyanobacteriia; order Cyanobacteriales; family Chroococcidiopsidaceae; genus Aliterella. The sequence continues at coordinate 75,648 of NZ_PVWN01000009.1, read as the reverse complement.
CCAATAACCAAGTTCTAGCTTCGCCCACCATTTCAAAACAGTGGCGTAGTAGCGCTGAACCAACACCTTGAGCGCCCGATTGAGCATCTACTAATAATCTTTCTACCCGCCAAGTGCTGCGAGTGCGGTTGCAAGGCGAAATTTGAATTGTCCCTTGGACGCGCTTGGCTTGCTCGGCGACATAAATACAAAAGTGGTATTGCAGGGGGTTGGGAAACAAATTTAAAAACTTTAGCAAGCCGTACCAGCGACGCAGTAATTTTAATTGATTCTGTGTAGCTGCTATTGGCTTATCTGAAACGAAGGATTCGGTACAGAGACGCTCAATTCCTTCTATATCCCGGCGTTGAACCGTGCGAATAACAACGTTTAGATTTTGAGGAAGTACGGAAGTCATGATTCGTCTGGTTGCAATCCAGCCTAAAGTTAGTTAATATGCTGCACCCATATTTTAACGACTTTCTGTATTTATGCCGCTAATCTAAAGAGCGATTTTAAGATTAGACCTGACAAAAGGAACTGACAGGAGTTGCCAGGTCTAAATACATTACTTAACGTGCTTGACGGGACACTAATTTTTCAAAATTTGCTTGGGTTTGATGTAGCAATTGTTCGCGGCTATCTCCCGCAGTTTTGTTGAAGGTGGGGACTAGGTTTCGCGCTTGCAAAGCCATATGCAATTGCAGATGAGCAACATATTCGCTGAAATCTTCACGAGTTAAATCGTTAGATGGTAGTGTTTGGTGTTGAATTGCCACGAGCGATGTTCTCCTCAAAATGGTTAATTTTTTACCAGATTAGAAATTATCACGTTGCTTTTGCGTATTACCTAATCTGTAATCAAGTGTAACAAAGGTGACTATTTCTTTTGACTTATGCCATCTTAACTAGGCGATCGCCACCTCTGCCACTTCTTTACAACTCGTTAATTTGTGTTCTTAGTCCGATAGCAATTTTACTATGCTTTTCAATTTGTCCCATTACTTCCTTGGCGCGGATAATCACTGTTGGCGGTAAACCCGCTAACCTTCCCGCTTCTATGCCATAAGACTTATCTGCGCCACCGGGTTGAACTTGGTGCAAAAATATAATCTGGTCGGGTAATTCTTTTACTGTCACTTGATAATTAGCGACATTTGGCAGCATTGAGGCTAATTCATTCATTTCGTGGTAATGAGTAGCAAAAATAGTTCTTGATTTAATTTCTTGGGCTAAATACTCCGCCACTGCCCAAGCAATCGAAAGTCCGTCAAAGGTTGCCGTACCGCGCCCAATTTCATCTAATAGTACCAGCGACTTAGACGTAGCATGATTGAGGATATTAGCGGTTTCGTTCATTTCTACCATAAAAGTAGATTGCCCGGTAGCTAAATCATCTACTGCGCCTACACGAGTAAAAATGCGATCGCATATTCCGAGTATTGCCTGTTTTGCCGGAACAAAGCAACCTACTTGAGCCATTAACTGAATTAATCCTAGTTGCCGTAAATAACAGCTTTTGCCACTGGCATTTGGTCCAGTTAAAATCACCAAATCCGGCTTTTCTAGAACTTCTTGGCTATTTGCTTCCCATCCTAGCATTGTTGAATTTGGCACAAAAAACCCTGATGGGATTGATTGCTCAACTACAGGATGACGACCATCAATAATGCTAATTTCTCGCCCTTCTACCATTTGCGGACGACAGTAGCTTTGATAAACCGCTACTTCAGCAAAACCACACAATACATCCGCCGCCGCCACCGCGCGAGAAGTATGGCGAATAATCTCCGCACTTTCCCCAACTTCTTGACGTAAAAGGGAAAAAACTTCGTATTCTAGGCGATTGAGGTCATCTTTTGCCGTCAAAATTCGTGCTTCTTTTTCTTTCAAATCTGGCGTAATATACCGCTCCTCATTGGTAAGAGTTTGCTTGCGAATATAATGAGCCGGAACTTGGTCAGCGCGCGATCGCGAGATGCTAATGTAGTAACCAAAGGTTTTGTTAAATCCGACCTTAAGTGTAGGGATTCCCGTACTTGCTTTTTCGTCAACTTCTAAGTTCGCAATCCATAGTTTGTCTTGTTCGACAGTTAGGCGCAACTCGTCAAGCTGAGAATTGATGCCACTGCGAATCAAACCACCGTCAGTAAGATACAAAGGGGGAGACTCTACTAAGTGAGCGTGGATTTGATGCCCCAACTGCTCTAATATTGGCGGTACTTTTTGCAAAGCTTTCAGATAAGGCGATTTAGCATTTTCTACTAACCGAGCTATTTCCGGTAGTTTTAATAAAGAATCGGCTAAAGAAACCAAGTCTCGCGCGTTGGCACTTCCCGAACTCGCGCGTCCGGTTAACCTTTCTAAGTCATAAATTTGCCGCAATAGTTGCCTTAAATCGTGACGCAGCGCCGTATCTTCAACTAATTCTTGAATGGTATCTTGGCGCGCTTTAATTCCTTTAATATCTAGCAATGGTTGCAAAAACCAACGCCGCAAAGCTCTACCACCCATTGCTGTACTGGTTTTATCAATTGCCCACAGCAAAGAACCATGTAAAATCCCATCGCGGACAGTTTGAGTAATTTCTAAATTGCGACGACTTTGGCTATCAACAATCAAAAAGTCTGTAATTGTATAAGTCCGCAATAATTGGAGTGCTACAGGGTTTTCTTTTTGGGTAGCTTCTAGGTATTCCAGCAATCCCCCCGCCGCCCGTACTGCTAGGGGCAATTGTTCAGCGCCAATTCCTTCTAAACTACGCATTTTAAAGCGCTGCAATAGCCGACTTCGAGCTTCGGCTTGTGTAAAAGGGGTTTGACTACGCATGGCATAGCAAAAGCAGCTAGGCAAGCAGCTAGGCAAGTGTGCGGACTTCTCACCTGGACGTAATAAACTACCCAAATCGGGGGCATTGGTGGGAAATAAGACTTCTGACGGCTGCAAACGCATCAATTCTTGGTTTAAATGCTCTAATCCACTCGATTGAGTAGTGAGAAATTCCCCCGTAGAGATATCTGCGTAAGCTAAACCCCAATGTTCTCCAGCAATGACAACGGCGGCGAGAAAGTTGTTGCGCCGAGCATTGAGCATTCCTTCGTCTAATAATGTACCAGGAGTTATGACTTTTGTTACTTCGCGCTTTACCTGGCGATTCTGCGCCGCCGCTACAGACGCATCTTCTACTTGGTCACAAATTGCGATCGCAAATCCTTTTTCAACTAACATGGCACAATAGCGGTCTATGGCATGGTGAGGTACGCCAGACATTGGTACTCGTCCAATTTCTTTACCTGCTTGAATGCTAGTTAAAACTAGCTCTAATTGCTCGGAAACCGTGCAAGCATCTTGAAAAAATACTTCAAAAAAGTCACCAACTCGGTACAATAGCAGCGCGTGAGGATACTGCTCTTTGATTTCAACATAATGCTGCATCATCGGGCTGAGTTTTTTCCGCTCTAACTCTCGATAATCGGCGTTAGGCATTGTATGTTCGCCTTGATTAGAGTCTGGCGATGATGGAGAGGAGGAAACGTTCATGACTAGAGGTTGCAGTTTGCTCAATATTGACTTTATCGCATGGATTTAATTGCTGTGGCGCTTACGCGACCGAAAAGAAAGGATTTGTTAAACAGTTAACTAAGATTTTTGGGCTTTTGGTGGGTAATTTGGCGAAATTCTTGCAAAAAATGCTTAAACAGTGAATGGTTACAGGTATTGTATTTATGGTTTTCAATGCTGGCTACGGGCTTCAATTCCATCATAGTTGCAGCTAAGAAAGCGCCCTCAAAGCTTCCTAATTCATTAGGTAAAATATCGCGCTCTACTACTTCAATATTTATTGACTTAGCTATGTCTAGTAACGTAGCGCGGGTAATCCCAGGAAAAATATTAGCATTAAGTGCTGGTGTAACAACGGCGTTAGATTGCAAGAAAAAAATATTAGCGGCGGTGGCTTCAGTAATTAAACCATCCCCATCAAGCATTATGGCATCATTAAAACCTTCACTTTGAGCAGCACGGCGACTAAGGTAGCTATTTACATAAGTTCCGCATATCTTCCACGTTACCGGAATTGCTTTGCTAGAAACGCGCTCGTATTTTGAAATATGACAAGTAAGGGGTGTAGCTTCGTCACGGGCGATAGTTACTGCCAAAATAGTCACATCTACAGGCATATCATCGCTAAAGTTGAGATAGGCTCCGCTACGGTAGACAATTGGGCGGATGTAGTAATTATTCGGCGGTATTGAGTCCAATAAACTCAATAGTCCCGATTCTAGCTCCTTATTTGACCAATCAAATTTTAATCCCATCTGCAACGAGCCATAACGCAAACGGTCTAAATGAGCTTCTAGACGATGGATGTAATAACAATCGCTATTGCAGTAAGCCATAATGCCATCAAACACGCCAACACCTAAATGTAGAGAATGGCTGGCGATGGATGGGGCAGCTTGTTCGCGTTCGACAAGTTTACCATTGTGCCAGGCGATCGCGGCAGGAGTAAAATTCATTTAATCGTTAGTTTTAGTGAAAAATCAAGTGTTAACTTCTCCGACGGCGAGGAGTTGAAACTGGAGTTACTGGCTGGTAAGCCTTCAGTCCCGCATCGCCCGTTAGTATCTCTACTTCTAAACCCGTTTTAGCGTAGTAATCGGCTACAGATTTGATGGTAGCATCGCCGATAGAAATTTTTTGCGCTGCTAGTTCGGGCCATTCCACCGCTAAATTTTTTAGTCCTTGTATATCCCAAAGAACTGATTGTTCAGTAAATGCTGCCCAGGGGGTTTCTTCTTTTGCTGTTTTGAGGATAATTTCAGCCAAATCTTGAGCTATTTTGTAGCGGTGTTCTGTTACAGATTGGGCGATGTGATTGCCAGTTTCTATAATTGCAGCTAAGGGAAGCACAAATATTGTTGATTTTTGTATTTCTTTTTTTAATAAGTCATCAACGCGCTGTTTATTCCATCGGTCTTTGTCAGACCCACAAGTGTCTTTTCCAGGAACTTCTAAATAAACACACAGAATAGAAGTGTCAATAATTAGCACTTTCTTCATAGTTGTAGCTAATTAACACTAGAAAGGCTTTTTTCTAGAGAACCTTGGGATGTTATTTTACCCAAGGTTCCCGATGCCATTAACTTAGGTAAGTTTTCAATATCTTCAAGCAGCGTCAACTTACTTTCTCCCGTTTCACTATCCCGGTGCGCTACAACTACAAAAGGTACTATTTCTGAACCTAAAGCATCTAATAAAGCTGGATTGTGAGTTGTAATTAATATATCAATTTGCCTGCGTTCTCCTATTTCTCGAAGCATCTTTATCAGCAACTCCGAACGGGATGGATGAAGCCCATTGTCTACTTCTTCAATTACTACTTGACTATTTTCTGTTCGTGTTAATAGGGTGGTAAGAATTGCTAAAAATCTCAACGTTCCATCAGACATCCCTCGCGCATCTATAAGTGTAGGTTTTTGATTTTGTACCCACATTTCTTGACAATACAGCATTGCATCACTATTAAATTTACCTACTGGTTCTGCCCATAATTTTTGAATATCTCGTTCTGGTAAATCTGTCACATATTTAGTTATTTCTGTTTCTACTTGGCTTTTTTCTGGTTCCTCTAAAGCTGCTAATATACCAGCAATATTAGAAGCATCGCTAAGTATATGGTCAGATAAAGGTGAATAAGAGCGCATTTTTGAAGGAATAGGATCTAGAATAAAAATGTTTTGTAAAACTTGGGAAACTATACTGATACCTTCAGTAATTTCTTGAGAAATAGAAGCTAAACCTGTTAGCTGACTTAGTATAGAATTAGATCTTCTTACCTCTTTAGGCTTACCCTTCTTCGTATTGTAAAGTCGTGCAACTATACTAGGACTATCTGGTGAGGATATATCCGTTTGAAACAAGGAAATTTTATGAGGATTTTTGTCTGTTTTTGGTCTTTTTGTAATTCTTACTAGAGACTCAGCTAAAAGTTGAACGCGAGGTTTGGTTTCTACAGTAATGCTGTAGAAGTAGTCTACCCGCTCATTGCTACCTTGAACTAATACTTCTAATGTAAACTGGCTTTCAGGTTTAAATGCTGCCCATTCTACACCACCCCGAATAGCAGAAAGTATTTCATTACCTAATAAAGCTGCTTGAATCTCTTTCCCTAATGCAGTTCTATTTAGAAACTCTAACCCATCAAGAGCGTTTGATTTTCCACTAGCATTTGTACCAATTAAAACTGTTAGTGGATCGATGAATAGTTCAGCATGACGATAACTTTTCCAGTTTTTAAGTATGAGTTTCTTAAGCATTACTTATTTTATCTATAAAATCTAATAAAATCTTTTGGGCAGTAAAAACTAACGGATATACACCTTTAGCTTTTTTTGAGTAATAGCTACCTTGTTTTATATTATCAATTGTCAAAAAATCAATGTCCCAACCTTCTAATAAAACTAAATCAGTTAGTTTTATAGTTAGTGGCGCATAATAAACATGGCGAATAGCTTTTTCGTCTGGATAACAGCCAAATTCTAGTAAGTTTGGTGGCGTATAACCGATTTCTTCTAATAGTTCTCTTTTTACTGCAACTTCTGGACTTTCCCCTAGTTCTAGGTGTCCGCCAAATAAACCCCAGTGTCCGGGATAAACTATATTGGGGATATCGTCGCGCAACTGCATCAAAAATTTGTCGTTTTGGTAGAGAATTGCGATCGCTACTCGTACAATTGAATTGCTCATAACTGTGATGCTGGGGTATGTTCAATTCTTTCTTGTTCCTCAACGTAAAAGTCGCCCAACTCTTCCGTTACTACCGGAATGCTTTGGTAACGAAGATTACCTTTAATTAACAACTTATCTGTGATTTTCAAACCTTTTTGACTGGTTATCGCCCAAATTGTCCCGCTAGAGTCTCTCATTTGATAAGCTTGCCAAGGTTCTGATAGTGGCACAATATTAATTACTTGTCCTTGGAGATAGACTGTTCCTTGATTGTTGGGAGATTTGATATTGCTAATATCAGTTACATTTCCAAGATTGATGCCATTAAAGGTAGATTTTCCTAAACTACTACAACTCATTAAGCCGCCGACTATAAAAAGATTAAAAGTAAGTAGATAAAACATTCTCATAGGTTGAGTTTTCATATAAAAATATATAAGTAAATTAGGAGTACAACGTTAAATTTTTATTGTCAACATCCAAAATATAGATAAATATATTTTAATCTCAAATAAAAATAGCTTTGCAACGGTTAAAAAAGATGTTAATTGATTAAATAGTTTTATCTAAAAATCCAGGTGTAATCTTAATGAATACAACAGCTAAATTATTAGACGGTAAGGCTTTAGCTCAAAAATTACAAACAGAGTTAGTAGACCAAATTAAAGCTTTGACACCGCAAATAGGGCGTAGTCCTGGTTTAGCTGTAATTATGGTCGGCGACAACCCCGCCAGCGCTGCCTATGTGCGAAATAAAGAGCGAGACTGTGTAAACGTCGGAATTACATCCTTTGGTCAGCATTTTTCCGCCAATACTAGCCAAGATGAATTAGAAAGAGTAATTCAGGCGCTTAATCAAGATGAACGAGTAGACGGAATTTTGGTACAGTTACCTTTACCAGAACCCTTAGATGCGGTTGCCCTACTACACAAAATAGAGCCTAACAAAGATGTTGATGGATTGCACCCGCTTAATTTAGGACGATTGCTAAGAGGAGAACCCGGTTTACGCAGTTGTACACCTGCGGGAGTTATGCGCTTGTTGCAGGAATACAATATTGAACTGAAGGGCAAAAAAGCTGTTGTTGTCGGTAGAAGTATTTTAGTAGGGAAACCTTTAGCACTGATGCTATTAGAAGCTGATGCTACGGTCACAGTGGCTCATTCTAAGTCCCATGACCTAGAATCTATTACTAAGCAAGCTGATATACTTATCCCCGCCGTAGGGTACGCAGGATTAATTACTTCCTCAATGGTGAAGCCGGGGGCGGTGGTGGTTGATGTGGGTATTAATAGTATTACAGATGTAAGTACAGGCAAAAGTCGTTTAGTTGGAGATGTAGATTTTGCCTCAGTGCAACAAGTCGCTTCCTACCTTACCCCAGTCCCCGGCGGTATTGGCCCGATGACTAGAGCGATATTGCTGCAAAATACTGTACTTAGCTATCGCCAATACCATAAAATTTCCTAAATTATGTTGCCCAAATCCCCGTAGAATTATTACGGATATAACAGCAGCTTGAGGAATCAACCGATGGTAGCAATGGATAATCTGCAAATGACTTTACAAAAAACCCAGTTTAATTTATCAGCTTATTTGCAAGAGTATCAAAGCCTTGTAGAAGCAGCTTTAGACCAGAGTATTTGTGTTGTCTACCCAGAAAAGATATACGAGGCAATGCGCTACTCTTTACTAGCGGGTGGAAAGCGGTTGCGTCCGATTCTTTGCCTTGCTACAAGTGAAATGGCTGGAGGTACGGTAGAGATGGCGATGCCTACCGCCTGTGCTTTAGAGATGATTCATACCATGTCATTGATTCACGATGACTTACCAGCGATGGATAATGACGACTATCGCCGGGGTAAATTGACTAATCATAAAGTCTATGGCGAAGATATTGCGATCTTAGCTGGTGATGGGTTACTAGCTTATGCTTTTGAATTTGTTGCCGTTAATACTCAAAACGTCCCAGCAGCGCAAGTTTTACAGGTAATAGCAAAGCTAGGAAGGGCGGTAAGTGCGGCGGGACTGGTGGGAGGTCAGGTGGTAGATTTAGAATCGGAGGGAAAAGCTGATGTCTCTTTAGAAACCTTAAATTTTATCCACAACCATAAAACCGCAGTATTACTAGAATCTAGTGTTGTTTGTGGGGGAATTTTGGCAGGAATGCAAGAGTCAGACTTGCAAAGGCTATCTCACTTCTCGCAAAATATTGGCTTGGCATTTCAAATTATTGACGATATTTTGGATATCACGGCGACGCAAGAACAATTAGGCAAAACTGCCGGAAAAGATTTACAAGCACAGAAAGTAACTTATCCTAGCTTGTGGGGTATAGAAGAATCACAAAATCAAGCACAACAGCTAATTACTGCTGCTATAGCTCAGTTAGAGCCATTTGGAGCCAAAGCGATCCCATTAATTGCGATCGCTCACTATATCACTAGCCGCACTCACTAACCTTAAAAATCAATCTTTTTTAAAACACCATGCAGGACTTTGGCGACATTTTAAATAACAGCGTGCTATACATTGCTGTCATAACTTGTCTTATCGCGCAAGCTTCAAAGCTAGTTATTGACTTAGCTAAAAATCGCAAGTTTAATGTCCGCGTTTTAGTTACTACAGGCGGAATGCCTAGCGCTCACTCGGCGCTGGTAACTTCTTTAGCTACAGGTGTCGGACAAACCGCCGGGTGGGCAAGTCCCGAATTTGCGATCGCTACTATTTTTGCTGCTATTGTCATGTATGATGCTGCCGGAGTACGTCAAGCCGCCGGAAAGCAAGCCCGGATTCTCAATCAAATGATTGACGAATTATTTAGCAAAGACCACGAATTTAACGAAGACAAACTTAAAGAATTGCTCGGACATACACCTTTTCAGGTGATTATCGGCTCTGTTTTGGGCGTAACTATTTCGGCGTTAGCTGCCCCGGCGTATTAAAATTTTATTCAAATCCGCGACAATCCGACCGGAAAACCGGGCTTTTATGTCATGATCCTAAAGTAAATAACAGGATTTAAGCAGAGGTAACGATTTATGGCACTAAGATTAGGCGATACCGTCCCTAACTTTAAACAAGCTTCGACTCACGGCGATATTGATTTATACGAATGGGCAGGAGATAGTTGGGTAGTGCTATTTTCTCACCCGGCGGACTTTACCCCAGTTTGTACGACAGAACTTGGACAAGTCGCTTATCTCAAGCCAGAACTTGACAAACGTAATGTTAAAGCCTTAGCCCTAAGCGTTGACAATGTTGAATCTCACCAAGGCTGGGTAGGAGATATTGAAGAAACTCAAGGAACTAAACTAAACTTCCCGATTTTAGCCGATCCCGATCGCCAAGTTTCTGACTTGTACGATATGATCCATCCCAACGCCAACAATACTTTAACTGTGCGATCAGTGTTTATCATCGATCCTCAGAAAAAACTGCGTTTGACGCTTACCTATCCGGCTAGTACCGGGCGCAACTTTGCCGAAATTTTGCGAGTGATTGATTCCTTGCAACTAACGGACAACTACAGCGTAGCAACTCCGGCTAATTGGGAAGATGGCGGCGACTGTGTAATCGTGCCATCACTTAAAGATCCAGAAGTGTTAAAACAAAAATTTCCCAAAGGTTACGAAGAAATCAAGCCTTATTTGCGGATGACTCCCCAACCAAATAAATAATTTTCACTAGGATAAAACCTGACAATCAAAACTTGTCAGGTTTTATCCTATCTACCAAGTAGGATCACTATATAGATTAATCGTTAAATGCGATCGCCCATTCGGTACAGCAGTAATACAAGCACAAATAGGATCGTCATCTATTTCTACCTCGCAAGCATGGCAAGAACCCATCATGCAGCCTGTAGAGATCGTGATTCCACACCGCTCGGCGACATCTAATATCAGTTCTCCAACTTCTGCTTGGGTGGTGATATTGTCTGGTAAAAACTGTACAGAAACCATGATTTTTACTTCAAAATATCGTTTAAATTCAAATGAGCTTCAATGCTAGTTGCCAAGGTATCAAGCATACTTTCTCGTTGCTCTCGGTAATTGGGAATGCCTGTAGGTAAGGATTTTAGACCTCGTTGCTGCCGAAGACGATTTAACCAAGCCCGTCGCCACGCGCCATTATCAAATAATCCGTGCAAATAACTACCCCAAACTAATTGATCTTTATCTACTAACCCTAAATTTGGATCGTCAAACAAGGGGTTGTAATCGCTTGTTATGGCATCAGGTTCAACCAAACGCGATCGCCCTTGATGAATTTCATAGCCAGCGACAGGTAAGCCGCTTTGAGGAAAGTTTGAAGTTACTTGTCTTTGTTTGGTAACTTTGTAATCGGTAATCATAGTTCTAATCGGCAATAATCCTAAACCCTCGCATTTGAGGTATTCGCTTTCTAGGCGATCGGGATCGGTTAAGTACTGCCCCATCATTTGATAGCCGCCACATATACCCAAAACTGTACCACCGGAAGCGGCATAATTTTTAATTGCCTCAGCCATGCCACTTTTTTGCAGCAATAGCAAGTCAGCAATAGTAGTTTTAGTCCCTGGAATAATTACAGCATCAGGGTGTCCTAAGTCTTGTTTGGGATGAATATATTTTAAAGACACCGTAGGCTCCGATTCTAGTGGATCGAAGTCAGTAAAATTAGCAATTCGTGGTAGGCGCAGAACACTAATATTCAAATCCCCTTGAAAAGCCGACGTTTTGCGCTCAAATAAATCTAACGAGTCTTCGGCGGGAAATACCTGTTCTAGCCAGGGGATCACCCCAATTACAGGAATACCTGTATATTTTTCTAACCATTCAATCCCTGGTTGCAAAATCGAGCGCATTCCTCGGAATTTATTAATAACAATCCCGCGAATTAAAGCGCGTTCGTCTGGTTCTAATAAAGCTAAAGTTCCTACTACATGAGCAAAAGCCCCACCGCGCTCGATATCTACTACTAAAATCGTTGGCGCATTAAGATGTTTTGCCACCCGCATATTAGTTAAATCGCGGTGTTTGAGATTGATTTCTGCTGGACTCCCCGCACCTTCACACACAATCAAATCAAATTCTGTACTTAAATGCTGCAAAGACTCTTGAATTGCTTGCCAGCCTATATCAAAATACTGCTCGTAGTAATCCGCCGCTCCCACTTTACCTACTGCTTTACCTTTAAGGATGACTTGAGATGTCATATCACCTTGGGGTTTAAGCAAAATTGGGTTCATATCGATAGTTGGCTGCGTCCCGGCGGCCCAAGCTTGTACTGCTTGCGCGTGACCAATTTCTCCCCCACTTGCGGTTACATAGGCATTCAACGCCATGTTTTGCCCCTTAAAAGGTGCTACTCGCCAGCCACGACGAGCGGCGATTCGACATATAGCTGTAGTTAGTAGAGATTTTCCAGCGTGGGAGGTTGTTCCCACTACCATTAAGGATTTCATAAGCAGTTATTAGGAAAAATACCAATTAAAAATGCCCCGTCTGTTTTATTCTTCCCTGTTCCTGCTTAGTTTTAACTATTAACTACAACCAATTTTTAAAACGGCCATCTCAACCACTGATTTATCGCATTGTACAAACGATCGCGCCAGGATGGTTGCCAATTACTAGCTGTATATTGCTCGATTAGCTGACTACCCAGGGGTGTAAGGCGAAAACTATCAGTAATTCCTTGTCCATCTACTTCGCGGCGGAGTATCCCGACTTGAATTAACCATCCTAGGGCATTGTCGGCGGCAAGTTCTGATATAGCTCGTCGAGTATAGCCATTTTCCACTCCCGCAACAGAAGCGATCGCATTAATCGGTACGCTTTGGTGACGCATCTTTGCTAGCAGATGCTCTTTAAAAGGCGAACAAAATAAACTTTGCTTGGCTCTAGCGATCGTTTTTGGGGAATACGTTATGGAATTATTACTTCTAGATTCAATAGTTGCCATTTTGTAATTATAAATACATTTACATCGAGAAACTATTGGTATTACTGTCAATTAGCACTGACTACTAATAGTTTAGATTATTAGCAAAAGCAAAAAACTTAATTGGCTTCTAGGGTTCCGTTTTAAATTTTCCCTTGCATCAGGAAATTTAAGCGCCAGGTACAAGAGAAGCGACTAACATTCATAAGAATATTAGTTACACGGCGGGAGAAAAACCCGGGAGAACCAATAACAGTTATACAACTGTTGTTGACTCCTGGGTTTTTTGTTGACAAAGTGCAGTTTTATACCAGGGAGCAGTTAAAATGACCGAACGCGATCACCCATTAGAAAAAAGTTTAGAATCTCATCCTCAGCAACCCCCTAGCGAGGCGGAAAGAGCCTTAGAAAGCGAAAGACAGTTACCTTTAACGGGTTGGTAACAAGAAGTCTCTAAGGGCTTAGAATTTGGTTTAGAAGGAGTAGAAAGTATAGGCGATCGCTCTATTCCTACTTTTTCTCGTGGTGAATTACCTCATTATGCGGGAATCAATGCTTTTTTAAAAGCTCTTTATATTGAAGATGTCCGTAGAGTTGGCGAATTTGATGTAGCAGTTGTTGGCGTACCTCATGATTCTGGCACAACTTATCGCCCCGGTACTCGTTTCGGGTCTCAAGGAATCCGGCGCATTTCGGCTCTTTATACCCCTTATAGTTTTGAATTAGGGGTATATTTGCGCGAACAAATTACCTTATGTGATGTGGGCAATATTTTTACAATTCCCGCTAATAATGAAAAATCTTTTGACCAAATTTTTAAAGGAATTGCTCACATTTTTAGCTCTGGCGCATTGCCATTTGCATTGCTAAGGCTCGTTTGAGTTGCCTGGAGTCAGGATTACTCTCAATAAACTTGACCAGTTCGTCCATTGTTCAATTAGTTCTTAAATGCTACATTCATTATTCACAATAGTTAAATACTCACTTTTCTTCAACTCATCTAGGATTGCTATAGTAACTACTTTTAGCAATGTAGATCCAAATTTTTTGCCTTCTCCGGCGAAAGTATTGGGGGCATTTGGGCGCTTGTGGGGTACGGGAGAGTTATTGAAAGATACCGTAGCGAGTCTGTGACGGGTGGGCGTAGGGTTTTCGCTGGCAGTATGTTCGATTTATGTAGGCGTATTGATGGGCAGTTTTGCCAGTATTAGAGCCTTGCTAGAACCTTTATTTGGTTTAGTCCGGTATATGTCTGCGCCTGCTTTTATTCCGTTGCTAATTTTGTATTTGGGGATTGGCGAAGAACCAAAAATTACTTTAATCTTCATTGGCGTATTTTTCTTCAACTCTTTGATGGTCATGGATACAGTCAAATTTGTACCCAAAGACTTGATTGAGGCAACCTATACCTTGGGTGGAAATCGGATACAGACATTGTTGCAGGTAATTTTTCCCACGTTATCCCAGGAATTATTGATGCTTGTCAGATTAACTTAGCCGCCGCTTGGCAATGGGTGATTGTGTCGGAATTAATTGCCGCCAATGAAGGCTTAGGGCGGCGAATCAGCGTTGCAGGAAGGTTTTTGAAAACTGATGAAATTTTTGTGGGGTTAATTGTGATTGGACTGACTTTTGACTTGCTAGTTCAATATTTATTAAGGATTTTATGTAGCTGGGCAAGTCAAAAAAGATAAATCTACCGTTGATCGTCTACCAAACAACCAGGGTCAAATCATGTATCTACAAGTCAATAGCTTACACAAAAACTTTGAGACAAAGCAAGGCTCTTCAGCCGTTTTGAAGGATATCAATATGACGATCGCACGCGGTGAATTTATCTGCGCTGTAGGAGCATCAGGATCGGGCAAATCTACCTTATTGCGTCAAATTGCCGGATTAGATAGCCCCACCACTGGAGAAGTTAAAGTTGACGGGAGGCGCGTAACTGGCTTTGGCTCCGACCGAGGAATGGTATTTCAGCATTACACGCTTTATCCCTAGATGAGCGTCCAAAAAAATACAGAATTTGGGCTGAAGTTACAAGGATTGTCCAAAAAAGAGCGCCGCGAAAAAGCCAGCTATTATTTAAGAGTAGTGGGGTTAGAAAACTTTGCCAAACCCTTACCAAAAGAGCTATCGGGCGGGATGAAACAACGCTGCGCGATCGCTCGTGCTTTGGCTTCTGAGCCAAAAGTAATGTTGATGGATGAGCCTTTTGGCGCGTTAGATGTCCATACCAAAGAATCCATGCACCAATTTATGTTAGAGCTTTGGGAAAAAACCAACTTAACAATTTTTATGATTACCCACAACGTAGAAGAAGCAGTATTTCTCTCGAATCGAATCTATGCTTTAACAGCGCGTCCCGGTACGATCAACAAGGAAATGTCAATTAAATTACCCGATCGCAACGTTACAGTTAAGCGCCACTCTATATTTCACGATTACCGAGATGAATTAATGGAATTGCTACGCGGAAACCCCTAGAGTGCGATCGCCGCCTAGATAGATGTATTTGCACCAAAGAAAACTGTTATAAATATCGAGGACTAGAAAACTTGATATTAAGGGCATACTATGGCTTTAGCAGTTGGCACAAATGCACCAGCATTTACCGTCAAAGACACCAATGGCAACACTGTTTCGCTATCTGACTATGCTGGTAAAACAGTAGTTTTGTATTTCTACCCCAAAGATGACACCCCAGGCTGTACTAAGCAAGCTTGTGGTTTCCGCGATGCAAGTACCGAGTATCAGGGCAAAGATGTAGTAATTCTAGGTGTTAGCGCCGATGATGAAGGATCTCATCAAAAGTTTACAGAGAAATATAATCTCAATTTTCCCTTGCTAGCCGATACTGAGAAAACTTTAATTAAAGCTTACGATGTCGATGGTGGTGGTTATGCTAAACGAGTTACTTATGTAATTGATAGTAGTGGCAAAATTACTCACGTAGATTCCAGCGTGAATACTTCTACTCATGCTAGTGATGTTTTGGCAACATTAGGTTTGTAGAATCAGTGTGCCTAGGGTATAAATTTTAGTGTAGAGACGTTGCATTGCAACGTCTCTAAGAATTTTAGACGTTGCAATGCAACGTCTCTACAAAATAATGTAACTATCAACCCCAATGCGTTCTTATTCTTTAATCGCTCCCGCAAAAATTAATTTATATCTAGAAATAATTGGCGATCGCCCCGATGGTTATCACGAATTAGCAATGGTACTGCAAAGCATTGATTTAGCTGATCAAGTTGATTTGCGAAGTCTTAGTACCGATACTATCTCTGTTCGTTGCTCTCATCCTCAAGTACCAATAAATCGCTCTAACTTAGCCTATCAAGCGGCGGCATTAATGGCGGCAGAATTTCCTGACGCTTTCGCCCAGTTTGGCGGCGTAGAAATTACTATTGATAAGCGTATTCCTATCGCGGCGGGTTTAGCTGGAGGTTCTAGCAACGCCGCCGCCGTTTTGGTAGGGCTAGATCTACTCTGGCAATTAGGATTAACTCAGTCAGAATTAGAAGAATTAGGCAGTCAATTAGGCTCGGATGTACCTTTTTGTATTGCTGGCGGTAGTGCGATCGCTACAGGACGAGGTGAAAGGCTCTCGCCCTTACCCAGCGTAGATAATTTGTATGTAGTGCTAGGTAAATACCGCCATCTAGATGTTGCTACTGCTTGGGCTTACCAAACTTACCGCGCGAACTTTGGCAATACCTACGTTGTCAATAAACAGGATCTTACTTCTCGTGCGGCGGCGGTTCATTCTAGCTCAATGGTACAAGCAATTATTCATGAAGATCGATTTCAAATTGGTCAAAGGCTACACAACGACTTAGAGCGCGTAGTCATCCCAGCTTATCCGCAAATATTGCAGTTGAAAGAGACATTTCAAAATGCTGGCTGTTTGGGCGCAATGATGTCGGGTTCAGGATCTACGGTATTTGCTCTTTGCGATAGCGAAAATCAAGCCCAAAAAGTGCATCAGCAAGGACGACTGCTTGCACAACCAAGCGATTTAGATTTGTTTATTGCTCGTTTAACTTCTACAGGCATTCAAGTAATGTCTAGTAATAAAGATTAGTAATTTTAACCATGAATGATCCCACTCCCACCGAACAGCCAGCAACCGATTCTAAGCCTCTCCCTAGCCCCCTACGCTCCTCTCTAGGGGGGCTAATTGCTTCAGGAATGGCGATCGCTTTATATCGCGTTACAGGGGCTATCTCTCAAGGTTTTGCCCAAAAACCTCTACATTCTGACAATGCCCTAGTTGTCAAAATTAGCATTGCTGTTCGTACTTTAGTTGTCGGTTTAAGTACCTTAGCCACTTTTATATTTGCCATTGTGGCTGTAGCTTTGTTCGCTTTGGCTATTCAGGCTGCGGTTCAACAGTTTAAACAACGTCCGTCTACTTGAAAATAGCTAAAGATTTTCCCTAGTTTGTAATTCTTATTTTTAAGCTTACTTTTCCTCAGATTTTCCCCAGGTTTTCCCCAGGTTTTAACGATAGCTAAAGACAAATACCTTCCTTGTGGATTATTTATTTTGCCATTAAAACTCTACAAGTACGCAGTTTGTATAAAGTTAAGTAACAAAAATAGACTAAAAGTCCTATTACTTCGTAGCTAATTTTCTTGAGCAAAAACAATTGCAATATTTCGTAGCATTGACAACTCTACCCCCTCGTAGCGCACAATAAAGCACTTGCCTCTAAAGTTCCTTTAGACTTTCACTAGCATTGACAGCCTAAGTTTGTGACTAAGAGGGAAGATTGTTTTATTTAAGCCCAAGGCGAGGTAATCAATGAGCAATACCCTTAGCATCTTGACGGAAATTCCCGAAGAACTACACCAGTCCCTCAAAAGCTACTTAGAAAATCATCCGGATTGGGATCAAGACCGAGTTTTTGCGGCGGCTTTATCATTGTTTTTGCTACAAAATAGCGATGGCGATCGCCGCGCGGCTAGAGTATATCTCGAAACTCTCTTTCATCACTGCTCGTAGAAACTAAAAATGCGCTCGCCGCATTGACGGCTACTAAGTTTTTCCTTTCATCTGTTATTGTGTAGGGTGATCAGGAGCCTCAAACTTATAGCCAACCCCTCGCACTGTCTGAATTAAGATCGGCTGTGTTGCATCTATTTCAATTTTCTTGCGAATTTGACCGATATGAACGTCTACAACTCTTTGATCGCCTACATAATCGTAGTCCCAAACTTCTTGTAATAGTTCCGCTCGTCGCCAAACTCTACCGGGATGACTGGCAAGAAAACGTAACAAGTCAAATTCTAAAGCAGTTAAAAGAATCAGGTGATTGTTTAGCGTTACTTCCCGTCGCTCTGGGTCTATTACCAGTTTTTCAAAGCTCAAACGCTGTTTCTCTGGGGCTGTAACTGTGCGTTGGCGCTTTAAAATTGCTCCAACTCTAACTTCCAATTCGCCTAAGCCAAAAGGTTTAGTTAAGTAGTCATCTGCTCCTTGAGCAAACCCGCGAATTTTATCGGCTTCGTCGGCGCGACTTGTGAGCATCAGCACAAAAACCTTCGTGCGTTTTTGCATCTCCTCACAAAGGTTGTAACCAGTCACATCAGGCAAATTCACATCCAAAATTACCAAGTCAGGGTTAAATTGCTCGAAGATTGCTAGAGCCGTTTTACCATCTTCCGCCGATTCTACTTGGTATTTCTGCTTGCTCAAAAAGCGTTGGATTAAATTACGAATTGCCGGATCGTCATCAACTATCAGAATTTTGGCAAGAGCCATAGCCATTACTTTGTACAACTAAAAGAGAGGATTGACAAGCAGATGCAACTTTTTTTCAAGTTATTGTATTCTTACTAATTATTAACTCATAACTTAACAAAACCAACAGTTGTTAACGTTCTTTAAGCGCGATAGAGCCACAAGCACGCAGAGCTTCGCAATTTATAGCCTTTACTTTTGAACGCTGATGTTGCCAGATCGAAAATTATATCCTAAATCCTCACTGTTTTTCCTTGGAACTAAAACAACAATATATTTAGGTAAAACTATAGCTGCACGTAGCTGTTAGCATATGCTAAAGTCCAATATAGAAGACAGGCTGCACGTTGCGATCTTGACCGTTGCCATTACCCAAAAAGATTAGTTACCAGTGGCAACGACTTTAACTAACACGTTAGTCTAAATTTATTTTTGTTTACCAGATGCTCCGATCGATGCTGAGGCGATAAAGTTACATGAGCGAGCCTAATCACTACGAAAAACTTGGGTTAAAACAAGACGCTACCTTCGATCAAATTCAAGAAGCTCGCAATCGCCTTGCAACGCAGTACAATGGCGACTCACAGCATTTGAATATGGTAGAGGAAGCTTACGATGCAATATTGATGGAGCGTTTGCGGATGCGCCAAGAAGGTAAAATCAAAGTGCCAGAAGGTATCAAATTTGCCGAGCGTCTTTCTCAACCACCCCAAAAGCAAAACCAAAGCCCTAAAATGCAATCGCCCTCGTGGCTGGAAAAATTGCGCGATCGCCCTAGCCCCAAAGATATATTATTGCCTGGGGGTTTATTTCTAAGTTTGAGCGGATTGAGCGTTGTTTATCCAACAGTCGGCGCTCAACTATTGCAAGTAGTGCTAATGGTGGGCGTATGCCTAAGTATTTACTTTATTCGGCGCAAAGAACAAAACTTTAGCCGCGCCATCCTAATAACAGGAGCCGGATTAATTGTTGGGCTAGTAGTGGGCGGGTTACTGGCTAACTTGCTAATTTCTCCCCTAAACCAAATTAATATCCAAGCAGAGCAATTCTCTACGGTGGTAACGTTTGTTGTTCTCTGGCTAGTTAGTAGCTTTTTGCGCTAGTTAAGCTACTTGAGACAAAGATTTGGCAATTAAAATCTCTACAGCCTCGCTTAAAGTTTCCACAATTAAGTCGGGTTTGTAGAGTTGGAGTTGTTCGCGATCGCGGATACCGCATAAAACCGCCATTACTTTGACATTGTGGTTTTTAGCTGCTATGATGTCTGCCTCTGTATCTCCGATCATCCAAGTATCTGCTACTGAAGGGAGTTCTACTAAGGCTCGTTCCATTAGTAAAGCCTTATCATCAATATCGCAGGTTTTGACATAATCATTTTTGAGGCAGTAGCAGCGATTTTTTGGAAAAAATCTGCCCAAATCGTAGCGGTTAAAAGCATAATCTAATTCTTTGACCCGGCGCATAGTCATTACCGCCAAATCTATCCCCGCCGCTTGGACTTTTTCAAGAGCTGCCACAGCACCGGGAGCGAGGCTATCGTAGCTAAAATAATCAGGAGTATGTACGGTTTGGCGACGCAATTGAGCAAAGGTTTTTGCTTGGGTTTCATCTAGCCCAGAAATAATGCCAATTTGGTTTTCAAGAACGCGCGATCGCTTCAATTGCCAAAATTCTGCCTTGTCTAGCGGCTTTACAGACTGTTCGGGGTGCTTGCTAGTTTCTAAACAATATTTGTAAACCTGGTAATAGCGCTCGGAAACATCAGTAATTGGCCCATCAAAGTCCGTAATTATTCTTAACATTTAGACACAAAAGATAAACTTTATTTATACGTTATCTCAAGCTGGGCAAAATTGTACCGGAGTGAGTTTTAAATTCCTAATCGGATTGATTAAAAATCTTGCAAACTACCCCTTTTAAGTTGTTCGCGTTCGATAGCTTCAAACAAAGCCCGAAAATTGCCTTCCCCAAAACCCCGCGCTTGCTGGCGGCGCTCGATAATTTCTAGGAAAAAAGTAGGTTGGCTAAAAATTGGTTGGGTGAAAGTCTGCAAGAGTATCGCTTGGGGAACTGTCGGTTGCCAATCAACCAAGATTTCGTGTTCGGCAATTTCTGCTAGTTCAGCAACCCTTAGCGGCAGTCCTGGGCGTTGTTGGAGTTGCGTGTAGTAGCTGGGAGGTACAGGGAGAAAAGCAACCCCACAGCGCCTAAACTGGGCGATCGCGCTGATAATATTTGCGGTTTCAAGAGCAATATGTTGGATTCCCGCGCCTTTATTGGCATCTAAAAATTCTTGAATTTGGGAATTAGGGGAAGCAGGTTGATTAATGGGAAACTGGACTTGATTATTAGGAGAAACCATAACTTGACTGTGTAAAGCCGAGCGCTCTGTTTGAATTTTGAACGCTTGTTTAGCCTGAAATCCTAAAGTATCTTGATACCAAGCCACCGCCGGATCTAATTCTCCTGCTTCAACGTTTAGCACAACATGATCGATGCCAGTAAAGCTAGAAGGGGAGAAAATCGATTTTTTTTCAACTTTTTCAACCAGAGTATGAGTCAAACTACCCCAAGCAGAAATTTTCGCCCACTTGCTCCCGTTTGCTGTGTCTATTTGCACGTTTTCTAGGACTTTTGCGCCACCAAAACTTGCAAGGGCGATCGCATTTTCCACATCATCAACACTAAAAGCAATATCCGCAACTCCTGGGGGATGCTGGTTTAAAAACTTAGCTACAGGACTTGTAATATTTAGCGGTGAAGACAGAACAAAACAAACAGCGCCGTTGTTTACTACTTCCGTGCAGGTGTGCCAATCTTCACTACTAGCTACCGATTGAAACCCCAACTGGTTAATAAACCAGTCGCGGGAAGCTTGGGCATTTTCTACATAGAAGTGAACGCGGTCAATTTTCATAAATCTGTCAAAATCCAGCTTTTAAGCTCACTTTAAGTAAATTTTGCCCGATCTACATCAACTTGCAGGTCACTCTCTAGTATTGACTTTGCTTTACTAAAAAAATAAATGACTTTCTGGCTGAATATTTATTTCCATTGGTACAGCTTGAGGATCGGCGGCTAGAGCATACAAAATAGCTGAGGCAGCCGTTTCGGTACTTAGCATTTTTTTTCGGTCTACCTTCAAACTGACATTATCCCAAAAAGGCGAATCTACCCCACCAAAGTAGAATAGCGTGAACTTTACCCCAAAACGCTTTAATTCTTCTGCCATGCACTTACTGAAGCCCACTACAGCGTATTTTGAAGCACAATAAGCAGAAGCCATTGGCATTGAGTGCTTGCCTAAAATTCCTACTACATTACAAATATGTCCTGATTTGCGCTCCTGCATCAACTCCGCCGCCCTTTGACAGGTGTAGAAACTGCCCTTTAGGTTCACGTCTAACATGGCATCCAAATCGGCTGATTCTACGTTGCTGTAAGGCTTCATTACCCCTGCTCCCGCCGCATTAACTAAAGCATCTATTTGCCCAAACTCGACAATTACTTGCTTAAATAGTGCATCTACTTGCTCTGGTTTAGTAATATCTGTAGGAATAATAACAACTTCTCCTGATAGCTCCTCGGCTAAAGTTGCCAATTTGTCCTTGTCTCGTGCTACCAATACTAAACGCGCTTCAGCATTAGCGGCTTTGCGGGTCAAAGCAGAACCTATACCACCCGTTGCGCCCACAACTACAATAACTTTATTTTTCATAAGTCTTTACATTTCTTAACGTATCTTCCCATAATAACCATAGACAGGTAGATCGAAAGACCTAGAAAAGGAGACAATTAACCTCTTTAGTTTGATCTCTAGGAGCTAGGTGGTGAGAAGACTTAAAATTAAGTTAAATTTAATTAAGATTCAACACAAATATCGATTACTTAGCTTGCGGCTAGATCCCTAAAACTTGTTTGGTAAGCAGTTACATCTAAAAGCTTAATCCCGTAAGGGCTACAGTAATAAATTAGAGTAAAGATAATTTGCGATTTTTACAAAAATAGAGGCAGCTAATTGATGAAATTTTCTTGGAAATCACTGGTACTGTGGACTTTGCCACCTTTAGTCATTGGATTTTTCTTTTGGCAAGGAGCTTTTGCAACGGCTCCGGTGGATACAACTAAAAATACCGCTAGTACCCGCATGACCTACGGGCGGTTTTTAGAATATATAGATTCAGGACGAGTCAAAACTGTAGACTTGTACGAAGGTGGTAGAACAGCCATAGTTGAAGCTGTAGATCCAGACTTAGACGATCGCATTCAACGCTTGCGGGTAGACTTACCTTACAATGCACCAGAATTGATTGCTAAGTTACGAGCAGCCAATGTCAACTTAGACTCTCACCCGATGCGGAATGATGGCGCAATTTGGGGTTTGCTAGGAAATTTGGTTTTCCCGATATTGTTAATTAGCGGTTTATTTTTCTTATTTAGACGCTCTAGCAATATTCCCGGTGGGCCTGGTCAAGCAATGAATTTTGGCAAATCAAAAGCCCGTTTTCAAAGCGAAGCTAAAACTGGAATCAAGTTTGATGATGTAGCCGGAATTGATGAAGCTAAAGAAGAATTAGAGGAAGTAGTTACTTTCTTGAAGCAGCCAGAAAGGTTTACGGCGGTAGGGGCAAAAATTCCCAAGGGCGTATTGCTAATTGGACCTCCAGGAACAGGTAAAACTTTACTTGCAAAAGCGATCGCAGGAGAAGCTGGAGTACCATTTTTTAGTATCTCTGGTTCGGAATTTGTCGAAATGTTCGTTGGTGTGGGAGCTTCTCGCGTCCGCGACTTGTTTAAAAAAGCCAAAGAAAGCGCTCCTTGCTTAATATTCATCGATGAAATTGACGCAGTAGGTAGACAACGGGGTGCAGGAATTGGCGGCGGTAACGATGAAAGAGAACAAACTCTAAACCAGTTACTCACAGAAATGGACGGTTTCGAGGGCAATACAGGCATTATTATTATTGCTGCTACCAACCGCCCAGACGTACTTGATTCGGCGTTATTGCGTCCGGGTCGTTTTGACCGCCAAGTAACGGTAGATGCGCCGGATCTCAAAGGACGAGTAGAAATACTAAATGTCCACTCGCGCAACAAAAAACTTGCAGCTTCGGTATCCTTAGAAGCGATCGCGCGGCGGACTCCAGGCTTTACGGGAGCAGATTTAGCTAACTTGCTCAACGAGGCGGCAATTTTGACCGCTAGACGGCGCAAAGATGCGATTACCCTAGCAGAAATTGACGATGCGGTAGATCGGGTAGTAGCAGGAATGGAAGGTACGCCTTTAGTTGATAGCAAGAGCAAGCGCTTAATTGCTTATCACGAAATTGGACACGCCTTAATTGGGACTTTGGTTAAAGACCACGATGCAGTCCAGAAAGTTACGCTAATTCCACGCGGACAAGCTCAAGGATTGACCTGGTTTACCCCTGATGAAGAACAGGGATTGATATCTAGAGGGCAACTGAAGGCTAGAATTACTGGCGCATTGGGCGGTAGAGCGGCAGAATACGAAGTATTTGGCCCTTCGGAAATTACGACAGGTGCAGGCGGCGACTTGCAACAGTTAAGCGGAATGGCAAGACAAATGGTAACTAAGTTTGGTATGTCTGACTTAGGGCCATTGTCGTTGGATAGCCAGAGTAGCGAGGTATTTTTAGGGCGCGATTTGATGTCGCGCTCGGAATGCTCGGAAGCTATATCTTCCCGTGTAGACGAGCAAGTACGGCTTATCGTTGGTGCGTGCTACGAACACGCCAAGCAGATAATTAGAGAAAATCGCACTGTATGCGATCGCTTAGTTGATTTGTTGATTGAAAAAGAAACCATCGACGGTGAAGAATTACGACAAATTGTAGCTGAGTATACAGACGTACCAGAAAAGCAGAAGTTTGTACCAACTCTGTAATTAAGATTGATTAAATTAAAAAGGGATGACATTTTGTCATCCCTTTTTTTGTGCTTGGCAACAATTGGGCGCTGTGATTAGTCAATTTAAAATAAATAGTTACTTAATATGAAAATAAAATTTTTAACTTATTTAATTAGTCCCTTAGTCGTTGCTGTAGTAGCGATTGGTGCAACTAACGCCCAAACAAAAATTATAAATCAGTCTAAACTTGCGATTAATGGCATTGGCTCAATTCGAGTGGGAATGACCGTTGCAGAGGCAAGCAAAGCCGCAGGTATTAAGCTAGTTGGTAAAGTAGAGTCTAGTTGCTATTACGTCCAGCCTCAAGGCGCACCTAAAGGTCTGGGATTGATGGTGACAGATGGGCGCATTGCTAGAGTAGACGTATATGATAAAAGTTCCGTTACTACTCTAAGCGGCGCAAAAATTGGTGATACCGAAGCCCGAATTAAAGCACTGTATCCAGGACAAATAAAAGTCAGCGCTCATAAATACACAGGAGACAGTGGCGGACACTATTTGACGTTTGTACCTAAAGATAAAAGCGATCGCTCTTATCGACTGGTATTTGAAACTGATGGAAAACGAGTCCTTCGCTTTAGAGCCGGAAAATTACCAGAAGTCGAATACGTTGAAGGGTGTTCTTAGTTTATATACTCAAATACTGACTAACAACTTTGTAATTGCCGTCCCAATTAAGATATAAAGCTGCCTAACGGTTAAATTGAGCGGCATAGGTACCTTTCGCTTGTTACTAAAATATTACTTTTTAGTCCCCTCCAATGATTTGTTATCTCTCTTTACTCCTAATTACACATATCTAGACAGCAATTAGCTTTTCTCGATTGAGATTTTGGAGAATACTAATCTGACCAATGCGCTGAAATTCTTTACTACTTCTATCAGCTAAATGCAGTACCCAAGGCAGTCGGCAAGAGCGGAAGCCACTAGCAGGATGTAACTGAGTTAAATGATAAGTTTGTAAAGCTAATATCTCCAGTGAAGTATCACCGTACTCATGTACAACTCGTAGAGGTCTGACACTACCAATACTTTGATTAATTGGTTGGCTTGTCACAATCAGAAAAGAATTCTCTTTTGGCAAAAATACAACGCTACCAACAGTAGCATCCCGATATATTTTTCTTTGCCCTTCAAAAACTTCACGCCCCATTCTGCCTGTGCCACTTTTGCGGACACTAACTAAATCAACTGCAATGTTTTTCTCTTGCAACGCCTTAATAGTTTGTTTAAATTCTCCTTCCTGAACTAATCCATCTCGCATTAATAGTAATCTTTTGGGATAGTGATCGCAGATTTTGTGAAAACGCATAATCAGCTTAGATACTGTTTGCCAGACTGCTTGCCCCGATATACTCTCGCCTCGCTGCACATCAGGTAGTTCCCACCCCAAACTCTGCCCATCTGCAAGTACAGCAAAAGCTGAAGTTCCGTAGTAAAGCTGACGGTTTGTTCCTGTGTCAAAACCAATAATCAAGTCGGCAGCTTCGGGATGGTCTAATGGTTCCAACCGTACTGTTTGCCATCCTGCTTTACATAGCAAACCTAAAACTACATTCATCGCTTTATAAGCATCAGCTTTTGGTAAAGGCAGTATAAATTGGGTAGCAATTCCAGCTTGCAGTGCCTCAACTCTAATTTTTCTCTTACGAGCATTCGGTAACCAAGGAGCAACTACTAAAATTGTCTTTACGTCATTTGCCCACTCTTGCCAGAAAAT
Source organism: Chlorogloea sp. CCALA 695 (assembly GCF_003003885.1). Lineage (GTDB taxonomy): Bacteria > Cyanobacteriota > Cyanobacteriia > Cyanobacteriales > Chroococcidiopsidaceae > Aliterella. Next base: position 49,614 of record NZ_PVWN01000009.1, on the reverse strand, counting down.
TTGCCGATCTAATTCACCTTCAGGCATCTGTCGAGAAGTTTTATAAGAGTCAATTTCTATCTTTGCACCGCTCTTTTTTGCAACTTCTTTCAAGCACTTTTCAACTTCATCAGGATATTTATGAATATTACTAAAGAGATTTAAACAACCGAACTTGGTTTCTCCTACTTTAATGCAACCTTTATAAAGAATTTTGCCAGTCTTATCCACTTCTCCATTTTTAGCAAAGATTTTTCCTTTGGGTAGGATATATCCAGTTACAATTGATGCCTGTATAGGTGTAGGTATCTTGTAAATCTTCTCAATGATTAGCTGTGCAGTTTTCTCCGATTCTTTCAAGCGAATATCTAAAGACTTTTTAATATAATCAAATACTCCTTGAACATTTTTCTTTTCTTCAGTGTCAGATTTCTCTGCGATATTTGCCAACATCTCCATAGTCAAACTTGGCGAAAGCCGACGAGATAAGTGAGTAGTAAGTTGAGCTTTCCAATCATTAGCTTTTTTAACGTAGACTACGCGGGAGTTTTCGATTTCTGCATCACTAGCACCAATCTGACGATGATAAGCAGCTAGGGTAATGCCTAAACCCTCGATCAATATTTGTTCTGGCGTTTGTTCGGAGACATCTTCATATTGCCAAGTAATATAATTATTATTCTTATCTTTATATGTATTGCGAACATAACTAATTGGAATATCTGGGTATTTGTCTTGCCACTCATGGAGTGTCCAAGGAGTATAAAAACGATGGTGTAGATCGATTTCTAGATAGAGATTACTATCAGCATCAACGCTGACATCTATTCTTCTTCCTTTATGAACTTCCCAACCCATGCCACATTTTTCTTTCCCTGCTTCTCCAGTAACCCACCAAATTAATCCGCCTTCAGACGCTTTTTTGATCGCAGTTTTATCCCATTGCTTCTTTAAGTTCTGTTCTAGTATTTTTCTTTCTAACTGTTCTATTCCTTGACGTTCAGCAGGATTGGTACAATCTAATGTTCTTTTACAAGTAAACTTTACTTCCCACCCGTCACCTTGCAAACGGGCTGAATCTACTAACTCTTTAGTAATAATTTTATTGCCAAGCCTGATTGCAGGTATGCCAAGTTTGTAGCAAATACTGGCGATTGCTTGATGTTCTTTTCCATGCTCAGGATTTTGGGTGAATCTACAATTGTATTCAGAAATGTTTTGATCGCCCTCGGCTAAATTCCTTACAAGGAAACGATTTAACACGATTGAAGTTTTTTCTAATTCAAATGCCATGGAGAATCAAACCTTTTGAGATAACTGTATCGGAAGTTACTAGCATAAGACAACACTAACTATCTTATAGATTCAAAAACTTTTCCATTGCGTAGTTTGTAAAAGTTTCTCCTCGACAACTAACTTGCTGCTCAGTAATGATTACAAACCCTAAATGCTGAAAAAATGGCTTTGCCGTAATACTTGCTTCAGTAAATAAACGCTGCAAACCCAGTTCTACCGCCTTATCCTCAATCGCTTGATAGATTTTACTACCAACACCACAACGCTGATAGTCTTTATGGCAATAAAAGCCATCAATATGACCATTGGCTTCTAATTCGGCAAAACCAACGATCGCATCCTTAATTTCGGCAACAAAAGTATAGCGATTAGAGCAAACTTTTTCCCAGTCTCGAAAATAAATATCCTTTGGCGACCAAGCTAAACATTGATTGCTAGAATAATCGCGGCGGTTGATTTCATGCACGGTTTGATGAAATAACTGGGCTACTTGATCAGTGTCTTGGGGGTGAAACAAGCGAATTTGCATTTCAACTAAAGGGCGATCGCATTTTGGGGTACAACAATCGACCGCAGACATACTACCTTAGATATAGGTGGTAAACAATCACAAAATTACTTATAACCCAGCCGTTAGCAAAAACATTAATAAAAACGACTATGCCAAGAACTCAACGTAACGATAATTTTATCGACAAGTCTTTTACTGTAATGGCAGATATTATCTTAAAAATCTTGCCTACCAACAAAAAAGCCAAAGAAGCCTTTGTTTATTACCGCGATGGAATGTCGGCGCAAGCTGATGGAGAATACGCGGAAGCTCTAGACAATTACAACGAAGCTTTGGAATTAGAGGAAGATACGAATGATCGCAGCTATATTCTCTACAATATGGGGCTAATTTATGCTAGTAATGGCGAACATCAAAGAGCTTTAACTCAATACGAACTAGCGATAGAATCTAATCCCCGCTTACCTCAAGCTTTGAATAACATTGCCGTAATCTACCACTATCAAGGTGAACAAGCCAAAGCTATTGGAGATGCTGACGCAGCCGAACAGTTGTTTGATAAAGCTGCTCAATACTGGGTAAGAGCAATTCGCATGGCTCCTAATAACTACCTAGAAGCCCAAAACTGGCTCAAAACTACCGGACGCTCGAATATAGATGTTTATTTCTAGCTCTAACTTCGGTTTTACAATATTTCCTCCCATTAACTAACTTATGATCGACCGCGAACAAGTCCACAAAGTTGCATTACTAGCCCGCTTAGAACTATCCCCCGAAGAAGAAGCACAATTTACTACCCAGTTGGGCAGTATTTTAGATTATTTTGCTCAACTGAGCGAACTTGATGTTACTGATGTTCAACCAACAACCCGCGCCATTGACGTTAGTAATGTGACGCGCAGTGATGACTTACAACCCTATGGCGAAAGAGAAGCTATGCTAACTAATGCGCCAGACCAAGAAGGAGACTTTTTCAAAGTTCCCCAAATCCTCAGCGCCCAATGATCCCTAGCACTTAAGAATGATGCAGCCTAAGCCATAATTAAATTTAACTTTAAGTAAACACTTGTAGAGGAAACAATTATGGGTTTGGGTGTACTTAAGGACGGGAAATGGATTGCTCAAAGAGATCAAGAAGACGAGCAAGGCAAATTTGTTCGCCCTTCTACTACTTTCCGCGATCGCATTACGGCTGATGGTAGTAGCGGTTTTAAAGCCGAACCGGGGCGCTACCATCTCTACATCTCTTGGGCCTGTCCTTGGGCGCATCGTACCGCCATTATGCGCCGCTTAAAGGGCTTAGAAGATGTAATTGGTCTATCGGTGGTAGCGGCAGAAATTGACCAAAATAGTTGGGAATTCTCAGATACAGAACCCGGTTGTATTCCCGATACTGTCAACAATACCCGCTATTTGTGGGAACTTTATTTAAAAGCCGACCCTAACTATAGCGGACGGGTAACAGTTCCCGTGTTGTGGGATACACAAACAAACGCGATTGTCAATAACGAGTCTCGTGAAATTGTCAAAATGTTTGACACGCAGTTTGAGGCTTATGCAAAAAATGATGTTGATTTTTATCCGGAAAAATTGCAAAGCGCCATTGATGAAATAGCCGATGCTATCTATCAACCAATAAATAACGGCGTTTATAAAGCAGGTTTTGCGACGACTCAATCCGCTTACGATGAAGCCGTAACTGAATTATTTGCCAATCTTGATCGCTGGGAAAGTGTTTTAGCCAAGCAAAGATATTTAGCTTGCGATCGCATTACCGAAGCTGATTGGTTTATGTTTACTACTTTGTTGCGCTTCGACGCGGTTTATTACGTCCATTTTAAATGTAACTTGCGCCGCATTGTTGATTATCCTAACCTCTGGAATTACCTTAAAGACTTGTACCAGCAGCCAGGAATCAAAGAAACCTGTAATCTAGACCATATCAAACGGCATTATTACAGAAGTCATCCCAATGTTAACCCGACAAGAATTGTTCCCAAAGGACCAATAATTAACTTTGAGGAAATACATAACCGCGATCGCCTACCAGTTACCGTATAGATTAACAGACGTTGCATTGCAACGTCTCTACATTTTGATGTCATTGCGAGCTTTTAGCCGCCATCAAAGCTTGTCTAAAACCCAATACCAGTATGATATTAGATACTGTTAAAAATGACTCCGCCGAACCATGCAGCCAATCAACATTAGCTAAAGATTTACCATAATGCACTTGAGCGTAAATTCCGGCAGGGATAGTAACAGCAACAAAAACTAAAGTTCCGTAAAAGCCCATCAGTGCCAAACGTGGCATTAGCTTAGTACGGCTGAGAAACCACAAGAAACCTAAGTAAGGAAACAAAGATAAAGCAAACAGAGTTTCTTTAGAAATCATGCGTCTAGTTTAGAAGAATTTGGCTGTAATTTGGAATTTGTTTCTGGTTTTAATTTACTTGTTTTCCAAATCCACCACCCCGCCGCTAAAAGCGTACAATTGCCAACTAGCGTCATCGCTGCTTGGAGTATCACCAACCATTCTAAGGAAGGTGAGTTATCAAAAAAGTGCCAAGTACAAGCACACATGGCGCTGATCAAAGCTGGTAGCATGGCGAAGGATAAAGCAAACCAAGAGCGGTTTTTGGTCGTTTCGCCATAAAGCCAAATTAACCAAATAGCGCTAATCCACTCGATAACGCTAGAAACATGAATAATCCAGGTAGGAATAGATAGAGCGTTCATGGGAATTGGTAATTGGGAATTGGGAATTGGTAATTGGGAATTACTCTTGAGTCCAATTAGCCCAGTCTTGGGGCTTTAAATAGGTTTCGTATAGTTCCGATTCGGGAGTATTGGGTTCTGGCTGATAGCCGTATTCCCAACGTACTAGAGGCGGTAAAGACATCAAAATCGATTCAGTGCGCCCATTGGTTTGCAAGCCGAAAATTGTTCCCCGGTCGTAAACTAAATTAAATTCTACATAACGTCCGCGACGATACAATTGAAAATTACGCTGGCGATCGCTATATTCCATTCCTCTACGTTTTTCGACAATTGGCAAGTAAGCAGGTAAAAATGCTTTCCCACAATCTCGCGCAAAGCTAAATAAGTCTTCCCAACTGCGCGGATCTGGTTTGCCAATTTGCTGGTTATACTTGCCTGCTGGGCCCTCTGGGTCTGTACCGCGATATAATTCGCCTTGTCCGTCTTGATAATCAAAAAAGAGTCCACCTACGCCGCGAGTTTCGTTGCGATGCTTTAAGTAAAAATATTCATCGCACCACTTCTTAAATACTGGGTAGTATTCAGGGTTATGGGCATCGGCGGCTTGCTTCATGGTTAAATGAAACTGCTTAACATCTTCTGCAAAAGGGTAGTAAGGAGTTAAATCGATGCCACCACCAAACCACCAAACCGGGCCAGCTTCAAAATAACGATAGTTTAGGTGTACGGTAGGCACGTAAGGATTACGGGGATGTAAAACCATTGATGTACCCGTTGCAAACCATCTATGCCCTTCTGCGTCGGGACGCTGGGCTAAAATTGACGGGGGTAAATGGGTTCCCCAAACTTCGGAAAAACCTACCCCACCTTGTTCAAATACATCGCCATCGCGCATTACCCGCGATCGCCCACCACCGCCCTCTTCCCGTTCCCAAGCATCTTGACGAAATTTACCTACTCCATCAACCTGTTCTAAAGCTTGACAAATTTCATCTTGCAAACCTTGCATCATTTGTCTGACTTGATCTTTGGCATTTTCTGGGGGTAAGGCAGTGGGTGTATGGATTGAGGTAGTGGTCATAATTTACTAAATTTAAAGAAAAGTTAAGTTTTACTATATTTATCAGGTTGTACTAACAAATATGCTAATTAATTTCGCTATTTTGGGAGCGAGACAAACGCTGCAACTATTTTCGCTTAAATCAGGCTTAACGAGCGATCGCATATTACGTAACTTAAACAAAATTTTCAAGGGCGATAATAATGGTATAGAAACAAATTGCAACTATGTGAAAAACTAAACTAAGGTTTGGGTTGCAATGCCAAAATTGTATAAAAAGTGCTTAGAAAGGACATTTAGAAAAATGCACAAATGTTTGTCCAAATTTATCCACCGCAAACAGCGCTGGTTTCGGTGTTCTTTAGCACGAACCTATCAAGTTATTAGTTCCGCCTCGGTAGATGAATTGTGGCGAACAGTGGTAAATTTGGCAGATGTTTCCTGGCATCCAGTCTTATCAAGCACCAATGTTCCTTGTGGGGTAGTACCAAAACCGGGCTTAATTTATCAAGCAGTAACGCGCTTAGGTCCCATTCCTGTAAGAATTTTTGTGGAGATGGTTAGACCTGGAGAATTGCTAAGTGTCAGAGTAATTGCAATTCCTGGGATAGAAGAAAGAGTAACTTATCGAGTAGAGTCTACAGTCTGCGGTAACTGTATTTCTTACTCAGTAACGCTTAATGGCTGGTTATCGCCGTTGATTTGGTCTTTTTCCCGTCCTTACGCCGCCAAGGTAGCCGCAGCATTGGCTGCCGCCGCCGAAAAAGCCGCCGATGGGTTGCCTAGAGTTGCCAAAAACCCAAAAAATAGTTTTGAGTTTTAATTAGCCCCAGGAATTGCCTCGGCTTAGAAAGCTAAGATGCAGGAAGAAGTACAATCCTTGCTGTATGCTTTGTTTTTTAAAACACTATGATTGAAACCCTTAACTCTAGTTCTGTATTAGAAGTATTGCGACCAGTTCAAGATCCAGAACTGCAAAAAAGCCTGGTAGAACTGAATATGATTCGTAACGTCGTAATTGACAACGGCAAAGTCAGCTTTACTTTGGTACTCACAACCCCCGCTTGTCCGTTGCGAGAATTTATTGTTGAAGACTGCACCAAAGCCGTTAAAAAATTACCCGGCGTAACCGAGGTTTTGATAGAGGTAACCGCCGAGACTCCTCAGCAAAAAGGCTTACCCGATCGCACGGGAATTGCTGGAGTAAAAAATATTGTGGCAATTTCTAGCGGTAAAGGTGGCGTAGGCAAAAGCACTGTAGCTGTAAATATTGCGGTAGCATTGGCTCAAACTGGGGCAAAAGTTGGCTTACTAGATGCTGATATTTACGGGCCTAACGCGCCAACTATGTTAGGACTTGCAGACGCGAAAATACTGGTACAAAACAACGGCAAACAAGACGTACTAGAACCAGCTTTTAATCACGGCGTTAAGCTTGTTTCGATGGGCTTTTTAATTGACCGCGATCAGCCTGTGGTTTGGCGCGGCCCAATGTTAAATGGTGTAATTCGTCAGTTTCTTTATCAAGTGCAGTGGGGAGAATTAGATTACCTAATTGTTGATATGCCTCCAGGCACGGGTGACGCGCAATTGACGCTAGTTCAAGCTGTACCTATGGCGGGAGCCGTAATTGTCACTACACCCCAGACAGTGGCGCTGCTAGACTCCCGTAAAGGGCTAAAAATGTTCGAGCAAATGCACGTTCCAGTATTGGGAATGGTAGAAAACATGAGTTATTTTATCCCCCCCGATATGCCGGATAAGCAGTATGACATTTTTGGCTCTGGTGGTGGTGAAAAAACCGCTAAAGAAATGGGCGTACCGTTGCTAGGCTGCATACCTTTAGAAATTGCTCTGCGTGTAGGTGGTGATCGCGGTATCCCGATTGTCATTGCCGAACCTGAATCAGCGTCCGCCAAAGCTCTGACGGCGATCGCCCTAAATATTGCCGGAAAAGTCTCTGTTGCAGCCTTGACATAATTACATAGAAAAGAGGTAACACTATTACCTCTTTTCTTTAATCTTAAAATTCAATGAATGCGCCTATAAACGTTATTATAATAAGATTAAATTCTAGTTAAAACTGTTAATTGCAACTGCTAACGGCTCCCCTCCCCACAGCTAATTTTCTTAAACTAGATAGCGGATTAACCGTTATTCACCAATACCTAAGCACTACGTCGGTAGTTGTAGCAGACGTATGGGTAAATGCTGGCGCAGTCCGAGAACCAGAAAACTGGTATGGAATGGCGCACTTTCTCGAACACATGATTTTTAAAGGCACTTCTACAATTCGTCCGGGAGAATTTGACCGAGTAATAGAAAATAATGGCGGGATGACAAACGCTGCAACAAGTCACGATTACGCCCATTACTTTTTAACGACCGCTACAGCTTATTTAGCAGATACATTACCTTACCTAGCCGATTTACTTTTAAACGCCGTAATTCCTGAAGATGAGTTTGACAAAGAACGAGATGTAGTATTAGAAGAAATCCGCTCCTGCTACGACGATCCAGACTGGATTGGTTTTCAAGCTCTTAGTGAAAGCGTTTACCAATTTCATCCTTACGGGCGTTCGGTTTTAGGTACAACTAACAACTTACTCCAGCATTCGGTCGCCGCAATGCAATCGTTTCACCGTACTTACTATCAACCGGAAAATATGACGGTGGTAATTGTAGGAGAAATTGAACAAGATCGGGCGGTAGAGATGGTTAGTAATACTTTTGAGCGCAAATATCAGCCAATTATTCCCCCGTGCGATCGCCCAAAAGTGAAGTTAGGAGAATACTTACTAGCAGGAGTGCGCCGTCAAGAAATTAAATTGCCCAATTTAGAACAGGCGCGGTTGATGATGGCATGGATAGGGCCAGGCATCGATAAGTTTCGCCATGCTTACGGTTTAGATTTGCTTTCGGTTGTGTTAGCGGGTGGCAGGTCTTGCCGTTTGGTGAAAGAATTAAGAGAAGAACGGCAACTTGTACAAGGGATTAATTGTGACTTTTCCTTACAAAAGGAGTCAAGTTTATTTACGATTACAGCTTGGTTAGATCCGCACCAATTAGAGCGAGTCGAGTTTTTGATTCGTACTTGTTTAGAAGAATTGCAAACTATGCCCATTTGTTCATCAGAACTTGATCGCTGCAAACGGCTAATGTGTAACGATTATACTTTTTACACCGAAACACCAAGCCAAATTGCCGGACTTTACGGCTATTACAGCACGATCGCCTCGCCGGAACTTGCTTTAAGTTACCCTCAAGAAGTGCGATCGTTTCAGAGTGAAGAACTGCAATTATTGGCTCGTCAATATTTATCGCCTTCTCAGTATGCGGTAACTGTACTCAAACCTTGTTAGGTTAAAAATAATCATCAACAGAAGGAATTGCAGGCGTGACGACTCAACAATTACAAAATCAAGCAATTCAACGCACAGTTTTAAGTAATGGCATCACAATACTGGTAGCAGAAAACCCCGTAGCCGATATTATTGCAGCGCGGCTATTTATTCGCGCGGGTAGTAGTTGGGAAGCGTCAACCCAAGCAGGACTTGCACATTTATTATCGAATGTGATTACCAAAGGAACAGAAAAACTTTCCTCCTTTGAAATAGGCGATCGCGTAGAATCATTAGGAGCAAGTTTAAGTACCGATGCGGCGGGAGATTATTTCGTCCTCAGCCTGAAAACTGTAACCGCAGATATGCCATCAATGTTAGAACTAGCGGGGCAAATATTAAGGTTTCCTACTTTCCCAGAAATGGAAGTAGAACTTGAGCAGCGTTTGACTTTGCAAGGTATTCGTTCCCAGCAAGAGCAACCATTTACGATTGCTTTTGACAAGCTGCGTCAAGCAATGTACCAAAACCACCCTTACGCCATGTCAGCTTTGGGGACGCAAGAAACGGTAACTAATCTGCGTCAAGAAGATTTGCAAGAGTTTCATCAAACCCATTTTCGCCCAGATAATGTTGTAATTAGTCTAGCTGGTCGCGTGAGTGAAAAAGATGCGATCGCCATGATTGAAGAAGTTTTTGGCGATTGGCAAAAACCTACAACTCCTTTACCGACGCTCAATTTTCCCGATCTTGTCTCTCAGCCTTATCCCACGATGACAGCCAAGCAAACCCAGCAATCTATCGTTATGCTTGGTTATCTTGCTCCGGCGGTGCGAGAGGCTGATTATACGGCGCTAAAGCTACTTTCTACTTATTTGGGTAACGGGCTTTCTAGTCGGTTATTTGTAGAACTGCGAGAAAAGCGAGGATTAGCTTACGATGTTTCGGCATTTTATCCTACAAGGCAAGATGTAGCTCAGTTTGTAGTTTATATGGGTACGGCTCCCGAAAATACTGCGATCGCGCGCGAAGGATTGCAAACAGAAATTGATTTATTGTGTAGCGCCGAACTTAGTAATGAAGCCCTGCAAACCGCTAAAAACAAGCTCTTAGGACAGTACGCTTTAGGGAAACAAACCAACGCTCAAATTGCTCAGGTGTATGGCTGGTACGAAATTATTGGCTTGGGAATTGAGTTTGATACTAAGTTTCAACAACAAGTTTCCGAAGTGACAACAGAAGATACTTTAAGAGCAGCAAATCGTTACTTTACAAATCCTTATATATCTATAGTTGGGCCGGAAACAGCTTTAAATGATTTAGCAAAGTCTTGATTATTTACCCCCCTCAAAATTTGTCCTTTTCGGTGGCTTTGTCCATCACCCGCCGCAGATAACCTTGCATCATAAACAATCGACTCTGGGTAGTTGGCTTTGTTATGCAGCGATCGCTGTGATATTTTCTCTATTTGTAAAAACCTTGGAAAAATGTCTAAAGCCATTGGTGCATTACGATAAAGCAAGCAGCGATAAATTCTCATCTTCATAAAATAAGGCGATCGCGTTAAAATCTCGACGCAACAAATTTTCAATTTGCAATGTCGAACAATTGCCAAGGCGAAGCCAAATAACTTTCGGTGGATTCCCGAATACTAAGCTTAGGTCGTGCATATCCGCATCTTTCGAGACAATCATCAAATTATTGTCTTTTGCATAATCCCAAACTATTGGGTCGATCGTTGCTTTCATGTCCATATCTCGAACGTGAAGCGAATTTGGGAAAAGATCGTTCAAAGGATTCGGCAACTTGGGCGACAAATTTTCACCAAAAAGCAATTTCATGCGGATAATGGAGCAGTCATAAACCGACGCTCGCGGTCAGCAGCATAAGCTATACAGGCTTTTAAATCTTCTCGCGTCAGATCGGGAAAATCATCAAGAATTTCTGCTTCAGTCATCTCGGAAGCTAGGTACTCAAGCACTTCGTAAACTGTAATTCGTAAGCCACGCACACAAGGCTTACCACCGCGTTTATTGGGTTCGATCGTGATGTAGTTTCGGTAGTTCATAGTTACAATGCTTTTATCAAAGGGCGAACGGATAAAATTTCATCAGAGCGCAGAGCCTCTACCGCCGAGATTGGTACAGTGATCGTTGTAAAAGATTCACCAATAGCATTAAAAACTTCCAACACACAGCCTTCTTCACCATCCCTTGGATGAGGAACAACATCAACCAGCATGGCAATATCTCCAGCTTTCAGCCTATGCTCTGGTAAGTCACGAGTTAATGCAACCTCTTGATATAGCTCTACGGTCATGTTACTACTCCTAATTAGATTTGAAAATCACAAACTGAAATTTACCATCTAGTTTGTCTTTGTAACCAAACTGTAACAACTGACAAACTCACCCCATTTACACCGATTAATTCTCCTTGAACATGGTAAAAAGTGCCATATTAGTTACTTTTCTCTTTGATCGCTTCTGTTACCAATGCTTGTGTCTCGATGGCTAATTTTAAAACCTCTGGATTTTCGTGAGTAAATCCAGCCTGGGCTAAGAACTTCGATTTGTCATTCCGTGCTTTCAGCACCAAAAGATACTGAGTGATTTTAGCGTCGGGGATGATTAAATCTTCAGGAATCCTCACTTCTAAATTCCTCGCATCAATTATCTAGCACCGTCGCAAGTTTTTCTCGCTCGTCGGCTTTAACTTGCGATCGCATCCACTAGCGTACAAGCATCATAGGAAGATACGTTAAGAGCGGCTTGTCGTTATTTTACCAATTCCTATATATATATAATTGGCTGGGAAACTGCCTTAAATAATTTAGCGATCGCACTAATAAATTAAATTAAGTAAAAACTTGTCCTTTGTCGGTAGCGAGTTTTTACTTGGTTGTTTGCGATGAATGGCAATTTAACCACAGCACCACAAATCGAAATTTACTAAGTCAAGCGAATTCGTAAACTGTCAGATATCCCGTGACAATCAAGCCAATCACGAACTTCTGTAGTTAGGAGATTAAGCGGCGCTCCAAAATCAACCGTAGCTTTGAGAAAATGTAATACGGTTTCTGGAAAATCATCAGAACTTAGGGTAAGCCAATGTTCTCGTAATTGGTCGATTAATCGCTCTATATGCTCAAATTCTTCATAGTTTTGTGGGAGTTTTTGGCGTTGAATTTGAGCGTTTAAATCTCGAATCCTTTGTACATTTGGTCTAAATGCTTCAATTTTTACTAAAACATTGAGCATTTCTTGATTAGTGCTAGGCATTTTTTCAGCTAGATAATTTTCCCAAGCTTGGATTAGCTGCTCATTTAGTTCTTTTGTTATGCCTCTGATACTTCTCTCTAAAATATTTCCGTCAAAATTTTGAGAATCAACGATCCATTCTGGAGATTCTTTAAATTTTTCTAATATCAAATTGACAGAATACAAAAATTTCTCAACTTTTTGTACAAGATCGCAATCAACGATATTTTTCTGACGAAATACTCTTAATGTATTTGCAAAAGGAAGTATATCTGATACTGCTTTTTCAATTTGCTGTTGTCTGGTTTTAAAACTATCAAGTTGATTTGCATACTTGTAAAGTTTATTTTTCTCTTCGATAAGTTCAATCAATTGTTTTGCTCTATCAGTAAGCATAGTATTTATCCTTTAATCTCTGTAAGCAAACTTTGTAACTGAGATAAACTACTTTCAATAGCTGTTAGATGAAATTCTACAGTTGCACCTTCCGTTAATTTAAGTAGTTCGATTTCATTTTGTGCCTTATCTATAGATTTATCTAAAAAATTATTAGTTTCTTTTAGAAACTCTGAAGCATCATTCATAGCTTTTTGATTGTTTTCACTTAAATGTTGTAACAATTTAGTAGGTTGGGGTTCTGGCTTCTCAATTTCAGTTTGTACGCGCTTCATTGCATCGGTATAACCGCCAAAGCGAGTTTTTTGAAATTGCTCTATTACAAAAGTTAAATTTTCCGCACTTTTTTCGCCAAAAACTCCCGCTTCTCTTGCCTTTTCTTTTGCCTGCTTGATAATATCAACTACGTCTTTCTTTTTAACTTCTTCGCCAAATTCTTCTACCAAAGATTTGTAGATTTCAAATTGGCGATCGCATTCTTCTTCAATTGCTGTTAGCAATAATTCATCTACTTTCTGCCGGGTTTTTTGAATTACCTGATATTCGGTGTTTAAATCGTTAGGAATCTCTGATTTAAGTTGCCAATCTTGGCAAATATCTTTTAGTGGCGCAAGAATTTGAACAGCATCGATAACTTGAAAGGTGCTGTTACTACCTTTGGTACAAGCAATTCTACTCTTGACAATTTCTAGTAATTCCTGACGTTTGCTTTTCAGAAACTTGAATAAATCTTTCCAGGCTTTAGTTCGATTTTCTTCGTCTTTGTCTTCTATTTCTAAAAACAAAGCATTAATTATATTTTCGGGAAAACTGGTAGAGTGTCCCGACATCCGCGCTGCGATCGCTAATAACTCCACCGTAGCGGGTACGGGATTCCAAACTTGACTACTTTCTCTAGGACGGCGGCGAATTTCCTCAATAATATACTGACTCCAGCGCTCTAATTGACTAGCGTAGGCGCGAAAATAGCGATCGCCATCAGGAAACTTCCAATTTTTGTGGTAATTGTATTGCAAAATGCCTTGAAATGCGATCGTAGTTTCTCGAAATTCTTTTTCATTATCGGGGTTAATAGGAAGCAATAAAACAATTGCTCCAAGATTGTCCCTTCTCGTAATTCTTGGGTTATGAGCAATTACGTTTCTTTGCTGAAATAATTTACCACCTTTACCTGTAAAACTTCCTTCCAGCAACATTTCTGTATCCCATTCAATTCGTTCAATAATCGCAGGATAAATAAACTCACGAATAGGTTTTTCAACATCTTGAGGCAAAATTTCTTGATTATTCCATTTATCAAGAATGGCTAGTTGGTTTGCTAATTTATCATGAATTAAGTTTTCTACTGGTAATGATGGTTCTGGTTCAATCGGCTGAACTGGTTCTACTTTTTCTATACTCACTCCCAAAGGTGGAATATTAAAAGCTGTGTGAACTTCAGCAGGTAAATCAACTAATGTATCACTGTCAGTCCACAAATCAATTAACACTTCACGACGAGCATAATTTAAAGAATCTTTGGCTCTAATATTGTCTTGAACTATAGCTTTAATTCTCTTATGACCGAAATGTTCTTGTAAGGAAACAGTAGGAAAACGCCCTTGTTTAATTTCATCAATTGAATTTTCTAGAGTATATTTGAGAACATCTTTAATTAAAATTCGTGGATTAAAATCTCCGGGATTAACTTGATGCAGCATTTGTTTTAAGGCTTTGGGTGTAAATGGATAAAACCCTACTCCATTAGTTTCACCAAAACCAGCATGACAAGCTGGACGATGTTCGCATTCGTTGCAAAAATTTGGTAGTTCAGTTAGATTTTCTGGCTCTTCATTTAAACTATTTGCCCAATTAATAAGTTTATTATTTTCTGCACGAATTACATTAAGATATCGACCTACAAACTGTTGTATATCTACTTGCGTAACTAAAGATTTGTCGCCAACTGTACCCACATCTAAGTTGACACTGAAAGTAACTCTTTGCTGTACTGTATCAATCAGATTGTCAAAATACCCTGTTGTGCAAGCTAAAGCAGTTCTAATTGCACATAAAGGCTTGCTTCCTGGTTGTTGAGGTCGTGCTAAAACTGCTTCTAATACCTCTCTATCTATACCCTGCAATTTAGCAAAATCTTCAATTAATAATACAAGTTCAATGTCTTGTTCTCCTAAAGTTTCGCGGACTTCGCGCATTAGCCTTTGTAAGTCTTCTCTACCAAGACTTAATACTTGGGTAATAGCTTCATCAAGATGGTGGTTTAACCATTCTATTGTTGCTTTTTGTACATCATCATCATTAATTAAAGTCGCATAAAAATCGCTGGATTTTTCACCAGCTTTATGCAAGTCTGAAATACTTAAAGGTAAATCACTGAGAGAAAATTGTCGTCTTTCTTCTACAATTTCAAGCTTGTTGTGTTGTCCGAGGGTATGCACAATTAAGCGATGAATAATACCATTATCTTTCAGCCAATGTTTGCGGAAGAACGGATCGTATAATAGAGAACCAAGTTCCTCAATTAAATATTCTTGTACCTCCATGAGTTTAGAGCGATCGCGCTGGTTATTTATTCCTACGGCGATCGCTAGTTGGTTTAATAGTTGTTCCCGCGCTTGCAACTCCGTCAACGTGCTTGTAGCTCGTTTTATTCGTTGGCGGTAATCAGCAAATTTTTCGCTTTCTGTCCCTTCGAGACTAAGAATCATCTCAATGATGTCTTTTAAGTTAGTACCAATTTTAGGAATTAATAAAACTTGGCGTTTATCTGTCGATTTTATATTTGCTGCTAACCACCGAATTAGGTGCGATTTTCCTGTACCTGAAGTACCTAAGACTGGTACAAAAGCAAAGTCTGGGGTTGCTAAAAAATCTTTTAAAAAATCCTGCTCATTATAAAAAAGCTCTGTACCACCCTTAATAAGCTCACTTTTTTTCATAGCAACTGGGTGATGAGTAGCTAGAAATATATAATCTGGAGGTTGGGTTGCTTCCACATTCATTACACGCTGAACTTGCTCGAAATCCCAGCAAACAAAGTTTTGAAATGTCATGATTTATCACAATAAATAATATGAGAAACTCGTCCGTCATCATCAACTTGAGCATTAGCTTTTGGTAAAATCGTCAAATCTGCATCGGATTCTCTAATTAGCTGAATATAACCTTCATCTTGCAAACGAAATAAAGCAAAAGCTGTAGATGTTGACAAATAATTAGCTTGACGCTGACCGATAATTTCTTCTACAGCTTCTCTAAACTTGCCTGTTTCAAATAAAGGACATTTCACTGCTAATCTATTTATAAATTCATTAAGCAAAATTTTGTCGTCAGTGTGTTTACTAAATAACGATTTGAGATTACGTCGAATATAAACTGTAGGATCTGGAACTAATACTTTGCCTCCTAATGAATGACTCCAAGCTAAACCCAGATAACACATCCAATCTCCTAAGTGACCGAAAATACTATTGTTAGATAGCCTTAAAAACTCGCCAGCTTTTTGTTGATGAACTTTTTTTTGTACGTCTTCCCATGTCCCAGGCGTATCATATATGTCTTGTGCTAAATACCAAGCGCAATCATAACCAAAATCTTCTTCATCTTTGTTACCTGAAGTGAAAAACAAATTAGCAAATGTATTAGGTAATTGCTGATTACCAGATTCAATACTTTTAGCTTTTTCAGGTAAATCAGGATTAATAGTAATGTAAGAATCGTCTTCTATTAACAGGCGACACTTTAAACTTTCATTAAGCGCCGCTCGGAACATAGGACGCGGATCGTTTATATGTTCAACTAACTTGTTAGGAGAAATGATTTGTTCTAAAACTTCTCTTTTTTCTCTTTGCTCTTTAGCATAAAGCAAATATCTAAATATTCCCTGCATTCTGCTAGGATTTGCTAAAGATGTTTTTAATACGCTCATATTCCCACCTGTTTACAAAATGATTCAAAACGAAAACTACGACCGGGAAATATGTCTATTAACCTGCGATCGCTTCTAGTTGGATCTGGTGTATCAATGGGAAGTAAAATAATACATGGTGCTTGATTATGATTTAGAGGACTATAAGACAAATTATCTCCTTGAGAATAAACAATTAAAGTTGGCAGACAAGGCATTTTTATATGTTGATAGTTATCGATATCAAACCAAAAAATAAAAGAGTTTTCTTCTTGAGTAAAAATATTTTTTAAATTTTTAGACACAACATTACTAATACCTTGAATAACTAACCATCTAAATAAATTATTGCGCTGTTGCTCCCATTTATTTTGTTCAAGCACATCATAGAAAATTAAGATCAAATTGCTTTCTTTAAGTAAACTTTTAAGCTGTTCTCCTATATAAAAACAAGGATTTTGCCAAACAGGAATGGGTACAGGCATAATTCCTGAAAAAGCTTTAATTTTACGCCTTCTGCAAAAATTGCATCCACCGCAAGCACGAGAAACATTAATTGATTTTCTCAAAAATGGGGCTTCTCGACTAGGAATTGAATAAGCGTGAGCAAAGATTTCTGAAAGGCAACGTTGGGGATTTGTTTTTAATGCTTCTAACATCAATTTTAAATTGCGATTACTCCAAAACTGACGGTTTGAACGCACTGGCGCAACTTGAGTTTCCCAAGTATCTTTTAGTAAGTGATGTTCGTTTGTAACGCTAATAACTCGAAAGTTACGATGTTCTTCAAGTGCTTGAAAATAACTCTCTTGAGAATCAAAATTATTTCTCAATGGCGGATTTTTCCAATCAAGCTTAATTAAATCTGCCCGATTCATTAACGTTAGGGTGCGAATGTTCCATTTTTGATTTTCTTCGCCATCCATATCAATATCTCCCGGCATTTGAGACGGAGAGGTATTTGTTGGAATAATAAATTTGCCATTCTCAGCAAGCTTTTTTCGATAAAACATACTTTCCCATCTCTGCAAACCCCGCTCGATGGTAATAGTTGATTTTTTGTTGAGAGAGGCAGCAATTATGCGATCTTCCTTAGTATGTAGTGTCAAAGAAACTGCGGCATTACCGTCACGCCCTCCTCTACCCACTTCTTGATAGAAACGATCGATAGTTTCGGGAATGCAAACATGAATAACAGCACGAACATCGGCTTGATCTACACCTAAACCAAAAGCAGAAGTTGCAACTACAATGTCAATTTTGCGATCGCGCCAATCTTGAATTAATTGCGATCGCTCTTTCGTGGTAGATTTGCCCGTCATCGTTGCATAGCGCCGAAATCCCGCCGCCGATAATTCACTGCGCCATCGGGCGACAGCTTCCCGCGTACTGGCGTAAATAATTAACGGGCGAGGTAGGTGATACACAGCCTCTACTAGCCTTTGCATCCTTATTTCTTCGTCGTCACACCAAGCAAACCAATAAGCGGGTTCTGGGCGCAATTGGACGGCGGATATAACTTTAAAACCATCAGGTTGCCCAAATAATGTTTCTAAAGTATCTAAACAAGATGCCGTCAAAGTTGCAGTAAGTAATAAAGTATTGAAAGATGACAAACGCAACAAATCGGTGCGTAACCCCGGTAATTGTTGAAAAGCTGGGCGAAATCCATCTCCCCACTGTTCGACCATATGAGCTTCATCAATGACAAAATAACGCAATAGTCCCTGTTTAGCGGCATCATAAAGAGCAGGAGCAAGAGAATCAATGAGACTTTCAGGAGAAGTAAAAATAATCCGTTGAGTCCCCTGGCGTATCCGAGCTTTCATCTCTTTTCTTCGCGCAATCCCGCGCTCTGAGTCATCGCCATAATAAGCCGTTGGATGCCGAATATAAGGTTCTAAAGCTCGTTCTTGATCGAGGGCTAAAGCGGTTGTCGGAACAACTACAACACTGACTCCAGCATTGCGACTTTGCATCAAAGCAGGTAGTTGAGCGCAAAGGCTTTTCCCCGAACCTGTAGGAAGGTTGACTACCAATGTCGAATTTTTGGGCGCAGTCAAAACCGCGCGAATAGCCTCGCGTTGCGCCGCACTCCGATAATTTTGCAAGCCAACTAACTTGAGAAATGGATCGCCCGGTACGGGGTCGTAGTTGCGCCGTAAAGTCTCTTTAAAGGCGGCGGATTCTGGGGATTCGTCAGCACAATTGAGCCAGTCAGGTAGCCAAGGACGGGCGCTAATTAGATAGTAGTC
Source organism: Chlorogloea sp. CCALA 695 (assembly GCF_003003885.1). Taxonomy (GTDB): domain Bacteria; phylum Cyanobacteriota; class Cyanobacteriia; order Cyanobacteriales; family Chroococcidiopsidaceae; genus Aliterella. Next base: position 30,889 of record NZ_PVWN01000009.1, on the reverse strand, counting down.
CGAGCCTTCACCCACAATTTTGATGCCGCTTTGTTGCCAGGTTTCTCGGTCAGGATAAGGAAAAGTTCGAGGTACTTTAATAAAAGCTTCTCCTTTTTGTAATTCATCTTCGCGTCGGAGGGCGTGACGAACTAAACAGGCAATATCTACAGGCGATCGCTTTCTTCCCTCAGCCTTAACAGCATCGATTAAGCGTTGATGACAAGCTTCAAAGTTAGAGAAAGATGTATCCCCAGTTTGAATAAAGTTTTGGAGTGCTTGAAAGGAGTTAACCATTAGCCGATCGCTCCATTTTCCCCGACAGGCGATCGCCCAGAAATTATCATGAATCCCACTGAGTCAAGTTTGAGACGAGGGCGATATATTCCTTCAACCAAGGCTTGGCTAATATTGGTTTCGTTAGTAAGTTCCTCCGCTAGTAAAGAAGACTTAGCAGTTGCTTCCGATACTCGGTCAAGGCGCAATTGAAGCTGGTTGAGGCGGTTGTCTAGTTTTAAAGTTGCAACTTTGGCTCTTTGTTGGCATAGTTCGCCGAAACTCGTGCGATCGCGTAACAATTTTTCTGAAGTTTTCCGCGCCAGTTGGCAGAAGTTAGACCATTTACCCGGATCGATAAATTCATCAATAATTGATAAACGGTCTTTCGCCAAGTTGTAGTCGCGGTAATCGCTGTCTTTGCCATAGTAAGGACGTTGCAGGATATTTAATAAGCCTGTATCTTCAACAATCTCCATCCGCGCGTTGACAAAAACTGTCTCTAATTTGGGTGGAAACAACGCATCGGCGCGTCGTCTAAGTGTTTTAATCTCTAACTTATTGAGAGCGGAATCTTTAGCAAAAGTTAAATTGGCTTCCACCGTATAATCAAAGCGAAATCCCAGCCATTCTGTACCTTCTCCCGCATCCCATGCTTTGTCGTGTCGCCACATTGCAAAGGCTTGTCCGCGATCATCCCAATACATATAAGACGCTAATTTTTCTGTAAATCCTTCGCCAATGCGGTAAAGATCGATTCCAGAATGTTTGTTTGCTACCCTGCGATTGTAAGTTCCAGGTTTTTTCGCCTGAGTAGAAAAGCGTTCAACTAGCACGTTAGCGGGTACTAAAGTGCGATCGCTTGGCTGGTATTGACAAACTCCTGCTAAATCGGGGTTATCGACTCGGAGAAACTGTAAAGCACTACACAGCCAGCTTTCTGTAGCTTTTTGCAATTCTTGATGGCGATCATCGTAGGTTTCTAATTCTTGGAAATAGGAAAGCGCATTTTCATCGTTTGCATCAATATCATCTAAAACATTTTGTTCGCTAATTTTTACTTGTTCAGTTTCAATCTCCGTTTGAATTTGAGCGCTCGCCTCTATTAACCCTGTAGCGCCAGAATTAAAAAGGATATTTTCTAATTCTGGTAACTTTTCATCAACATAAAACTGTAAGCTGGCAACGGATTGAGTAAATATGCCAAATCCGGCTTTTAGCAACTCATACCAAGCCTGATGAGGACTATCGGGCAAATCTACCCCCGCTAGTAACCAAGAATTGATCGCTACTTTGCCCCCAATCCGGTCAATTCTGCCTAATCTTTGTTCTAGGCGATTGGGCGACCAAGGTAAGTCAAAATGAATTAATCCATCAGCAAATTGTAAATTGCGTCCTTCTTCTCCAGAAAAATCGCTAATTAAGATAAAACAACTAGGATTGTTTTTGAATCGGTTGATATTATCTTCGGCTTGTTCTCTTGATGTGCCATATTGATGAATTGCGATCGCACTTTCCCCAAAAGTCTGCACTAAGTAGCGATTAAGTTCCGCGCAAGTCTGCACAAAGCTTGTAAATACAATTATTTTCGGTAAGAAGTCGCCATTTATTGGTCTATCAATTCTTTTTTGCACTTGCTCTAGTAATTTAACAATATCTCCTTTGTAAGACTGGAGTTTGAGAACTTCCGAGAGGTGGTAAAGCAAAATAGTTTGCAATAATTCTAGGCGATCGCCGTCTTCTGATGGTTGTTGTAAAATCTTCAGTAAAGCTTGCAAAATCTCCTCCTCTCCCGAAAACTTAGGAGTTTCAACCAAAAGGCGCACATCTTCGTTGCCAAATTCTTTAACTAAATCTGCATTAGATACGCCCTTTAAACGGGTTGTAACCACTGCTTTTAAAACTCCCAACCAAGTCCCGGCGGCGCGAAATAATAGTAAGAAAATCCGCGTATATTGTCCGCTTGGTGCAACCGTTCGCCACTCCTCTAATAGTTCGTGAATGGCATTGGAACGCTCATCTAAGTCATCTTCGGTTTTAGGTATAGCATTGCGGTCAAAAATTACATCTTCTACAGTTGCGCGGCGATTTCTGAGCATCCGGCGATGCAGCCTGTAGGTATCGCTAATATGATTGCGAATTACCTGCACCATTTTATCAATTTCGGTAGTAGATTCTTGTTGCTGCAACTGATCCAGAAGATTTAGCAAGTAAGTGTCATCTGGAAAAAGACTTTGCAGTTTACTAAGATTTGTCTTCAAAACAAATGCTTTTGCACCGGGTTTAAAAGCCAGCAACACTCTACCAATTTCCTGACGCTTCAGCACTTTCGCGCTAAAGCCTGCTAAGTCCTCAAGTTTGTAAGTAGTAGGATCGAGCAGATGCAGCATTGTTAAAAAATCTTGCTCGTGATTTAAAACAGGCGTTGCAGATAGTAGCAACAAGCGATCGCTCTTATGAGCAAGTTGTTTGTAAGTCTCGAAACACTGATTTTGTACCTTACTTGAAGATGAAGCCATTGCAGCAATGTGGTGTGCTTCATCCAAAATTAGAAAGCCAATATCTTTACGGCTAATTTGCATCCAATCTTCTACCGCAACTAACTGTACCCGCTTGGTAAAGTTAGAGAGATAAAACTTACTTTCTAACTCCTGCTGCCATTGTGCTAAAAGATATTGAGGAACTACGATTAATACTTGTTTGCGAGGCTCATCTAGCAGGTATTGCCGCAATATAGCTCCCGCTTCAATCGTCTTTCCTAGTCCCACCTCGTCCGCCAACAAGTAGCGCCCAATGGGGTCTTCAAGTACCCGCCGGACAACTTCTACTTGATGGGGATAAAGGGCAATATTTGCCGAGATAAGTCCTGTCATTCCGCGACTAACCGCCCGTTGTTGTAGCAAACATTGAACAAAACGCGATCGCTTGGCGTGAAAATAAGGCGTTTCGTGTCCCTTCATTGCCAATATTTCAATGGGATCTGTAATCGGGCGATCGCAACGTACATAAATTTCTTGTTCTATTGCTACTATCGTCTGGCGATCGGGCAAATCAATTTGATACTCATAGTTGTCCTCCGCGTAAACTCTGCCAATCGTCCAGGTTTCTTTGTCTTCCACATAAAGATAGCAGCGCGTCTGTTTTGGCAGCCTAACCCTTTGCAGCGAGTCTAAAGGTAGGGTTTTGTGGATACGTTGCTTCATAGAGCAAAAATACTCAACAACAGCATGATCGGGAGTTATTTCCGTAACTTTGCCAATTCCTAAAAGTGAGTTGCGCGATCGCACCAAACAACCAAACTCGATAGCAGTAGTCATATAAGGCTAATTAGTATTTTCTCTATCTATAGGATTCCCTAGATTGACAAGAAACTACCACTTACCACTCAAAAATTAGGGATGCAGTATTAATTATTTGCGATCGTAATCAGCCCTTAGATAGACGATCTAATCACATCTGTAGATAGAGCCGATTGGGCGATCGCCAAAGCTATTCTAATAACAACTACAGCTTAAGTAATAAATAAGACATAAAAATACTACCTAAGTATTTTTATAAGTTGCTAATAATCCGCCAATTTTAACTACTAAAGAGAGTTTTATCAATATTATGTCTAACCCAAACGAACCCCAAAACTACGGTAAGGAAGTAAGTAAAGAAATACACAACACCACTGACGGTCGCGTTGATGTGACTAAAACTACTGAAACTGTAAATGGCTCTAACGCCTATAAAGATGGTTTTGTAAACGGTCAAGTGGCTGAAAGCTACCAAGAAGATGCGTTAGTTGCCCGTGATAATGAAAATGCCGGACGGGGTTTATTAATTGGTATTTTGTTGGCATCTTTGGCGGCTATAACGGCGGGTGCAGTATGGTTTGCAAATCAAAGTAATGATGTCAATACTGTTACTCCGGTAGTACTTCCTGTACCCAATAGAGCCGAGCCTAGCCCCTCTCCTGAAATTAGAACAGAAACCAAAATTATCGAAAAAAATACAGAAGTTTTAGTTCCTGTTCCTCAGCAGCAAGCTTCTCCCGCACCTAAACCCTCTGCGGCGGCTCCAGCACAAAATATTAATATTACTGTTCCTCCCGCTACACAGCCATCCCCCGCAGCAAAACAAGTACCCGCAACAGAAACAGCACCGCCAAAAAGCGATACTTCTAGCAGTTCAAATACACAAAGTACGACTACAACAGAAACAGCACCGCCAAAAAGCACTACTTCTAGCAGTTCAGATATGCAAAGTACGACTACAACAGAAACAGCACCGTCAAAAAGTGATACTTCTAGCAGTTCAGATATGCAAGGTACGACTACAGAAAATAGTACCGCTCCGGCTACAAATGGTTCTAATTAGCGCTCAATCATAAGTTAGATACCTGTTACCGTCCTCTCTAAATCTAGAGAGGACTTTTTAGTTGAGAATTTTAGGAATATATACAGAGAAATACAACGCCTCTACATCACATCCCACGCCTGCATTTTGTACCCATAGTCAAAAATTTCTGGGTGTAAAATCTCTGCCAAAATTTCTACGGAATCGACCAATCTAGGGCCCGGACGGTTGAAGTAAGAATTACCATCAGTGATGTACACTCTCCCACTCTTTACCGCTTGGAGATTTTGCCATTCAGGACGATTGGTTAATACCATTGCTTCGGTGCGAGTCCGCGCTAAATCGAACCCACAAGGCATAAATATAATTACATCAGGATTTGTAGCAACTAAAGTTTCCCACGTTACTTGAGGCGCATTTTTACCAGCAACGCTAAATAAACATTGTCCACCCGCAAAAGTTATTAATTCGGGAATCCAATTTGCTGCAATCATTAAAGGATCTGTCCACTCGATACAAGCAACGCTTGGACGTTCCATAATCGAGAGTTGTTGAGTTTTTTGGGCGCAAATTTTTACTCGTGCTTCCATGTCTTCTACTAAGCGCTTAGATTCAACTCCTAATTCTTCTGCTACCCGCTCAATATCTGACCAAAGATCGGTAATTACATTTGGTTGCAAAGAAATAATTTTGGGGTGCGTATCTCCTAAGTTTGCTACCGCTTTTTCTACTTCAGCGAGACTAACAGCACAGACATCGCACTGATCTTGAGTTATTATGTGAGTTGGTTGTAAGTGTTGTAAAGTATCAATTTTTATTTGATAAATGCTTAAAGCAGATTCCACAATACCAGTAACATCATCGTGAATTTTTCCACTAGGCTTTTTTGAGTCTAAACGTGCCTGGGTACACACTGGCAGATTTTGAATTTCTGGAGGATAGTCGCACTCGTGACTACGCCCAACAATTGCCGAATTTAGTCCCAATGCCGCTACAATCTCTGTAGCACTGGGGAGCAAGGAGACAATTCTTAAATTTTGATTATTCATATTTTTTTGACTGCTGTTTTAAAAACTTGTTTAGATATCCTAAATTTACTTCATACTACCTAATTATTTTTTGAAAAGTTACAACGCTTACAATTAAATTTTATTTCCTAATGTTAATAAAAAATTCTATTGTTTTTAATCATTCTTCAAACAAAAACCATTTAACCTTTGTTTGTAATCTAAATAATTTGCGTACATTGAGAAAATTTTTAGCCCTTAGCAATAAATTAATCAGCTTGATAAAGTTGTTTAGCTGTATATATTATCACAGCAGACAAATAATCAGCTTGACACAAAAACCTTTATTAGTATAAGCGAGGAATTTTATTTTAATTCTTTTTTAGATGGGAACAAAAAGTTTATCTAAAACTGATGCTTAATAAAAAATATAGCAAAAACTTAATATCAAGGTAATCAAAAAAGCTAGTTTTAGCTCTAGAGTTAAAAAAACTGAGATAAATAATCTCAATCACAGGCAAAAATAGTAGCGAAACAAGCAAACATATCAACTTTTAGCACAGTCTTTATTTAAAAAAGTTAAAGGTATAGCAAGTGACAATCCCAGATATTGCTTTCCAACAGCAAATAGAAGAAAAGCTCAATCTATATAAACAAATTATTGCTAATGATAACGATGGAATTGCGATAGTCGATCCTCAAGGTTATTACTTAGAACAAAATGCGGCTCATCGCTTGCTTCTAGGTTACAGTGACCAAGAACTTAAGGATAAAAAACCCACAATTCATTTAGGGGAAGTAGAGTTTGCGCTGGTAATGGAGTCACTAAAAAAATATGACACCTACCAAGGTCAAGCGTGTAGTATTGCAAAAAATGGCATGATGGTAGATATAGATTTATCAGCTTTTGCCGTGCGTGATAGTACAGGTAAACTATTATGTTATGTAGCAGTTCAAAGAGATATAGGCGATCGCAAACGTACCGAAGTAACCCAGAGAAATTGCGATCGCTTAATAGCCGGGGTGGCCGCCGCTACTAATCATTTACTCACCATTACAGATTTTACGACAGCAATTAATCAGGCTCTTGCTAGCTTGGGTAAAACTTGCGGTATCGACCGAGTATATATTTTTGAAAGTTGTAATCAGGTTAACTCTAAGCAACTCTCAATTAGCCGAAGTTTTGAGTGGTGTCAGTTTTCCGTAGAATCGCAAATTAATCACATTGAAACTAAAAACTTACCTCACGCCAGTTTGTTTCCTCAATGGTACGAGACTTTAGCAAGTGGTCAGCCTATTAATAACCTAGCTCCAAATTTTCCCATTCATCAGCAAGAAATATTAGCAGCACATAATATTGTCTCTGTATTATTAGTGCCGATTTTAATTGCCAATGAATTATGGGGATTTATTGGTTTTGATGACTGTCATAGTCAAAGACATTGGACAGTAAACGAACAATCAATATTAGATACGGCGGCGGCTAGTATTGGCAATGTAATTGTTCGCCGACGGACAATGGACGCGTTACATCAAAGCGAACAAAGTTATCGCTCCTTAGTTGATAACCTCAAAGAAGTAATTTTTAACGCAGACGTAACAGGTTGCTGGACATTTTTAAATCCGGCTTGGACAGACATTACGGGTTTTAGTGTTGAAGAGAGTATCGGCAAAAACTTTTTAAACTACGTTCATCCTGACGATCGCAAATTAGCTTTAAATTTATTTACCTCGTTAATTGAACTCCAACAAAACAATTGCTGTTGCGAACTTCGTTATTTAACAATTGATGGTGGTTACTGTCGGGTAGAAATTTATGCCCACTCTGTAATTGATATTGAGGGTAAATTTATGGGTACCTCCGGTACGCTCAACAACATTACAGAACAAACATCAGCAGTAGAAGCATTAGGAAAAAGTGAAGCAAAAAACCGCGCTTTATTAGATGTAATTCCCGATTTAATATTTAGGTTTAGCATTGATGGTACAGTTTTAGATTTTAAAGCCTCCAAAGACATTGATTTGTACGCCAAGCCGAGTGAATTTTTAGGTGAAAAAATCCAGGCAGTAATGCCTACAGAAATAGCTCAAAAAACTATGTTCGCTATAGAGAAAACTCTTACTACAGGGGAGGCGCAAGCCATTGAGTATCAATTGCTAAGTAGAGGCAAAATGCGCGACTACGAAGCCCGGATTGTAGCAAGTGGAAATGAAGAAGTTATTAGCATTGTCCGAGACATTACTGATCGCAAACAAATAGAAAACGCCTTGCTAGAAAGCAAAGAAGCCGCCGTGGCAGGTAGTCGAGCAAAAAGCGAGTTTTTGGCAACCATGAGTCACGAATTGCGAACACCTCTCAATGCTATTTTGGGATTGTCGCAGTTATTACAGCAAGAAATATTTGGAGAAGTCAATCCTAAACAAAAAGAATATATAGACTGCATTCATAGCAGTGGCGAACACCTTTTAGCGTTAATTAATGACATTCTTGATTTATCCAAAATAGAGGCAGGGAGGGAAGAATTAACGCCTTTACCAATAGATGTGAAAGAGTTAAGTGAGGCTTGTTTGTCTTTAATTCGCGATCGCGCTGGAGAGAAAAAACTACAACTAATCTATCAAATAGATCCACAAATATCTTCTTGCCTTGGTGACGAGCGGCGGCTCAAACAAATGTTGCTAAATTTGCTTTCTAATGCCGTTAAATTTACATCGGTTGGTACGGTATCGTTGCAAGTGCAAAAAGTACGAGCAGGCATAGCTTTTACCGTCACAGATACAGGAATTGGTATTGATGAGTCCCAAATCAAGTTTTTGTTTCAACCCTTTAAACAACTTGATAGCCGCTTAAATCGTCAGTACGAAGGGACGGGCTTAGGTTTGGCATTGACACGCAAGTTAGCCCAGTTGCACGGCGGAGATGTAACCGTACAGTCAACTTTAGGTAAGGGTAGTCAATTTACTTTATTTTTACCTAGTAATGTTACAGATTCTAACTTATTTGTAAGCGGTCTATTTAGCGAACAACCTCTAGTCCAAGCACCTAAACGGATTTTGATTATTGAAGACGACGAATGCACAGCCATGTTGTTGCAAGATTATTTAGAAGCTATTGGCTACGAAATTGAGTACACCGCAGAAACCACTAAATTTTTAGAGCGCGTCCGAAACTTTCAACCCCATTTAATTTTATTAGATGTCCAACTGCGCGACAATGTTTCAGGGTTAGATTTAGTTAGTCGTTTGCGTCAATATCCAGATTTGCAACAAGTAGCTGTGGTGATGGTAACGGCAATGGCAATGGTAGGCGATCGCGTTTTGTGTTTAAAAGCGGGGGCAAATGACTATCTCAGCAAGCCTTTTGGCATTCCTCAATTAGAATGTATTTTAATGCGTTACCTTAATTAAACTATTAGCTTTGTACTGTTGAAAATAGTCCCAGGCAGAAATCAGTTTCCCCTGCATCAGCGCCGCAATGCTATGGAGGGCATGAAGTTCTGGTAATTTGGGATTAAGAGAAATTGCTTTAAGTACAGCATTTTCCGCCAAATGAGGTTGAAAGTTGTAGAGACGCACAAAAGCAAGATAGGCGTAAGCGTAGGGATTTTGAGAGTCTAGCTGTGTTACTTGCTCGAAAGCTGCAATTGCTCCATTGACATCTTTTTTCAAGGCTGTTGCTAAAGCTAAAGCATAAGCCCAATGCGGATCTTTCTGCGATAATTTTAAGCGATATTGCATAGCTAATATCGTTTGCTGTAAGTAATCTTGAGTGGGATCGTACTGATTGATTCGCCCAACCTCGGCAAATAGATGTTCGAGGGCTGTCGTACCTTGGGGTAAAGTAGCTGCTAAAACCTGTAATTGAGTAATTAAATCTAATTCGGGTGCTGGCGATGGGGTGCTACTGGGGTTGATTTCTAAAGTTACTGGAGGAGAAAAAGGATAATTTTCGCCTGTTTTCTGGTTTATATAAGTTGCATTTACAGTATAAATTCCTGGGGGTGTATTTTTGGGCGGTAGCATGGCGCTAGTTTCTGTGACTTGAAAATACTTGTTATTGGCAATACCACTATACAAAGCACCCATGCCAATGGCGTGATCGTGCAACCAGCTTGTTTGAGTCTGATTTATTTGATGCCAACTTAGCAATACTAACCCCGATTGCAACTGTCTCCAGTCACCGCTCCACTGATAAGTTACAGGTATAGGAACCCCCGGCGGCGAACTATTGGGTATATTAACTTGCAACTCAACTCTATCCATTTTTGCCTTTATAGGTTCTACTTTGACTGCGGGTAAGCGGCGATGATAAAGCTGCAAATTAGTAGCATCGGGTAAGAGCCAAGTTTTGTGGATTTGAAAATATGATGAATCCTCCACTGCTTTGACTATCAGAGCTTGAGCTTCAGGAACCGTGCCTTGAGCGCCAGTTTTGGTTAAGAACCAATCAAAACTACGCGCATCTTGCCTAACTTGCTTTTTGAGCATACCTATTTGACGAGCGTAGACTTGGAAATTCTCTAAAGCACCAAAATAGTTAAAATTATGTTGATTGATTTCGGAAGTAGAAGGTAATACTCCCACGGTAGATCGTAAATAAGGCTCTTGTTGAATAATCTCGGCAATTACCTGACGATGCGGCAATGAAGTTGTCAAATCAGCGTAATGCTGCCCGTAAGGACTTACTACCTTTGTCAAAGTTTCCGCTACACCACCCACCGGAAACAAATTAAAAATCATCAACAGCACTGCCAAACCTACCGTACCAGTGTGAATATACTTTTGCCAGCGCCCGCGAAAGCAAGTCAAGCCGTAGGCTAAAAATAACGCTACTACGGGCAAATAAGGCAAGGCATAGCGACTGTCTTTATTTATATTTACCGAAGAAAGAAAATAAGCGCCTATCCAAAAAACCGCTAACCACCCAAAACTATCTTTTTGTTTTTCTGTAAATAGCGATCGCTTATACAGCAGCAAACCGACTATTGGCACAATCAACAATAACCACGAAACTTGAATAGGCAAAACTTGCCAGTAATAAGTCCATGCGCCAATTGTATTTAACGCCGGATCATTTTCAGCGATCGCACTATCGATAGTTGCTCGTTTGCCAGTAGTCAGTACAAATAGCCAATTTGCTCGATACCACGCGCCGCAAACTAATAGCATCACTCCTAAAGATGTTACTAGCTGCAATAACTTACCCCAAAGGCGACGCTTAATTATTGTTACTCCTACCCAAATTATCGGGATCGGCATAAAAAACACCGTGGTCTGTTTCACCATGAACGCCAAACCCAAACTAATGCCAAAAGCGATCGCCCATAACCAACTTTTTACTTTTTGCGTCTTTTCACTACGCCAAACTGTCAAACACCAAAAACTCAACATTACCGCCGCCGTCAGGGGGAACTCAAGTAAAAAATCTAACCGCAGTTGATAAAAAGCTGGAAACAATTGACACAACAGCGCTGCCCACAAACCAACTTCGATGGAAAATAATTCAACCCCCAACCCATACACCGCACCGATGAGGATACCGTTAAACAACACGTTGACGAAAATAGCTTGGTCTTGTCCTGTACCAGCAATTTGTTGAATAATTGCAGCCGCCATGTAAGTAAAGGGGGGAATTTGACTGGAAAGCCGCCACAAACTTTCCCACCACTGGCGGTTGAACCATTGAGCTTGCTGTAAAGCTTGGTGATAATTTAAGGTTCCGGTTAAGTAATCTGCCTGATCCCAAGGAGGGATTGAGCGATCGCATTTTAGCCATACCAAGTCTACCACTGCGCCCAATAGCCATATTACGAGCAAAATCCCGATATTTTGCCAGGGATAAAGTTTATTTTTTTGCATAGATCGATATTACTAAATAAGCCCTGCAACTAATTTATAGTTCCAGGGCTTATTTATCTTAATGGCGGGAAGTGGATTTGAACCACTGACCTTCGGGTTATGAGCCCGACGAGCTACCAGGCTGCTCTATCCCGCGTCGCCTTTATCAATATAACACTATTTTTGATTTTGGCAACTAAAGAATAGATAATTCGCCAATTACTTCTAAACGCTTGAATTTGCCCAGAGTCATAAAGCTTTCTGTTAAAATTTCTCCCACGCTAGGATCTATCCAGCCCATTTGTTGTAATACATGAATTGCAACGGCATACTTAGCCCGTTTGGCCCCATCCATGACCTTAATTGCAATTCCCATCCCTTCGCCAGTTCTACCGATACACTGCACCCCCTCGGCCCCAGCTTTGCTCACCAGTTCTCCCTCAGTCAAACGCATGAGTTCAGTATCAAATTCTCCTTCTCCCGCTATCATTGTGGGGTGATGGGTCATAGCGCGAACAATCCGCTCCATATCTAAATTTTGCCCCGAAGCTAATTGCGCGTACAAAGATGCCATTTGTCCCAACTGCAACAAATAAGTTGGCGCACCACAATCATCATGAGCATGAATAAACTCGGCGGCGGGCATTCTTAGCAACTCGGCAACTTTACCAAAAATTAGTTGTTGTACGGGGTGATTGTGCTGTAAGTAAGTATTTAAGGGCCAATGCCGTTGTTGACATACTGCCAGCATTCCGGCGTGTTTGCCAGAGCAATTATATTGTAAGCGGCTGCTTTTACCTTCGGGTATCGGACATTGGAGGAGTGAAGCTTCAATATCTGAGCGCCACAAGATATTAAATACTTGGCGTACCTGCTCGATTGTACCCTGGTGGGAACTACAAATAATTGCTAAATCGCGATCGCTCAATTCGTAGCGGTCTAAAGTGCCTGTAGCCGTGACGCTTAAAGCCTGAAATGGTTTGAGCGCCGAGCGTGCAAAGGTAGCCGTTTCTGAGTTTCCTGCCACCGACAAAACCCGTCCTCGGTCATCGCAGACAACCGCTTGGACTTGATGCTTTGATTCAATAATCCCTTCACGCAGTAACCTGACTTCAAGTTCCGCAGCTTGTGTTCTTTTTCCCCTTGTCATGGGTAAAATGTACCATTTACCAGCGTCATTACAGCTAAATATTTATAAAAAATTCCAAACTACCGTCCCCGCAAGTAATCCTAAGACCAAACTGATAAAACTTTGCTGTAGTCTTTGCAAAATTGGTTTGATTTGGTAGTTAGCAATTAATAAGTCCCGCGATAGCACTTCTGCGGGTTTCGTCCAAGTTTGCCCATCGTACCAGCCCGATTCTTCATAAAAAATTGTAGCAGTAGTCAGGCGACTTTTTATATACGACCATCCCAAATACATCCGCACCAATACTAGCAATACGCCTACGCTTGCCCCGGCACTGCCACACAGGATAAATTGAATTATGTATTTGTGGGGAGCAAAACTAGCAGCAGCCACAGGGCCAGCTATTAACCAGGATATTCCCCAAATCCACACAAGTTTGTTAATATATTGCTGCCAATTTAAGGTACAAGTTTTAAAAAAACCTGCTGCTTTCAATTCTTCGTATTCATTCAACGGCTGCTGTTCGGTAGGTACAGGACAAACATAAGTCGAAGCCTCAATCATTCTTCTAACTCCCTAGGAGGATTGTCAATAGTATCTGGCAAATCAACTCGGCGCGCATGACCCCAAAATGCTTCTAGGTTGTAGTATTCTCTTTCTTTGGGCATCATGATATGCACCATGACATCGCCGTAGTCTTTCAATACCCAACTTCCTTCTGCTTGTCCTTCGGTGCGGATGGGGAGGCGGTGCAATTGTTCTTCTACTTCGTCTTCTATAGATTGGGAGATTGCTCTTACTTGCGCCTTAGAATAGCCTGTAACTAAAACAAAATAATCAGCTAAAAAAGAGACTTCGGCAACTCCTAACACTACCATATCTGCCGCTTTGCGATCTGCGGCGGCGGCGGCAGATATCATCGCTAATTCTCGACTTTCTTCGGGATGTTGGGCAACAGGGCGGGTGTTTGTAGCAACGAGTGTAGACTGGGATTGTAAATTAGCTTGGGAATGATCTGTCATTAAACCTCAAAGGCTGATGGTTTCTAAGTTAAAACAATGAAAAGTTTTCCCTGCATCCTAACAAAAATTAGGCGTTTATGCAGTTTTTGGCGGTGTAGCCAGTTGCTTTTTTTGGGCTTTTTGCAAAAACCAGTTCCGAGTAGCAATGGTGCGGGGATGGATTAGGCAATGAGTTTCGAGTAGAAATTTAAGCGAATAATCGCAGGTTTGGAAAAGCGCTTTATCTAAGCTTTGGTAACAAATCTTTCGCAAATGCTCTAATTCTGGAGTGTTACCGCGACCTGGTTCTAAGGTATCTGCTAAAAACACAATACAACTAAGTTCGTTCATGCCTGGTCTACCTAAAGTATGATTTGCGATCGCATCCAACACCTCTGTATCAGTTACTTTAAAGGTATCTCTAGCCACAATCGCGCTAACATCTGCGTGTAATAAGTGAGGATTAGCAGCGCTTATAGGGTCGATTTCTACTCCGGCTATTTGAGCCATTTCTAAAAGCTTTTGCGGCTTAAAGTATTTAGCCAAGTCGTGCATTAAGCCAGCTATGGCAGCTTTTTCTAAGTTTATTTGATAATGAGTTGCTAAGTCCACAGCCATTTGTTCCACGCCCAAAATATGCTTGATGCGCTTAGGGGGAACGTTATCGGCTAACCATGCTAAAACTTGTTCGCGGTCAATGGTACTAAACTCCAAGCTATGGTTGAGAGGTAACACTATAAAAGTTTTTGTAAGATTTATTTCTATTCTAAATGAGTAACAAAACTGCCAGACTTATCGAAGTTTTTTCCGCTATTCAAGGGGAAGGACTCAATGTTGGTACTCGTCAAATATTTATTCGGTTTGCAATTTGCGATTTGCGCTGCAATTACTGCGATAGCGCCCATACTTGGGTAACTCCTGCGGAGTATCGCATCGAAGTACATCCTGGGCTGCGCGATTTTGAAGTTTATTCTAATCCTGTAGAACTAACTACTTTGCTAAAGTTTGTTGAACGGCAGAATGTCCCGCTATTGCACGATAGTATTAGTTTGACTGGGGGCGAACCCTTGTTACACGCACCGTTTTTAAAAGAGTTTCTTCCAGAAGTGCGAAGTCTTACTAATTTACCAATTTATCTAGAAACTGGCGGACATCGCCCCGAACAATTACTAACAATCTTGCCTTACTTGGATTCGGTAGGGATGGATTTAAAGCTACCTAGTGTAAGCGGCGAAAGTCATTGGCAAGCACACGCGCAGTTTTTGCAGTCTTGTTACAATTCACAAATAGAGGTATTTGTCAAGATAATTATTTCTAGTCAAACAGATGTGGCGGAATTAGAAAGAGCGGCAAATTTAGTTGCAGCAGTTAGCCCGGAAATAATTATATATTTGCAACCAGTAACACCTTTAGAAGTGGGTACGATGTTTGCGCCAACTCCTGAGCAAGTGTTGACTTGGCAAGCATTAATGAAGAAGTGGATTAAGCAAGTCCGGGTTGTACCTCAGACTCATAAAATGTTACAGCAGCTTTGACTCGCGCGATCACACTCTCTAACCAGTAGAAGTAAAATAAACGAACATATTTCTGTACGTTAGCTATGTTTTCCTAGAAAATTACTTCTCCAACGGATGCTAGAAAAGGATTTTTTCAGTTATTAGACCAAGTTGCCGAGAACCATCAGGTATTTATAATTAATCGACGAGGAGGAGAAAATGTAGCTTTAATTACCGGATCAGATTTGACTAGCTTAACAGTTCTCCTACCTCTTACTATTCTAGATTTCCTCTACCTGGGCAGATTGGACTTTGGCTTTAGCTTTATTAGCACTGCGTTTCAACGCCTGCAAACGTCGCTCATACTTAGTGCGTTGGCTTTTACTAGAAGTTTGATCGACAAGAGTTTTTAAAGCACTACCAAGGCTTTTGTAGGCATTGGGGAGAGTATAACCAAAACGAGTAGCAAGTGCGATCGCTTTTTCATCAGCATCAGTCATTACTTTTAGCTGCTTCTCGCCGTTATTTTTCACGTACAAGCGATAGCCGGAGACTCCGCACAAGGAAAGCGCCAATATCAGCAGCAATATATCTTGTACCCATAATTCGCCCACCGCACCCCCTAAACCAATGGCTAACGCTGCCATTTCCCAACCATCTTTAGGGATAGTATCGTTTTGAACGCGGGATACTTCGTGCCAAAATAGCAAATTGCGCTGATCCATTGCCAAAGCATCCCACTTCACCAAGTCAATTTGAATTTCTACTTGGTCGCTACCAACTTCTTCAGAACGGATTAGCGGAGGATTTACTTCAGTTGTGCCTTCAACGCTCACCCAGCTTTGCAATTCTGGCGGCATGATAGTTTTTAATCGCCTAAGTTCGCTCATTTCAGCCTTGGCTGACGAGGTAGCATAAGATGTCATAGACCCGTTTCTCTGGAAATTTCAAATAAGGCTTATATATCTTATTTTGGAGTATACCTTGCTGTTCGTTTTGTGGTAAGAGGCATTAGTTAGATCCTGAGCAAAAAAATATCGATGCAAGGCGATAATAACTATTAGAATCGTTACCCTTTGGGTGATAATCTGAACAATGGCAATTTTAATTTTTCAACGCCGAAACAGCTAAATTAATAATATAGGCGAAAGCATGGTCACTACAGCAGAAAAAGCAAATATCGGCTACATTACCCAAATCATCGGCCCCGTTGTGGATGTAAAGTTTCCCAACGGTCAAATGCCACAGATTTATAACGCCTTAACTATTAAAGGCAAAAACGAAGCTGGGCAAGAGGTTTCTGTCACCTGCGAAGTACAGCAGTTACTAGGCGATACCCAAGTCCGGGCGGTTTCTATGAGTACCACCGATGGCTTAGTTCGCGGTATGGAAGTAACAGACACCGGAGCGGCTATTACTGTACCTGTGGGTGCAGCTACTTTAGGACGAATCTTCAATGTCTTGGGCGAACCTGTAGACAATATGGGTCCAGTCAATAATGAAGCTACTTTTCCCATTCACCGTCCAGCACCAAAGTTTACTGATTTAGAAACAAAGCCTTCGGTATTTGAAACCGGAATTAAGGTATTAGACTTGTTAGCGCCCTATCGTCGCGGTGGCAAAATTGGTCTATTTGGCGGTGCGGGTGTTGGTAAAACCGTCATCATGATGGAATTAATCAACAACATCGCTATCAATCATGGTGGTGTATCAGTATTTGCTGGCGTGGGCGAACGCACCCGCGAAGGAAATGACCTCTACAACGAGATGAAAGAGTCCGGCGTTATTAATGAGAAAAACATCGGCGAGTCAAAAATTGCCCTAGTTTACGGTCAGATGAATGAGCCACCCGGAGCAAGAATGCGGGTTGGTTTGACTGGTTTAACTATGGCTGAATACTTCCGCGATGTAAACAAGCAAGACGTATTGCTGTTTATTGATAATATCTTCCGGTTCGTACAAGCAGGTTCAGAAGTATCGGCGCTACTCGGTCGTATGCCTTCGGCGGTAGGATACCAGCCAACTTTGGCTAAAGATATGGGTGACTTGCAAGAGCGGATTACTTCTACTAAAGAAGGTTCGATTACTTCAATTCAAGCAGTATACGTTCCCGCCGACGACTTCACAGACCCCGCACCAGCGACTACTTTTGCTCACTTAGACGGCACAACAGCACTTTCTCGCGGTTTGGCTTCTAAAGGTATCTACCCCGCCGTAGATCCTCTAGATTCTACGTCTAATATGTTGCAAGCTAGTGTAGTTGGTGAAAAGCACTACAACTTGGCGCGGAAAGTTCAATCAACTTTACAGCGTTATAAGGAATTGCAAGACATTATTGCAATTTTGGGCTTAGATGAATTGTCTGAAGACGATCGCCTAACCGTAGGTAGAGCGCGCCGCATTGAACGCTTTTTATCGCAGCCTTTCTTTGTCGCTGAAGTATTTACAGGTTCTCCGGGCAAGTACGTGAAGCTAGAAGACACGATTAAAGGCTTTGAGATGATTCTATCCGGTCAACTAGATGACCTGCCAGAGCAAGCATTTTACATGGTTGGCGGCATCGACGAAGCGATCACTAAAGCTGAAAAACTCAAAGGCTAAAGGCAATAGATAAGGGAGAAATATTCTTCCTTAGCTCCCTTTTTTTGTCTCACTTACAATCACCTATTTCCTATGACATTAACTGTTCGTGTAGTTGCTCCAGATAAGACCGTCTGGGATGCTACGGCTGAAGAAGTAATCCTGCCTAGTACCACTGGTCAAGTAGGTATTTTGACCGGACACGCGCCGCTATTAACTGCCTTAGATACGGCCGTAATGCGGGTTCGTCCGTCTTCAAATAAAGAATGGGTTGCGATCGCTTTAATGGGCGGTTTTGCCGAAGTTGAAAATAATGAAGTCACTATTTTAGTAAATGGTGCGGAACGTGGCGATACTATTAATTTAGAAACTGCCCGTACTGCCTATACTCAAGCTGAAGCTAAGTTGAATCAACTAGCTAATGCTAATCGCCAAGAGCAAATTCAAGCAAATCAAGCCTTCAAACGCGCCCGCGCCCGGTTTCAAGCGGCGGGTGGAATGGTTTAAATAGTTGCTGATTGTAGAGACGTTGCAGTGCAACGTCTCTACCTGTTTTGAAATCAGTCGAAATTATATTTGCACCCGCAATTGGTAACGCTTTATTTAAAACTCTTTACTCCTTTAACCAGCTATAGATAGAGGAGTTTTTTAATTCAAAAACCGCCCAAACTACACTTTTGAAGGTTGTGGATGGGCGGTTTTGGCTGTTGTTATTTAGGTTGGATCAATTCTGGTAACCAGTAATTTCTTAAAAGTAGCTATTAGGCGCTACCTGTAAAAGCAATTTCAGGAAATTTTAATTGGGCTTCAGCAATGGGTCGCTTTCTACCTTCTTCTTGCCAGTAATTGATTACTTCGGTAGCTTGATTGAGTACGGAGACTCGATCTTGTTCGGCTATCCAGTGTTTTGCTTCCATTTCGCTTTTTAGTTCTTCCCACGCATCATTGCGCGGCCAAAAAAAGTAACGAGTTAACGGGCTAGTGCCTTTTCCAACAATTTGATCTACTGCTAGGGCTACGTTTTCATCCAACCATAGAACTTTTAATATAAACTTGGTCAAATCTTACCTCCACTTGTTTGTACTGGACTTGCTTAAAACCGTGCGATCACTTATTGTAACTCAATATCAATTTCTCTGCCCCGTAAGGTGTAAATATTTTGACAAGTGTGATCGCAATTTTTGATATTGATGGGGTTGTCCGCGATGTCGGAAATTCTTATCGTCGGGCTTTGGCGGACACGGTAGAACGTTTTACGGGTGGGGTTTATCGTCCTACAGAATTAGATATCGATACCCTGAAATCCGCAGGAGTTTGGAATAACGATTGGGAAGCTTCTCAAGAATTAATTTCCCGTTATTTTCGCGCTTTAGGAAACCCGATTGAGACAGACTACCAAGAAATTGTCACTTTTTTTCAATCTCGCTACCGAGGGGAAGATGATAATAATTGGACTGGTTATATCTGCAATGAACCCTTATTGCTACAACCAGACTATTTAGAACAATTAACTAATGCTGGCATTCCTTGGGGCTTTTTTAGCGGTGCAACTCGCGCCTCTGCGAACTATGTGTTGTCAAAACGCTTGGGTTTGCAGTCTCCCTTACTAATTGCGATGGAAGATGCCCCTGGTAAGCCCGATCCTACCGGACTTTTTGCCGCCGTAGAGCAATTAGAGCAAAAACATAACTTAGATAAAATGTTGCCTGTAGTATATGCTGGCGACACTGTAGGCGATATGTATACAGTAGAAAAAGCGCGGAGTCTTTTTCCTCAGAGACAATGGATTGGTGTAGGCATTCTCCCACCTCACGTCCAAACCATAGAACAACGCCGTAGCGACTATACCAAAACTCTAATAACGGCGGGTGCGGCAATTGTTTTTGATAACATTCAAGAACTTACACCCGCCGAGATTTCACAGTTATTATTACTGTAACTTCTGAAACTTTTCTAAAGCTGCAACCATTTTTGAGGGCCAACGGCGTACTTTAACTACCCAGTCTAAATCTTTGTAACGCTTGTCTAGTCCAACCGCCGCAACCCAGTTACTTTCGGCTTCGCCTTGGTTTCCTTGTTCCCAATAAGCGGCGGTTAAAGCTGCACGCATATCAGCGAAATTAGGGTATTTGCGGACTATATTTCTCATGTTACGGATAGCTTCACTGGTTTGACCATCTTGATACAGAGCGATCGCATAATTGGCTCTTGCAAAGGCAAAATTGGGCGCTAAATCGGCAGCAGTACGGTAATCGGCGATCGCTTTATCCCAATTTCCTAAACCAGCTTGGGCATTACCGCGATTGTTATACGCCATTGCGTCTTTAGGATCGAGTGATAAAATTTTGTTGTAATCGGAGATCGCTTCATCCCACTTTCCCAAACCTTCCAAAGCTGTACCGCGATTGAGATAGGGGTCTGTAGCCGTAGGTGCAAGTTCGATTGCTTTATCAAAATCAGAAACCGCATCAGTTAATTTATTTTGACTAATGCGCGCGTTTCCCCGATTGCTGATGGCGGCGGGATTATCGGGAAATTGCTCGATAATTTCTGTCCAATAAGTTTCGGCGGTGGCAAAATCTCCAGCATTGGTAGACTTAATTGCTTTTTGCGCTAAAGTGTCTAGCTGTTGCAGTTGTTCTGGGGTAGGTTTGGTTTGCGCCAATGCGCGATCGCAATTGCCAAATAATAGAGATACACAAAGTAAAACAATCGAAATTAAACGCATCATAGTAACGATAACTGTTGATTTGGAGGAGTAAAACCTAAGTGTTTGTAAGCGGCGGCGGAAGCAATTCGTCCGCGAGGAGTACGATTTAAGTAGCCAATTTGCATTAAATACGGCTCATACACTTCCTCTATTGTCTGCGTATCTTCCCCTGTTGCAGCAGCCATTGTCTCTAAACCTACTGGGCCACCATTAAACTGTTCGATCATCACGCTTAACATCTGTCTATCTGTCCAATCTAAGCCGCAGGGATCGACCTGGAATAGCTCTAAAGCTTCGGCGGCTATAGTTTGATTGATTATTCCAGCGTTTTTGACTTGGGCGTAGTCTCGCACCCTTTTTAACAATCTGTTGGCAATTCGAGGAGTTCCGCGTGATCGCCTAGCAATTTCTTCTGCGCCATCGTCGGTAATGGGCGTTTGCAATAGTTGGGCGGTGCGTAAAACAATCAAAGTTAGTTCGTCATGGGCGTAGAAACGCAGGCGTTGAATTAAACCAAAGCGATCGCGCAACGGTGAAGATAGCGCCCCTATCCTTGTGGTTGCCCCTACTAACGTATATTTTGGTAATGGTAAAGAGCGAGTTTTGGCACTAGAACCTTTACCAATAGTTATATCTAAGCGAAAGTCCTCCATTGCTGGATAAAGTATCTCTTCTGTCATCCGCGATAACCGATGAATTTCATCAATAAATAAAACATCGCCAGGTTTTAGACTATTTAACAGCCCAACAATATCTCGCGGACGTTCTAAAGCTGGCGCACTGGTAATTTTGCAGTCTACCCCCATCTCTGAAGCTAAAATCAGCGACATGGTAGTTTTTCCCAATCCTGGAGGGCCGTATAGTAGTAAGTGATCTAAGGTTTCGTTTCTCCCAATAGCGGCTTTAATGGCAATGTCGAGAACTTCTTTTAGCTCTTTTTGTCCAATATAATCAGCAAAGCGATGAGGGCGAATGGTGTCTTCTTGCTTGCCTTTTTCGTCGGCGGTAACTTCGGGTTTAAGTAAGGGTTGGGATACAGGGCGATCGCGTTTTACAAATTCAGAGCGCTTTTTATGGGGTTCGTTTGGATCTTGTTTTGAAGAAATAATTGCCATATTGCCAGCTATGAGCCTTTTTTAGCTTGATTAGGGTGCAATAAAAAATTTTGCTTAGTAAATATAATTAGAGTCTTTAATCTTATGCTTGCCAAAAGAATTTTACCTTGCTTAGATGTCAACGCCGGACGAGTAGTTAAAGGAGTTAATTTTGTCAATCTCATCGATGCTGGTGATCCGGTGGAACTTGCGAAAGTTTACAACGAAGCTGGGGCGGATGAATTGGTATTTTTGGATATTACGGCAACTCATGAAGGACGAGACACAATTATTGATGTCGTTTACAGGACTGCGGAACAGGTTTTTATCCCCTTAACTGTTGGTGGTGGTATTCAATCATTAGAACATATTAAAAATTTGTTAAGGGCGGGGGCAGATAAAGTTAGTATCAATTCCGCCGCCGTGCGCCAACCAGACTTAATTAACCGCGCCAGCGATCGCTTTGGCAATCAGTGTATTGTTGTCGCTATTGATGCTAGACGCAGACAAGATCCGGCAAATCCTGGCTGGGATGTATACGTGCGCGGCGGACGAGAAAACACAGGGTTAGATGCTTTACTTTGGGCAAAAGAACTCGAACAACGTGGCGCTGGTGAGCTATTAGTTACAAGTATGGATGCTGATGGTACGCAAGCCGGGTATGACTTAGAATTAACACGCCAAGTCGCATCTTCGGTACAAATTCCTGTGATCGCTTCTGGTGGTGCGGGAAATTGCGAACATATCTATCAAGCGCTTACTGAAGGCAAAGCAGAAGCGGCGCTACTTGCCTCATTACTCCATTACGGTCATCTTAGCGTTGCTCAGATTAAAAATTATCTGCGCGATCGCTCTTGTCTTGTTCGGGCAGCTTGACAAAATCCCCATCGCTGCTGACTTATTGTACTTATGTTAAGCTAGATTAATAAGTTTAATTTTCTTAATATATGCTCGTTTCTATATTAGTTTTTGATGTGGCGCTGGTGGCTTGGTCGCTGCACCTCATGGATGCGGCAGTACAGAAGCGGGAATTTTCTTTGATGTTAGCCGGAACTTTAGTTGCCTTTTCGGCAGCCGCAATGCTGGTAGTTTATTTTCTGATGCACAACTGCCTTAATTATTTAATGAATATTAATTAATAGCCTAAGAATTTTTATTAAAAGCCTTGACAACTAGACAATTATTGAGAGATAATAGCAAAGGACTACAAGGGGTTATAGCTCAGTTGGTAGAGCACCTCCATGGCATGGAGGGGGTCTGCGGTTCGAATCCGCATGACTCCACTTAGATAAATTGATTAATTTTAGATTTTCTGCACAGGAATACAGGATTATTCATCATTAGTTACCTAGGAAAACTAACAATTTCAAAGGATATACCATGACAAAAATTGCCGAGATTGCAAATTATGCTCAAACAAGTGCCGAAAAGCTAGGTATAGACAAATTTGATATTTACGGTTCTTCGGTGGATGAAACCAGCGTGCAAGTAGATACTGGAGAACCAAAGCAAGTTAAAGCCTCAAACCGTTCTAGTGTAATGGTCAGGGTTTGGAATGCTGACAATACAATGGGAGTGACCAGCACGACCGATGTAGACCCTAAAGGACTAGAATTAGCTTTAAAAACTGCTTACGAAGCCAGCTTTTTTGGAGTTAAAGACAACATCCCCGATTTTAGCCCCGAAGCAACTACGCCTCTTGGTGACCAAACTCAAGAAACTGCCACACAAGTGCCTGTATCAGAACTGATTGAAACCCTAGTTAAGGCTGAAAGTAAACTATTATCGGCTCATAGTGCGATTGCTGGAGTACCTTATAATTCTCTTGCCCAACGAGATATTAATCGATTTTATCTCAATAGTGCGGGGGCTGTTCGTAATGAAGCTCGTTCTTATACCTCCATTTATCTTTACACCAAAACCGAGCAAGAAGGCAAAAAAACTCGCAGTGCGGGAGCTTTTCGCATTAGTCGCAGTCTGCCTAAACTTGACATTTCTGCTTGCTTAAAAGAAGCTACAGAAAAAACAATTAGCCATTTAGACTACGAGAAAGTTAAAACAGGCAAATATCGAGTAGTTTTCTCACCCAATGCTTTTTTGAGCTTAATAGGGGCATTTTCTAACCTTTTTAACGCTCAAAACATTCTCGACAAGCAAAGCCTTTCAACTCCCGAATCTTTAGGAAAGCAAATCGCCTCGCCTTTGCTTTCCTTTGCTGATGATGCTTTGCATCCTGATAATGTAGCGACAGAAACCTTTGATGGTGAAGGTACGCCCACACGCAGATTGCCAATAATTACTGACGGCGTGTTAAGCAACTTTATTCACAGCGCAGGTACAGCAAAACGCCTAAATGCTCAACCTACCGGACACGCTAATATCGGCGCAAAAGTATCGGTTAGTCCTCACTTTTACCACGTTTTTTCCGCCGCGACCCAAGGGCAAGAATATAGCTTAGATAGCGCCGATAATGTCATATTTATCGACAACTTGCAAGCCCTTCATGCGGGAGTAAAAGCCCTACAAGGCTCTTTCTCTTTGCCTTTTGATGGCTGGATTGTAAATAACGGTAAGCTAACGAGTATTGAATCGGCAACGGTAGCTGGAGACATTTTAGAACTGTTTCAATCAATTATTTATATTGAAAAGGAAGCAGAACTAACTCCTGGCGGCGTTTGTCCTAGAGTTTGGGTTGATAATCTATCAATTACCGGAGAATAATTGTAAAACAAATGCAAGAGACGTTGCAATGCAACGTCTCTACAGACTACCTTAGTGTTCAGTTGGGGAAGCAGCTAACTGGTTTGTAGGGCTATTATCCGTGAAAGATTGCCAGTTATCTAAAACGTCTTTTAAACAACTAGCTATAGGGACAGCAATTAGTAATCCTAGTAATCCCGCTACTTTTGTTCCTACCGCCAAAGCCGCGACAATTCCCACTGGACTTAAACCTGTAAAACTTCCCAGTAGCCGAGGCGCGATCGCTTGATCGATAGTTTGATCGACGATTACCGCTACCACTATAGTTTTTACGCCTAACCAAAAGTCATGAGAAGCTACAAGCAGACTAACTAAGCTAAAACCCAACACATCACCAAAGGGAATTAAAGTTAGTACGGCGATCGCTAATCCAAAAACTAACCCAAAGGGAACTTTTAAGACTAAAAACGTTGAAGTCATTGCTACCCCAACTAAACACGCTAAAGCTATTTGGGCGACAAAGTAGTTTTGAAAGTTTTGCTGGAGAGATTGTTGGATAGCGATCGCAACTTGCGGCGGCAACCACTTAAATAAGTAAGCCCAAATCCTTGCTCCGTCTAATAATAGGTAAAAAGCCAAAACTATAGTTAGCACCACCTCAGAAACGCTATCAACCGCACCTATTGCCAAACTTACAAAGTTTTCTGCCACTGATTGCAGTTCCTCTGGCAAGCGATCGGTTAGTTGAGTTGCTAGTTGATTAAAATTGATTGGTAAATTCCGCGCTGCTGCCCAATTGTTGAGACTTTTTAATTCTTGAGTCCCCGACTCAATCCATTTCGGTAATAGTAGCAAGCTTTCGTTAAATTGCTCTAAAAGAATTGGGATTAAAGTAATACTCAGAGCAACCAAAAGGGCTACACTAACTAGAAAAACTAATACAACGGCATAAGTACGCTTAATTTCCCGTTGCTGAAGAAACTGCACGGGATAGTTTAGTACAAACGCCAGCACCGCCGCCAAGACAAAAATAGTCACCAGTGGTTGAAAGTATTGAATAACTTGCAGCAAAAGCCAGCCATTAAACACAACTATAGGGAAGGGTAAGCCCAGTTTTAACCACCGATCGACTTTAGGAGAAGCTGTCATTTATATTCGTAATCGCATCTATATAACCCTATCTCGTTTAGCTGCTGCTAAGTGATAATTTCTAATTGCAAATTATTCTGATATTTTCACTACTCTAATAGAACGTCAGCAAAAACTTCGTCGTAAATGTCATTTTCAGTACCCACCCAACTTTGATAGGCATGAGAAGTTTCATTAGAAAATATAATATTTCTACACAAGTAAGCGTAGAGGAGACAACTAAGGTAAGAATCCAATAAATAATTTCTCATAGCATCTCTTGAATGACTGGTTAACTTTAGTATTTATTACACAATCAAAGTTTAAATTAAAGATTAGGAGGGTCAGTATAAGCGCCGTGACCTTGCTTTACCATCTTTAATGTGTGCTGTTCCCAGTAACTATTTAATAGTTCAATATATTTTTCGCTAAAGCTTCCTCCAGACTGTTTATAAAGAAAATTACATTCTTCAAATTTCCCCGTATTTTTGAGCGCTCTAGGTGTTAATGTTTTGTCGTAATCAACAACTGAATACCACTCAAAAGTGATCCTTAAGTCATCGTAGACATCAGTATAAGCCTCACTTAAATCTTGAAGACCAGATGTATTTAGCCTTGACTGATGTTTAATTTCGGCAGCTACAACACGCCCATAAGCAAAGAATCCACGAGGATTGTTGCCTACCCTGTAGAAATAGGCTTGATCGCCAACCTTAATTTGTTTTATTGTTCCGCAACTCCAAGAGTCTCTAAAAACTATACCTTCAGAAAGTTGATTTTTCGCTTTGTCTATATCCTCTTGAACATCGTGATAGGGCCATGCTTCTCTATTACAGGTAAAAACTCTTGCTTTCATTTGTGAAATTCCAATTGTTTAGCATAAACATAACGATCGCCTATTGTATGGATCTCAAACAAACTATTCTTCTACAGTCTTATTAGCTTTACTTGCACGTTCTTCCGCATTTGCCATTACTTCAGCCATGTTTTCAACCATCTCACCAGGGTACTTTTCTAACACTCTGGTAGATAAAGAAATTCGTCCTTTGGCTTCATCTAAATCAATAATTACAGCCTTAAGTATTTGTCCTGGTTGAAACAATGGTGATAAAGACTCAATGAATTTTTGGCTAATTTGTTTGATGTGCAGTAAACCGCTTACACCTTCTAAATCGACAAACATACCAAAAGGCTTGATTCCAGTAATTTTTCCTTCTACCAATTGACCAATCTCTAATTGGCTAAAACTAGCTGAACGAGTTGCCAAACGATTAGAAAGTACCAGTTTATTGTTGCTCAGATCGACTTCTAAAAAACTAGCACTCAAAGTCTGACCTTTTAATTGGTCTAAATTCTCTCGTTCCAAAAGGTGCGAGCGCGGAATAAAGCCCCGGACTCCCTGCACATCTACCGTTACGCCGCCCTTATTTACCCCTGTTACTCGCACTTGCATAGTTTGGCTATTTTCTTGCATCTCTGCAAGACGGTTCCAAATTTGCTGAACTTCTAATTGGCGGCGAGAAACGGTAACTTGACCGTCTGCGTCTTGCTCTTTGATAATTACAAACTCTAATTCTTCTTGCAATGGCAACATTTCGCTCAAATCTGTTACCGGACGCAAAGAAACTTCTTCGCTAGGAATAAAAGCCGCCGATTTGCCGCCAATATCTACGTAAGCGCCATTATTTTCATACTGAAACACTTTGCCCTTAACAGTTTGCCCATTTTGAAACTGAAAATCTTGTTGTTCGAGGGCTTTGGCAAAATCATCCATTGAAAAGGCTGATTCGGTGGCGGGAGTAGATTTTGATTTAGAGTTCATAACATTAGCTCGTGGGGCAGTGGGGCAAAAATGATATTTATTTGCCAGTCTTATATTTAAACGCAAAAATTAGTTAGACAAATGCAGTTGAAACAACTCTTTGACCTGTTGTCAAGCATCTATCGCAGCCACCTTATTATAACTAGCCTGCGCGGTGCGTAAAAACTATGTTCCGCCCCCGAAATAGATAATGAACTTTCAGGAGAAGAGCGAGCGCGCGATAAGATAAGCAACATTAGCAGAAATCCCCAAGTTTCGGTGAGGAACATTAACCAAAGTAGCGATAATTTTTTGTCCCACACCAATTTACACCGATCGCGCAATTAGTTCGTACGTTTATCAAAACATGGTTCAATTCCACATTCAGCCCGATAGCGAAATTCCTTCTTCAACTCAATTGTTGAATCAAATTCGCTATGCGATCGCCTCAAGGCAATTTTCCCCTGGTCATCGCTTACCAAGCACAAGAGCTTTAGCAACGCAAACGGGCTTGCACCGCAATACTATCAGCAAGGTGTATCGCCATCTTGAAGAAGATGGATTAGTCGAAAGTGTTGCAGGTTCAGGTATTTATGTCCGCGCTCAAACTATTCGGCGTAACCCGGCTTTAATTCCTTTACTTGAGCAATATCCCCAAGCTGATAAAATCGTCCAACAATCT
The DNA here is from genome assembly GCF_003003885.1 of Chlorogloea sp. CCALA 695. Lineage (GTDB taxonomy): Bacteria > Cyanobacteriota > Cyanobacteriia > Cyanobacteriales > Chroococcidiopsidaceae > Aliterella. The sequence continues at coordinate 3,127 of NZ_PVWN01000009.1, read as the reverse complement.
TTAGATCAATTGCTACAGCAAGGTTGCTCTCTCAACCAAGCACGAGAGCTGTTTTCTGCCGAAATCGATTGGCGATTGCGCTCAATTGCTCAAGTTATAGTTACAGTGCCAGAAGATGACATTGGCGCAGGAAAATTAATTGTTGAGGAATTAGAACAATCTTTAGGTATCCCCGTACAGCTAGTATCTTTAGAAGACCTAAAGAACATGGAGCAAATTGCGGGAACGGTTGTGACTACTAGGTATTTTATCGGTCAAACCGAAGAAATAGCAGCGCTTAAATCTGTCCGCATTATTCCCATTGATATTTACAACTACGAACAAGAAATCAAACTCCTCAAAAAACTAACTAAAGATAGCTGTATAGGCGTTGTTAGCATTAGTTCGGGCTTGCTAAGATCGGCTGAAGTAATTATTCATAGTTTACGCGGAAGCGAACTACTGGTACTTACTGCCCAAATAGGAGACGCTTACAAGCTAAATGCCATTGTCAAAAGCGCTCAGGCGATTATTTGCGATCGCCCTAGTTTTGCTACGCTCAAATCCGCCGTTCAAGCTGTTAGAGAAGACATTATTCGTCCTCCCCAGTTAATTTGTTGCGAAAACTTTGTGGGGACAAAATCTATTGATTTGCTCAAACGCGAGCTTGGTTTGGGGTAGAAGTTATCAGCTTTTTTAAATAAATGCAGTGACGGACGCTATGACTAAGGGGAGTTGTGAAACTATCGATAGAATCAATTTTGCCATTCATTGGAGAAATCGCACTTATCAAAGCTTCTTGCTCTACTTCTGTCCAATTTCCGCGATAAAGTACCGCTATTCCCCCAGGTTTGATTAAAGGTAAAGCATATTCTGCACAAATAGCCGCCGAACCTACAGCGCGAACAGTCGCCACATCATAAGCGTTGCTGTATTGGGGAAGTTTAGCCAAAGTTTCCGCTCGTGAAGTTAATGTTAAAGCATTGGGAATACTTAGTTCTGCCAGCAGTGTATCGAGAAAAGCAATTTTTTTGCGCGTAGAATCAACCAAAGTAACGGTAGAATCGGGCAAGGCGATCGCCATTGGCAAGCCGGGAAACCCTGCACCTGTACCAATATCGATTATTTGGGGCTTTGCTAGCGACAGCAACGGGACAATGGGTTGTAATGAGTCCCACAAATGCTTTTCCCAAAACTCTATTGGTTCAGTAATGCGCGTCAAATTAAATTGACTATTGCCTTTAATTACTTGTTCGTAAACCTGTTGAAACTGGGATTTTTGTAAATCGTTTGGTTGCCAATTGATAGTTTTGAGCCATAAATCGGTCATTTCTGGTAATAAATTAGACATTTTGATTTTCGGCAACGGGTGAATGAGTAGATAATTCACCGCGATTTAAGTTCCAAGTGCGATCGCTAATGGCAAGTAAATCTCCAGGATCGTGAGTGACAATTAATAACGTCCAATCTTGTTTTAGCTTTTCCAGCAGAGCGACCAATTGCCGACGCATTGACCAATCTAAGCCTGCTGTCGGCTCATCTAACAGCAATAACGGGGGCTGGCGGATTAATTGTACAGCCAAAGCCAAACGGCGCTGTTGACCGCCACTCAAAGCCTGGGGCGAGGTATGAATAGATAATTGCTCTAGACCAACTTCAAGTAAAGCCTGCTTGACTCGTTCTGAGCCTAATTCTGGATGACCTAAGCGCAGTTCTTCTAAAATTGTGCTACCGCAAAAATGGCGTTCGGGAAATTGAAAAACCAAACCAGCCAACTGTTGTAATTGCTCGGATATTAGTTCTTGTTCGCGCCAAGAAATATTACCGGAAGTTGTTTCAACTAGCCCCGCTAAAATTTCTAGTAAGGTACTTTTCCCCGAACCACTAGCCCCGACAATTAGCCCTAACTGTTTTGGGGCAAGTTCCAAGTTAATACCTTTTAGAATAGCTATAGAACTAGCTGGGGGGTGATAGGTCAAATTTTTGAGATAAAGCATGGGATAACAAACTAGCTACTAATCAATTGTGGATAACAACGGCAACTTTCGGGCAACCTCCAACTATATTTATCGTCAAAGGTCTTGCTATCTATAAATCCTTAGCAATTTAGGTGTAATTTTTAAACTATGAGAAACTATCGATTTTGGGGCGCGATTGCGCAAAGCGCAGCGCTAAAAGCGATCGCTACTACTATCTTATTAACACTAATAGCAACTAGCCCCAGTAAAGCCGCCGATCCTTTTCGGACGACAAACCCCCATCCCATAGGCGATCAAACCGAAGCAGCTTTTAAAGCTATATTTCAAGATGGTAATTACAAAGCAGCCCAAGGTTATCTCAAACAAGCTCAAGTTACCGAAGCAAACGAACCTTTAGCCCATGCCATGCAAGCATCTTTAGCTTACAGCGTAGATAAAGACTTGACATCTTTTAGTTTATACGGCAACAAAACCTTAGAAACGGCTAAACAACTAATAAATACCGATCCTTTGCGGGGAAACTTGTACGCGGCGGTAGGTTATTTTTTACAAGGTGCTTCTGTTTTGGCTCGTGATGGTACAGTTAGAGGCACTCCCGAAGCTTTATCCAAATTGCGATTAGTATACGAACACTTAGATAAAGCGCAATCAGTTGGGGCTAACGATCCAGAAACTAATTTGATGCGCGGTTACATGGATTTACTATTAGCAGTCAACTTGCCTTTTTCAAACCCCGAACAAGCAATTGAGCGATTAGAAAAATTTGCCGCACCCAAATATTTAGCTGATCGCGGTTTAGCTATTGGCTACCGGGACTTAGAGCAGTATAACGAAGCTTTAAAAGCGGTAAATCGGGCAATAGAAGGGACAGCCAACAACCCCGAATTATTTTACTTAAAAGCGCAAATTCAGGCAGAATACAGCAAAAAAGAAAATGACCAATCAATGCTAAGAGCATCACTAGAAAACTTTGATAAAGCGATCGCCAAAAAAGCCCAACTCCCAGCTACTTTAGTCAAACAAATAGAGAGAGAAAGAAGTAAAGCTGCAAATCGTTTAGTTAACCCCAAGAAATCGTAATATACACCCACAATCCGCGAATTGCCAAAGACTCAAAGGCTCGATTGAGAGACCTTTTGGAGGGGGCTTGGGGGACGCAACCGTCCTCC
>NZ_PVWN01000126.1 GCF_003003885.1 Chlorogloea sp. CCALA 695 | reverse complement strand
GACTAACCTACTTCCTAGACTTTGCTCTTTTACTCTTAGTCTATCCACAAATCGACAACATTACCTAATGCACTTGATCCGACAAGAATAAACAAGCACATTTAATATTGCCGTATATCTTTATACTAGTAAATATTGTGCGTGCTTAAGGAAAAAGATAACATGTTACTCAAAACTCCAAAAACATTTAGCTTATTAAGCATTGGTAACAGGGGAGTAGGTAAAACAGTTTTTTTAGCTGGTAGCTATGCTGAAATGCACGTTAGTAGTCAGTCAAATAATTTCTCTCAGTTACGGTTTGAATGCCAGGATAGCGAAGTGCAGACAAGTATCGAGAATGTCCTTCGTTACATTACTCAGACTAATCTATATCCCCCTCCCACAATAAAAATCACAAACTTCAACTTCAAACTGAAACGTCGCAATCTATGGGGTACCGAAACACTATGCCATTTTCGCTGGTGGGATATTCCTGGCGAATCCTGCAACGTTAGCAATCCTGACTTCAGAAAGATAGTGTATGCTTCGCATGGCTGCTGTGTATTTGTTGATGCTTATGCGCTTGTGCATAACAGTGCCTACTTACAGACGCTTGAAGATGTTATTCGACAAGTGACGTCAATTGCCAATCTCGTTCATCTGAATAATTTAAAATATACGTTTGCAGTGATTCTTACTAAGTGCGACTTGCTCCAGCCTAGTTCATTTGACAAACAACAACTCAAGAAATACCTGCAACAACTTGTCATCGGTCTGGATAAGTTTAAGGCTGACTACCAGATATTTTACTCGTTCATACCTATTGTTAATGTAGAAGGTACTACAAATCTGAAGGCTACAGGTGCGGCTGCTCCACTCATTTGGTTGGCTTGGAAGGTAAGTAAAGCTCACAATTCCAGTTTGATGAACAATCTACTTAAGTTAATCACTCGCCAACGGTCAATTAGTTCTCAGCCGCAACTAGAAGAAGCCGATGGCTCACTGCAGAGTCAGTTTAGGTCGGCTGACGTAGCAGCGACATTCCAAAAAAGACTCGGTCTATCCTTACTTACAACTGCCCCTAGAAAGCTTTGGCTACTAACTCTAATAGCTGTGGCTTTTGTGGGGGTTATCAGTCTTCCCTTAGTAGACTACAAAAGGTTTCTTTCAGGCGATCTCAACAACTTTATTTCTTTGGAAGATTTAGCTACTTCACATTATATAAATGGACGTTTAGACCAGGCTCTTCCCTTGTTCGAGAGACTTGTACAGCAGCAGCCTGAGCAAATTGATTTGCGTTTGCAGCTTGCCGAGATCTACGCGCGTACATACCAAGCTCAAAAAGCGGAAACAGCTTACGACCAAGTCTTAGCAGAGCAAAGAAACAATTTCAAGGCTTTAGTTGGTAAAGCGGTACTACGTAAAACCCAAGGTGATACCAAAACTGCAGAGCTTCTCTTTGCACAAGCAGAGAAAGCTGCTCCCGCTGAACTTAAGGCGCAGATCCGCGCCATAGCTCAAAATACACTTACTCCGCCCGTTAAACCAATACCTGATGCCAAATGACTAGGTTAACCCTCTCTTTTTGTCCTAGCTATCAACTATGCCTCTACTTATAGATCAACTTATCTATACCAGCTTTCCTGAAGTGGGACTTAGTACTCTTGCTAGTATGCACGTTTCCCCAGAAATTCAGGAAGCCTTTATCCAACAGGTAGTTTACCAGTATTGGGATTCCTACAATCCTCCAAGGTCTGGATACCGGGCTGCTTATTTATATCAAGTAACTCTAGAGCAGAGTCTATTTGGTTGGCTGTACAATGATGGGCAAGACGACTTCGGTCGCAGTCAAATACCCTACTTCCAGTGTTACTACTATTCAGGACGACTGCACGCTGACTTACTCGAAGATATCTTGACTTGCCTACATAGGGGACCAATCACACTGATAGATCGGCAGTTCCCATGTGCCTTAAAAACTTTAGTTGTTCCAAGCTTAAGGAGTTACCAGACGGTCGGTATAGGGGTAGCTATTTCCCTGGGTGTTCGCGAGCGCAGCCACGTTGCACTTGAGCAGGATAGCTTGGTAAATTTGTTCATTGCAGTAGATGGGGAAAAAGTAGTTGAGCTGGAGCGACACAATCAGCAGAAAGCTTATCAACTACCAATAACTTTTACACCAGTTCCTGATCCTCTACTTTTTAAGCAAGAAGATACCTTAGTTTTACAAAACAAGTTATTAGAATCAAAGACAGGCTTACATCCAGGTGATCCTTGTGTTCCTATCTTTCTTAACAAATTTGCAAAGCTAATTTACATTGCATCAGGCGTTATTTCTGTAGTACTAATACTTAATAACTATTATTTTCTACGCCTACCCGTTCCTGCTGCTAAAGTTCAAAAACCCCCAGTTTCTATTCCAGCTAAAGTTCAAAAACCCCCAGTTTCTATTCCAAGTACAAATACTAATTTGGGAAGCATTACTTTGGCTAGTACTCTAACTGGACATTCTGAGGCAGTATGGGGCGTAGCCCTGAGTCCCAATGGTCAGGTACTTGTTAGTGGCAGCACGGACAAAACTATCAAGGTTTGGAATCTAGATACTGGGCAGCTGAGGCGCACACTTGTTGGACATTCCAACATCGTTAGGTCAGTTACCTTCAGACCAAATGGTCAGGTACTTGTTAGTGGCAGTGCGGACAGGACTATCAAGCTATGGAATGTGCAAACTGGGGAACTGATCCGCACCCTCACTGGACATTCTGGTCCAGTTTGGTCTGTAGCCATCAGCCATGATGGACAGACCATAGTTAGTGGCAGCGAGGACAAGACCATCAAAATTTGGAATTTATCAACTGGGAAACTCATCCGTACCCTCACTGGGCATTCTAGCCGCGTTTTCTCTATTGCCCTTAGTTCAGATGGACAAATCCTGATTAGTGGTAGTAAAGACAAGACTATAAAAATTTGGAATTTGTCAACTGGGAAACTCATCCGCACCCTCACTGGGCATTCTGACGCTGTTAGATCCATCGCTTTAAGTCCCGACGAAAGAAAGTTCGCTAGTAGTAGCTGGGACAAGACCATCAAAATTTGGAATTTGTCAACTGGAGAACAGCTCAATACATTTAGGGGGCATAGCGATCATGTAGTGGACATTGCATTCAGTGCTGATGGACAAATTCTCATTAGTACAAGTGTTGATAAGACCATTAAAATTTGGTCTTTGCCTACGAGGAAATTGCTCCGTACCCTAATTGGACATTCTGACTGGGTGCTATCTGCTACTATTAGCCCTTCGGGACAAACTGTAGTTAGTAGCAGTAAAGATAAAACCATCAAGATTTGGAAGAGATAAAATTGTACTGCTGAATGAACTATGAATGAAGTCAACTTGGGACTTGAGTAGAGTGCGACCTCGATCTGATATACTACAAAGAGATAGGAAAGCCGTATTGGTTGAGCTTATTCCAGAATTGGCTCCAACGAGTGGGAGTTAAAACCAAAGTTCTCAAACTAAGTAATACTGCGGCACCAGTTTCTTTCCATCTCATTCCAGAACAGCACAAGCGTTGCTTGATGACAGTTTTACGGGCAGCCTCCGTGACACCAGACCCAATCGGATAGTGTTTTTCACCGTAAAAAGGGTAATGTTGTCGATTTGTGGATAGACTAAGAGTAAAGGAGCAAAGTCTAGGAAGTAGGTCAGTT
>NZ_PVWN01000057.1 GCF_003003885.1 Chlorogloea sp. CCALA 695 | reverse complement strand
GAGCCGGGTGAGGCGAAAGTTTCACGCCCGGATCTGTAGGAGAGGTGCGGGGTGTAATAGCCCCCATCGACTCTAACGAAGCAGTGCAGACAATATATCTACAGCCAATAAATAACAAATTGCATTCTATAAGTAACGTTAAGTAAATTTCTCTCTTAACTCACCTTTACACTCCAACTAATGTTTTCGTGCTGTCTCTCGGTTTGATTGGAGTCAACTTTAAAAAAGACTATTCATACTAACGAGGCAGAATCTGAACTGGAGCAACAACTCTGGAGCGAATGTGGACGTTTGATTGCTAACTGCATTCTCTATTACAATGCCAGTATCTTGTCTAATGTCCTTGCTCATCAAGAGCATATTGGCAATATCCAAGAGGTTGAGGAACTTAAACAGATTTCTCCTGTTGCTTGGCAGCACATCAATTTATACGGTCGCTATGAGTTTAGAAAATTTTCTGAACCGATCAATATAGATAATATTGTTCAGCAGCTAACCCAAGCCCAGACTCACTAATTTCCTTATTCCCCCGAATCTAGGGTTTATACAAAAAACCCCATTCATAAAAAGTGTCTGAGGCACAAGAAAATTGCTAAGATAGGCGTAAATCTAATTACGAAATACAATTTTTGGAGATGCCTCGTCGGTTCAATTCCGAGACTTTATTGAATTTGCGTCGTTAAGTATTTGCTTAGTATCCTTGGCTCTACCGAAAGAGCTAGTAAATCGAAAATGGTGGTACAAGGGAGTAGCAATTATGAGCAGAATAGTTAACAAAATTCCAACTATCAAGTTATTTGGGCTATTTGCATACAATCTATCCGCAATTCAATATTCGCTGGCGGCAGGCTCTCTTTCAATGAAAAATTAAATAGTGGTGTAACAGTAGCCCAAGAACCAAGTGATGCAAACACTACTGCCGATGCTGTTACTACACTAGGTCTGACTAACGACTCCAGGGGGTTGAGTAGTAGTTTGTTTAGTGTCGGTAGCTCTGGCAATTGTGACTGGTGACAGGGCAGCGAGTGTACGTTCAGTGCGAGTGATTCAAGAGATATCGGGGCATAACGATTTAGGCACATTACAGCGCTACCTGGAAGTGACCCCAGAGCAGCGTCGTTCTGCTGTTTCGGTAATTGGGTTTTGAAAAGAATACAAGGCGCTTTTGTTTGAAGCTACAGCTTCTTTAATGGTAGTAGCGTCGCCATTGGTCTTAAGAACGTTTGGGTGAGAAGCCACCCCAGCTAACCCAGGTTCACGGCTCACGGTGTAATGATGTTTGAACTTGATGGTAAACGGGAATACTAAGCATAACCCCTAAATACTCAATAACTAAAACGTGCGAAATAGTCTTCAGTAAAGCAGTTTGAAATGATTATCTTGCAAGCATTACTAACGGTTTAGTCAGTGAATAAGCACCCCTTAGATATCAATTGAGTGCCAAAAATGCTAACCAACTTTCAGTATTAGTCACAGTGATAGATAAATCTTCTCAGTAGGGAAAGATAGATATATAAATGAAAAACTTATGGGATACTTTATCGACAGATGTCAGCATCTTATTCAAACCAAAATCAACCGATACTGATTGCGATCAACAATTCTCCCGTCTGGCGACAGGTGGCAGGGTTATCCGTTCCTATGGCGGTTTTCTGCCCCGCTCCCGACGAACCGCTAGACACCTACTTAGATGCGAACACCTCAGATACATTCCTAGCGAGGGACTTCAACCTTACTGCGTTCAATCCAATTACACCCACCAACTCTGGCTGTGGTATCGACTGAACAGTGAGCCGGATAAACTACAATTGCTGTTTCGGGGACAGTTTGATTTCACACTGGTTGGTAGAAACACAGATTGGGTGGCTGGGGAGGTGACAGACTTTCTCGCTTTTTTACTCCTCAACTGCGAAGAACACCATCGAGAAATTTTTAGACACAAGCATAGTGAGATTTTCTGGGCTTCTGCGGTCGAAAGAAAATTCAAGGATATCTGTAGTATTTGACCAGAAAACCACGTCACTCTCCTCAAGGGATTAAGGGTTTGGCTCTTTTATGAGGGTTAAATACTGCCATTGTCCAAGCGCCAAGCCCGATGGTAACGTTCAATTATTCATATTATTTTAGGTGCATAATTACAGCGATTTGCCTCGCTTAAGCTGCCACGTCCTGGGAATATAAATACTGCTGAAACCAAACAAATACTTCACTGATATTTGCAACGCTCCCTAGTTCGGTCAGCGAGACTAAAGAAATTAACCAAGGTTTTGATGAGTGATTTAGAGGTCGGAATTTCCGACCTCATGGAAACCAGGCTAGGCTAGGATTCCGAGACTTGAGCTAATCCTGAGATCGCAATTGATTTTAAAGAAGTGGTTATCGCCAGAATTTAGTTCTTTTGTCAAACGGGTTTTTACAAGGTATTTAAAATGCAACTAATTGGTCAAAAGCTTTCGGCAAGGAATAGAAAAGCTATCGCAGGTCGTCAAGACTTAAGAAATTAGCTAATGTTTTGACCAAAGATTACCAGGTGACGATTTGTCACCTGGTGGAAGCCAAGCCTGGTAAGGTTCCTGAGACTTGGGCTAGTCCTGAAATAGCAATTGACGAATGCGGAGTGGCTTTCGCCTGAGTTCAGTTCCTTCGTAAAACGGATATTTATTAGGTATCTAAAAGGCGATCGCGCGCGTAGAGATAAAACTACTCGCGTTCCAATTTCCCCATTGGCTCGTAATTCACCAGTAGGCGTTTAACGTACTGTTAGCCATCGCCAGTGATCGCGCCGCAGCGAAGATCGCTTTTTATTTGGTGCTAGTCCCATTCGATGCTGGCAACCTCTTTAATTCATCCTCTATCCTACTGATACCAGTGGAAATGATTCTAGCTTGGTCAGACGTAGCAACACCTTCAGTTAGCAATACTTGCATCGCCTCAAGTAGGGGGATATTTTTGCCTAATACGCGATCGATTACCCAAGGTGGCGTAGGTCTAACAACTTTACTTACACGCTCGACGGTTTTGATAATATTTCCATCAGCATCTTTGTGAACTTCCTTGCTCGACCAGGTTTCAACTGCTCCATCAAACAGATAATCTCTTAACGATTCTTTTGCTTGCTGAATAAAGCTTTCAGGCGCAAACCTCCTAAATTCGGCAGCAGCTAACGCGAGTGCCTCAGAGAACTCAGGATATTTTAGCTTCCACTTATAAAAAGTATCTGCGCTTACGTTCGCACAAAGGTAAGCAGCTTTGTCGCTGCCCGTTTCTCTAAAGACGCTGAGGATTATTTCGACAATTTCTTTTGTGTATTTAGTCTTCATCTATATCTATGCGATTGCCTATTTGCTTTATAAGCTCGTAATTTCAGCCTCAAAAGATTTAATTTCCTGCTGTAGCTGGTCAATCTGCATAAAAACTCCTAAAAGTATTGATATTTTTCTTTACTGCTCGACCTGCTGTTTCTCCAGTTCCTCAAGCTGTACTTTTTTCAAAGCCAGTCGAGCCGTCAGTTCGGCAATCGCATTTTTGATTTCTTGGATTGCTGGCGCGCGATCAACTTGAAACGATGTAGCAGTCGCACTTGGATCGTTGATGCTCGCTAATTCCAAAAAATAACCTCCAACTATTATCAAATCCTGCTTTAGCTTCGCAATTTCATTCTCGAAAGACTGAATTTCCGACCGTAAATCGTCGATTGTCTGCATAAAAAATCTCCTGAAAGTGTATAAATTTATCGTTGATAGCGCGATCGCCGATTGGCTTTGTAACCAGCTAATAACTTCAAATGGTTTCGTGCCAAACCCAATAGCTTCAAGCACGAACCTTTATGAGCGATCGCCGCAATTAAACTGTGGCACTCAGAAACTAAATCGCCGCGTTCTCGTTCGGCTTTTAGTATTGCCTGCTCGTTAGGATTCATGTTTTAACCGCCGTTGCGATAGGTAATAAGCGCAGTTCCCCTGGCGTTAGAGTAAACATCAACACTTGGAGTATTTTTACTTGGGCGGCGGCAGGGGTAGCATCCCAAACCTGTCGCCAAATAACCGCCCCGTAGTTCTCGAAGACCGACAACACCTCCTCAAGCAGTTCGTCCGGTGGCGATTGGGCAAGTATTGGTAAGTATTCCTGACCCATCCACTGAACTTCGCTCTCATTGGGAGGATAGTCTGAAAAATTATTACTTTCTCTATAAGAGGGGTCTAATAGCGTTTGTAATAATTCTCGGAACCGGGAAATGTACCCCTGGCTTACTCCTACAATTTGAGCGATCGCGCCTTGGGTTATCTTCTGCCCAGCGTCTTTTAATTGCCGAACTGCACCAATAATTGCCAACTCTACCCGCTCTACTTTTGAAGCAGCTTCGGGCGTGATATCAGCCGCGCGTCGCAGCGTTACAGGAACGTCAAGCGGGTAGTCAGCGATGAAATACACTCGAAGCTGCTCTCCTGGTCTACGATGGGCGCGCAACCGCCCGATCGCTTGACGAATGTCAGCTTGGATACGGCGGCGGCAAAACTCATTAAACTCCTGATCGACGGATACATTCATCTCAAAAAATGGTTGTAAGTCTAGCGATGGTTGACCAATAATTTGAACGGGATGTTTTACTTTTTTAGTACCCTGCTCTGGCGCTCGTCCGTAAAGTACCTTAAACTCTGCCTCTAATTCCCCAAGGTTTCTAGTAGGCACGCCCACTAAAATCGCTGCCTTACAGTCTTCAACGTCATTTACCCCGCGCGTACCAGTCCACCAAGGACGTTTTCCATCCCCAAGTTGTGTGTTGCGCTTGAAGTCAAATACAGCGACCTTTCCTGATGTATCGGCTTTAATTTGATTAATCAAAGCATCAACTCGACCTTGACAAAATTCAGTGCGATCATTGCCAATACCGAGCCGCCCAAGTGTCGCTATCTGGATAATTTCAAGGTTGCTGGTATCAGGAATTGCTTGGCTGATAGTTAGAATTTCTTTTGGTTCGATTCCAAGGGCGGGAGCTAAGTCAGCAGCCGTCCCAGTCGCATCAAGAAAAATATTACCCGAAGCTGCCGCCGCAATGTCTGCTAACCTTTGGTCGGGTAACGTAATCGTTAAAGTACCGTTGCTCCCAATCGCTAAATTGCTATTAGCGCTGCCCAGAGCAGTTACAAAGTCCGGCAACCAATTAAGTGATACATTTTTGTTTATCTCCTCGGACAAGTGTGCATCAGAGTCAGCAAATCGCTTTCTAACGTTGCGAGGCAGGTCACCCAAATCAACGCCGTATTCCTGAGTTGAATTTAAAAGTTTGTCAAAATCAACCTCAAGGTGCGATCGCAAGGCATCAATGTCAACATCGACTTGAGGCAGAGCAGTCCTGATAAATTCATCCTTCCAACCGTAGTAAGGAGTTTTTATTTGCCCACACAGGTAAGGATGCAAAGCTGTTAATACGGGTCTAAGGGCATCAAATAACTCTGGGGATGCGATCGCCGACTTGGCGATCGCTCTTGTGACATCATTAGCAGTCACATAAAGTGACCGATGGCTTTTGAGAATTTCTGCGCTTTCATCCCAAACAAAAACAACATCGCTGTAATCATATTCGCCTGGGTCTGGCAAGCTCTGGGGATGCGCTCTTAGCCTGGGCTGCCTTAATGATTTTGCGCGATCATATAAGTAGCCGTCTACTGCCCCAGCTTGGCATAGCTCTCGGTTATGGCAGGTTTTACAAATTAAGCCAGATGTATCCGCGCCGCCAATATTTTTACTTCGCAGGGCGCTGATTGTGTCGATTCTAGAGCAGTTGGGACGAATAACATAAGGTTGCCCTGACTTTGCCCGCCTGAGTTTACCAAACTCATCGCGCGTTAATCCTTTGTGCCGTGCCTCCAAATCCGCCCAACTTTTGAGTGTCGGTGTGGTGGGGTTTCGATGTTCGCTGCTTACATAAATGACCTGACTCGCACCAAATAGTTCTGGTGTAACTGTGCCAGCATCAAAGCTTTTCCCTGTCCCAGTGGCGCTGGTATCAAGGATGTATTTAGATTGCTTAAGTGTTTCTGTCCAAGTATTTAGACGTTCCCCTGCCTCATCCCCATAGATAACAGCCAGGATTTTAGGGAGGACAATTTCACCCTTGGCAACTTCCCCCTTGATATCAACGCCCCAACCAGACCGACTGGCAGCCAGTGCGAGGTGCTGTCTGAATTTATTTAACCAAGACGGGTGCGCTACTGATTTTTGTCCCGTCTGGAAATTTTCTGGTAATTGATACCCACGCGATTGGGCTTGCTCCAAAGCAGCGCGATAAACATCTTTAGGAGCGCAGCCGCTATGACACTTGTAAGCGCCAGTGCTTTGTTCAATATGTAATGAGTTATCTGATTGCCCATTGTGGGCAGGACACTTAGCCGTGTCCCAACCCTGTCGCCCGTCTACTTTGTGTCCATCTAGGTAAGGAGCAAATTTGCGAATATCCCCAGGGTTATCTGTGGGGTTAGTCGCTACTCGCTCCGACGTTTGATGCGTTCTTGACCAGCGATCGCTAGCCCACTCTGGTAGAACGTTCTCAAACTCATCAAGAGTAAAGATGCTATCGCAATGCTGAACAAGTCGCACCGGGAACTGCTCTAAACTATTGGTTTCACTATTCCACTTTTGATGGTCGAATCCTGCCAGGCGCATCAACCGCGCTGGGTTCCAAATTGCTGGATCTGACTCTTGTGCTTGGATTAAGCGCTGCTGGTATTGCGTCCATGTCGAGGGCAGCAGCTTGTCATAGTCCAACTTTAAATAGGCGTGTAAGCTGTTGCGCGTCTCCACTACCATTGAAGCGCTGCGCTCTAATTTGGATTCAAGACTTCGCAGCTTCTGCCACTGCTCATCTTTAGCAACTCCATCGCACTCGTAGAACAAAGCAGGAAAACGATTAATGTCAGCATCTGCGCCGCCACCCTCGTTCGGTATTAAATAAACGCCATAACCCTGACTATTGAGCGATCGCAGGTAGGCTATCCCGTCCCTATAACTTTTTGCTTTAATCCAGATGGGGTTGCCGTTGCTATCAAGCTCGACCTTATCGCCGCAGCGCTTTTTTTTGAGCCTAACGAATGCGCCATTCGGGTAAAGCCAGCCCTCGACTGGGATGGGAATAATTGTCTTTTCATCTTTCTGCCACGCCATGCCCCGCCTAACTTGCTCGTCTAGGGGCATTCCCTTAGCGGTGAAACACCGCACCCGAACTTTGCTGTTGTCGGTGTAGCCAAGGATTTCTAGCTGCCTTCTCATCTTTGGAGGAATCATACCGAGCCTCCAGTCGTCTCAAACTCTTGCTGGACATACCACAACCACAAATCGATCTGATTGCTATGGTCGGGATTCCAAGGTAAGTCCAGTAACTTGTCCAGATGCGGGGGCAACGCGGAGCAAATTTCAGGACTTTCCTCCGGCAGCGCTGACCGATGTAGCGAAATATTTTTGGTGAGGTCTACCCTATTTCTAGGTGAAATTGGTAATCTATACATAGCTACTGTCTCTCAGTAGTGGATACATAAGCCACATCTCCTTGTGGTGAATAGCTCAAAACCTTGCCTGTCATCCTGTTAGTACCGGGATGCTTTTGGCTTTTTAGGGATTGAGGCTGTGGATAAAACAAAAGAAGCGAAAAAACCGTCAGTGCAAACCCTGGAAAGTTAGCTGGCGGTTTTTTCCGTTGATTGATTAATTAACCACTCACGCCAGGCGCGACGAACTAATGTCGAGCGAGGTGTATCGAGTTTTTTAGATAGCCGCTCTATTTTTGTCATATCTTCGTTTGTGAGTCGGAGGTTCAAAAGTCTGGGATATTTTACTGCCATAGTTTTGTAAGTGTAGGCTTCTGCCCTACTCGGTTATCGCGACTATACGTCTGATTTTTAAGATAAGCCTAAAAGCTCACAAAAATAACCTAGCCACCTAAAATGGGGCATTAACATTAAGAATGGGTTAAGACGCACCTTTTCTACGCTTTACTAGCTCTCCATTGAGCATTGCGAAGGAGAGAATTTTAATGTTCAGCCTTCCTTTACGGGAATCTTCAATCAGTTGAAAATTAGCGTCCGCAATGGCTGCCGCTTTGACATCAAATGCTTTAAATATTATCTTCAAAGTTTCGTCGGATTGCGCCGCGCGCTTACACGAGTGATATACCGCACCTATTAAAAAGCTGCCAGGATCTTGGGCATTTAGTCTTTTTAGTTCTGTTTCTTCTTGAGGAGTTAAACCTGACCATCGGCTCTTTCTAAACAATTTGTAGTATTTTTGGATTTGTGGAATATTAAATTCCTTAAACTGCTGACAAAAACTCAAAAATTCGTCATTTTGTTGCTCCTTGATGGTTGCGACTATCAAATCAAAAGCAGATAAAAAATAAAAAGGTCGTTTCAGATCCCTGATTTCCTCACGGACATAACAAAACCCTTGCTGAACCAAATCCCACAAAGCTTTATACCAATAGACTTTACTCCAAACAAGGCGATGAAGGAACCTATGCTCTTTGCTTTCACTTTTAAGCCAAGCAATAGGATCATTTTCAAATAAGCGATTAGCTTCCATACACTCTGCAACAAGTTTGTTAACAAACTTTAGGGAATGCCACATTTTTAGCTGTTCGGGGGTGATGCCTGCTACTAAAGGAAATCCTGAATAGGGTAGCGTAGAAATAAGTTCAGCTATCTGTTTTTCTTCAAAATTTTCAACTTCCTTATTTGGAGCAGGTTTTGCTTTAGTCTGTATGTTGGGATTAAAAGTAATTTCTGACTTTACTTCTGTCATTATTTCCTCCAGTATAAGTATCGGTTTTGGTGTTAGAACCAGCCAAGGCGCGATCGCGTAAACGAATGCGATCACGCTATCCCTTAAGCTAATAGCTTCTGCTCTACCTGAATAGGCAAGAGCGCCGCTAATCTATGGCGGGTAAGTCCGCTCAATACTTCTCCCGTCTTGGGGTCAGCATTTATAGGATAAAGCGCCGTCGCGTCGGGCAAATAACTAGAGTATTTTTCAGCTATTAACTGCGCGGCTTCAAATAAGGTTAATTCATCCTTTGTCGCATCCCGACTAGAAATCGTTGGCGGCTTAATAGTGCTGTTGAACTGAGTTGAAACTGACCTATCAAAAACCATCCTGATTATCTGCGCTTTGCTACTGCTAAATATTGCTGCCGTTTCAACTTCAGCAGCCAACATCGTAAAAAAGCGCGCCTTGTAACCATAAATAAGGAAATGAACTAAAAGCCCTTTTGGTAATCTAGAATCATCACTAGCAGTAACGATCGCGCTAACAAAAGCGTACTGCTGCTCGTCCTTAACTTTACCAATGCGACCGTATAAAGAGGTGTCACAAGCAGCGATCGCAAACTCTAAAAACTTGCCTCGTCCATAAGTATTCAGACTCTCAATGTTTCCCGGCTCTATGTTCCCAATTGAGAAACAGCCTACCTGTTTATTAACTCTAAGTAGGTAGAGAGTCTCAGGCATTCCGATAATGGCTTTTTTGTGTGTAAATTGCATGATTTTGTTTGTAGCTTGTGAATATTTAAAATGTTGATTAACGCCTATATAATTATTTTTATTTCTAATTATATAGGCATTATTTGTTATTAAAAAGGCGAGTAAATAACTATGCGATCGCAAGCGTATTGATTGCCATTTCTAGCAATAGATTTAATTTCACACTTGCCATTATTTAAGTAACTACATTGCGAACAAAGCAGGGGATATTCTTGAACTTCAGTATTAATTACTGGTAGTAATACCTCACGTCTGGGATAGTCGCGCATCCCCTGAACGTAGCCTTGGAGGTAACATAGTTCGCTCATCTGGGGAAAGCGACCGTCCGCCGCATCGGTGATGCCTGAAAGGTATATTTCCTCAATGGCTGCGTACTGCTCTAAGCGGAAATCTTGATCTTTATCGGTGCAATATGTCATTATTTGTTTACCTGAGTAGGGTACGGGCGATCGCTGCCCCTCGAAAAGATAGCGATCGCCCTTTAAAACTTCTCTTATTCCCATGTTAACATAGGAATAAGAGAAAAAACGTTATTGTTTTGAGAATTGTTTGCGACTGAGAATCCTGTTAACATGGGGAACAGGAGGATATTTACATGAGCAACCCCAATCCTAATCCGGCGACTCGGTTTCAAAAGTCTGGCAAACCAATACTTAATAAGAAAATCATTGGCGTTCGGCTGTCGCCAGAAATGGATCTTACAGTCCGGTCTGTAGCTGGGGACGATTTAGCTAATTGGATAAGATGCGCGATCGCAGAAAAGCTAGAGCGCGAAAAGCAGCAGGATTTGTCTGCTTAAGGATTTTTCAGCAATAGAAAATGGGAACAATTTGTTCTCATTTTTGCCATAGGCGATCGCTTCCATAGCGAAATGTCCCCAATTTGGGGACAAACCAAACGAGCGCAAATGTGTACTGCCAGTACACACTCTCACGCAGCGCAATCGCCCGTTAATATGAGTTGTGTAAACCATCATTGCGGTGAAGACAAAACCTTTGGTGGACGATCGCCCTCAAGCTATTAACAACTTGAGGGTTTCTTTTTTGCGCTGCCAGACGCTCATACTGCGCGATCGCCGCTTATCAAACGGGCATTGCTTCAGAACTAACTGCGGTGACTTCCTCTTTGGGTTCTTTAGCTTTTTTCTCAAAAACCTTGATACCAGCGTCAACCACTTCAAAGCCATTGACTGTACGTTGTCCTAGCTTGCCACTTATAGACCCACCCCAATCACTAAAAGCTGTGGCATCAGCTTCCGCCTTACGCCAGCTTTTAGCATTGATTAAAGCAGTGAAGACAACTCCATTTTGGTCAGTTAGTAAAAGTTCGACTTTCTTGTTAGGTGCTGGCGTAGCTTCGGGGAGTTCGTTGAATTTGAGCGTGATTTCTGATTTTACTTCTGTCATACTGTCCTCTAATAAAAGATGAGGGTTTCTAATTTTAGGACAAGCTCTGGCGATCGCAATAATCAATCTACAATAACTCGCCATTGGAGGATAGAGCGCCGCGATCAACCTCCTGATTTTGCGTGTCTAATTCTAAGATTTAGCAATTGAGATTATTTCCTTAGACCAAACTATTTAAGCAATTAGCAGACAAAGCCCTCGACTACATCAAGGCTGGAGTATTGAGAGCATGGGTCATAGATCCTGAAACCTTTAGCATTACTGTTTTCTCTCCAGATGGAGTAAGCAAGCAGCTATTTGGGGATACAAAGATCGTTGATACGCTGCTGCCTGGTCTAGAACTAACACCAAAAGTTATCTTTGAGGAAGTAGAACTACTTTGACGCAATTAAGATGCGAGATCGGAATGACAAACTCAACAGAACTCAGCAGAGATATTTTTGACAGTTTGCCGAAGACTTGGTTTGACAGAGGAACTGCTTTTAGCGTTTTGAGTTCTTGTTTCCAGGCTGGCAGAGAACATATTCGGATGGGGACTGGTTTCTTCACTATCAAAGGATGGGGACTGATCCGAAAGTACACATCTGGCAAGCGTGTTTACCTTCTAGTGGGTATTAATGACCCCGGCGAGGCGCGAGCGCGAAAAGCTTTGATAAATGAAATTATGCGCGACTTGCGGACTGGCTTGGATCGAGATCGCCGACAGGCTGTACTTGATTTAGTTCAAAAAATGGAGTCAGGTGAGTTTCGCATTTTCGATGCTAGAGCTATGGCTCATCATGCCAAGATTTACTTGATTGACTGCAAGGCGATGATTATTGGTTCTTCTAATACTACAGGGTATGGTCTTATTGACCAGATCGAAACAGGTAGTCTTGTAACTGACATCCAAGAGATTGCTGCACGTTTGGATAATTTTGAGGCGTATTTTGCCCAGGCAAGAGATATTACTCAAGAACTACTAGAAGCCTTACGGCGCTGGCTTGAACTTGCGCGTCCTTGGGACATTTATTTAAAAACTATGCTAGCTCTAGGAAACCTTCAACCTATCGAGGCTAATTATAAAAAACAACCTGTTAGCTACCAGGTAGACATGATTGCTCAAACTCTGCGCCACATCCGCGAGTTTGGAGGTTCAATGCTAGTAGCTTCTACTGGACTAGGCAAAACGGTTGTAGCAGTTCATGTAGCGTTACATCTTCATCAGGAGGGTGAGATTGATAATGTCATGGTTATTGGACCGAAGCCAGTCCGCGATATGTGGAAGCGCGAAATGCGTAATGCTGGTATACCCTGCGAATATTTTGTTCGCCAGGCTTTTGATAAAGAAAGTTCTGCTCGCGATGGCAGCATTAAATTGTTTGAAGAAATAGTTGAAAACATTCACGAACAGCGCTGGTTGATCATTATTGATGAAAGCCATCAGTTTAGAAATCGCTACAAGCAAGACTTATTTAATATGAAGAAACAACCAAAAGAAGCTCAAGCATTTATTAGGCTAAGAACATTGTTTCAAAATAGCAATATTAAAAGGTTACTTCTAACTGGCTCTCCTTACGCTAAAAATATTGAGAATATAAATAATCAATTACATCTATTACCTCATACCTCTGAAAGTCGTGTTTTACTACCAAATTTTGTAGAGGATGCCCAGTCATGGCGCATCAATGAGACAGATGAATTTATTCAATTGCCAGTAGCTTCCCAACTAACTACGCCTCACGTAGCCAAGTATTACGGTCAAGTCGATGGAGAGGAAATTTATATTAAGTTTGGCGAAGAAAAGCGTTATATTCCAAAGGTTAGGTTGCACAGTATAAATTTTCCCTTATCTCTCGAAACGGAGCTTACATCAGCTATTGTTACTGGCTACTTCGATCTAAACTCGCGCAAGCCAATGTTTAGAAAATGTATAGAAAAGTTGGTCAAAATAGGTTGGGCGAGTTCACCTTGGGCTATTCGTGGAGTGCTTGAACGCATTATTGATACACCTGGTGGAACTAACCAATATGATTTTAAAAAACTACAATTTGTCTTTTCTCGCCACGAGCGACAGCAAATTTTGGCTCCGATAATAGAAAGGTTAAAAGAAGAAACTTTTGAGAGTGATATTAAGCTGAAAGCTCTTCGCCGTATTCTTCAAACACTTCAGCCCAGAGCAGAGAAAGCTATTGTGTTTTGCGAGCGGCGGGCAACAGTTGTTTACCTAAAACAAGCGTTAAATGAATTGATGCCTTCGCTGCGTGTAGCCGTCACCATTAATAAAACGGAAGACAATTACCAGATGAAGGAGACTAAAGAGATAGAACAAATAATTAAACAATTTGCACCAGTGGCTAATGATGGCGTAGTAAATGAAGAAAATTATGATGTCTTTATTTCAACAGATGCTCATGGAGTTGGTGTCAGTATGCAAGATGCGTCTGTAGTTATTAATTACGACATTGATTGGACTCCCATTAGTCCTATTCAGCGTGCTGGGCGGATACTGCGTTTTTGGCATTCCCCCCGAACTGTTGAACTATATACCTTTGTTCCTACCCTAACAGATGAAACAACTCTTCGATATGATTTATTAGGGGTCGTGCGGCGATGGGAAAATCTTATAGCACGTCATGGCGAATCAAGAAAATTTACTGATTTACCTGTCTTAACCGCAGGCAATATACAAGAAATTAATATGTCAGATGTGGCATCACAAGTAACTATTAAATCTGGTCAACTAGACTTAGAAGACCTTGCCGATTTCGATATTTCGCCCTACTACCAACACACAGCTAAACTACAGCTTAATCGCGATTATGCCAAAAGTATTTCTAGTGACATTATCAGCGCTAAGACTAATAGTGAGAATATTCCCTCTATTTATGTTCTGCTAAACTATGACGGCAAGTATCACGGGCTTGTTTACAACTTAAAAACTAAACAATTAAGAGAGCCAGATGTTGTTAAACTGCTAGAGCTAATTTCCTGCACTGAAGATACTGAAACTGCCTTTGTTGACTTTGAGCAGGTTGAACAGTTGAGCGATGCTTGTATACAAGCTTGGTGCGAGCGAGAAGGTGTTAATCCTGAAGAAGTTACTAGAGAATGCGCCCTGTATTTGAAACCAGAAGATGAAGGAGATAATATCAAGGATTGGCTAAATCCTCAATCAGACGATCAAAAAGCAAGTTTATATGATTAACACACTTATTTGTAAACCATTGCTACCTATAGATGCGTTCTATGTTAATGGCGTGCTATCTACTTTAGTTATGGTGAGTTTTTAAGTGTAGGTGCGTTTTCATTCTGGGACAGCAATGCCAAGTTTTCCTTGAGAAATTTTCGTTTAGCTTCCCCGAATAGATAGATTCTGTCGCCAAATTCGTCTACTTCTTTTAGTGCGTTTAACTGTCTTGCCTTTGAGTCGAGATACCACTTGGCGACGACAATGTGGATACTACAGCTAATCGTAAAATTATCAAGGCGGATTTACCCTTTGTCACTTACTACATTTAATAGTCTAAATTGTCTATCCATTTCAGAGAGTTTAGAAAGAAACCACAAAACTAGCCATATCCCCGGCGCAATTCCAAGTAGCAAAAATAGGGAGAGGATTGCCGTTATCTTATCTGTCAGCAGAAGAGCATCTGCATAGTTGATGTCAGTTGCCAGCATAGATTGCCCATTATTCACTAATTTTATTGTCTGATAAAACTCAGCAATGATTTTGTCCTATTTTAATCTTCGTTAGAAAGTACGGTTAAGCTCCGGTAGGTAGGCGTGGATCAAGCCATGCACCCAGGGCTGCTGAAAACCCCTACTTAATAAAAAGCCTCATCACATTTCAAACTTTCGCCAATTCAAAAATACAAAACTTTAAATCTCCGCCAATTTGAAAATAGACAAAGGCGAAAATACGATTTACACTGCTAGTAATGGTTGAGGAAAAGCCATGCTAGTTACCTGTGCTTCAGCTAAGGGCGGCGTTGGAAAAACAACTTGTGCGGTACATATCGCCGCCCTCTTGTCCCAAAATGATCGCACCCTTCTCATCGATGGTGACCCTAATCACTCAGCTTTGAAGTGGGCAAAGCGGGGCGAATTGCCGTTTCAAGTGGTAGACCTGATGGCAGCTTCCCGGCATACCCGCAACTTTGAACACATTGTTTTTGACACCCCAGCCCGACCCAAGCAAGACGATTTGGAAGCCCTAGTCGATGGCTGCGATCTGCTGATTATCCCTACAACCCCAAACATTCTTAGCATCGACGCTACGCTAGAAACCGTTGATATGCTCAACGCGCTCAAGTGCGCTCGCTATCGAATTTTGTTGACAATCATTCCACCTGCTCCGCGCAAAACTGGAGAGCAGGCGCGAGAAGCCTTGGTAGACCTCCCCCTATTTGAACGCTCGATTAGGCAGTACGCCGCTTATGAAAAAGCAGCCTTGGAAGGAGTAATTGTCCATCAAGTAAAGGATCGAAACGCCCGAATAGCCTGGAGAGATTTTGAAGCCTTGGGTAAGGAGTTATTGCCATGAGTAAAGACAATCCGTTTCGCAAAGCGATCGCCAGCCGACAGCCGACAGAACCCAATGAACCTGACTCCGTTTTAGATGTTGAATCTGTTTCTCTTTCAGTCACTCAACCCCCTCCGGTGCAAGCCTCTATTTCACTTGAACCTAAGAAGCGCGGCAGACCCGCAACAGGAAAACGCTCGGATGATGCGTGGATTGGTAGAACCTTTTATATTCAGCGAGAAACTGACATCAATACAGAAGGCGAGTTGCTTAATCTAAGGCGGCAGGGAGTTGAACTGGATAAATCTGAACTGGTAGACAAACTGCTTTCTGCCTGGGTGCAATGGCGTAATGGTGAAAATTTAGACAAACTACTTTCCGAAATTTCGCCAATTCAAAAATCTAAAAACTTGTAAATCTGAAATTCTACTAAGTTGGTTTAAAGCTGGGGAAGCTGCAAAAACGGCAAAGCAGCCTGTGAGCTATACTAATAATGGCTTCGGAGCTTTTTATCTCCTATTTTCTCGTGCTTCGACAAAGTTCCTACCTTAGTTTTGGAGCCAGCACTTACCGACTAAACTTTACTTTTAGTCCCTTCAAAT
The DNA here is from genome assembly GCF_003003885.1 of Chlorogloea sp. CCALA 695. GTDB lineage: Bacteria > Cyanobacteriota > Cyanobacteriia > Cyanobacteriales > Chroococcidiopsidaceae > Aliterella. The sequence goes on along the minus strand of NZ_PVWN01000057.1, from coordinate 9,781 downwards.
GCCGTCTTATTGTAAAATGATGGCAGAAAAGTTCCGATATCAGGTTTTCATTAATTATTTCGGGATCTTGCCATGTTGCAATAGCGATGGGTCAGCCTTGCATTTTCAGGTATAGTCTGTCCTCCTTGCCAATATTGATGAATATGATCTATGGCAGCATCGTCAATATTTTGAATTTTCTGACCGCATATTTGGCAGGTGGGGTCTGTTTCATAGAGTTCTTGCTTCAGTTGAAGAGAAAAGCACCTCGGCTGTTGGTGATAGTTGAGAAGTATGCTATCAACAAGCATCCGAGTTAAATCAAACCGTTTTCTGACTTGACCAACTTCGCTTGTTCCTAATGTAATTGCATCTATAAAATCTTGATTAGTTGTCATTAAGTTAATTAATCCCTCACGTATTGCGTCAAGGGCTGCATAAACTTGATTTTTGTCCTTATCATAAAATACACCCATTAACACATCGTAAATAGATGTATTAAACTGTTGAGCCTCCCACAGACCATTTGGATTGTTTTGCGTACCAAGACGAAATCTTTTGAAGGCAGATTTATCAAAAAGAGATTTTATAATTTGCACAGAGTTTTTGAAGGCATCTCGCAAAGCTGTTGCATCATGCTCATTTATGTTTTTATACTTCTCCATATCCTGATTGAAGAAGCGTTTCATTGGAGATTGATATTTAAGATATGTAGAGTGATAGAAAGCAGAAAAACGCAATACTAATTCTATATCTTTCATTCTCTTATCTGGCTTTTTTATGCCCACAAGCTCAGTGAAAACTTCATCTTCCGCTAATTCTTTCAGCAGCTTAATGTAGCTCCCTCGATAAACACAGTTTCTAAGTTCCATCTCATTTAAAGGCATTGCCCCCGTATTAAGACGCTCAAATATCTCAAATTTTAAGTCGGGATCTGAATCCCGACGTATCGTAACAGTGCGGATTTGGTAGTAGCGAATTTTATCTTGTAATTCATCACTTAGATCGCTGTATTTTTTCTTGTTAAGTTCAGGAAATACCTTCATTCTTGACAAGCGAAAAGGCTGTCCATTTGGAAAGTTACCATCTATGAAAGAGAAAAAAGAAGTCAATCTTTGCTGACCATCAATAACTGACTCTGTGTTGTCGAGTTCCTCTGCCAAATAGATAATTGGTAAAGGGACACAAAGCAAGGCAGACTCGATAAGTCTACTGGCTTTTGCGCTATCCCATACATACTGACGCTGGAAAAAAGGTTGTAAGACAAGACGACCTCTTTTCCACTTCCCATGTAGAGATTCGATTTCAGGATCAGCAGAGTTCGTGCGGATAGTTCTCTCGCTTTGTAGAAATTCACCTTCTAGTGATTCTTCTACTTCTTCCCCAGCCTCGAACTGAATTTCATCTGTAGCTTCTGTCAACTTGTCGTTCAAGCTTGATTCTCCTTATATTCTTAATTGAACAGGGGGTAGTGTTTTAGATTTGTTAATTACTCAAAAATTAATAACTTTTTGATGTCTGTTAATTGATATTTCTTGAGAAGCGTGTATTGTCGCAGTTATGTTGACAATACCTTTTGCTGTGGTGTTGGATAAAAAATTAGCGCTTTAGTCTTCCAGTTCTTGATACATAGAGGCTAGTTCTTCCAATGAGGTAAACTGCGTACATTCACTCTGGTCATCTATCGTTTGACCGTTTTCCACAGGTAGAACCCGATAGCAGTAGAACTCGTCACCAATATACAACACGAGTACCTTGTCATTGACATTGCACTCATACTTATTAACTAACCTTCCAGACATAGTTATTTGTTTTTGGAGGATACAGTATCTTGTGTGCCATTCGTGTAACCCTTGTATATTCATCTCTTGGTTCCTCTCGACTGCATCATTATCTGATATCTAGAGGATGAGCGTCTTCCGTATTACTACCGGAGTAGAGGGTAAATGAGCAACTGTACAGAAAATTACGCGCTTGACCAAAAGCCTATCTGGACAAAGCATTCTAGACATAAATATTTTGCACCTCAAAAAACTATTCAGTATCGCACTCAATTACCAACTAGGGCTTAGGCTATTTGGTACAACAAACAATAACGGCTCAAGCTTGGGTTTGAGTCTCCTAAATTTCAGAGCCTTCAATTGACCCAGTTTTATTCCTGGTGGTTGGAATATTGAAAGCGGCTCATCAAGTCCAAGCGCGTAAGTTTCGCTTGCGACTGCTCATTTTACGCTATTCTCAAGAGCAGTTTGCATTTGGGAAGGTCGAGGTTAAGATAGTGCAACCGAAACCTTATTAATTGCAAATATTAGAAACTATGAACTTAGATGAGCTTTTACAAGCTGTTTATAGCTACATGAACATAAAAAAAGAAACAGGAGATTTAAGCAATGTTCCTAAAGACAAAATCCACTACCCCAATTCACTTCCATCCTACACAACGCCAGTTTGTACTTCAGAAGCAAAAGAAAAGTTTGACGGAGCTAAACAAAAGTTAGAAACAGTTTTGAATAATTACATTGATAACCGTGTTAAGGCTGTAATTGAATCAATGAAGAGCGATGCTTAGTGGCGATCGCACTAAGAGCGTTGCTGCCAGTCTTGGGGAATTCTAGCCCCGACCATCGGTGACTCTGCCTACTTTGCTATCAGTTATGAATCAAGGATAAACGAAAGTGTTTGTTCAAGATCGCAGTATCTTCACTAATTCTTCACGGCTTCTAAACCACAAATAGTATCCACGTCGAAGATGCTTGAAACAATGCTCAGAAAATAAACTAGATGCTTGCGATAGACCCGAAAAACATCAATCTTTTAGCACTGCCATCATTACCACTAGAGTCACGTCGCAACTTACCAGAAAAATCTGCTCTCTACTTTGTTTTTGATGAAGATGATGAATTTCTCTATATCGGCAAAACTGTCAACCTAGTTAAGCGATGGCAAGGACATCATCGGTTAGAAGAGCTAAAGCAGCTAGATAACAACGTGCGGATCGCCTGGATGGAGTGCGACTCCGTGATAATGGATTCCTCGGAAACGACGTTTATTACTCACTTCCAACCACTGCTCAATGGGGCTACTCAAGGTCAGAGATATCGAGAGTTAATCAAAAACAAAATACTGTGTTTCCTCACGCCACAAAAGCTTAATTTATATCGCGGTACTTTGAGTTACGAAGTTTACCCTGGAAATAGAGTTTTTAATGGGATATACGGTGAGCGATACAAAGGCTTTGCTATTCAAAAACTTAAGGAATTAGCTAGCGCGTTCTTGCTGATTGCATGGAGTTATAATTCAGAAACAGTCTGGTTTTGGGCTGACCAATGGTTGCAATTCAGCACTGAAGCATGGGAAGACAAAAGAGATTTGGAGGAAACTATTACAAAGTGTAATGAAGCCTTGATAGTTTCCCAGGTAAAAAGTGTTGTGGGGGTCAGTTCGGCTCAAATACTGAGCGAAGCCCTGCGATAGCAATAATCAATTTACAATAACTCGCCATCGGAGGATAAAGCGCGATCGCCCTCCTGATTTGGCGTGTCTAAGTCGGGATTGAGGATTAGGTCGTCATAAATGGGTTTCCCGACATGAGACAGCATCGATAAAGACGCGATCGCTCCTCTGACTTGTTCTGGCTTTACTTCTAAGTATTTTTGCAGTTCATCTAGGGTGCGGTGTCCTGAGACTTCCTGTATGACTCGTAAGGGGATTCCGGTATCGCTCATCATCGTCAAGGCGGTTCTCCTAAAACTGTGGGTACTTGCGCCATCAATTCCTACGTTTGTGCAGGCAGAGCGTAATATCCGTGCTGCGGAATCTGGGTTTAGGTGTCCTTTGCCATGACGACCTGGAAACAGGAACCACTGATAGGATGGTGGGTTGTAGTCCATCAACAAATTTCTTAAATCCTCCCCTACAGGAATTGTGCGCGTCGCTAATTTGCCTTTGGTGTTACCTTTACGAATGATTAGTTCCGGGCGCACTCTCCTTTTTTCATCGAAGACATCCTTTCGCCTCAAGGTACAAGCTTCAGCAATCCGACAGGCGGTGTACAGGCAGATGCCAAACAAGGCACGCTCTCGGCTGCTAGTTAGCCCCTGACTAAATAGCAACTGGATCTCAGCTTGGGTGAGGATTTTTGCTCTGCCGTGCCTATCGATTTTCATCCATAGCAATTAAGGTGATAATTTACAGGCTACACCAATATGTGTCCCCATCGTGACGCTGCCAAAAAGGGCAACGAAAGCTAAAAACCCTTGATGGTTGGCTAGGTAAGTCAAGCCTAAAGGGGGCGAGATGCTGGCTGCTAGTCTCCGTAAATTGGTAAGGGGAGAATTTGCATTCCAAGTTTAAAATGCATCAACCTACACATAGATAAAAGCAGTTAGAGATGTAAGAATTGTTTGGCTTAAATCTTTTGATTCAGGGCTTTTACAAAAAGTAGAGTTTGCGCGAAATTCTTAATTATTTAGAATCTAGATTTATAGCAGGAATAGCTAGCCAGGAGCAAACCCAACGCCCGCAGGACTCAAGCTCGACGAAATGGCATTAAGCGCTAGCAATCTCTCTTGACTGAATGGGCGCAATCATAGCCGTCAGGGGTTTTCTGATTCCTTAATAATCCTTCCCAACTCCTCAAAACTGCAACGAAGAAGTTGGCACAGACATTTCCATTGAGCATAGGTAAGCTTTGGGTCTACCTGTCGCCTTTCCCAGTTGCTCACTGTCTGCTCCGTGACCCCCAGAACTTCCGCTACCTGCCTCTGTGTTAAGTTATACCGTTGCCTTAGATGCGTGAGCCATTCGGTCGGCTTGTCCATTCAATAAATATACTGATGCCTTTGTAAAACATAAATTGACTTAACTCAACAAACGTTGTAGTTTTAATGTTTAGTTATCCTCCCTAAAGTATGAAAGATCCCTGCTGCTTACCAAGGGTAAGTTTGGGGAACTGAAAAATGCTCCAACCTATCGAAATTCTGAATCACAGCGCACAAGACTCCACAACTAGGGAGAAGAAGGCTCTCATTACAAAAGCAATGGGACATTTTTATACACATGAACTTGCAGGGCATCAGCTAGTCAATGGAATTCTGCACTCAAGTGTGTGCAATAATCGTCTGGCAATTCGCATCATTGACCCATTTTGTGGTGATGGACGCTTGGTGTGCTGGTTACTTGAGACAATGGTTGCCAATGGAGATTGGCAAAACTCAACAATGGAGATAACTCTGTGGGATATTGATGAAGCTGCCCTTTACCTCGCAGAAGAGAAGGTCATGCAGGTGAGTCAAAAACTAAAGTTGCCACTTCTAGTAAATGCTAGCTTAGGTAATACGTTTGAACGCGCACTCAACTACTTTGGTCAGTTCGACATCGTGATTACCAATCCGCCTTGGGAAGTTCTCAAGCCAGACCGTCGGGAACTCGATAAGCTAACAAAGCGGGAAGCACAAGAATACATTAATTGGCTTAAGCAGCAAGACAAACTGCTAACTAGACTCTATCCACTGTCACAGCCCAAGCGCAAATTCTCTGGATGGGGAACTAACTTGGCTCGTTGCGGTACGGAGTTAGCATTGCGTCTGACTGCATCACAGGGAGCTTGTGGTTTGGTTTCACCCGCTTCTTTGCTAGCTGACCAGATGACAGAAAAACTGCGCCACTGGATACTCAGCGACCACGTCATTCATGAGTTAGCCTACTACCCTGCCGAAGCCAAACTCTTTAGTAAGGTTGATCAGTCCTGCATCACGCTGGTTGCTTCTCCAGGACAAGATAAGCAGTTTTCACCAATGCTGACTGTTTACAATCGGCAGCGTCAAGTCCAAACACGCACTGTCCTCTCTCTTAGCCGGGAAGAAATGGAAGCCAATGGCTTGATTCTACCTATCCACTTTGGGGGAGAGCAGAGGCAGTTGTTTAAAAGATGGCGTACTCTTCCAACGTTTGGCGAACTAGAGGGGCGCGATAGTAATGCTCTTTGGGCTGGTCGTGAATTAGACGAAACCGGACACAAACACTTTTTAGGCAATGAAGGTAACTATCTATTCCTCAAGGGTCGGATGATTCAACGCTTTGGAATTGTCGAACAACCGATCAAGTACGTCCGAAATGATGGTCCACGCATTCCCCCATCTGCTAACTATCACCGTATTGCTTGGCGAGATGTGTCTCGCCCTTCGCAAAAACGTCGCCTTCATGCAACCTTGATTCCCCCCGGTTGGGTGACTGGAAACTCATTACACGTTGCTTACTTTCGTGATTGCGACCTGGAGCGACTAAAGGCACTTCTGGCAGTGATAAATTCTCTTGTTTTTGAGTTTCAGCTTAGAGTTTACCTTGCTACCTCACATATTTCTTTGAGTTCAGTAAGAAAAGCCAGGATTCCACCACTAACAGACTACCAGTTAGTTGCTAGACTTGCAAAACTGGTAGATCAGTGCTTAGCAGGCTGTGAAACGTCATGGATTGAAATTGAGATTCAAGTAGCTCAGGCATACGGTCTTGAGCGGAATGATTTCAAACTGCTATTATCCGCATTCGACAAGTTAACACAAGCAGAGATAAACGCTTTACTGCCTCAAGAGAATGAAGTTGCCTAATCACTACTCACCACGCCTCAGTGACCTTGACCTAAGAATGGTGCGAGCAGTCCCACCAGGAGGTAATTGGAAGAACATTCCAGTGTCTATTCCTTCTAAGCGACTCGAACAAATCAGGAGTAGTTTCGCAGCAGGTAAGGGGAGTCGGTCTACTTATTATGGAAGATTAAAACCTGATGCTCCATCCTATACAATTAGTACCTATTTCAATCGACCAGGGAATGGCTGCTACATCCACTATGACTATGACGGTGAGCAACATCGCCTCATTTCGCAAAGGGAGGCTGCTCGTCTCCAGAGCTTTCCAGATAGTTTTGTATTTTACGGCAATCGTAGCGCGGTCAACGAACAGATTGGCAATGCTGTTCCGCCCTTATTGGCATACCAGATTGCTCTACATTTGGGTGAGCCTGGTATGTTTGTCGATCTCTTTGCTGGTGCTGGTGGTTTGGCGCTTGGATTCACTTGGGCTAATTGGCAACCTGTGGTGGCAAATGACGTGATGCCATCTGCTTTAGAAACCTATGTCAAAAATATAGATGACTCTATTGTTTCTGGAGACATCCGCCAACACGAGGTTTTTTTGCAGGTTGTATCAGATGCTCGTGCAGCAAAGAGAGCTAACCCCAATTTCAAGCTTTTCGTGCTAGGTGGTCCACCCTGTCAAGGCTTCTCTACAGCCGGAAAAGCCCGCTCAATGAGTGACGAGCGTAATTCTCTATTTCAGTATTATCGCCAAATTGTCGAAGCAATTGAACCGGATGGTTTCGTGTTTGAGAATGTCATGGGGTTGCTTAATATGGAAGGTGGGCATATCTTTAACCTAGTACACGCGGCGCTAAGTTCTGTAACTGACAAGCTTTCTGTCTGGAAGCTTGACGCTGCGAATTACGGAGTGCCGCAGCGACGTAAGCGCGTCATCCTAGTGGGTCGGCAAGGAGAGTCACGCGACATCCCACCACCGCCATTGATGTGCGACTCCACTGGGAAAAACTTGTTAGGAATTCCAGCACCCATTACAGTATCAGAAGCGCTCAGCGATTTGCCAGTTTTAGCACCAAGTCAAGATGGTGAAAACTTGGACTACACTATGCCGCCCTCAACCGACTACCAGCGTTTTCTGCGAGGTTTTTTCTCCCCCATGCAATATCTTGAAAGACTTCGGCGTGAGGTAGACAACTGCTCTCTACATTTCTAGATTTCTAGCTTAATTTCTAGCTGAATATCAGAGTCAGACTCGGCTCGAACATAACGGTCCGAGTTCCACTGATTGCTCAATTCTACTGCTACTAGCGCCATTGCATTCTTTAGCTCCTGCTTAGCAACTACAAAATTATGTGAAGTAGTCAAGGGAATACTATCAACAATGGCACGGAATTCCTCATCGATAGTTGTTTCACTGTTATTAGCTAAAATATCCGCAATCTGAAGATCAAGCTGTTTGATTGTGTCGGAAGATTGTTGTAAAGCACATAGAGTAGCTTCCACTTTACTGTTAATCGCATCTGTGGATACAACAAAAGCATTACGGGTTCCCTTGGCAAAGTAATCAAGTAAAGACTCGAAGGCAATCCGGCAGCGCCGAGCTTTCTGCTCTTTTACGTAATTTGTTTCTCGAAGTATATGGCTAACTTCGTCAAAGCGAGTAATGTGTTCCTCTACCTTGAGATTGGTAAATTCAACTGTGTACTCAGCATACTGAAGCTCAAGAAATGTAGCTAAAAATGTCAAATAGCCTGCCTTTTCAATTTTTCGCAAAATACTCATCAAAGTATGGCGATTATCTCGAAGCAATTTGCTCAGTCGGCGGGCGGTTTCATCGTCTGCAACAGAGTGTTTTCTTTTGTCCCACAGGGCTTGACTGTGCCAGGATATAACCTTTTCCCTCTTGGCTTCTACCCCCTTTAGATGGACGACATCACGTAGGGTCATGCGGTTATTTTTCGCACTATTACATGGCTTACATAAAAGTTGGAATTCAGGTCTATGTGTGAAGCCTAGTGATATAGGACCGATATGATCTGCCGAACAAGGACCTGGATGACCGTTTAAGCAGGATTCACCACCAAAAATAGCTCGAATTTGCCCCATTAATCGATTAGCAGCAATCCAATCTCCCTCTGTCCAATACTCAAATACGCGACGGTCAGTTGTATAAGATTGGAGATTTGACTTATTGCGTCCCCTATCTGCCTCGCTGCGACAACATTGGTTGAAAGAGTGGAATCCGTCAAAGCGGTCTGGTGCATTCGACATAGCACCAGGACTGAGTATACTCGGTTCGCCAGGAATGTACTTCTCTTCAATCCAACGAAGCCAATCTTCTAGTTTTGGCTCAAGTTCTGGCGGCGATATTGCACTGGTTCTTAAAATTCTGGGAAGAGCGGAAAATACCTGCTCCCCAAAACTTTCTACCAGCCGGGTAACTAGACTTTCGATGTGTTCAAATGCAACGACAGGAAATGTGTCGTCAATATAACTTAGCTGCTTAACTCGTTTGTTTAGGGAGTTAGACGGATAGACATATCGTAACTCCATAACTCTCCCGCAGCGCTTACACGGCTTATGCTTAGTTGGGTGGATTAATCTAGCTGTTTTGCTAATCCACCGTGTCGAATTAGGATCAATTCCGACTGAAACACCTTTTCTACGCCACCAATCTAGTCGCTTACGACGGGTATCTTTATATTTTCCAGATTTTCTATTTGAAGGTGATTCCCACTGAATCTTATTGCCATCTAAAAATGCATCCGGCATTCCCTGATAAACTTCGTGGTTGGCGATGAATTCCATATATTCAATAAAATTAGGATGCCATTCTTGCCCTTTTCTGCCGTACTTGGGTTTGTCTGCCATGCATAAATCACTCTTTTACTTCGATTCCGTAGTTGGCAAAGAGAGCAGAAATAGAAATTTCTAGTGCTTTGGCTAACTTATCTATGTTTTCTAGCGAGGGATTAAGTTTGCCTCTCTCAATGCTTGAGATGTATGTGCGGTGAAGTTCAGCCCGCTCAGCTAACTTTTCCTGAGAAAGGTCTAATTCTCGCCTACGTCGCCTAATAGCTTTCCCAAAGCGCTGGTTAATCTCTAGTTTGCTCTCTTTACTCACTGCATAATGTTGTGCGATTCGTTGAATGCTAAATCGCGGTAACCAGCCCGTACATAAGCATTCCAGCCAAGACTCCCAAGTCTAGCTG
>NZ_PVWN01000056.1 GCF_003003885.1 Chlorogloea sp. CCALA 695 | reverse complement strand
GGATGGAATGGAAGCTCGTAGTGTCAAAGGTGGTTATGCCCTAGAGCGTTTTAAGTTTAATTCCACCTGACTACTTATTTACTTTGGCAAGTTTCATCTAGCTGTTGAAACAGGTCATGCCGTTAGAGATGATAATGCCGACGTTCCACTCGCATCTATTGCCTTAAGTTCGGAGACGAAACAACAGGCATTAGATGTTGTGAATGATATTTTTGATATCTTCACAGCTTGGTTAAATGAAATGTTGTTCTATGCGAAACTCCACCCTGTTGAAAATTGGCTCTTTTCTACCCTTGAAAGAGAAGCCTTGGGCTAGAAAGCATAAAGGGGTAGCTTGCGGAAAAGGTATGGTTAATAATTTTTAAGAAATTTACATTATTAAGAAAGTAAAGACGCGATCTGGAAGTGATCACCAAAAGTTTAGAAGTATAAATTTTGTAGTTCACAGGCAATCCCTAGTTAGGAGGCAATTATGGCATTAGGAAGGATGATTGAAGGCAAATGGACAACCGATGGGAATAAACCACGTTCAAATGCTAAGTTCCATGAGACACCAACAACGTTTCGCGATCGTAGATGGAAAAAGCGGGTTTAAGGCAGAAGCAGGACGTTATCATCTCTACGTTTCCCTGGGGTGTCCATGGGCGCACCGCACTTTAATTATGCGAGAACTCAAAGGATTGAATGTTGCCATTTCAGTATCCTTTGCCGATCTGATTCTTGGCGACAAGGGATGGATGTTTACTGAACCGCCAGGAGCTATTTTTGACGAGGCAAATCACGCTCAGTATTTGCAAGAAATTTATGTGAAAGCTAATCCCAAATATACAGGGCGAGTCACAGTTCCGGTGCTGTGGGATAAACGAGCTTTAACAATTGTCAACAATGAATCTTTTGAAATTATGCGGATGCTTGACGTAGAGTTTGCTTCATTGGCAACGCAGAAAATAGACTTATACCCACAAGATTTACAACGACAGATTGATGAGACGATTGATGCAATTTATCTGCCAATTAACGTTGGTGTATATCGCGCTGGTTTTGCTACTTCACAAGCAGCCTACGAAGAAGCGGTGACTGAACTGTTTGAGCATTTGAAACGATGGGAAACTGTTTTGAGTAAGCAGCACTACTTATGTGGCGATCGCCTTACCGAAGCTGATATCTGTATGTTTGTAACATTGTATCGCTGCGACTGCGTGTATTACAGTCATTTTAAGTGCAATTTACGACGAATTATCGATTATCCGATTTGGGAAAGCTTAGTTGAGATTGCACCTCTTTTCTATCCTGCTTTTTTACTTTGAACGTTTTTGCAATTGTTTTACAGTAGAGTGAGTCAAAGTTGGAGCGACGCAGAGCAACTTTGCCTTCTGCTTCCTCGAGTGCAGAACCTTAATGCTCTCAAGGCGCTGAACGCAGACACCAAGCGAAAATTTAACTCAATAATCGAACAGGCGATCGCGCAGTGAGACTCATCTTCCACCACATTAACCGTATTGAGAGGTAAGCAATGTCTCTAAATCTGAATTTATGTACGGCAACTTTACTCAACTTTTCGTTTACAGATGCAATGGAAATCGCCTTAGCATCTGGTTATCATGGAATCGAACTGCGAGTGAGTGATGACTACCACAAAAGTTTGCAGGAGTTGAGCAGTACAGGTTCTTTCATCAAGAAACAACTGCAACAGGCAGGTCTATCGGTGCCAGTCCTCAACACCTACATACCTGTGGAAGATAATAAATCCATCGACCAACTACTTGAATGCTGCCAGAAAATGGGTGTGCCAAAAGCACGCCTGGTTCTACCCAAAAGCTGTGGTGCATCCATAGCTAAAATAGCTAATGTCAAAGCAACCATTCCTTCGTTTGAAGTCACTAACTGCGAACCAGTGGAGTTGATCGACACTTTAAAGAAGACGCTGCGCCATCTCGAACGTAAAGCTTACAAAGCAGGTGTCAAGATATTACTAGAACTGCACTGGGGAACGGTAATGAGTAGTTTTAGCAGTGCTTACCTGTTAACTAATGACCTCGACCCTAGCTGTATCGCGATTACTTTCGACCCCGCCAACATGATGGTTGAAGGCAAAGAAGATTGGGAATTTGGTCTGAAGTTAATTCGTTCCCAAATCGATAATGTGCATGTGAAAAATATGTCTTGGTTCTTTAGTGACAAAGGCTGGTTTTGGGAATGGTCACGCGTTGGTATCGGTATGGTGAATTGGTCCGAACTCATCTGCTTGTTAAAACGCAATCTATATTCAGGTGAATACGCTATTGAGGATTTCCTAGTTCCTAATAACAGCAAGCAGGCAGCAATTGCTCATCTGCGTTCGGTGCATACTGAATTTAGTAAAATTTACGAACACATGAGCGCAGCTACTCTACAAGCAATATCTGTGAGAGGTTAAGATAAAGCACCTTTTATCAACTAATGAAAATACTCAAAAACTTTTACTAAGAATAATCATATTGTAACGACAGAATGACTTTGTAAAAAGTGGTCTTTATTCTTAAGTAAATTTAGTTATCAAACAAGGTAATGAAAAGCTGAGTTTACCACCATGCCCCTTTTAGCCAGCTAAAAAAATGCAAATTCAACCCAAATCTCTAGGCTTTACGCTCCTTCTAGGGGCGCTTTCTGCACTACTGCCCTTGTCAATCGATATGGGGCTACCAGCATTCCCCATAATCAGTGCAGAGTTGAAAACCTCACCAGGCGCGGTAGGACTAACACTTAGTTTATTTATGCTTGGTTTTGCGATCGCGCAGCTTTGTTTTGGCCCACTTTCTGATCGTTATGGACGTAGACCAGTTTTAATCACGGGCTGTGCAATCTTTACGTTGGCTGGTGCAATCTGTGCTGCGGCACCATCAATTGGTACTCTGATTGCTTGGCGCTTAGTTCAGGGTACTGGTGCTGGTACTCGCATGGTAGTAACGTTAGCAATAATCCGAGATTTATATGATGGAGCAGAAGCACGGGCGCAGCTTTCTTACGTCAACTTAGTAATGAGTGTAGCACCGATGAGTTCACCTACAATCGGTGGGTGGGTTTTGGTGCTTACAGGTTGGCGAGCGATTTATGGTGTGCTGGCTGTAGGAGGATTATTGCTTGTGCTGTCTGTTGCTTTCGGATTGAGTGAGTCCCTAGAGAGGCGTGATGTAACTGCTATCAAACCACGTCGGCTAATCAATAATTACGGAAATATTCTCAGGAATCCAATTTGCCTTGGCTATGCCCTTGTCAATGCACTGTACTTTGGGTGTATGTTCGCCTACGTTGCCGGATCGCCACTAGTGATGCTCAACGTTTTTGGTGTCTCAACCACAGTCTACGGTTGGCTATTTGCATCAACCGCCTTCGGGAGCGTGGTAGGTGCATTCCTGAATGGGCGTTGGAGTATCCAAGGTGCGCCACCTTCACGATTACTTAGTATTAGCTTAACTGTTGCTGTCATTTCCACACTGGCACTTGTGATTGTGTCAATGAGTAGTGCAGCGCAAGTTGCACTGCTCATGCCGTTGCTGGTGCTAAATACTTTTTGTCGCGGAATAATTTCACCGAATGCCATGCATTGTGCCATCCAGCCAGTACCAGAAAGTGCTGGAGTTGCAGCCGCTGTAGTCGGATTTCTGCAAATGTTAGGCGGCTCACTGGCGAGTGGATTAGTGGCTTTCCTATATGATGGACACACTGCCATTGCTATGTCTGGTGTCATGGCAGCATTTGCGATCGGCTCTTACGCCGCCTATACAATATTGGCACGTCCTGCCGAGCGCCGTTTTTCGCGGTGCAGTGGCACAAAAAATTAGTCACTCCCAGTTTCAACGTCAGTATAGCCCTCTTTCAAGAAACACTCTCGGTGGCAGTAGGTTGAGCAACAAGGTCAAAGCCGAGAGAGTGAGCCTTGTGCCTCAGATGGTTGAGGATTTGCTGCTGATATCGCTGCTTGTAGTAGTCCATACCCAGGGATAATTCATTGTTCAAATAAATATTAGAATAACTGAGAGGAACAGGTTGGAGAAAAGGTGCGATTCGTTGTAGCGCGAATCACGGTATCCAAACCGTACATAACGCTGCGAGCCAAAATCTAGCAATAGAAACGGTTGAACTCTCGATCAGATACGGGTGAAGATCCCGTCTATCAAACTGAGATATGACTCCCGATCTGCCCACGCCGACCAGACTCGGTTTCTGGAGGTAGACTTCTGGGTAGTCCTACAGAAGTAAGGATGTAAGTATAGAGGAGATGTCTTTTAATACTCAACCATGTCAGCATCTCCGCTCACTTGTCCGCGATGCCAAACAACTGTTGTTGTAAAGAACGGCAAGATCCATAACGGTCGGCAAAATATTCAAGTGCAAAGCTTGTAGCAGGCAGTTTGTCCAGAATCCGACGAAGAAGGTGATTAGTCAGGATACCCGAGATTTAATTGACAAGTTGCTGTTGGAAAGGCTGTCTTTGGCAGGGATTACTAGAGTAACGGGAGTGTCAGAGCAATGGTTACGCTCCTTAGGTCAACGGGAAATATCAGGCAACTCCACGACAAGTTAAGGTTGAGGAGAAAAAAAGGGGCGGTTAACGATTCAAGGCGATGAGATGTGGTCGTTTGTTAGTAACAAAGGTAATAAACAATGGGTGTGGTTAGCCTTAGATGTGAATAGTAGAGAAATTGTAGGAGTTTACATAGGTACTCGTTCTCGTAGCGGTGCTTACGGCTTATGGCAGTCGTTGCCACCAGTGTATAAGCAGTGCGCCGTCTGTTACACAGATTTTTGGTCAGCGTAGAGCAAGTAATTCCCAATTCTAGGCATCGGGCTGTTGGCAAGAATAGTGGTAAGACAAATTAGACCAGAGAGATTTAACTGTACGGGTGCGACAACGTGTTTCCCGTTTAGTCCGCAAAACCTTGTCTTTCTCTAAAAAATTGGATAACCACATTGGAGCCATCTGGTATTTTGTACATCACTATAATCTATCCTTACTTTTGTAGGACTACCGACTTCTGAAAGACAGCGATCGTACTCTTTATAGTAGTTGCCACCTAGATTGTCACAACCTTCAACGTCGCCCTAATACAAAATCAACCAATCGCTGACCACTGAGCAAAGTTATTCTATAGAACCCATTTGACATCTTACAGGTCTTGGATTAAGGTACTCGAAATCACCTAATGCAGCGACTATGCCCTATTCTAGTGACCTCACTGATGAAGAATGGGAAATCTTTGAACCCCTGTTGCTTGAGATCCTACCTCCCAAGAAGCAAACCCGTCCTTCTAATTGGACAAGACGGGAGATCGTCAATGGCATCCTCTATCAACTCAAAAATGGCGCTCATCTGGTGTGATTTACCCAGAGACCTGCCCCCTTACAAGGGCGGTCTACTGGCACTACAAGCGTTGGCGAACCGCAGGAGTCTTCGAGCAACTGATGAATGTTTTACATCAACAAGTGCGTCAACAGGTCAAAAAAAACCGAAGTGGACGACTTTGATCATCATTGACTCCCAAGCCGTGAAAAACACTTGTAATGTCAGTGTGGAGTCGAAGGGATTTTGCTTTTACAAAGCCACCAATGGGATTAAAAGGCATCTTGCTGTTGATACGCTTGGGTTTCCCTTCTTTACTCACTGTACACCTGCCCATGTGACCGATGACGCGGGGTTGATTGAAATGCTGACTCAAAACATTGACTATTTCAAGGCAAAACCCGTCAATATTCCAAAGATTACAATCTTGCTAGATCATGGTTATCACTTGGACTATTTGACTCAGGAATTGGAGCGAATTTATCCACAGGTGATGACGAAGATCAAATTTGAGCTTTCAACCAAACCCTCGAAACAGGAGAAAGCCGCCCAAGGAAAATCTGGATTTGTTCCGGCGGTGGCTCGTTGGGTAATTGAGCGGTCGAATGCTTGGATGGAGCGTTGTAAGAATCTGGTAAAAAACTTTGAGCGAACGTTATTCCATGCCACGACCAAGATCAACCTTTGCTTCATTAGGCTAATGATTAAGAGGCTTGCCGCCTCTTCCTAAAATGTCAAATGGGTTCTATGAAGTAGGTTTTACCCAACAATCTCGATAATCTTCTACAAACTGTCGCATACTAATCGGCGCTCTTTGGAGAATATCTTGAGTGTCGGTTGTCAACTTACCTGCAAATCCTAATTTTGCCGTCGTGTAGATACCAATCATGACGGCAATAAATTGGATATCTAAACCTCGTTTGTACAGACTAAGGGCAAATTTAATAATTGATGGATTTGTGTAAGTTATTGGCTTGCCAAGTACCTCTGTAAATACTTCTGCAACTTGGTAGTAATCTAAAGCTTCACTACCTGTCAGACTGTAAGCGTGATCGCTATGACCCGATTCTGTTAAGGCTTTAACCCCGACGGCGGCAATATCTCGCACATCAATAAAACTTGTCTTTCCTTTTCCTGCGGGTAAAACTATCTCCTTACGCTCTTGAATATCTTGGCGATGCGTTGTGCTTAAGTTTTGCATAAAGAAACTAGCGCGCAGAAAAGTGTAAGGTATACCAACCGATTGAATATACTTTTCTACTTTGGCGTGGGGTACGATAGGGTTGCTCTCCGCCCCAAGCAACGATAAAAAAACAATTTGTTCAACACCAGATGCGATCGCACTATCGATAGCAGGGTACATATAAGTTTTTACTTGAGAAAGAGCAGGCGGACGCATCAAAAAGACTCTTTTAACTCCTTGAAAGGCTTGAGCAAAGGTTTGTGGTTGGGTGAAATCAAACTCAGTATACTCAACATTGGAAGATGGCGACCAGTTGCGGCTGCGTTGGAGATTTCTTTGAGCAACTCGGACACGATGCTCGCGATCGCTCAGTTGGCGGACAATTTCCGCTCCTACGTTGCCTGTAGCACCTGTAATAAAAATTAGATCGCTCATAACGGCTTTAGTGCCTTACCTCAATCATGCCGTAGTCTTAGTTGTAAGAAGTGCGAAGCCCGGTAACAGGCGCGCTTGCGCTATCGCATAGGTTAATTTCGTAATTAATCTAGTGTATGCAATATTTTAGAATCTGTTTTTTTATCCCAACACTAGTGGAATAAATCATTTTTTCCTGATTCTATCCTTACTCTCTAAAGATATCAAATGGGTTCTATAGAACCCATTTGATATCTTTTACTAGGATGAATTAAGGTGGTTGTGTTACAAAAACTTTGTGAGGACAGAAAATCTCTGTTGTAAGGGTTGAGATTATCCAACCACTTCAAAGCTTTGGTTGATGAGGAAAACCTTTAGCAATTTCCTTAGTGTACTGAATTGAACCTCACCTCAATAATTTTGCCCACAAGAGAACCATCGGTTTGGGAAACAACATTTCCTTCCTCATCCTGGAATACGAGCTTTTGCACTATGTCGATCACAACCACTTTACAGTTGACTTCGCTATCAACCAGTGATACAAACTCATATCCACACTTTTGAGCAATCCTTTTACGTTGCGCTTGGACTTGTTTTCTGAGCGCTCGGACTTCAGCCTCTAACTGGGCAATGCGCTTTCTAAGTAGGTGAGTGCGATCGCTTCCAGCACTGCGCTCCGCGCTATCGCTCATATTACTCCCCCACAAGCAACGCACTCAACCTCCGCCCATGACAATGACCGTAACCGACTCCACAATTCTTGGCTGCCCAATGCGAAATGCACCATGATATCGCCGTCATGAGAGTGCGAATATCGCTCAATCGCCGCTTGATTGCCTCGTCAGCCCATTCTTTCCAACCGTAGCCAGGTTTAGTCAAGGAAAGTTTCTGTCCAGTTTTGACTGCATGGATAAACAAACCAATCAGCCCTGGTTTATTTTTCGCGCGTAGCGAGTGCCTGCTGAAAATACTCCAAGGCATCATTTGATAGAGGTAATGGTCAAATGGCAGGCGCGTTTGCTTAAGTCCTTACCATGCAAAACTTATACCATAACTTAGCGCTATTCGTACTTTTGTGCCTAATGAAACATCGTAGTGTAATGTACATCCAATCCCCACTCGTTCACTATCTCCGCTACTTGTCGTTCTTGAAAGCAGATAACTGATATCTTAGCGCACACATTGCAGGATGATTTCGGATTGTGCTTGTGTCGCCACTTGAACGGGGAAGATAAGTTCATTAAAGGCAGACGGAATAAATTTCTCTGGTGGAACCATTTCACACTACCATTTTTTGCAACAAAACCAAAAAAGGCAAGTCTTTTGCTTTTTAGTCAGTTATTAGCAGAAGCAAATAGTTTGAAGTTGGCGATTGCTTGTACACGAATGTCAGACAAGTTTCATCTCCTAGATCACAGGAGCATTACCAAATTTTACAAGACGCACATTTATGTTACTTCTATGAGCTAGCTCATAAAAGTAACGATGCATTTTTGTCAGACTAAAGGTAATAAAGATGCTTTCCTATCAAGACTACAACCAGTGTTAATTATAATCTCGACATTGCTTAGGTTTCAGGAGGTGACTAAAATGGCAACTAAAACAGAAAAACTCGCTAAAATCTACCTTGAAGGAACTCCTGCTGAAATCTCTGAAGAAACCAGCGCCGAGTTTTGTGAGTTAATCATGAGTGAATTTCGAGCGCTTCCTTTTGCTGTTCAAGCCTCAGACTCTATGCGGTATGAAACGGTAGAAGAACTGTTTGCTGACATCGAGAAGGAACATCTGTGGGTGTCACTAGAAACCTACGGTGCAGACTTCTACCCCAATCCATTTTACGGATTTGCATTTCTGGCAGTTCACGACTATGACCACTACCTGAGCCATTCTGACTTCACTCTTGAAGGTGAAATTAAAGCTTACCGGACTATTGCTAGTCGCTTCCCCAGTTTAGATATGCAGAAAATTCTTTATTCTGAAATCGTTTTGAAGTCTGCGGCACACATCTATCTTGGATATACTCCTGAACCCAAACTTGTGTTTGCTTAATGGCGTTGCTGATTCCATAATAAAAATTGACAAATGTGAAACTTAAAACTCTAATTCTTTCGTAAACAACTGCCTAAAAATCATCACAGTTTCATCAACGCCCGCTTAATCAACTGCTCAATGAAATGTTTCAAATGTGCATCTTATAAAATACTTCCTTTTAAAAAGGAAAAGCGAAGATTGCCATATTTTAATGGAACAAACTTAAGGAAATAACAAAATGATCAGACTACTCGTTAACATTTTAGAAGCACTACTGAATACCTTTTATCGTACTCGCCTATATCCACGATTTTATGTATTAGAGACAGTTGCTCGCGTCCCCTACTTCGCTTTCACCTCCGTCCTACATCTGTATGAAACAATGGGTTGGTGGCGTAAGGCAGATTGGATAAAAGTCCACTTTGCCGAATCCTGGAACGAATTACATCACTTGCTCATTGCTGAGTCTCTTGGCGGCAATCAATACTGGATTGACCGCTTTGTTGCTCATGCAGGAGCCTTTGTTTACTACTGGATTGTTGTTTTTGTATATGTACTTTCACCCCGGTATGCCTACAACTTTATGCAGCAGGTGGAAGAACACGCATACCATACCTATGATGCCTTTATCAAAGAGCATGGTGAGGAACTTAAAACTTTGCCAGCACCGGAAATCGCCATTAATTACTACCGCGATGGCGACCTTTACTTATTTGATGAATTTCAAACTACGCGGGTTCCTCAAGAACGTCGTCCCAAAATTGAAAATCTCTACGATGTATTTGTTGCTATTAGGGAGGATGAACTAGAACACGTCAAAACGATGATTGCTTGCCAACAACCTGATGCCCAACAAACCTTCCAAAGTCCCCACACCGCCAACAGACTAGCTCTAAGCGAATCAGTTAAGGCTGCAATTAACGAACATACTGCTGATATAGTGCAAGAGGCAGTTGAAAAACAGCCAGTAGAAATTTCGTAACACGACCTCGACCACGACTAGGGGTCTGATCAGCAAAGCCAACTGAAATTTAAGACAGGAGAATTACTATGTTAGACATTGATGAAATGGGACAAAAAGAAATACAAGACTTCCTACAACAATTAGGATACGGTCATCTTGGTTTCATACACGAAGGAAAACCCTACGTGATGCCAATGCATTATTATCTCCAAGAAAAGGACATCTACCTGTTTACAACCGAAGGTATGAAGACTCATGACATAGACGCGAATCCAGAAGTATGCCTACAGGTCGAAGAAATTCACGGGTTCCTTCATTGGCGCAGCGTGATTGTTACGGGTCGAGCCGAACGCCTCACAGAGCAGCAAGACATAGATCGGGCTATGCAGTTCATCAAAGAGCGTAATCCAACACTTTCGCCTGCCATAAATAGAACGTGGATCGATGCTTTGGGACGTGCGGAGGTTATAGCAATCTACCGTATTCACAAGAGCGAGATGAGCGGACGGACGACTGAGGGTGTCAGCAGTCGGTAAGACCAGAGTATCAAACTTGACTAAAGTGAAGGTAAACAATGATGAGTGCTGGTAACAGCCTTGAATGTCGATATTTAGGATAGGGTGACTTAAACCAGTATCGGCAAAAGCCCTTGGCGGAAAATGAGGCTTTAATCTATACCACTTTTACTAGGGATGTCCCGATTTTGATAAGCGGTTTGCTAGATTGCATTCGCTCTGAAAAACTAAAAGAAAGATTGCCTGCACAATTTTCTGAGAATGACCTGGCATCAGCCATAGTAGCAATGGTGAGAAATTTGCCTGATATGTTGGTATTTAATGAGCCATTTCACAGTGCAGAGCTTTCTGCGAATACCGCAGTTGTTGCTGCTGTCATTAGTTGGTGACTGAAACAGCATTTTTAATGTTACCAATATGAGGTAGCTCAAAGACTTTATTGAGGATTCCTGGCAAATTGGAAGTATACCGACTTAGAGGGTGCTTTGATATGACTGATGCTATCCTCAACTTTCAAACCGCTTCAGGACACCAAGTTCTGGCAGCAGCAGGCAAAAAATATCTGCGTCCTGGGGGAAGAAAAGCCACAGAGCAATTATTTGGGTGGGCTAATTTTCAGCCTGGCGAAACAGTTTTAGAATTAGCTTCGAGTTTTGGCTACAGTGCGATCGCTCTTGCTAAACGCTATGGTGTTAAAGTCATTGGCGTAGAAAAAGATTCTGATAGTGTAGCTCGTGCGCGTGTCAATATTCGTGCTGCTGGTTATGAAAATCAAATTGAAGTTATCGAAGGCGATATTTTCCATTTAGAAGCAATCCCAGGAAAGTTTGATTACGTTTTAGCCGAAGCAATTCTCACAATGCAATCCCCACCGGGGAAAGCAAAGATTTTAGCTGGCATTCACAGTAAACTCAACCCCGGAGGTAAATTTCTCTGTCACGAATTATTAGCTCGTGACAAAGAAGAGCAAATTCGTACTGAACTAGCCCAAGTAATCCGAGTAAATTCTACACCCCTGTCAGAAGCTAACTGGATTCAGGCTTGTGAAACAGCCGGATTTCAAGTGCAAAATCACAAAACTGACTCAATGGCTTTACTGAATTTGGGGCGAATAATTCAAGATGAAGGCATTGTAGATACAATTCGGATTTTGGGGAATGTCTTGACCCACAAACCTATCCGCACAAGAGTTTTAGAAATGCGCTCTGTTTTCCAGAAATATCGTCACGAATTAGGTTACATCATTCTGTGTGCCGTTGCCTAGTAGTGTCATTAATCCAAAATTAAAAATTGCTATGACTTCTAAAAACACAACAAATCTATCTTTCGTTACCCAATTGCGATCAGAAATTGAATATCGTGATACTGGAACTTTCAATAAAGTATTGCTAAAAGATCAAGCTTGTCAACACACGCTCTTATGTCTTGCACCTAACACGGAGATTTCTGAGCATAAGTCTCCTCGCAATGCCACTGTTAATGTGATTGAAGGACGGGGTGTACTTACTTTGTCGGGACAAGATATTGCCCTAGAAACAGGTGTTTTCGTATTTATACCTGCCAATGCTCCCCACTCATTAAAGTCTGAAGACAAATTGGCGTTTTTGTTAACGCTTTCCGAAAAAGTAGATAGTAATTAATTTGTTTCTGAATAATGGAATCAATAATTTCAACTTTCGCCCAACATTTAGATTTACCCCAAGCTCAGTTAAAAGCGATACTCTTAAAACCGCTAACAGAGTGTCTCAATTCACCTGAATTTAAGCAACAGCTAGACAGCTTAGATACCAATTTGCTGAAGGAAACTTTACCCACAGCAGGAGCCGTCTTAGCCAAAGAACTACCACCTTTTTACAACTGGCTGAAAAATGAATTGGGAGTTAAGCGTGTTCCCGATAGTCCAGATCATACAACAAAATGGGTAATTGGATTCGTCAACAATGAGCAAAGCTTGAGCAATCTAGTTGAGTTGCATAAACCCGTTCCGCGTCTGGCTTTAGAAGCATCTGTTCCCCGCTTAGTAAGCTTGTTTAATGGTGTCGAAGACGCGCATATTCGCCAAGAATGGCAAAAGGCGATCGCTGCTCTTTGTTTACCTTTAGTTGTGGATGCTCGTGAAAGAGAGAAAGCCATGATCGCAGCCTAATAAAACATTCTAGAGCAGGAGGATTTGACGATGACTCAAACCGTCAATACAACTAGCAATACCAAACCTAACACCCAGGCATGGTATCGCCCGACATTCTCCCCAGAACATGGTGTTTATGTAGTGTTGTTGGTTTCTTTCCTAATTGGTGCAGCCGCCGCCCAAAATTGGACAGTAGAAACAACCCTAGCTTTAGTGTGTGCTTTTTGTGGCTTTCAAGCTGAACATCCCTTGGTATTGCAAATCAAGCAACGCCACAGTTTGAAGCCGCGTTTTTTAATTTGGGGTGGGGTTTATGCAGTTATATCAGGCGCGCTTGCCCTTCTTCTTTACCTCAATCATCCCCTACTACTGTGGATTTATGCAGGTGCGATCGCTGCTTTGGTTGTTGATGCTTTCTCTGTTCTCCATAGAGAACAAAAATCAGTTTTTAATGAGCTAATTACCTTTGCTGCTGTTTGCCTTTCAACACAGTTTGCCTACGCTGCTACAACTAACACAATTTCCCTAAGTGTAATGGGACTATGGGCGCTGAATACGCTTTTCTTCTCTAGTTCCATTTTTACAGTTAAACTGCGGAAACCGAAAACAAGTTCTTTAATTCCAGCAGTGGTTTATCATGCGATGCCTGCGGCGGGCTTTGCCTACGCAACTATAATTATTTTCGCCCTCTACTGGCTTAATGTGTTATCTCCTGTAACAGTTTTAGCCTTTGGGGTAGCGCTACTAAAATTTGGCATCATTGCCCTAAATCAAGAAGGGTATCATAACGTCAAAATTCAATTTGTGGCAATGCTCGAAACTGGAACCGCTTTAGCTTTTCTGACAATTGTTGCCCTTTCAATTCTGCCAGCACGGTTAATAATGCTTTAAATAACAGCAGTATCAAGTCTTTGACTGGGTTAAGATGGACGATTAGGTATCATATTTGCTCTTATCTGCGATCACCATAGATCAAGAATTTACTTCTATTGTACCATTAGCAGTCGCCTCCAATGCTTTGCCATCAAGAATCGTAATCTTACCACCCCGACTATAGGAAATTACAGATTTAAGACTTTTAGTTAGTCGCACGCATTCTTCATAAGTAATGCCGATACTCCGAGCTATTTGATAATAAGGCAATTTGACTTTCAAACACTCACCGAGTTTGCTTTGCTCAGTTCCATACTGAGTTGCAAAATATTGAATAAATCGAGCTAGTCGGACAATTGCTCGTTCAGAAACCAACCCGTGGACTGTTTCATGTAGTTGCTGAATCCTAAAATTGAAAACCATCAGCATCCGTAGAGCAATTTCAGGATTCTGCCCAATAGCATTAAGTAAAGCATCTCGCTTTACGGAAAGAATTTGACAACCACATTCAGCCGTCACGGTTGCAGGAGCAATCCCATTTCCCAGCAGTGCGGGTGCAGCAAAAATTTCTCCGGCTGGTAAGGTGCGAAGAATCGTTTGTTTTCCTGTTAATGCTGTTTTAGTAATTTGGATTGAGCCGCTCAGGAGAGAATATAGCTTTGCAGGTAAGAACTCGCCCTCATGCATGATAATTTCTCCCTGACTATAGAATTGCAACTGAGTGTGTAGTAGTAAAATTGCTAATTCTTCTGGTTCTACACCTCCAAAAACGGTAATTTGGGAGATTTGTTCAATTGTTGCTTGCATAGTTTGATTGAGCAGTACCGGACTTGTATTTACTATGAGAACCGCTTGCCAAATAGGATAATCGGTTGTGTTGCAAGAACTTTGTAAGGACAGAGAAACCCTGTAGCAAGAGGTCAGATTATGCACCTACTTCAAAGCTTTGGTTGATGAGGAAAACCTTTAGCAATTCCCTGAGTGTACTGAATTAAACCGTACTTCAATAATCTTGCCCACCAAGAAACCATCGGTTTGGGAAACGATATTTCCTTCCTCATCCTGGAATACGAGCTTTTGCACTATATCGGTCACAAATACTTTAGAACTAACTTCGCTATCAAGCAATGTTAAAAACTCGCGAGTTTTTAGCTGGGCAATGCGTTTTCTAAGAGGTTGAGTGCGATGCCAAGGGCAGTTCGTTCGGCGACCATTGAAAGCTTCGACTTGCGGTTAGTTGGAGTTTTGCATTAGGTTACAAGTAAGTCAATCTGAGTTTACTGTTGGCAATACTACTTCAACGAGCGCACGAATTTTATGTTCAAACATCTGTTCAAGTGTATTCTTCATATCGTTAAATATACATGGGCAAATCCTTGACGTAACTGGAGTTGCCTATTAAGCCATGATTGGCGAATTAGGCTCCGAATCAGGGGGGCTAGGCGACTCACACCGTATCTCATGAGTGCATTGTTTCGCAGTTGTTCAGCCTGAGCGACTTCCGCTTGTTGAAGCTGTTGGATCTGAATAATTTCCGGTTCGCGCTCCGCTTGGATTTGTGGAAGAACTGCATCAATTGCGGCAAGATCGGGTTGCGACTGCAATAGTGGAACGAGATAGTTGGCTGCCACCACCACATCGCGCAATGCCATATTGATTCCCTGGGCGCGGATTGGTGACATGGGATGAGCCGCGTCACCCAAGAGTAGCAAGCCTGGCTTCTGCCAATGCGGACAGCGACCTACGACAATCGATAGTAACAGCGGTCGCTCAATCGAGTCTGCCTGTTGGCGAAAATGCGCGGCTAACCAGTCAGGAGAAGCAGAGGCAAGTTTCTCTGCCCAATCGATCTTCTGCCATTCAATCGGATCATCCTTCGGCAGCGACCATCCTACCTGAAGATTCCCCTCAGACCCTTGGAACACTCCAAATCCCTGACGACCACACAACAGCGAATAAAACACATTTTCTGAGGCAAACTGCGGACTTGCTGCCAGCTTAAACCAGAGAATATCAAAACTTTGGGCTTCTTGCTCAAGGGATACATTAGCTCGTTGTCGCACAATCGAGTTGCGCCCATCTGCACCAATGATTAAATCTGCCGCAATTGCTCTACCATCGCCTAGTTTGACCCCAATCGCGCGCTCGTTCTGCCACAATAACTCCTGAACCGCAGTGCCTTGGATAAGCTCAAAACTCTCACACTGCTTTGCTTTTACTCCCAATTTTTCAAGAAAAGCGGGCTGGGAAATTAGAGTACAGGGTTTACCTCCAAGTTCCATCGGTTCGTTGACCCGAAAGATGGGACGATTTTCAATATAAAACTCCCAAGCATCAAGGGGTCGGTGTGGAATCTGTTCTACTAAGTCCCAAAGCCCCATTTGGGAGATTGCTTCAAGACCACTAGGCATCAGCGCCTCTCCCCGAAAAATCCGCCGAAAGTTGCGAGAGGCTTCAATCAATTTAACTGCAATGCCTCGTTTTGCTAAAAGCATTGCCAGGGTTAACCCCGTAGGTCCAGCACCAACAATTACAACCTGGGTCATTATTTGCTACAATCCGTAATACTTGCTAGATGGGATGAAAACAATTATTTATACTTTCGGCAGTTTTGATTAGTAAGCTGATATAAAGCCTTTACTCTATTTTACTGGAGCAGATTGGGATGAAACGGTCTTTGTCAAAGGTAGCAGTGATTTAGCGGCGTTAGCGCGAAACATTCCAAATCGGCAGAGACCTGTGCCGAATGCCAACCGCATTAATAGAAGGGTCGGTACTTCTCGCAGAGATTTAATCAAACCAGATAGACCAAAACGTACTAATCCCTGCGGTCGAGCTACTCCCTGCCAGATAGAGTCTAGCCAAGAAGGAAGCGTTTGCACTGTCCAGTCTGCGGTTACTACTTCTCCTTCAACGAATCCCGTTGCTGCCAAAAGCTCAGAAAAGCCTTCGATGCTTGAAAACGCAGGATGAGACCACTGATCGAGGAGTTGGTGCATTACAGGTCTTTCCCAAAAATTGAGTTGCTTTTGGCGATCATCTCTCTGGTTCCAGTCCGCTACAACTAATACACCACCAGGTTTTAGCACCCGCATTAACTCTGTGGCAAAAACGCCTTTGTCTGGCATATGCGGTCCAGCTTCAATTGACCAAACGACATCAAAACTCGCATCTGGAAACGAAAGTGCCATCGCATCATCTACCAAAAACTGCACGTTTTGCTCTTGAGAAGTTAACTGCTGGGCGCGTTCGACCTGTTGGGGACTAATGGTAATACCTGTAACTGCAAATCCGTAATCTTGTGCCAAAATGCGGCTGCTACCTCCAATCCCACAACCAACATCCAAGACGGTACTGCTAGAGGGTAATTTATCTAAACCGCCCCAACGCACCATTTCATGAACAAAATCAGATTTGGCAATAAGGAAATCTTTTTGCTGCGGTGGTGAACCATAGTGACCTAAGTGGATATGTTCGCCCCAGTAAAACTCTAAAATACCGTCATCAGTCCATTGATCGTAAGAATTAGCTACAGAGTTGGATGATTGATAACGACGGGCTGTAATTAGATAAAATGCAATCCCCAGGGTTAGCAGGAAAAGGAAAAGTCCGAACGCCGGAAGAAACAAATTCATTGAGATCGAGCCTTAATACTTTTTAACAATTTTATTCTATTGCTATATCTCTTGCTCCAGTTTGTTCAAAACAGGGGTAGCCGATGGACTTGCACTCTGGACTATTACTATTGGTGCAATATTCTATTCTGTCACTAGCCCTGATTAACCTATAATTGTGGCTAAGAAGACTGGGAATTAGAAGTATTTAGCTCTTGGACGTGATTTGCAGCCTGTTGTCGTAATGTCTATACTTCTGCCTCTAACTGAATAATGTGCGGTTTTTGGGTTTGTATGCGATGCCTACAACGGTTCGCTTTGCGACCATCGCTCATTTTACTTCTCCCCCACTAGCAACTCGCTCAACCTCCGATCACGATAAGCAGCGCAACCAACTCCACAATCCTTGACTGCCGCCGATAAAATGCACCATGATATCGCCGTCTTGGGAGTGGGAATATTGCATCAACCGTCGCTTGACTGCCTCATCCGCCCACTCCTTCCAACCGCAGCCTGGTTTGGGTCAGCGATGGCTTCTGTCCAGTCTTGACGGCATGGAAAAATACATTAACTCCCGGTTTATTTTTCGCGCGTAACAAAAGTTTACTGAAGTAACTCTAGAGCGCCACAAGGCTAACGCTTTAGGGAATTTCATAAACTATAAAGACTTGTTACAGTGATATAGTTGGTGAGAATGATTAGTATATGGTGTTCAATCAGATTTCGACGTTGCAATCCCAAATGGATAATTATCGTGTTGATTTGAACGATTGCAGCATTTTTTATACGCAAGGTGGGTCAAAGTCGGATTCAACTCCTATTGTGTTTCTACACGGTTGGGGAATTTCTACCGAACCTTATTATGAAACTTTGAAACTACTGGCACAGCAGCATCCCGTGTTCGCTCCTGACCTACCCGGTTTTGCCCGCTCGTCTCATCCTAAACTCATTCGGGACTATGATAGCTATGCTAAAATTCTGCTTTCGTTCTTGGACACCCTAAATCTCCAAAAAGTGCATCTGGTGGGACACTCGCTTGGAGGAGGAATTGCAATTACTTTATCGGCTCAAGCTCCAGAAAGAGTAAAAAGCTTGATTCTGGTAGATAGTACAGGCATCCCATCAGTGTCTATCCCAGAAGCAATACCACGAAGAGCCGTTGAAATGACAACCCAGTTCTTTCTTCCAAAGCTGAAATTGAAATTGATTGATATTCCTCAAGCCTTCGCCCATAACCTTTTGTTCAACACGGGAAACGTTATTCAAGCATTATTGCTTTCGTTACAAGTAGATATAAAACATCTGTTGCCAAAAATCGAAGCACCCTGTTTGTTGTTATGGTCAAAAGAAGACCTGACCACGCCGTTAACTGCCGCACAAGAAATGACTGCAAAGATTTCCAACTCCAAACTCGTCACTGTAGAAGAAGGTTGCCATGAATGGGGACTGTGGTATCCCGAAAAATTTACATCGATTCTACTTGATTTTATTCATCAGATTGAGCGTACTGATGCGATCGCAACGGATCATTCTTGAGCATCAGTCTGAGTACCCTAACTGAGATGCGCCTAGAAAACTTGAGCCGTTGAAAGATAATTGACTTCACTCTCGGTGAATTGAGGGGGTGGATATTCACGAAAGTCTCAGGGTTTGGGGGGATGGGTACTATCCAGAATTAACTGCATACACTAATTCACTTCTCCTATAACATATTGCGACTAATAAATATCCAGGTCTGAAGCTTTTGGTAGAGAAGGCTGTTTAGTAACTCCCTTAGTGTCGTGAATTAAACCGCACCTCAATAATCTTACCTACCAAAGAGCTATCGGTTTCAGAAATGGTATTGCCCTCCTCATCCTGAAATACAAGCTTCTGCACTATAGAACCCATTTGACATCTTTTTCAGGACAGAGTAAAATGCGTCAAAAATGCCATATTCAAGCAGCTTAACCGATAAAGAGTGGGAAATTATCGAACCTTTATTGCCTAAGAAGAAGAAGACAAGACCTTCTCTTTGGACAAAAAGACAAATCCTGGATGGCATCTTCTATCAACTCAAGAATGGTTGCAATTGGTGTGACCTGCCCAAAGATTTACCCCCTACTCAACAGTATTCTGGTATTCCTTGCAGTGGCGAGAGTCCGGAGCCATCGAACAAATCATGGAAGCATTACATAGTCGAGTTCGAGAACAAGCAAAAAAAAACCGCAGTGGACAAGACTAATTATCATCGACTCACAAGCGGTGAAAAACACTTGCAGTGCTAGTATTGAATCCAAAGGATTTTGCCATTACAAATCAACCAATGGGATTAAAAGACATTTAGCTGTTGATACTCTTGGGTTTCCGTTTTTTACTCACTGTACCAAAGCCAGTTTAGCGGATGATTGGGGTATGATTGAAATGCTTGAGAAGAACATTGATTACTTCAAAACCAAGCCACTCAACATTCCCAAAATTACTATCTTGCTTGAGCATGGTTATCATCCTGAGAAACTAACCAGGGAATTAGAAAAAATTTATCCACAGATTATGGAGAAAATCAGATTTGAGCTTTCGCCAAAGCTATCCAGAACTGAAAAACAACAGCAGGGAAAATCTGGGTTTGTTCCCATCGCCCCTAGGTGGGTGATCCAAAGGTCTAATGCTTGGATGGAAAGATGTAAAAGTTTAGTCAAAAATTTTGAGCGAACTTTAGCTCATGCTACTGCCAAGCTTAACCTTTGTTTCATCAGACTTCTGCTCAAAAGATTAGCTGCCAATTAGATGTCAAATGGGTTCTATAGGCATTTCCACAAAAAGGACAAAAGCGAAACTTAATAGATGTAATTGGTTGATTACATTGACTACAGTGATCGCGCAATTGTGTTCCACAGCTGAAACAATATTTTGAGCGAGGATTTAACCACATCGATTCTGCTTGCTTACCTGGAGTCCAGCACTTAGAACAAATTTTGGTTGTGTTGCAAAAACTTGGTGAGGACAGAAACCCCCTGTTTTAAGGAGTTCAGATTATGCAACTACTTCAAAGATGTGGTTGAGGAAGAGAACCTGCTCTTTGACGGCTCCCTTGGGAACTCCCACAACTTGTCCTTTTCGCATCATGTTCATAATTTCATATCCTCTGATGGTTCGCCGTGCTGTGTTAAAGGAGCCAAATCCCATCCCTGGCTTGACTAATCGTTTTATGCCGCGATGGTCTTGTTCTACTATATTGTTAAGATACTTACTCTGTCGTAATTTCAATTCTTCCGATAACTTTTTGGCGGCTTTGAGTTCTTTGATAGCTTTTGGATAAGCGGGGTTCTTGTCTACAGTAATTACTCATGGAATCTGAGTATGAAGGGCTTTTAATGTCTTGCGGAAAACCCGTTTTGCTGCTAGAGCGTCTTGCTTCGCGGTGAGCAGAAAGTCTAGGGTGTTTCCTTGTGAATCTACTGCCCGATATAAATACCTGTCTTTCCCTTTGACCTTAATGTATGTCTCATCAACTCGCCAAGAGTCATTAGTTGGCTTCAGGTAAAGTCGGCTGCGTTTGTCTATTTCTGGACTATACTCCTGTACCCAACGGTAAATTGTCGTGTGGTCTACTTCCATTCCCCTCTCGTTCACCATTTCTTTTACTTGGCGGTAAGAAAGCGGATAACTAAGATACCAGCGTATACATTGTAGGATGACTTGGGAATGATAATGCCGCCACTTGAAGGGGGATTTAGAGTTCATTAGAGGCAGGCGGAATAATTTTCTCTAGTAGAATTATTTCACCTTACTATTTTTTGCAACACAACCAGAGCGGACGATCTTAGTTTCAGAAGTTGTCATGATTGCTTATTTTTACTCTGCTTGTTGCAATAGCTATACTGTTTACATTTTGACACTCCTAATCATTTCTGACTCGATAGCGGACTAGCTTTCGCACTTCTTCAATAGATAAGCCTAATTCTTGAGAAATCGCCGCTTCTACTTGACCAAATTCTGTCACCGGAAACTGAAATTCTAAGCTTGTTAGTAGCGGATTAGTATTTCTGACTTGAACAGTAGTAAAACCAAGTTCCTTGTCAATTTCTGCCTTAACTACAACGATAGTGACCTCAAGGCTTACTTCTAATTGTGTGTCTGCTTCTAGCTGCGCTACAGTTCCGTAAGGACGGCTTAATAAGCGCTCGGTGGCGACATCGCTACAGTACCAAAATATTAGCCCTAGAATCGGCAGAACTAGCCAAGCACGAGGTAAAGCCATAAATAATTTATTAAAATTCTTACTCTTGGAAGACATACCTATCGATTTAACTTATCTATTATAGAAAAATTGAGAATAGAGAAGTCACCCAGCATGAGAATTTTACTTGTAGAAGATGACCCGGCTCAGTTAGAACCAATACAGACAATTTTATTGCAAGCTGGACACATTGTAGATGGATTAGAAGATGGAGAAATGGCGCAATGGCTGCTATCGCAAAAAGAATATGATTTGTTGATTTTGGACTGGATGCTACCCAATGTTAGCGGTCTAAGCTTGTGTCGTCAGTATCGAAGGTTAGGTAAAACTGCGCCCGTACTTATATTAACGGCTAAAGATACTACTACCGATAAAGTTGCGGGTTTAGATGCAGGAGCGGATGATTATTTAGTCAAACCTACTGATTTAATTGAACTTTTAGCCAGAGTAAGAGCTTTAGCTAGGCGATCGCCAGTTTTACAAGCAGATACTCTTACAGTTGCCCAATTGCACCTCAACTTAAATACGCTTACAGTAGAGCGCGATACAACTAAGATCCAGCTTACGGCGCGGGAGTTTCAGTTACTCGAATATTTTTTTCGTCATCCAGGACAAGTTTTGAGCCGCGATCGCATTGAAGACGCGCTATGGAAATGGGGTACAGAGCCGGAAAGTAATGCAGTAACTACTTTAGTTAAAAGACTGCGCCAACGTCTGCAATCGTTGAATGCCACCGATTGGATAGAAACTATTTACGGTATGGGTTATCGCTTCCAAGCTCCCCATGTTCAATCGTAGCCGTCGCAACTTGGCTTGTTGGTTTACTCTGTCTATGGGTAGTATTGTAATTATTTTTGCATCCTTAATTTATTACATTGAGGCTGTAGACCAATTAGAGACAACCGATCGCTTACTTTATAAAAAAGCCCGGATCATGGCGGCTAGTGTCAAGCAGCAGTTTTACAAAAATCAAACACAGATAAATTTAGACAATGTTCCTTTGTTGGGCAACAATCCCGAACCTTTGGATAGTGCGGTAACTTACGCGCGGTGGTACAACGAACAAGGATTTTTAGAACAGTTTTTTGGTACGCCTCCCCCAGAAAAGTTACAAAAAATTTTAGAATTTAAAACAATTAAAGCTACAAAAAATCGCACCAATTGGGTACGCCAAGTAACGCTACCCGTGCGTCAAAATAAGTTATTAATCGGCTACGTTCAAGTTGGTATCGCCTTGACAACGGTGCAAGAGAACTTAACTCAGTTGCGCTTGGTGTTGAGTTTGGTAGTGCTAGGAACTTTAGGGGCGATCGCTCTTGTTGGGTGGTTTTTGGGGGGATTAGCAATGCAGCCAATTCGCCAATCTTACGATCAATTGCAACGCTTCGCGGCGGATGCTTCCCACGAGTTACGCACTCCTTTAGCCGCAATTTTGAGTAATGCTCAAGTTGGGTTGCTTGCTCCTGGAGGAGATGATTCTCAGCAAAGACTACGGTTTGAAAAAATTGTTGAGGCTACTAAATCAATGAGTATGCTTATAACTCAATTACTGTTTTTGGCGCGTCATGAAGGAAAATTGCCCCTAGAAGCTTTGTTAAGAGTAGATTTAAGGCAGTTATTAGAAAATGTTTTGGATGATTATAAACTTCAAGCCCAAAAGATCAACTTTATTAACGACCTACCGGCGCAAAAAGTAGAAGTAAAAGCTGATGCTAATTTGATTCTTCAAGCAGTAATGAATTTGCTCAATAATGCTTGTAAGTATACCGATGCTGGTGGTACGGTACAGTTAAAACTGTCGATTCAAGCTCATCAAGGATTGATTCAAGTTATCGATAGTGGTGTAGGTATTTCCGCCGCACATTTGCCCCATATTTTTCAACGATTTTATCGCGGGAATGAGGAACATACTAAGGCAAAGGGTGGTTTTGGTTTGGGACTTGCGATCGCCGAGCAAATTGTTAAAGCTCACAATGGGCAAATTATTGTTACTAGCAAACTTGGGCAAGGTTCTACTTTTCAAATCCGATTGCCCCTCAGTTCTAAATCTTAAGTTGCTGTCACTTTGTCGTCACATTTATTGCTCATTATAGAAATAACAGGTTAAATAATTACTACTTTTAATCTGTTAGGTTAATAAGCTATTAAAGTTTATTGACCTTGGGGAATAAATTATTATTTATTTGCTAAGTAATCTGCAATACTTTTGGAATCTTGCATCTATCTCTAGTATGATTTTAACTGGCAATAAAGTTAATTATTGACTAAATCCAAAGAAATTATCGCCCTCAATCTTCTGTCAACTTATCAACAAGGAAACGCGATCGCTATGAGCCTAAAAAAGATTTATTTGCTAATTGGTATAACTACCGCCTCGGTATTTTTAACTGGAATTTCAGCCCAAGCTCAGACCACCGAATCTCCAAATGAAAATACCTTAATAATTGCCGAGAACTTAGAGAAAACTCAACCGAGTTTTGCAGGTACAAATGCCCAGACTGAGTACGAGTTTATAGCTCAATTTTCTGTACCCCAAAATGGGACTACACAAACCGCGCCCCTAGATAACACGGAACCTTACAGCACACCAACAACCCAGCCAGTACCGTTGGATAACAATATATCACCAACTACGCCCCAAAATGGGACTACACAAACCACGCCCTTAGATAACACAGTACCTTACAGCACACCAACGACCCAGCCAGCACCGTTGGATAACAATATATCGCCAACTACACCATCTACTCAGACACCACCAGCAGACGGCAATAATCGACCTTTTGACGGCATTAATCCGGGGAGAGCTACACGCTCTGGTTCTAGTTATATTGGTGTGGGTGGAAACATCGGTCTTGGCGGGGAAACAGGGATAGGTGAAGGTTCTTTTAGTATCATTAGTAAAGTTGGCTTCACACAAAACTTGTCAGTACGACCTTCAGTTTTATTTGGAGACGATGTAACGGTTTTGTTGCCTGTAACTCTAGATTTTCCTACTGAAAATTTGGAAATAACTAGACTTAATGTCGCTCCTTATATTGGTGGCGGCGCAATAATTTCTACAGGTGATGATAGCGATGTAGGTGTATTACTAACGGGTGGTATAGATGTACCTATAAACACCCAATTTACCGCCACCGCCGGAGTAAATGTCGGGTTTGTTGATGATGACACTGATGTAGGGGTAATGATTGGAGTTGGCTACAACTTTTCAGGACTTTAAAGTAAAAACTGCTGTCACTTTCTCGTCATATTTGTTTGGCAAACTAATTTCAAGTCAAAGTTCTGAGGAGATTTGACTAAAGCAAGAGCGATCGTAAGTTTTCAGCATTGGAGAAAATTGCGCCATCCCATAACAGTTTTAAACAATAAGAGGTGGAATGGCACAACGATCTAATCGCCAGGTAAATGAGCAAATTATAGTTCTAGAATCCCCAAAAAGTGTGATCGCACTTAAAGATGCGCTGGCGCTAATTGTTGGTTTAGTTATCGGTGTGGGTATTTTTCAAACCCCGTCGATAGTTGCCAGCAATTTAGGTAGCAATTCGGCAGTGCTATTAGCCTGGTTTTTGGGCGGTGTTATGTCTTTAATCGGCGCTCTTTGCTACGGTGAACTAGCTACTACCTATCCTCATGCTGGGGGCAATTACTATTACTTTAGGCGTGCCTTTGGCTTTAGGGTAGCTTTCCTGTTTGCTTGGGCGCGAATGGCAGTAATTCAAACTGGCTCTATTGCTACTGTAGCTTTTGTTTTTGGCGATTACACCTCCCAGTTATTACGTCTTGGTGACTACTCATCATCTATTTATGCCGCCTTTGCAGTCATCTTGTTAACAAGTTTGAATATTGTCGGTGTCGAACAAGGAAAATGGGCGCAAAACTGGCTGAGTGTGGCTAAAGTTTTGGGTTTGCTATTGGTAGTTATAGTAGGGGCTACTTTTATTGCGCCCTCCTTACCGCCTGTAACCGCCGCTCCAGCTACTACCCAAACTAACTGGGGTTCAGCAATGGTTTTTGTACTGTTTTCTTTTGGTGGCTGGAATGAAGCAGCTTACATATCTGCGGAGTTGCATAACGTCAAAAAGAATATGGTGCGATTGCTAATCTGGAGTATTGGCATTATTACCGCCATTTACTTATTAATCAACTTTGCCTACTTGCATGGCTTGGGATTAAATGCGATGGCGCAATCGGAAGCTGTAGCCGCCGATTTGATGCGTAGCGCCTTTGGCTCAACTGGAGCGTTATTTATTAGCGTACTAATTGCGATCGCAACTTTGGGCGCAACTAATGCCAATATTTTTACTGGCGCTCGAACTAACTACGCTTTGGGGCAAGATTTTCACCTATTTTCCTTTTTGGGACACTGGCAATCTCGCTCTAACACACCCAAAAACGCCCTACTCGTTCAAGGCGCAATTACTCTGACCTTGATATTGCTGGGTAGTTTTACCCGCCAAGGCTTTACAACAATGGTAGATTATACTGCCCCAGTTTTTTGGTTCTTTTTTCTTTTAAGCGGGGTATCAATATTTATTTTACGCGCTAAAGAACCTCAAATTCTTCGCCCTTTTCGCGTTCCTTTTTATCCAGTTACGCCTCTTTTGTTTTGTCTTATCTGCGGCTATTTGCTTTATTCTAGCCTGGTTTATACAGGTATTGGGGCTGCTTTTGGCGTTGCCGTAGTCGTCGCAGGTATTCCGCTATTGTTATTGTCTTCCCATCACCAAAACTAGGAGAAATTATGCAGTTACAAAAGTTCTTTTTAGTAGTGATCGCCTCTAGTAGCTTAATGTTTGCTGGTTGTACCCAACAACGAGATTTTGATGCTCAAGCTCAACAAAGCCCGACGACTACAATTGAAACCCCTGCCTCTACTGGAGTTGAAGCACCTGAACCAAAACTAGATGTTCCCTACGTTCCTACACCTAATGAGGTTGTAACTCGAATGTTACAACTAGCCAACGTCAAAAAAAATGATGTTCTCTACGATCTGGGTAGTGGTGACGGACGAATTGTCGTTACGGCGGCGCAAAAATACGGTACGCGGGGAGTAGGGATAGATATCAATCCAGAACGGATTAGCGAGGCTAATGCTAATGCTCGTGCGGCAAAAGTAACTGATCGCGTCCAATTTCGTCAGCAAGACCTATTTAAGACCGATTTGCGCGAAGCTACAGTAGTTACACTCTATTTGCTACCGGATATTAATGTTAAACTGCGTTCTCAGTTATTCAAGCAACTTAAACCCGGTACCCGCGTTGTTTCCCACGATTTTGATATGGGTGAATGGAAGCCAGAGCGGGTTGTTCAAGTCAAAGGGCCAACTCGTGAACATACTTTGTATTACTGGGTTGTACCAAAAACTGTACCTGCTAATTTGCAATAAATAAATTCGGTAGTGCTAAATATGTAAGGATGCGTTGTAATGGTGGGTAAAAAGCCAAATAGCGCCAATATGATTCTCTAGTTTCTTTGAAAATGACAGCGTCTTTCTAACCAATCGAGCAATACGTTGACGCATAGTACAGTTGAACCGCTCAATATAGTTAGTCTTACCTGTTTCCTTGCCAACAGCTTTATGCCTTGTACTGGGCAAAGTCTGCGCTTTATGCTTGCCAAAAGTCAGTATAGGCAACAGCACATTGTCTACTGGCCCCAGGTAAAGAAAGCCATAGACGTTTTGCTGCCTTGCGTGAACGACTACCGACATACAATCCGACAATTTCTTTTGTTTCTACATCCATTGCTAACCAAATCCATTGCTTCAAGCTTTTCTTACCTACGAACGACCACATCTCATCACATTGAATTGTCAAGCGTCCTTTTTTTTTGGGCTAACTGTAACTTGTTGAGGTATAATGCTGTATTTTCCCTCAGCATAGGTTTGAATCCAGGTTTGCGAGATCCCGCTGACTCACAGATAGCCGCAATAGACAAACGTTCTAGCAATAAACTATCAATCAGCTTTTTACTCTCTTCTGTAACTGGACGATTGCGGGGGTTTAGCAGAAACTGGCGCTTTGCAGTTTCGGCCTTTATGATTCTGGTTGCCGTTGTGAATGAAGCCATTTTTTACTATTCTCTCTGACCCGCATTTTGGACAGTTTAGCTTCTCTTCACTCATACAACTCTCTCTAAATACTCTTTACACTTATCCTTACATATTTGGCACTACCAAAGATTATCCGGAATATTTCAGTAGAATAAGCAGTTATACATAAAGAAGGTCAAGTCAGGATTTAGCTTTTTCTCGTTAATATTTAGAATGGAACCTTTGAAATGAAGCTTGTCAGCGCGCGTATCACAAATTTTAGGTCTATTGAGGATAGTAATAAATTTGAAATCGGGGATCTGACTTGCTTAGTTGGAAAGAATGAAGCAGGTAAAACCGCTATCC
Organism: Chlorogloea sp. CCALA 695; assembly: GCF_003003885.1. Taxonomy (GTDB): domain Bacteria; phylum Cyanobacteriota; class Cyanobacteriia; order Cyanobacteriales; family Chroococcidiopsidaceae; genus Aliterella. Next base: position 162 of record NZ_PVWN01000056.1, on the reverse strand, counting down.
TTCAAGCATTTTACGGCATTAGTCCGTTTGCATCTTTCGTTTACGATAAAACTCGTGACTAATTAAAGTCAGCGAAGGGGTCGCCCCCTCCACTGCTCTACAAAACGGAACGTGATAGTTTCCCATCATTCCGCTCCTCAATAAAACGGCTGTTGTCATCAG
>NZ_PVWN01000055.1 GCF_003003885.1 Chlorogloea sp. CCALA 695 | reverse complement strand
GCTCGGTTAACGCGAGTTACAGAATCTACTACGTTAACGGTGAGCGTGACGACAGTATTTGCCGCCAAGTGGTTGGTTCCTCGTTTATCTGAGTTTCAACGAGCTTATCCTACAATTGATATTCGTCTACAAACCTCAAATGATGTAGTAGACTTACACAGGCAAACAGTTGATTTAGCTATTCGATACGGCAAAGGTAACTATCCTGGGCTGACGGTTCGCCAACTCATATCCGATGTATTTATGCCAGTGTGTAGCCCACGTTTATTAAACAATCGGCATCCAATCCAAACTCCAGAGGATCTAGAGCATTATCCTCTATTGCATTTTGAATGGATTCACTTTGGAGCCGATGCTCCTAGTTGGAGAAATTGGTTTAAAGTCACGGGGCTAAACACCATTGACTCAAATTGTGGGCTTAAATTCAACGAAGAAAGTTTAGTTATTCAAGCTGCAATCTCAGGTCAAGGTTTTGCTTTGTGCAGCAAGGTTCATGTCTCTGATGATGTGGCATTAGGGATTTTAGTGCAACCCCTTGATGTGTCGCTAGATGGTTTTACTTACTCGGCTGTGTATTTAGAGAACCACCCAAAAGAAACACTGATTCTCAAGTTTTTAGATTGGTTAGTCGAAGCGGCTAGTAGTTTCTCTCAACTTAGAGCTTTGGAATAGGGCAGCGACAAGCAACGGAACCACAAAATGGAACAAGAGACGCTTTTTTAAAACTACTACTCCCTCATTTGTGTATATACATGGCGAAAAGTAGATGTGAAAACTATGACAGTTCTACTGAACCTTTATTCTCAATGGTCAAATTTGAGTAGCAGTTCACGCCATGAATCGTGCTATTATTGAGCGCAACAGACTAAATAGTGTGAGATGGAAGAAAGCGGCGGATGTGATCTGCAATCGCAGTTCCCTCTTCTTCTAAAGCAAAATGCCCGGTGTCGAGCAGATGAAACTCGATCGTTTTCAAATCCCGCTTGTAGGGATGAGCACCTTCAGCAGGAAAGATCGGATCATTTTTGCCCCAGACTATTAATGTGGGAGGTTGATGGGTACGAAGATACTCCTGCCATTGAGGATATAACGGTGGATTAGAGCGGTAGCTGTAAAATAAAGCGAGTTGAATGTCATTATTACCAGGTCGATCTAGGAAAAATTGATCGATGTTCCAGTTGTCTGGGCTGATGGTTTGAGGATCACGAGTGCCTTGCGTATACTGCCCTTTAGTGGCATCCAGCGTGAAAAATGGCAGCAGCTTTTCAGCATTCTCTAAGGAGCGATCACGCCAATATGCTCTGAGAGGAATCCAAAAATCACTGAGACCTTCCTCATAGGTATTCCCGTTTTGCACAATCAATGCCTCAACTCGTTCTGGGTATTTTGCTGCTAATCGAAATCCAATTGGGGCCCCATAGTCCATAACATATAAGCTGTACTTGCTCAAGCCCACGGCTTGAGTAAACTTCTCAACGATGTCAGCGAGATGATCGAAGGTATAGTCGAACTGATCGATCGTGGGCATGGAGCTATTGCCAAAACCAGGATAATCTGGCGCAACCAGATGAAAGCGATCGGCAAGGGCGGGAATCAAATTGCGAAACATATGCGATGAGGTTGGAAAACCATGCAGTAAAAGAATTGTAGGGTTACTCGGCGATCCAGCTTCACGGTAGAAGATATCTAACCCGTCAATTTTAATGGTGCAGTAAGTCGTCATTGCGTTTTGGTCTTGCAAGGTTTACATTCCTATCTTCAAAGAAGTACAGTTATAAAGCAAGACTATTTTCATTATCAAACTCATAGATATCATCTATATGGACTTGTATCAGATCCGCTATTTTCTAGCGATCGCGGAGACAGGCGGCTTCACTAAAGCCGCAGAGCGCCTGTTTGTTTCTCAACCTTCCTTATCTGTAGGCATCAAGAAGCTAGAGCAGGAATTAGGTGTAACGCTGTTCGAGCGAGGAGGACGACGAGCTATCCTCACACCCGCCGGGAAGTTCTTTCTAACAAAGGCGACAATTATCCTGAGTGAATATCAGACCACGCTACGGGAACTCAAGGGATTCCATAGTCAGCCCACTTTGCGATTGGGTACCCTTCGTACAATCCGAATCGTTAGTTTAGCTAGATTAATTAGCGCTTTTCAAGCCGAGTATTCCAATATACTTATTGAGTTATTGGATGGTACGTTAGTGGAACTCCGCGATTCGCTAGAACAGGGGGAAATTGATCTAGCACTTACGGTGCTAGATAGCCGTGAGGACTCTAAAACTTCACTAACACTGTTTCAACAACGTCGAGCGCTGGCTGTCTCTGCAAATCACGCATTTGCTCAAAGAGAAACTGTGCGGTTGGCAGAACTTGGTGGACAGCCTTATATTGAACGGATGCATTGCGAACTTTGGGGAGAGACGTCGCAGTTGTTCGAGTCTAATGCACTTCAGCCTCGTGTTGTGTATCGTGCTGACTATGAGGAGTGGGTGATTTCTCTCATTGCTGCTGGTTTAGGAATTGCCATCATGCCAGAGTGGCAAAATATTCCGGGCGTTGTCTACATTCCAATTTCTGATCTGCCTCTGCGTCGTGCGATCGGTTTAGTTTGGCGAACAGGGCAAGACGTAGAAGTGATTGAGCGATTTCGTGCCTTTGCAGCCAGTCACGATTGGCAAATATAGTTGTAAGAGGAGTTATAGCGATAGCAATAATTTTATAGTCAGTGTAATTGCGGAATATTTACGCTTTTGTCGCAAGCTCAAGGAATCAAGGGCGCTTCGATCTTGTAGTTCTGAATGAAAGCTGCCAGCATAGGCGAAAGTGTTAGGTAAGTGCTACGCTAATAAACCTTGAAAAGGTATAAAATAAAAACTTGAATTAGCAAAGGGTCGAGGGAACAATGCCTGTTAAAGGATTCCTAAATCTGGAACAAAAAGAAAGACTGCAAACTTTAGTGCGCTCTAATGATTGTCCGAGCTTAAGAGAACACGCCTTGATATTGTTACTCCGCTCATGACGGAAAGACCTATGAAGAGATTGCTAGTTTTATTGGTTGTGGGTATCGAACAGTAGCTCATTGGTGCGAAGCTCGTCGGATGAGGGACTCATCCCGACAGACTTCGCGCGTACATGGCGACCCAGATAACCTAGAGACTTTAAAAGACAAGCGACAGCAAGGTAATTACCGAAAAGCTACGGAGCAGTATATTGAATTATTAATAGAAATAGTGTCAAAAGCACCGCAAGAATTTGGTTATGAATTTGGCAGATGGACAGGGGAAAGATTATCAACTTATTTAGAACAGCAAACAGGCATGCGCGTTAAGTAGTAAACAAATTAGTCGGATATTGCAAAAAAAAACTACGTTTACATTTGAGCGAAGTACAGCTTAGAATCTCAGCAAAACAAAGCAGAAAGAGCAATATTTCAAAAGAAGTTAGAGAATTATTTAAAAGCTGGAGTTGTAGCACCAGAGATATTCCAGGTATGGTTTTGGGACGAGACTGGGTTCAGTTTAAGAGTAATACGACGCAAAGGTTGGACACGCCGAGGTACTAGACAAAAAGTAAGAGGTACTCGCAGCAGAGGTCGAATAAACGTAATGGGTGGGCTACGTTATCATGATAGAAAAAGCTTAAGCTTTTTCATTGATAAAGGTAATGGAGAGAGTTTTTTTGAGTCTTTGAAAAAGCTAAATAACTTTGTTGGCGTTGAATGGGTTAAACAAGGAAATAAATTGGAGCTTTATCAAAGAATAGGTCCGAGAGTTCTAGTAATTTTAGATAATGCCAGTTACCACAAGCGTCAAGATATCATTGATAAAATAAAGCAAGAACTACCGAATATACAGCTCTGTTTTTTACCAGCTTATAGCCCAGACTTGAATTTAATTGAATTAGTATGGCATTCCTGTAAAGAGTTCATTGCTCATCGGTTACTTGAGTCAGCTAACCAACTTCAAGAAATTCTGGAAAGATTGCTTAATCAGGAAGAGCTAGTAATTAACTGGAATAGAAATATTTATAATAAGGGTAATAATTTTATTGCAACTTAAATGTCTATTAGCTTACCTGGAAGGGGTTTTTACTGACTAATTCATTATTCAAAATGTTTTTAATAATTGGGTGATAGATTCCCAATAAAGCAATCCCGACAACGGCGGAGGTTAGCCAATTTCCCAGCCGATTATGTTCTGCGCCAACGACAGGCGGAATTTTGCTTTTGCCTTCACCCTTGATTTGCAAGCGACGCTGACGAGTTTACCATGCTAGGTTAATAACTATGCCAATTAAGGGAAAAACAAAGATAACTGCGATCGCTGGATGCATTACAGTAAAAGCGTCTTTAATTTCTACCATCCAAAACCTCAGTGTAAAAATAGAATTTGACCGACACGGTTTAGCTGTGAAAGGAAAGCAAAAGTATCGGGCATTGCAGATAGGTGATGAGCTATCTGCGATCGCACTTTAAATATGTATGATTAACGCTGGGCTGTGGATGTTGTGGGTAACAAAGCATAGCCAAAAGTAGCATTAAACATTCGACACCATACAGCTACCGTGCGAAAGTTTGCCAAATTAATGTTATTGGGAATCGCATAACGTTGAGAACCGCTAACTTTTTGTAAGCGGCTGAGAGTAACATAATCAGGCTTTTTTAAACCACCTTTTGGTAATGTAGCATCGCGGTGGAGGATAACGTGCAAGTCTGTACCCATATCTGACTTAAAGGCTTTGTCAAATACTAGGTAGCGTTTACCCTTTTCGTTAATAATACTTACTGCTCCTTGAGTAGGATGTTCTGCGGCAACAAACATACCAGTTTTTTGTTTAGACATTGCCCCGTCATTCATTTGTGGACGAGACATTTCTCCAGCTTGTACTGATAGTTGATGAGATGGTAATCCACTTACACCAAGAACGAGAGCGGTAGCATTACTAAATACTAAATATTTCAATTTTATGGCTTTAAATTTCCGAAATAACTTACTTTCATACTGTATAGGTTCCCAGTAGGTGCAAAATTAATCGCTGTTAAGAAGTGGATTCAATAATGCTCATGCTTTTCTCAGCAAATTCTCATTTAACTACTAAGTTTAGCCGTTCCAAAAGTAGCATTAAATTGACGACAGACACCAAATCACCGCCGATTAATAGTTTTATAGCTTAATATTTTGACGAATAGCATAACGTTTTGATTGCATCCTAGTTCTGAATTTGCACATTACGAGCGCTTAAACTAAATTTACCTGTAACAACTTCAAACTCGACCTTTGTACCAGGATTAACAGTACGATACCCTTCTCCAGGAATAGCAGTAAAGTTAAAAAATATATCTTCTTCTGTATCCAAAGGCGCGATCACACCGTTGCCAGTTTTAAAGTCAAAAGAGCGTACTATTCCCCGCCTTACTGGTAGACCGTTTGCCCCCAATAGTGGCGTACCATTGGCCCATTCTTGCTGAGGAATGCGAATTTGTTTAACTTCAGGCGTATTATAGTCTTCATAACTGTAGTTAGAATTAGTTTGCATAATGGTACGTAAATCAATTCTTAATTCTTCTAAAGTTGGTCGCCCGACAAAAAACCAGCCATTATAAATTTTGTGAACAGTTAAGTTAGGTCGTAAAACAAAGGTATAAGGTTGGGCGCGATCAGCATACTCACCTTCGGTAACATCTAAAATATTAATTTGGTTAATAAGCTCTCGTTTCTCATCCGCCAAAAAAGTCCATTGCGCCCCCAACCCAGCGCGAAAAGCGGCTTGTACTAAGGGCGGATCGGTACTAATCGTAACCAACTGACAATAGTTGACTGCTAGTTCCGGCTGAAGTTGTACCAGTTGCGAAAATTGTTGGCGATCGCGCGGACAGAAAAAGCCGCGATAAAAAACTACTATTAGCGGATAACCGTCTAAAAATCCGAGTTTTCTGTCTAATAAGTTAGGTTGGGTAAATTCAGATAATTGCATCAATTCCCCTTGATGATTGGGCAGTGCAAAGTCATTAAAGACTTCGCCAACTTGTAAATGAGTTGTCATCGCTAGATCCTCACATATTTGGACAGGTGGCCATATCTTCTCCTACTAGCAGTCGTGCCAAACTAGGCAAAGCTTCCCCATAGGTAGGATGAATATGTACTGACTTTTCTAATAACTGCCAAGTCGCCCCCGCTTCCATCAAAGATATAAATACATGAACTAATTCAGCAGCTTCGTAACCTACCAGCGTCGCCCCCAGTATCTTGTCACTGTCTTGGTCTACTACCATGCGATAAAAGCCTAGATCGTGACCCCATTCGATCGCACGGGCAATATGAGCCATTGGTAGAGTAACAGCGCAGGCATTAATACCTTGCTGTTGCGCTTGTTGTAAAGTCATGCCCACTCGTCCAACTTGAGGTTCGGTGTAGGTAGCATAGCCCAACACGCGATCGCCCCGCGTCCGTTCTTCGCCACCCAAAATTGCCTTCAAGCGGCGGTAGTCTTCCCAAGATACGTGAGTAAATGCTGGCTGTCTGGCAACATCCCCAATCGCATAAACCCCGACACAAGTTGTCTGGAAGCGATCATCAATTTTGACATAACCTTGGGCATCAAGTTCAATACCGCTAGTTGGAGTTTGTAAAGCTTTGGTATTAGGTTTGCGTCCAACCGTCACTAATAAAGCTTCGGATTTAAGTTGTTGAGTGTTATCTAGTTTGAGAGTAAAAACACCATCGGTATAACTAACTTGCTCGACATTTGTTTGAAAATGAACTTGAATTCCGTCTTGTTTTAAGGCTTCCGCTAAGGTTTCGCTAACCTCGGACTCCTCTCGGTTAAGAACGCGCTCGCCGCGCACAATTATTTGAGTTTGGCTACCCAAACGAGCTAATCCTTGCCCTAGTTCCAATCCAATGTAACCGCCGCCGATTACTACTAAACGCGGCGGTAACTCTTGCAAGTCAAAGAAATTGCGATTGGTGAGATAGGGCGTACCTGCTAAACCAGAAATGGACGGAATTAGCGATGATGTACCCGTATTAATAATGATTAAAGGCGACTTCACCATTACATCATCTCCGGTGACAGTGGAGTCGCCTGTAAAGGTAGCTTCCGCACATACTACCTTCACCCCCGCATCTGCCAACCGCTTGCTGATGCCTTGATTGAAACTATGCCGAATCCCTCGCACTCGCTCCATTACGGCAGGAAAATCTACTTTTACTTGCGCGTGGATGCCTAGACTTTGTGCCTGATGCAGCCGCCCTGCAGCGTGGGCGGCTGCCAAAAAAGCCTTTGAGGGAGTACAGCCATAGTTGATACAACTGCCACCCAAGGCATCCCGTTCAAACAAAACTACACGGCGACCTTCTTTAGCTAAATCCACAGCTAAGGGTACGCCACCTTGACCGCTACCAATTACTATTACATCTGCGTTTTCCATCTACAATTACCTCTAGATAGTTTTCTGTTTAGGTTTAGAGCAAACGCATCACCACCGGACAGTTGACAATAATACCTGTCGAGCCGTATTTTATTCTCTCCTAGATCCACAGGTTTAGAACATTACCCTTTATTTCAGCAGCAAGATTTGATTCAAGGACTAAATGGTTTTTATTAGGGGACTAAAATTGGAGTCTAATCAAATGTTATTTACCGGACATGACATGACTGCCTCATCAGCCCATTACTGATTTATGCAATAAAGCCTTGTCGAAATTGATCCATGACTTGGTAATTGGACTATTTATCAATCGCTATAAGTTTAGTCTATCAATATGAAGCAAAATAACAAATCTAAGACATTACCGTTTAATGATTCGGTACCTTCCACGGCTGCCAAGCTCTGGCTTTGACTGCAATATCATTAGTAGAACCAGTTACTTCCCAGCTAGTGCGTAAAGCGGAGCTATTGCCGCTAGCTGAATCGCCTTCTTGCCAAAAACGCAAATCAAGGCTGGCATTACCGATTTTTAAGTTATGGAGCCTGAGTCCTGGCAGCCAGTGCGGTAAACAAGGATCGACATAGAGGCAATTGTTGGGCGCGTCTGCCTGAAGCCCCAAAATCGCCTGAAGTAGATGAAAGACCGAGCCAGCCGCCCATGCCTGCGGCACATTCGCATCAATGTAGGGAACGGGGAACGCGCCAGGAGTGTTTTCAATACCTGCATACACTTCAGGTAAACGATAGCTGGTAAAATAACTAGCTGCCTCAAACACTCCCCGCGCTACTTGAGCCGCTTGGGTGGCAAAGCCATAGCGTTTCAAGCCAAGCGCAATTAAGCCATTGTCATGAGGCCAAATTGAGCCACGATGATAGGAAAATGGATTGTAGCCTGCACACTGGGAAGATAGGGTACGAATTCCCCAACCGCTCCACATCTGAGGCTGTAATAGTTTTTCGACGACAGAAGTTGCTCGCTGCGGGCTGATGATACCGCTCCAGAGACAGTGACCTACATTCGATGAGATCGTTTGTACGGGCTGCTTATCTGGATCGAGAGCTAGAGCATAAAAGCCAATTTCCTCGCACCAAAACTGAGCTTCAAATTGCCCTTGTAACTTAGCGGCTTTTGCCCGTAGTTTTGTAGAGTGATCGCTTTCATCTAGCGCGTCAAACACTTCAGCCATTCGCATCCAGGCATCAAACACATACCCTTGAAGTTCGCATAATGCTTTGGGTGCTTTAACTTGTCGCCCATCAGGATAAACGATCGCATCGCCAGAATCTTTCCAACTTTGATTTTCGATGCCGGAGGACGATCTCGTTTGGTATTCTTGCAAACCATCACCATCTAAATCGCCGTAATTATCAATCCAATCTAAACAGCGCAGCGCCGTATCTCGATATTGTTCTAAAATCGAGCGATCGCCTGACCACTTCCAAGTTTCGTGTAGCACGATCAAAAATAACGGTGTGGTATCGGCAGCACCATAGTAAGGTGTATGCGGAATTTTGTGAAAGTGGGCTAGTTCACCATTTCTAAGTTCATGAAGAATGCGACCAGGTTGAGCATCTCGCCAGTCATCGCAGACCGTTGCTTGCAGCCCAGCGAGTTGCTTCAACGTGCCGAGTGCAAACCCAGAATGAACAAGCATCGTTTGTAAGCTGGCAATCAAACTGTCGCGCCCAAAAAGGCTTACAAATTTAGGAACGCCTGCCGCAGGCAGCCAGGTATCTGGATCGGTATTGTAATCGTACAGGCGCAGAGCGCTGATGTCTGCAATCGATTGACGGTAAACACGATAGACTTCTTCATTAGCAACAGTTAGTTCTGTTGCTGTTTCTTGCCATTGCTGTTGCCGCCAGTTGACTTCGCGATTGACTTCAGTATTTATTGCTTGCTCATAGCACATAGACATCGGTTCGCGGCGGCGATCTCCTTCGACTAAAATATAATTCCCGCAGGTATGCCAGTTTTCCCCTGGTTGCAGCGTAATTGCGAACGAAATACGACCATTGGCATAAACTGGAGGTGAGGAATAGCGGTACGGTTGATAAATCAGACTGCGGGAAAAATCCTGGTTGGTATATTGCGAATGCAGTTCGTGACGTGCTTCATCCCAACGGGTAGTAATGCTGCCGCGTCGAATGTGCTGGTGGGCTTGTACTTCAAATATATCGGCAAAATCCGAGCGTAACAAAATTTCCAGGTTAAAGCGGACTTGCGACAAGCCGTAGTTGGTCAAGTCAAGGTCTTCGTGAATGCCGCCTTCCACAGTGCGGCTAATCGTCAGCGACAATGTACCTTGAGCAATTGTGCCGTCATCGGTGATGAATTCTGGATTAGTGAGATACACCCGTGCGGCGTAGTAGCTAGTGGTGGTTGAGCGCAGCAGTACCCAGTTATTGCCATCGACATAGCAGGCATAGTGACTGAGAAACCGGGTGTCGTCTGCAAAAATTCCTAAGTAACCTTCTTGCTCTATACGTCCATCTAACGCTGTCACCATAAAGGTGCTGCTATAATTAATAGTCAAAAAAGGCGGGCCAACTGTAATTTGCATCGTTTATAGTAAGAAGTTATTCACATCGTTCGTAGGCGGAATACTTAGCCATAGGTAAAAGTGCGATCGCATTCTGAAAATTAATCATTTTTGATAGCTATTTGTTTATTTACCTATACTTTTCCGTTACATATTATATTATTCTCTCTTTACTGGGGCAGTTAAAGCGAAGCTGACATGAGTGCTATAAGTATAGAAAGTTACCATTAAACTCAAAATACTGGTATGTATGTCTTGAGAAAGACTGAATCCTACGGCTACCATTTTAATGTTGTAAGGGTTAAAAGCATACAATTTGTGTAGTCTGAGTACCGAGTGGGCAGCAAGATGTAAGTCTGATGCTGTGCGGGGTGAATGTTAACGTACAAATAAGTATGAAGCAAAAGTAGCGGAGGTTTACGTAGAGTTAGGAACAGTTTTTCGACTTGACCCTTGGCAGTTGTCACGGGTGCTTCCAATGGCATCGGCTACAAACTTGCCAAACAGTTTGTCCAAAATAGGGTTGTGCTGCAAAAAAATCTCTAATCGCAACAACATTCAGCTATTGACAACCTCATTATGTATGTAGCGTCTTGATAAATTTTTAAACACTAAATATAGAGCGTAATTGTCAACAGTTATGTGTTCTTGCAATTGAGAGAAAATTTTGCAATACAACCAGCTTTTTTACCTTCTAAAATGAATTATTCCTAATCTAACACCGCACCTGACCTGAGCGTTATATGGGAAAAGGATGCGGCGAACAGCTTCGTCGAAGCCGCTTTTGAGCGTTATCACTTGCAAAATTAGGATGCACCCCGTAAAACATCTTCACTCAAGAGTCTCCATCTGAGGAAGTGTTTTCAATTAAGCTTGAGCATTTAAGATTCTTGATAAGTAGGAAAATCAACGTAACCTTCTTTATCAAAGGAATACCAAATACTTGGATCGGCGGGTGGATTTAAAGGCCAATTATTAGCAAAGCGCTCAACTAAATCAGGATTGCTAATTAAAGGTCGCCCAAAAGCAACTAAGTCAGCATAATTATCCGATAGTGCTGCTTCTGCTGTTTCTTGTGTATAGCCACAGTTAGCTATGAGTGTACCTGTAAACATACCGCGAAATTCAGCTAATACCATCGGCTCTCCCAACTCGTGAAAGCCAAATCCCAGTCCATCTACTATGTGTAAGTAAGCCAGATCGTAAGTGTTCAACTGCTGTGCAACATAAAGAAAGGTTTCCCGAAAATCCTTAGAACCCATGTCGTTGAAATTACCGTTTGGAGACAGTCGAATTCCTACTCGGCTAGCGGGCCATACTGTCAGGATAGCCTCTACAATTTCTTTAAGAAAACGATACCGATTCTCTAAGCCACCGCCGTATTGGTCTAGACGCTGGTTCGTCTTAGATTGCAAAAACTGATCGATTAAATAGCCGTTAGCTGCGTGAATCTCTACCCCATCAAAGCCAGCATTTTTCGCTCGTTGAGCAGCAGAACGATAATCTTCTACCACTAAAGGGATTTCGTGCGTTTCTAAAGGTCGGGGTGTTTCATAAGGTTGTTTGCCAATAGGAGTGTAGATGTACTCTGCCTGAAGTTTGACAGCAGAAGCGGAAACTGGCAGTTGACCATTTTCCTGAAAACTACTGTGACTCGCTCGACCCATGTGCCAAAGCTGTAGAAAAAACGGCGTTCCTTTAGCATGAACTGCATCTACAACCTGCTTCCAGGCTTGCGCTTGCTCATCTGAATAAATACCAGGGCTATTTAACCAACCATTAGCCTGTTTCGAGATCACCGTAGCTTCCGCAATCATCAGACCAACGGTTGCCCGTTGAGCGTAATATTCCGCCATCAGAGAGTTTGGCATCCGCTCCTCGCCTGCGCGAGCGCGGGTTAAGGGAGGCATTACTACTCTGTTTTTAAGGGTTAAATCTCCTACTTTAAAAGGGCTAAGTATGATTATAGACATCGGTTGAGTAGTCATTCGTTTGTTGTTTCCAAGTGCAGTTGTGTTGCAAAAACTTTGTGAGAACAGAGAAATTTTGTGGCAGTAGTCCGTACTATGCAACCACTTCAAAGCTTTGGTTGATGAGAAAAACTCTTAGCAATCCTTTTAGTGTACTGAATTGAACCGCACTTCAATAATCTTACCCACTAAAGAACTATCGGTTTGGGAAATGACACTCACATCCTCATCCTAAAACACAAGCTTTTGCCGTATATCAGTCACAAACACTTTAAAGTTGCGATCACTATCAATCAATGCCAGAAATTCGCGTCCATATTTCTGAGCAAGTTTTTGACACTGCATTTGATCCCGTTTCCTTAGCGCTCGTACTTCTGTCTCTAACTGGGTAATACGTTTTCTAAGAGGCTGGGTGCGGTCGCTCATTCTATTCGGGGTGGATAAGCTCGAAGCTACTGTAAGGGGCAACATAACTCAAAACATCGACTGTGTAAAGGTTACAAAACTTGAAAACTGAGTTTTCACAAAAGTAAGTTCAAACATTGTAAAACTTAGGTGCAAACGGCAAAGTTGACGTAATCGTATTAAGCATATAAATCGTTATAAGCCAGTCTCTGTAGGTTCTTTCACGATTAGCCAGCGCTCCAGACTAGGGGCAATCTCAATTTCTGAAAGCTGCAAAATTTCCGATATTGCCCCCTTATAGCAGCTTCGTTACATCTACCTCAACGCAGTCTTAATACGTCTGTACCTCGTTCGGTAGATGTATTTGTTGAGTAAATACTGTGATTTCTCAGAAAAATTATAATCATTTGATTAGTACAACTCAATTTGGAGGCATTTGAAACTGTGAATAGCTTACTAGAGGCAATCCTGCGCGACTGTTTACCAGCTATGTAGAATGATTGCTAAACCCTTGAACACAAAGAAAACAAAATGAACAATCAGATTAGTAAATTTAAATAGTTAATCACAGGTGAACCTATGTCTCAAACAAGCGCTACTGAATTTTTAGCAAGTGCAAAACAAAATAGTAATCTTCGAGAAAAACTTTAGGCAGCGCTGGATCTTAACCGTTGTATAGAGATTGCTAACAACGCAGGCTTTAATTCCACGCTTTTTAAAGTTGCAGACTGAATTGGGTCAACTCTCGAATGAAGCCGTTGCAGAACTCATAAATCCTGGCGTTTACCCACGCCAGCACATTAACCCCCAATAGTTTTGAAGCATTCACCCCATAACTGTCAAGTTATTCAACTAATCAGTGAAGCTGAAGCTACTGCATCATTTGACGCAGGTGCGAAATTAATTGAGGTGCGCGCCAGTGCAGCGCCTGAATTGGAGGTTTTAGTAGATCGTCACCTAATAATATCTGCCTTATCAAATTTGGTTCAAAACGCTATTAAGTTCACAAAATTAGGTTGGATAGTTGTAGCGACCCGATATTATAATCGCTTCGACCCGAAATCATCGCGTTTTTGAGACCCCATTAAACGAGAATAAGTAGGTGGTTGAGACCGCATTAACAGAGAATAGAACCAGATTAAATGACACTAGACTGAAATCATAAATTTCAGACCAGATTAACTGAGAATAAAAGTTGAGGAGAAATCAGTAAAGAAAACGGACATTTTTATTACTGAGGTTGGATAAGCCTTAGCACAACGAAAAGCTGTCATTTCATCGGGCAAGAAACTTAGTAAATGTATTAATTGCAGGATATGCTTGAGGAATACGAGTTTATTTACTTCTTCGCGATGCTAATTGGTTATGCCCGTGTGTCAACAGACGATCAAAAGTTAAATCTGCAACAGGACGCTTTGCGGGCTGCGGGGTGCGAACAGATTTTTGAGGATTATTTCAGTGGAGTCAAAACTGCCCGTCCTGGTTTAACTTCAACTTTAGAAGCAGCTAGAGCAGGGGACACTTTAATAGTGTGGCGATTAGATCGTTTAGGCAGGTCACTCAAAGACTTAATTGAGTTAACAGAAACCCTAAAGGGGCGCTCGATTGGACTGCATAGCCTGCAAGAATCGATTAATACCACCTCAAGTAGTGGACAGTTAGTATTTCACTTGTTTGGGGCATTGGCAGAGTTTGAACGCAACTTAATCCGCGAAAGAACCCAAGCGGGATTAGCCGCCGCCAGAGCTAGAGGACGCAAAGGTGGAAGACCCAAAGCCTTAGATCCTAACAAACGACAACTGGCAGTTAAACTCTACAACGACCGTCAATACTCAATAGACGAAATCTGCCAGATGATGGGCATCTCCAAACCAACCCTCTACAACTATGTAGCCGAGGGGCAAACCAAATAATGCCCCGTCAACAAATTCCAGATTTCGCCCTAGTTAGTTTACGTCAACGATTGGATACTTTGCCTAGTCGCTGTTCGGAGCGGCGACAATTAATTGCCCAAACCGTTAACCTATACGGAATTTCTAGTGTGACGCTATATCGGTTACTGCAAGAGCATTCCCGACCAAAATCCCTCCGGCGTGCGGACCGAGGTTAGCCGCGCAAACTTTCCTAAGCAGAGATGGAAAAATACTGTGAAATAATTGCCGCCTTTAAAATTCGCACCAGTAATAAGAAAGGTCGGCATATCTCAACCTCACGAGCTATCGAATTATTGGAAGAGCATTTACGTCAATACCCCTGATGGCTTTGTCCAACCTAATAAGGGCATCCTCACTAAAACCACCGTAAATCGCTATCTCAAAGCATGGGGCTACGGCACAGAAAGGATAACTAGACAACCGCCATCAGTTAGGTTTCAAGCAGACGACAGTAATGACTGCTGGCACTTTGACCTTAGCCCCTCAGACTTAAAACATATCAAACAACCAGCCTGGGTTGAACCCAATCGTGGCAATCCACTCCTGATGCTTTACAGCATCGTCGATGACCGCAGTGGAATGTGCTATCAGGAATATCACTGCGTCTATGGAGAAGATGTAGAAGCTGCACTACGGTTTTTATTTAATGCCATGACAGCTAAAACCGATTCTCACTCACTTTTTCAAGGTATTCCAGCCACAATTTATGCCGACAACGGACCAATCTCCAAAAGTCAGGTGTTCCAAAATGTCTTGTCCTGCTTGGGCATCAAATTGATGACCCATATGCCTAAAGGTAGCGATGGTCGGCGAGTAACTGCCCGCTCTAAAGGCAAAGTCGAAAGACCCTTTCGCACAGTCAAAGAAGCTCACGAAACCCTTTACCATTTCCATCAACCGGAGACAGAATTAGAAGCAAACCAGTGGCTCCATAAATATTTAGTTAACTATAATGACCAACCCCATCGGTCAGAACCTCATTCACGAATGGAAGACTGGCTACAGAATATCCCCAAGGATGGACTGCGTGCCATGTGCAATTGGGAGCGGTTCTGTACTTTTGCCCGTGAACCACAACGACGGAAAGTTGGGGGTGATGCCAGGGTCTCGGTTGAAGGAGTGGCTTATGAAGTAGACCCAGACCTAGCAGGTGAAACAGTAATTCTTTGGTGGGGATTATTTGATAACGAACTATATGTGGAGTGTGATGAACAGCGTTATGGACCTTATTATCCAGTGGATGGGCCCATTCCGTTACATCGATACCGAAAATTTAAAAAAAGCCGCACGCAAGAACGAGCCGACCGAATTGCAGTGTTGGCAAAGCAACTAGATTTACCTCTCTCAGCCCTTACAGGAAACATGAATTTACATTTCGTGGTCGATGATTTCCTCCCTCAAACCCTAGTCATAAATCCATTTCAAGATCCCGACCCCTATCAAGAATTTACCTACCCGACAGCCTTGATGGCAAAGCGGGTCATTGCTGATTATTTGGGTCAGCCCTTAGCAAAACTCGACCTTGAGCAACGGGATTTCATTAGCGCCCTAGTGGAGGAGACTTTGACCAAAAAGGTAATTATGGAGCGAGTGCGACAGTATTTCCATTTTCCAGAACGAGGGGGAGCAAATGCTGACTGAAGTAATGGCACATTTTGGCTTAATTAAGGAGTTGCGACAAGCAGGTTACTACGAGACGGCTGCCCAAAAACAGATGTTTCAGGAACTTAAGGTTGCGGCTTCTTCAGGTCAGTTAATCGCTCTAACCGGAGTTATCGGCTGTGGGAAGACCACTATACTACGACGATTGTTTGCGGTTTTAGCTAAAGAAAACAAGATTCGTGTCTCCAAGTCACTTTCCGTTGATAAAAACCGCGCTACCCTTGCAACGTTGATTGCTGCCCTCTTTTATGATTTGTCGCCCGATGATAAGGAAATCAAAATTCCTTCTCTTGGGGAAAAGCGAGAGCGAGAATTACGCGACTTGATTAAGAAAGGGAAAAAACCTGTCGCCTTGTTTGTTGACGAGGCTCATGACCTGCATAGTAGTACCCTAACTGGATTGAAACGTTTAATTGAAGTGATTTCAAATGGGGAGGGGTCTCTTTCAGTAATCTTGGCGGGGCATCCAAAATTAAAAAATGATTTACGCCGCCCTACGATGGAAGAAATTGGCTATCGGGCGACGATCTTCTCCTTAGAAGGGATGGCAGGTAATCAAGGAGAATACATTACTTGGTTAATTGATGCCTGCGCGCATGAAGGAACTAAATTGTCTGAGGTGCTGACGGTAGAAGCGATTGAACTATTGAGCGAGCGATTGCGAACACCACTGCAAATTGAACAGCATTTAATGTTGGCAATGGAGGTAGCTTATCATGTTGAAGAGAAGCCTGTTACTGGCGCAATTGTAGAATCGGTACTGTCAAAACAAATCGATGAACTAGAGCCGAAGTTAACCCGGCATGGCTACGACGTGCGAGGTTTAGCAGAACAGTTTAACGCGAAACCCACGGAAATTAAGTTGCTTTTTCGTGGTCAGCTTGACGCGGCACGAACCAAGGAGTTAACTGACCAAATGCTGACCGCAGGTTTACCATTTTAAGGTAATTAATTGGCTTTAGTCATGTACTTTTATTCTCAGTTAATCTGGTCTGAGATTTATGATTTCAGTCTGTTGTCGTTTAATGTGGTTCTATTCTCTGTTAATACGGTCTCAACTACCTACTTATTCTCGTTTAATGTGGTCTCAAAAACGCGATGATTTGGGGTCGGGGTGATTATGATTTCGGGTCGCTACAGCTACTCGCTCCATATAGGGTATCAACCCATGAGCCAAGAGTGAGTGCATTTCCAAATCGTCTAGTTTTGTTGGGTCGCTAGCCATGCCTGTTTTTCAAGCTAATTTACTGTTGTATTACCATAACTGAAGACGAGCCGAGTGTCATTAGATAATCTTTGGCGTAGCTTTCGTCTGTCTGCTACGGTTTGGAACCACCTAAAGCTTGGAACGCAGGCTCTATAAGCTTCTATGGCGGTCATCATCAACAGATTCTATACCTTACTGTAAATAGTTAGATATCATTGCTTACTGGATAAATGTTTTACTTCAAAATCAGTGCCACTTTAGAGCGTTTAGGCAAAGCCCGCGCTACAAGATCGCAGTAGAGCTAAAAATTTGTAGAGGGATCGTGTAACAAAGTTATTTGATTTGGGAACAATTTAGTTAGGCAATTCTGGAAGCGACATCGCATTAGGGATTAACTAGAAAGTATTAGCTGAATAGCAAACAGGTAAAATGGCATAGGAAATAACAAAGTGAGAGAAATTCTTGGTGAGGCTAAAACAATTCGTCAACTTCTGAGCGGAAATAAATACTCCATTGATTATTACCAGAGGGAGTACAAATGGCAAACCAAACAGGTTCAAGAACTTTTGGAAGATTTAGCAGACAAATTCCTTAACGACTTTGAACCAACCCATGAACGAATAGCTATTGAAAGCTATGGGCATTATTTTTTAGGTTCAATTATCGGAGATGTTGTATAGGTGTTGATAAAGCATTAAATTGACAAGCCAAACTCATAGCGGTTAATGAACAGTCCAATTACAAGATCATGCATGAAAACCGTCTTGGAAAAACAAATTGTTCTCCGTGCTAAACGTTTAATTCGTGTTCGTAAATTTAGATGCTTGTTTTCTATTTTTTGGGTATTTTGCTTACCAATTTCATGATTCGATGTATCTAGATGACGTTTATATGCCCCCCAGTCATCAGTGTAAAAGCGGCTAACCCCAAAAGGTATCAAAAGTGCTTTTAACTGAAGAAAAGCTCCACCAGAACGAGCGCCAAAGACGTAAGCTAAAATTTTGCCGCTCCTGCGCTCAATTGCGTGCCACAACCACCTTTGATGAGCTTTATTTCCCACAAAGCTCCACATTTCATCTAACTCAGACTCTCTCTTTAATTCTGCTTCATCTAGTCTAACTAGGCAAATATCAACAACGACTGATTCGCAGTTCAGTTGTTTTAACACTAATAAATTTACTTGTTGCAGTTGCGGTTTCTTTTTTTTAACTCTTTGATCACAGTGCTATTACTAATATGCAATACTCTCGCTGTATCTCCAATACCACTGCCATTAAGTGCCATGTCTACAATCTGTTCTTTTACTTTTCTAGACTGACCTGAATAAGAATAATCTGAAAGAAATGTTCGACCACTACAAGGCTTTTCAAGGGCATTGGTAGCGTTGCTTTCCTTGAGAAGTTTTGCCATTCTTCACAATATCTACTCCCTGACAGTAAGGACAATGCAATACTTGTGTAATCATCGCTACTCTTTATACAGTTGATGCTACTATTTCCCTAGTTAAAGACTAGCATATCAGCACCTATATAACATTTGCGGAAATAGTTGAAACGATGACAGAGGACAGGCAAGAAGACTTAACCAGGTTTTTCAGAGAATCGTCCAATCCGAATTTAGAGGATTCTTTCTACGAATCGCTTATAGCTGGCATTCAAATCGTGGCTCAGCATAACTGCAAGGTTCGTAACATTATTCTAGACTATGCTTTGGGAGCCTCTGTGATTGGGCTAATTCCCATTCCAAGATTGTTCCTGCTTCAAATTCTCGCTGTGCTGATTTTGATTATCAAGATGAGGCGGCATATCCGTGCGCTGTGGGGATTTCCGAAAGGACATGATATCTTAGCGATCATTAGCAATTGGTTCGGTAGTTTGGGTTGCTTGGCGATCGCGCTAATGGCGTGGTTAACGATGCTTGTGATTGGGCTATTTGTGCCGTTTGTAGACAGCTTGGCGCGGGCAGCTGCCTTTGCAACGCTCACCTGGGCACAAGGACAGGTCACGAATCAGTTTTACTTTGGGAGTAAACGGCTGGATCACCTTGTATTTAGAAGATCGCAGCAACCCGCTCAACCTCGAAACCGGAGACCTGATCATGGTTAAGTTCAAGCGCCGACAAGTCTTATTCGCGGGTGTTACGGCTGGAGTGACCGCATCGCTCACAGCAGACTACTGGGGCAATCAACGCGATCGCCAGCGGCAGGCGGAGCTAGAAACGTTGGCAGAAGCACAACGCAATCCAGATAGCTTGCTTCAGCAGGCGTTTCAACAAGATGTCACCACTGCCAAAGAACTTCGCAAGATTAACGCTGCTTTACGTCTGACATCGCCGAAAATTCCCTATAGCCGCAAGCATTCCAAATTACTGATCGAGTGCAGCAAGTTAGCCACACAACAATACCTGAAGGGCAAAATTGATCCTGCCTACGATGGCACATTGACCTCGCTGCCTGCCTATCGGTCTAACCTTGATCGCTACCGATTGATTGCTGTCTTTAAGGGAGTAGAAGAGGAAATTGAAGAAACCGTCGATGTAAATGTGCCTGTCGCCTTAGATCCAGTATACCAGCAAGTTGAATACACGGAAGCGACGGTTCAAAAGACGCTTCGAGAGGCAGTGAAGCTCAAGCGCAAAATCCCAGTTTTCTTTGGATTTGTCTTAAGTTCAGACACCGATAGCTTAATCGTGTTCCGGGGAACCCAGCGAACTGTAGAGTGGATTGACGATTTGACTGCGCTGCAACGCGATTATCCGGGTGCCGACGCTAAACAGTCTTATGGCAAAATTCATCAAGGTTTTTGGGATGTTTATCAGCAAATCCTAACGCCCCTACCGACGACCGTTGCCCAACAATTAAATCCATCGCGTCCTTGTTTTATTGGTGGACATAGTTTGGGCGGACCACTTGCCATCTTAGCGGCGATCGAGATTGCCTTGAAGGTGCCTCGCCTGCGATCGCAGCTTCAACTTTATAGCTATGCGAGTCCGCGAGTTGGAGATCCAGCGTTTGCTGAGTTGCATAGTCGCCTGATTCCGAACAGTTATCGAGTCGTCAATTTGGCTGATACGATTCCGCTTGTGCCACCCACGAAATTAGACGGTACCTATGTGCATATTGGGCAGGAATGGGCGTTTCTTTCCCAAAATGGGGATGTCTTGCCGAATCATGTCGTCGATACCTATCGAAACGCGATCGAGCGAGAATTAGAGAGCTATGGCGCAAAAACCTATCAAAATCTGTTGCGCGATATTTAGGATAAAGTCTATTGATGTAAGAAGGGTTACTTTATTATTCAACCTCTTTGTGGTAGGGTAATTTCATCAATTTGGGGTAAACCTAGCGAAGCTGCTGTGAGGGGCAACTTAACTTGAAACATCGATTGGATAAAGGTTACAGAACTTAAAAACTGAGCCTTCACAAAGGTACTCTGTATTATAAGACTTAGGTACAAACGGCAAAATTAATGTAATCGTATTAAGCAGGTAATTGTTATAAGCCAGTCTCCGTAGTTGTTTCATGATTGGTTAGCACTCCATACGTGCGACAGCCTCAATTACTGAAAGCTGCAAAATTTCCGATGTTGCCCCTCGTAGCAGCTTCGCTAGGTTTACCCCTATAAATAGCTCTCAATGTCTTACGGAAAAACCGTTTTGCCGCTTTTGCATCTTGCTTCGCTGTGAGCAGAAAGTCTAGGGTGTTTCCTTGTGAATCTACGGCTCAGTATAAATATTTCTGTTTGCCTTTGACTAAAATATATGTTTCGTTTACCCGCCACGAGTCATTTGTTTAACGCAAGTGTGACCTCAAGCGCCAATCTATTTCTAGGCTATATTCCTGTACCCAACGGTAAATCGTTGTATGGTCTACTTCCATTCCCCTTCCGTTTACCATTTTTAGGCATCTTTCGGGGAGAATCCTTCTTCCCGAAAATGCCGCACTACTTGGCGGTCTTGAAAGCGGATAACTAAAATACCAACGCATACAACGCAGGATGATTTCGGACTGATAGTGCCGCCACTTGAAGGGGGATTTAGAATTCGTCAGAGACAGGCAGAATTATTTTCTCTAGTGGAAATATTTCAGCTTACTATTTCTTGCAACACAACCTCGTTTCCTAACCATAACCCTTTTTCCACATCCTGTGAAAAGTCAGATATCAGATTGGTATCACTTGTATAAGAAACTACGCGAACAGATGTTAATGATTGCTATCAATAAGCTAGAAAAATCAAAACATTTAAAGTTTATTGTTCCTCAATTATGGCAGGGCAAGGCTGCTATTGCCCTAGAGTTTTCAAAACATCAAGTGAGCATCAAAAATCAAGACAAGTGGCGGGAGTTGATTGGCTATTTAAAGAAACATCAACAAAAAATTATTAACTATAACCACTGCAATCAAATGGGTAAGAATATTGGGAGTGAGCGGGTACTAAAGGGAGTAGATTTAACAGTTGGACAGTGGCAAAAGAATAAGGAAATGAGTTGGCGACCTTTAGGTAGTAAAGCTCTGTGTCTACTCAAGGTAGCTAAATTCAACGGTCAGTGGCAGCACTTATGGCTACCGCCCCAAGCTACCTAACCAACAAAAAATTTACAGTGGAAAATCAAGGACATATCTATATTTTTTCAGCAGATCTTGGCAACACAAACCTGATTCTCAATTAATATGGTTTTAAGTTTTTAAAAACAGTTTAAACCTAGAAAAAAAGCTTACAATGCAGCCAAGAGTCAACGTATACACTAACCCTCTAAGAAATCCCTTTTCTGGAGTAGAAGTCATCTCTAAAATGAGGGGGTTCCATCCAGTTAGGACTAAAATTGGCCCGAGTAAATTAGCAAATCCCATGTAGGCAATCATCGGGTTTAGTCCATTATCAATTAAAAGTTGTAACCAGACCTTCTGAGAAAATATATCTATAATTATTGTCAAAGCAATTAATAGCAAAATAGCCATTCCAGTCGTAACAAAATAGTAACTTAAGGTCGACGAATCTTTCTTTATACCATTTTCATAAGGCTCAATTAGTAAACCAAGAACTAACCAATAAAATCCCCAATGGTAAAGACGGCTGAGTAATTTTTCCGTTGCATTGTTAGGCTTGTTGAATAAAAGTAATCCGAATAAACTAAGGACCATAACAAGTAACGTTGTCTGCCATATCCATCTAGCTTGTAATCCAGTCAGCAGAATAAAATTAAGTATTAACATCAAGACTGTAATACTGAAAAAACGAAACGTTTTCCAGGTATCTTTGCTTGTATTTTCTAGGGAGGAAGACTGTAGCCACGAGCTAATTAAATCGCCAATGATAGTACCGGGAATGACAATAAACAAATACTTTAAATAATCAAATCTGAAAATCCAGGGTATAGGAGATGATGCCCAAATTGATTCAATCCATCCATCAGTAGTAGAGGACAATCGCAAAGCTAGTAATAAGCTCAATAGTCCAATGCGTAACCACAAGTTGGAGCGGGTAAACAACCAAATGATTGAGCCAAAAACTACCATATTGGCAAGAACAACCAGGATAATATCGCTGCGATTAAGAGAAAATCCGCTCCCGTCCGAATAATGTAGTTGAAGAATGTAGAGAATGCCGATACTCCAGACAACGAGCATTGTTATTTCGCGCACCCAGGGAGACCAAGAGCCTGGCAAACGTAAGAACATGAAAAAGATCACAAAAAATCCAAACAAGGCAATCCATAATGTTTGTGGTGTTGGGTTCGGATTGATTGTCAACGGTCGAATATGCTGAAGGAATAGGGCTAATAATCCTAACAGGAATCCTCTTTGCAGAATAAATAAAAAAATTCTTTTTGTATTCCATCCTGTTGCGAGGCGACGAGATAGCGCCAGTGGGATAGCTGCTCCCATTGAAAACAAGAATAAGGGAAAGACAACATCGACCCAAGTTAATCCAGGTATATTAGGATTGAATGCGTGAGTAGGTGGTGGTAGTTGAGCATGATACATCCAGGCGGGCAAAGTATTACGGGGTATAACACCTGATAAGACCATCGCTAAAATTGCAAATCCTCGTAGCGCATCTAATGCATCAGCACGTTTTTTTGGAGCTGCGGACGTATCTTTACTTTCACTTACTTTTTGTGCCATGAGTCTGAAGGTTTAGATGCATTTCCTCTAAATTCACTCTAAGTTCAATAGTAATACGCCAACTATTACCATAATAAACATACCAAGAAGGAATGAAATGTCTGCTATCAATTCAATTTTTATATTATTGGTTCTGCTTATTGAAATATACGATAGAAAGCCAGCAGAAATGAATAAAAATGCATCAAAAGCAAGAAGCTCTTCTGCATAAGTTTTCGTTGCAAAATTGGTTATTTTTACAAGTGTAATAACTGTTACACAAACTCCAATCATAGTTGAAGATGCTGGCAGTATTTCGTAGGACAATTCTTTTTGACTTTGGCTTTGATTATACTTTATGATTTTCATACTTTAATCTAGCTAAATAATGACAAACACGTATATTTAAGCTAAAATAACTTTAAAACTCTTAAAAAGCAAAAATGTAAAAATCAGAGTATTTATTCTATAAAACCACATCTTGTTTAGCATAAAATTTAGGTAGGTTTACTCTGGGCTTCTAGTGGGTGTTAGCGAGTAGGTTTTGTAGTTTTTTGCAGGATGATTTGGATATCGTTTACTCTACTATAGATCCGGCTCAATATTCCGCTCTGGCTGGGGAAAAATTGAATCAGTTCGTAAGTGATTACTGCTCCCACTATCGCTGCAACTAGGATTACAGGTATCAGCGGAGGATGTTTAAATGTATTTAAGTTCTGCGTTGGATGAGCGATCGCCTGATTAATTATTTGGATTTGCTCTGTTTGGGTATTAACCATTTTTTCCAGACTAGCAATTCTTTCAACTAAAATTACTAGGGTTGATTCTAAAGGAGCCAGTTGACTCAAATTAGTATTTAATTCATCTAAAGGTGGGGTAAAATCTGGATTCGGTTCTGGCTTCCCCTTTATCTCTAGCTGCAACTCCTTTAACCTCTTGGGTAATGGTTCTATAACTTCCGCTAAAGTGAGCAAGCTTTGTGCTAGATTATTGCTCATTGATTCTTTTTGAACATTTAGCTCATCCATTGATTTATCTCCTTAGTGTTGGGAATTAGCCCCTCCGTCTTGAGCTTTAAGATGCAATTCAGCTTCAGTTTCCTTCAAAAAAAGTGATTCAAAGCGTGCCGAACCATCTGCCATATTTTTCAGTTTTTCGACGGAAATAAGTGAGTCAATAGTCAAGCGTGGGATTCTATACCTGTTAATTCCACCACCTAATTTAGACTTTAGATTTTGCCCCAACCGAAAGATTGCATCATTGTATAAGTATCCTGATAAAAAGTATTGAGCAGCAGCTTGATCAACCTGCTCGTTATCAGCACCAAACGGGTAGGCTACATGAAGAGCAACTGTTTTATTTCGATCTAAGGTTCCAATACACTTTCTTAATGTAACTTGATCTTCAGAAAGTTCATGGTTCAAATCTTGAGTAGAAAGAGTTGGCAATTTTTTATGATTTACTGTGTGAGATTGAATGTCAAAAAATTCTTTTCTAAATCCTTCTCTCAATTCTTCGCAACTCGCATGCTCTAAAAATATTCCGCGCTTACCCATATAGCCAGAGTTAACAAATAAGATTACCTTAATTTTTCGCTTATACTTGCTTTCAAGGTTTTCTAGAATTGGGAGTAACTTGGTATACATACTCTTGTAGCCATCATCAAAAGCGAGCACAACTGGCTTTTGGTTCTGATGTTTAAATGGGAGCGGCTGTTTGAGACTGGCTATAAAATATTGATAAAGTTCTTGAGCAGTGAGAGTCCAATAGTTCTCCCGCGCTAAATAATCTAAGAAGTTTTCTAAGTCTTGCTTGGGATACTCTAGTCCAAATTGTTCTCGCTGTAGCTGTCTTTCATTTGGATTTTGAGGATCGTAAATGTCGTGAAATCCAAAAATTGGTACTCCGACTACTGAAACTTCCGGGATGAGTAGGCTAATACTGACAAGAACAAGTAAAGTCATCGCCGCGATCGCCAGGAGTTTCTTCCACCTACCAAATACTGTCTTCATTTGACTTTACTCAAGGGACAAAAATTTGTTATTTAACATCGGGAAATGAGTAATCGATATTTACAATAGCACCATAATAACTAGGATACTGGAATTTAGACTAAATCGAGATAAAAGCGGTTAGCCAGGTTATATTGCAAAAAATGGTAGTCTGAAATAATCCCGCTAGAAAAAATAATTTTGCCTGCCTCTAATGAATTCATTTTCCCCGTTTAAGTAGAGGCACTATCAGCCCGAAGTCATTTTACTAGGCGTGCGTTGGTATCTTAGTTATCCCTTCTCCTCTCGACAAGTAGTACGGCATCTTGCGGGGAGAATTATTCTTCCCACAAGATGCCTGGAAATGGTAAGCGACAGAGGGTGGACAATTCATCACACAACAATTTACCGTTGGGTACAGGAGTATAGTCCAGAAATAGACAAACGCAGCCGACTTTACCTGAAGCCAATCAATGACTCTTGGCGCGTTGATGAGACATACATTAAGGTCAAAGGGAAAGACAGGTATTTGTATCTGTATCAGGCAGTAGAT
The DNA here is from genome assembly GCF_003003885.1 of Chlorogloea sp. CCALA 695. GTDB lineage: Bacteria > Cyanobacteriota > Cyanobacteriia > Cyanobacteriales > Chroococcidiopsidaceae > Aliterella. The sequence goes on along the minus strand of NZ_PVWN01000055.1, from coordinate 2,071 downwards.
TCACAAGGAAACACCCTAGACTTTCTGCTCATAGCGAAGCGAGACGCTTTGGCGGCAAAACGCTTCTTCTGTAAAACGTTGAAAGCCATTCATACTTGGTATCTTCCGCCCTACTCGGGGTAGATATAGCGAAGCTGCTATGAGGGGCAATATCGGAGATTTTGCCGCTTTCAGTAATTGAGGCTGCCGCACGTGTGGAGCGTTAACCAATCGTGAAAGAACTCACGGAGACTGGCTTATAACGATTTATCTGCTTGATGCGATTGCGTCCATTTTGCCGTTTGCACTTGAGTCCTATAATACCTGAGCTTTTGTGAAAGCTTAGTTTTCAAGTTCTGGAACCTTTACACAGTCAATATTTTGAGTTATCTTGCCCCTTACAGTAGCTTCGCTAGGTTTACCCCTAGTAGCTTCTCTAAAGACTCAAAAAAACTCTCTCCATTACCATTATCTACAAAAAAGCTCAAGTTTTTTCTATCATGATAACGTAGCCCACTCATCACATTTATTCGCCCTCGGCTACGAATACCTGTCACTTTTTGTCTCTTTCCTCGAAGTGTCCAGCCCTTACGTCGTATTACCCTTAAACTGAAACCAGTCTCGTCCCAAAACCATACCTGAAAACCCTCTGGTGCTACAACTCCAGCTTTTAGATAAGTTTCTACTTTCTCCCAAAATATCATTCTTTCTGCCGGATTTTGCTTAGACTTTAGGCTGTACTTTGCCCAGATATAAACGTAGTTTTTTTTTGCAATATTCGACTAATTTGTTTGCTACTAAACTTAATTCCTGTCTGTTGTTCTAGACAAGTCGATAATCTTTCCCCCGTCCATCTGCCAAATTCATAACCTAATTCCTTCGGCGGGAGTTCAACAGTTTCTAGTAATAGTTCAATATATTGCTCTGTAGCTTTTCGGTAGTTACCTTGCTCTCTTTTATCTTTTAAACTATCTAAATTATCCGCATCTCCATGCACACACCAGTGCGCTACCGTTCGATATCTACAACTAATGAAAATAGCAATCTCTTCGTAGGTCTTACCATCATTTTGGAGTAACAGAATTAGGGCGTGTTCTCTCAATCTTGGAGAATCGCTATAGAACCCATTTGATATCTTAAGAGGAGGCTGCAAGCCGCTTGAGCATTAGCCGGACAAAGCAGAGGTTGATCTTGGTCGTGGCATGAGACAGCGTTCGCTCAAAGTTCTTAACCAGACTCTTACACCGCTCCATCCAAGCATTCGACCGCTCAATCACCCATCGAGCAACCGCCGGGACAAAGCCCGATTTCCCTTGCGCCGCCTTCTCCTGTTTTGAGGGTTTAGTTGAAAGCTCAAACCTGATTTTCGTCATGATCTGGGGATACATCTGCTCCAACTCCTCAATCAAATAGTCAATGTGATACCCGTGGTCTAGCAAGATGGTGATTTTGGGAATATTAACGGGTTTTGACTTGAAGTAGTCGATGTGAAGTGTCAACATCTCAATCAGTTCCACATCATCGGAAACGTTAGCTTTGGTGCAATGAGTAAAGAAGGGAAAGCCAAGCGTATCAACGGCGAGATGCCTTTTGATGCCATTGGTTGATTTGTAAAAACAGTATCCTTTTGACTCTACACTTGCATTGCAAGTATTCTTCACTGCTTGCGAGTCAATAATGATTAAGGTCGTCCATTTCGGCTTTTTTTCACCTGTTGTCGTGCTTGTTGATGTAAGGTGTGCATCAGTTCTTCAATTACTCCTGCGGTTCGCCACTGCTTGTAGTGCCAATAGACAGTTGAGTAGGGAGGCAAGTCTTTGGGTAAGTCACACCAGTGGCATCCATTCTTGAGTTGATAGAGGATGCCATCAACGATCTCTCGCTTTGTCCAGTTAGAAGGGCGTGTCCGCTTCTTTTTGGGTAATAGCTGGAGCAACAGGGGTTCAAGGATTGCCCATTCTTCATCCGTGAGGCTGCTGGAATACGGCATAAGGACTAGATTCAAAAGATGTTAGTAAGTAGGTAGACACAATTAATTACACAAAGCAGGGAGAAATTAACTAAACTAGCACTCGTTGTTAATTGGAGATGG
>NZ_PVWN01000125.1 GCF_003003885.1 Chlorogloea sp. CCALA 695 | reverse complement strand
ATCGTTTTTAAGGTTAATTGCGTCGCTGTTTGAGGTCAGATATGAAACTAATGCTCTATTAAATTTATCCTAGTAACGGTATTTCTGAGTTACATCCTGTAACTAATACTCACACGCCTTACGGACAGCGAGTTTCAGCTAACTGCTATTAGAAAAATATTTCTGAGCTTGTGAGGTTTTGACTTTAAGTGATTTTATGAAGTACCAAGCTTTTTACCCCTAAACAATCTGTTAGCATCATATCAGTTATCAAACCTGATTATTTAAAGAATTAGCTGATTACTATTTTATGAAGTACCGTAATTTTTAAATTAAGCCATTTTATGAACTAGCAAGCTTTGTCTATTTATACATTGCTTGCTATGCTTACTTTCTAAGCTAGATTAATTAGTATGAAAAGCAATGTATTATCTAGTTTCTCGTAGTAAATAAAACTATGAATATTTTGATAATTACTAAGTTTAGTAGCAAAGTTTTCTTGGGGTTGACAATTGTTCAAACAAGTTTTAATTTCTTTTTAAGCCTGTAATAAAAGCAAGCTTAGAGAGAGGATAAAAGTGCTGTGACGGCTTTACTGCTCCTCGCCAGTTTATAAACGTCTTACCAGGAGGGTATGTGCCTTATGTCAGCTAAAACTTTCAGTGATGTTCAAGCAAAGACAATGCTAAATACGAGGACGAATAGGAAAAAAAAGCTTGCGTACTACGGATGCTATCAATCGCAATTAGTAGAAATATTAAGCCTGCTAAATTGGTTCTCAACGCGGCTTTTTGAGAGGGTTCTTGTTAGCTCCATCTAAAGCGGTAAAGAAAAATGCTAAGACTTCCTCTAACCCTTCGCTGTAGTCAATGTCTTCGTCTAAGCAGTATTGCTTAAACCGCCGTGCTAAGTTACGTGGTACGTGCGCTCGGATTTGCTCGTAATTAGGGTCGTCTTTTTTCGCCACCTAGTTTAACAGATAAATAACTTGAGGAATAATTGTCGCATTAACAGGATTACACTGGCGTAAAAGTGCAACGTTGCAACGTTGCAACTTTAAGTTAGACTGAGGAAGTGTAACGAGCGCTTGCGAATTAGACTGCTGATCAATGGCTGCTTTGTACCTAAAAGTATTAGACAGTCATTAAGAAAACAGTAGTTGAGTTAAGGTCTAAGCCAATAGTGGCGGAGCAGGTCGATAAGAGTTGTAGAGATTTCATCAGCAGAAACATTGAACTTTGAACCGGATTGAGCATTTTTACTGATGTTAGAGAGATCGATAATTTTACTAATTTGTTTTACCCAATTGCCTTTGAGGAGCAATACACATGAGTTTCAGCAAACTATCTGATGAATTATCAGAGTATAACTATACGATGTTAGAGCCAGAGATCAAAATTGTTGTTCAACAACGCACTAGCGAGATTAAAAGCCTTATTCACCGCTCTGCCCAGGATATTTTTGATATTGGGCAAAAGCTAATTGAAGTTAAAGAAAAACTAGGTCATGGTCGCTTTGTGATGTGGCTCAATACTGAGTTTAACTGGAGTAAATCAGCCGCTCAAAGGTTCATGCAAGTGGCACGGCAGTTTAAAAGGGGAAACTTTACTGATTTGAAGATTGCTAGCTCTGCTCTTTATCTTCTCGCCTCTAGTAATACTTCAATAGCAGCAAGGCAAGAAGCTCTACAACGAGCAACGCAAGGTGAAATTATTAACTACTCGGCAGCTAAATCAATTATTGCTCAACATAAAAAAATAGGCAAGCGTAGTCTTTTACCTGAGCAAATGACAGTTGATGTTCCGGCGGAAACTGTTAACGAAGTGTTGCTTCCTCATATTCAACAGAAATTAGAGTACACAGAACCCCTTGATGGAGAGATTAGTTTTGAGCAACTAAGAGAACGAGCAAAACAGTTGGGCTTACTGCCTACCCAGTTAAATGAGCGCTGCCCAGAGGGAAATCCGCTTAATGCTATGCCTGTTGAAGCTATCAAAACCTGTACAAATTTCATCAATACTGTAGAAGACATGAATTCTCAAATTCTAGGAGCAATGGAAGATGAAGCGCTGAAAGTTTTAATTAATAAGTCAAATCTTTTAGCCAAAAGAGCTAAAATGCTACTAACTCAAAGGTGGCAATTAGGCATTCAAAAGTAGCGATAATTAAAAGTGACTCGATTGAAGTAGTAATAGAGTTATAGTCCTGATGTAACTCTAGTTTTCATGAAATTTTTAGTTGTACTTTGACGACTAGGCTTTCGTTTGGATATTTTTATGAGTGATAAGTAGCTCCTTGTTTATTAAACAATTGGGCTTAATTTTTATTAAAAAACTAATACTTTAAGCACTATTACTATCAAAGTTGATAAGCTGACTGCTCTAATTTGATACTAATACTGCTTCCTGCTGTATATCTGATTCAGTATCAAAACAAGCTTATTCTAAAGTCAGAGAAAATGATATTTGTAATATTTGAAAATTCGGTTTTTAAAATTGAAATTTGTCCGTAACAATTGTTAATATTTGATGTGTTATTTGGCTTGACAGGTAAATCAGATCCTATAAGATGAACTTGTAGCTAATAAATCGCTGCTACAACTACCGCCTTCTAAAAATTAATATTTTTTAATTGAGCAAGCGCTAATTATTTAGTGCCGTGCTGACGGCAGTAGCTTTTGGGTTCATACAATCTAAATTAAACTTGGGTACTAAAACCCTTGTAAGGAGGCTTTTGCCCTCCTAATTTCTGGTTGCATTACTAACTTTGGTAACTGCTAGATTGCCCTTTAGGGGGTGAGTGTTTTTGATGTAATACTGACAAATAATCCTTCAAATTGATGAAAAATTCACCAAGGGATACAGATTGGCAAGATGCTAATTCTGCAATTCTTAGTCTTAAGCAACACTACGCTATAGAGCTTTTGCTAATAGGAAAAAGTGATGCAGAAGTAGCGGCATTAATAGGTGTAGATAGCGCGATTGTTGGTCAGTGGCAAAGTCAAGCTGCGTTCATCGTGGCAATAAATGCCCTTCGCGCTGCGGCGTGGTCAGATTCAGTTACTAGGCTTAAAAGTTTGATGTCCCGCGCTCTTGATGTAGTTGAAGAAGCTGTAGTTAGGGGGGATGAGACGGTCGCTATCTCTTTCTTGCAAGCACTGGGATGGCAACGGGATCATCATTAACAATGTAGTAGGAGTAAAGGTCGATTTTTTTAGTGCTGACATTGTTAGTAATAAATTTCAAGCAGTATGCCAGAATCCACACCTCTCTCCATCTAATGTATTACACGCTCAGAAAAATCAACTTATTAACTGGGTAAAAGGTAAAAAATTAAAGTTTTCCCATAGCCAGCGCTTCCAATCTTTAAATCTCTGCACCGCACCGACGAAATATCTGTTTGCGAACGCAAAAGTATTGTGCTAATCAACAGTAACACTGGGGAAATGTTGTATGGCTAATTACAGTGCTATTCCAGTCCAAAACGAACAAAACTTAATTGAAATCTGTCAAAGAATGCTTCTTGCTCCAAATAAGGAAGCGTTAACTGGGATTGAAAAGCGCTTAGGAGATCGCGCTTTTGCTGAACTTCTTAAACGATATAACAGATGGATTTGGAAGCAAATCAAATCGATTTCTAGTTTAGATCCCAGCGATGCTTACTCAGCAGCGCTTGAGGGTTTCCAAAAGGCGATCTCGACGTTTGACTTGACATCTGGCAATGCCCTCGCATCATGGGCTTATCATTGTGTGCGAGGCGCTTTGGGGACTGTATTACGCAAGGAACAAGGTCAAGTAGCCAGGATGGAAAAGCTAACGGCTAGTAATACGGCGCTTGTTTACGAGGAAGAACTGCAAGACCCTTATGAAGAAGAGCAACTTCACCAATGTGTAGAAAAACTGCACGGGGCAACGGCACAACTGAGCGAAACGGCGCAACAAATAGTATTGAAGCGGAATGAGGGGATGAAGTTTGCAGCAATTGGTGCTGAACTAGGCAAGTCGGCTGATGCGACAAGGATGGCATACAACAGAGCGGTCGCTGCGCTCAAACTAAT